>JADGAN010000009.1 GCA_015231955.1 Oligoflexia bacterium | reverse complement strand
GCCACTATTGCTAGAATTCTTTCTGGTTTTTTTCTCAAGTAGAACCGCAACAACAATTTCCAATATTGACATCATTGATTGAATAAAAAATCGTACGTCTGCATTCAGGTTTTTCGTTTTAAGAATTACCTCCGATTCCTGCTGCAGTTTTGTAATTTTATCTCGTATCGAATCCTTGCTCATAAAGATTAGTATTACTTATTTTAATCAAGAGGCCCGGTTAAATTTTAAGGCCTAAATCAATTTTTTTCGAAGAAGCTGAAGTGGAATAGCTGACAGCTATTCAGCTGATGGCAGAAGGGTGTGAGCTGTTACCAACTTTCAAAAGGAATATTTGCGAGCAGATAAGTGCGTTATGCAGAAATCACTGAGATGCTGATCCTGTAAGGGTCTCGAGCGTTGTTAGCGTCGATATTTTGATCGCCAATCCAGCACCCCATCCTTGAGAGTGAAAACATCATTTAGCTCTTCGGTTCCATCTGCATTGTAGAGACCCCAGTTGAAGTAGAAAGGTTCTCGGTATTGGTGCTCGGAGAGACCAGAGCTATTGTTTCCATAATAAAAAATGCTCGGGACGTATTGAGTGAGGGTTGCATGGTAGACATCACCCAAGTCGGTTCCAGTGGAGTGGAGTTTTAAGGAGAGACAGGCCCTAAAGCTACCGCTAATATAGTGATCTTCTCTCCATGTCAGAGGGGGATTCCAAGATAACCACCAGTAGAGGTTCTGATAAGTTTTTACCACGAGACCACTGGGATAGATGGTAAAGCTATTGTTTCCCCCAATACCGATTGCTGTTTTCTCTAGGTTGCGAGCGGCGTAAGTTGTATTTAAGAAATCCTCCTGATCCAGCTGCCATGTTCCCAGCAGATGTTCCATCTTGATACCCAAGGGATGTTCACAACATTTCTGTTTATCCTCCTCCAGAGTGATCTTACCACCACCCGAAGGGGAGTAGACAGCAATCGTTAGTAGTTGCACTGAGATCTTTGTGGTATCAATCGAGGGTTGGTGACCGGGACAACCACAATCTTCACCATAACAGAGTTTGAAGTTCTGCCCATTATTGGTGATAAGAGTGTTAAACTCAGTATGCCCTAGATGTTTTACTCGAACTGCTCCGAGAAGATTGGTAAAGTTGAATTTGATCGTCTTATTTTCAGGGATGAAGAGTTGGATAATTCGAGGAGTTCTTCGCTCTTCAATAGTATAGGTTGCCGGAAGCGAAGTCACCAGTTCGGTACTTTGGGGATAACTGCCAATGCTCCCTACTGGCATTTGGGGAGCACGAAAATTCCAAAGATCATCGGCATCGGCCGCAACACTCCCATCCTGCAAGAGTCCAGGTGCCCATCTGGCCTTTTGCTCACGAGTAAGAAAGCTCTCCATCTCCTCCCACATCTCATCGGAACCTCTAATAGGCAACAACCTTTTGATCAAAGAGTAATTATTGACGTTGATCTTTTGTAAAAACCAGAAGAAACCAAAAGCATCGTATCCTCTGGAGGTGAACTCCATTCTAGTTCCTAAGTAGTCTCTCCAGTGGTTATGGGAGAGTTCAGTTCCTCTCTCTACCAAAGATTCACCAACCCACAAGGCCGAACCCTCTATTAACCACTCTGGACGAGTCAGAATCTCTCCGGCCCCCATGATCTCCATCTGATAACAGTGAAAAAGTTCATGCGCAATAGTGGCCTTTTTGTGGAGGGAGGGAGAGCTTTGGATCGCTCGGAGAGGAACAATCAGACAGCGTTCGTACTCTGAGTTAAAGCTGGCCTCATAACGGTTTAGCAGAGAGTTCCATTTTACAGGGAAGGTGATTCCATAGAGTCCCCTGAAATTTGCACGCAAGATACTGTTTTGGAGTTCATTATCAAGCAGGGTGGTTTCATTGTAGAGGTCTCGGGGAAGAGTAAATCGGTGGCGGGTTTTTGCCTCCAGTAGCGGTGTTACTTGCATTAACAGTCGTTGAAAGGGATTGCTAAAGTCAGGGGGAGGAGGATCGCCAGCATAGAGAGGAATCCAGATAGTAATCAAAAGGAGAAAAGTTACAAAATTTTTCATATGAATGAAGAATCCTTTTGCTAAAAAAATCGATGATCGATAGTTCATTTTCTGGAGGACATAGGAGAGCAATTCTCCTTATGTTACCTGGCACACGATTTACCAAAGTTTAAAGAATTTTTCCACTAGATTAAAAAAAATAAAAAGTCAGAATAAGGGAAGCAGAAGCGGCGGACATCGTAATTATGCCGAGCTTTCGGAGTTAGGCAAAAAATTTGTTGCGATCACGGGTCAACTGAGCGAAAATTTCCCTACTGAACACCTTAGTTGATGTTAACGAACTATAGAAAATCTTCTTACCCACTATTTAGGTTTTGCAGCTTCGGGGACAGATTAGAAGGAGCAATAAAATGTTTAGAGCAATAGTAATTATACTTCTACAACTAACATTGCTAATCAGTTGCAGTAGCAAAGACCATCGGATGGCCAGTCGTGAATCGGCCGGGATCGCGCCTACCCCAACTGAGCATCAAGAAGCTGTTATCCAAGTCTATGGAGCTCCGACCTGGGGTTGGCGTGGTTGGTTTGCAATTCATACTTGGATTGCACTTAAACCTCATAATGGTGACTCTTATACCGTCTATGAGGTGATCGGTTGGAGACAACGCCGAGGACTTCCGGTCGTTCGAATCGAAAAGGATCTTCCCGATCGTCATTGGTATGGAGAGCGACCTCGTCTCCTAAAAGACATCCGAGGGGAGTTGGCCGAAAAATTAATTTTAGCTGTCGATCAAGCTGCTAAAAATTATCCTTGGCCAAATGAATATAAGGTCTTTCCTGGTCCTAACAGCAACACCTTTATTGCTTGGATTGCACTTCAAGTACCAGAACTTGAATTAGAACTTCCTGTTTCGGCCATTGGTAGTGGGTATGCAAAGAAATCCAGCAGTAATACCCAGTAAAAGGAAAATCTCTATAACCTATAACTGAATAAAAATTTCTTAACCCTTGTAGGTGATCTTATAGATCACTCCGGCCTGATCATCCGATACCAGGAGCGATCCATCAGGCATCACTAGAACATCGACAGGTCTACCCCAAGCTTTGCCACCCTCTATCCACCCCTCCGCAAAAACTTTGTAACTCTCGACCTTTTCTCCTTTCAGATGTGCGACCATGACTCGATAACCACTAGGAGTACTTCTATTCCAGGACCCATGTTCAGCGACAAAGATCTGATTTTCGTATTCTCGGGGAAACATCTTACCAGTATAAAAGCGCATGCCTAAAGCAGCAACGTGGGCCCCTAATTTCATTTCAGGAGCAACAAATTTAGTGCAAGGATAGGATCGACTTCCATACTTTGGATCGGCATACTCTCCTCCATGGCAATAAGGAAAACCAAAGTGCAAATCTCTCTTTGGAGCACGATTGAGTTCATCAGGGGGAAGGTTGTCTCCCATCCAATCTCTGCCATTATCTGTAAACCACAGCTCTTTGCTGGTAGGGTGCCAATCAAAGCCAACGGTATTGCGAATTCCCTTTGCAAAAATATCAATAGGCGCATTTTTTTTATTAACATCTATGCGCGTGATCGAGGCATAGACCTCTTTAGAGAGTGTACAAATATTGCAAGGAGCGCCCACTGGAACGTACAAGTAACCATCAGGACCAAAGGCAATAAACTTCCAACCATGGTGCTTGTCAGAGGGGTACCCATCATGGATCACAACAGGAGAGGGGGGATTTTTAACTCTATTTTCAATGTCATCCAATCTGATAATTTTGCTGATCTCGGCGATATAAAGTTTTCCATCTTTAAAGGCGACCCCACAGGGCATCTCTAATTTGCTAGCTAAGGTAAGAACCTCCTTTGCTTTCGTATACTGTGGGGAGGGAGTCAAAGCATAGACCACCCCTTCGTTCCGTGTCCCTACAAAAACCACTCCTTTCGATCCTAAGCTCATCCCTCGGGCCCCAGGGGCGGTAGCGTAGAGAGAGATTTTAAATCCTGGAGGAAGCTTAATTTTTTCTAAGGGTAAAGAGGATCTGGCCTGTCCTTGAGCGAGTGGAGTAGCGAGGAGTTGTAAAAAAAAGATAATGAGAAAAATAAGTGTGTGCATGGATACCCCATGAGTTTAAAAAAATTAGAATACTACTCTTTGTTGGCGTAACGGGCACCAGAACCAGAAACGGTCTGTTCTAAGTTTCTTTTGCGCCCATCGCTAGATCTTTCCCGGTAGAGAATAACATTCATACCAAATATTACCGATAAAGCATCAGAAAAATAACATCCAGTGCATCACGAAGCAGGCAATCAAAGTCAAATCTAAATTTAATTTGTACTTAAAAAGATTTAAATTGCGAATAATCGCCATGTAGTGGTGGTATTATCGATACGATCTTAAAAAAAAATTTGTATCTTCATTGACTGTAAAAAGATCATCCACATCTTTCGTAAGTTCTTTGTGTTTTTTTTGTGGGGATTTTTTAATTTATATTTTTCAATATCAAGATGAAATGAAAAAGTGTGTTCCTAGATTTTTGATCGTTTGAAAAAATTTGGAACACATCTCTTATAAACAATTCTTTTCAGAAGGTGTATTATGAGAAAAAAAACATCGTTCAGCTATTGTTCGCTATTTGGCAAACAAATTTTGACTCTTTTACTTGTGTGTGGAATAAGTGTACCGGTGATGGGTGCTAGTAGTTATGAAAAAGCATTAAACCCAGCACCAGAATCACCAGATACTATTGCTGCGCAATTAAGTCGTTACTATGGACAAACAAAGTTTCTAAATCCAATGAAATTTTATTATCGAGACCTGCTTCGAGCAGCACCAGTTGCTGCAGAAAAAGTTTCTCAAGATGAGGGGGGACAAAGGAGTGTGCAAGAATCGGATGTGTATAAAGTAGGAAAAAAGGATTCCAAATTACTTTATTTGCTTAACAACTATCGCGGACTACAGATTGTCTCTTTTAAAGATGGTATCAATACTCCTAAACTATTAGGTCGCAGTGAGGCCAGTGGCAACTGGGTTAGTAATATGTATTATCATGAGGCAAGTGATCGGATTTTATCTTTAGAGAATGCTAGCTATGATCGCCTTTATCCGTATGGGTTAAGTAAGATCTTAGTTTATAATGTAAGTAATGTTGATGAACCTAAAACGGTTCAGGAGATTGCAATCCCTGGACGCATTATGGATTCTCGCATGGTCGGTGAAGTATTGTATGTCGCTTCAGTGGAAAAAGATCAGGGCAAGGTGACAGCATTTTCTCTTAGAGAGCAACCAGTGCGCATGGTAGATGAATTTTCAATCAAAGCGCGTATGGCCTATGGCGAGTTAATGAATATTGTGGAGCAATTTGAAAATGGTCACTATCGCTATTATCTACTTTCTGTATTAGAGAAAGATTATCGTAACTGGAATGAGCGTGCTCATCAAGTGATGGTAGTGGATATCTCCAGTGAACTTGGGAAAATTAAACCACTGATGATTGCATCACTTAAAGGAACGATTAGAGAGCGTAGTCAAGCTTTTGTTAAAGAGGGCCACTTAATCGCTGTTAGCAACTATCAACCCAGCAATAATTCACGACAAAGAATTGCAGTTGAGAGTTTTAAAATCCGTGCTGCTGAAATAAGCACCGATAAGAGTATCGCCCATGACTTTGAAATCAATGTTGGCAGTAGTGAGGATCTCAATGCCTCCATTCAAGAGGTACGAGTAGAAAAAGATCAACTCTACGTATTTTGGGTGCCTCAAAATTTAATAGATCCACTGGATGTTTTTGACCTATCAACGCTATCCACTGACAGCGCGGTTATCTACAAGGGGCGTTTGAGTTTTGATGGTTGGATTCAGCGTGCATTTCCCATCTCCTATCGAGGAGAGAGGTATATTGTAGGTCTAGGTTACATCATACCTACTGTAAATAATGAAAACAATCGCAGTTATCCTCAAACCATGCTCTTTAAGATTACCAATGCTCCAGATGGCAGCATTAGCAAAGAAGTAGTAGCACAAATGACCTTCTCACCAGAAAAACGCCTGTGGACCGATTTCAATGCGGCCGATAAGATGATGGAATTTCGTTTTGATCCACAAAGTGGTTTAGGAACGATTTTGTTTCAGGCTTACCGTTGGACTAGCAATGGGAATAGTGGTGGTTCTGATGCTGGTGGAAAGTTAATTGGACTCGATTTAAATAAGAGTGAAGTGTTTCAAGAGGGAGGGTATTTACGAGCACAAAAAGGTTGGTTAAAGCGTGTCTTTCAAAATAGTGAAATTGACAGGATCAACAGCTTTAGTGATCAAGCACTTTCCACTTATGATGTCAGCGGAAATATTGGGATTATTGGCGATCACCATAAAATCTTTAGTGCCATTAGCACTTTAGAACTCTCTAGAAATATTGTCGACTATCAGCTTTTTGAAGACGAAAATCGACAAAGCTTTGGATTACAGGTGATCTCTCCTGAAGCCTACTTTTTCTACTATAGTGGCAATAGTGAAGATAATTACACTGAATTAAGAGTAGTAAAGATTGATCGTGCCGATAGTGAACAACAAGAGGTGGTGAAGAGTTTGAAAATCAAGGGTCGATACGTGGATATGCTTAAACAATCACCAAGAGAGTTCCTGCTTTTAACCAAAGAGAACTTGAAAGTTGCAGAGAAGTATCTTACAAAAAACTATATCTCGCTAGTAACGTTTGCTAGTGAAAACAAGGCAACAATCATCACCAAAGAGGTGGTATCCACTTCTGATCAGCAAAAAAAGCTAGGTAGGTATGCTCTTAGTGATGGAAATGAGAAAATAGAGGTAATTGGTGGTCGTGTATGGCTGATTCTTGGTGACAACAAACTTTTTGAAGCAAGTATCACCAATAATGGTAGTGATCTTAATCTTCAGCAAATAGACCTCTCCAAATGCAGCTACCTTAGCAGTAAACAAAATGCGCAGGAGATTGCTGAACTTTCGCTGAAAGTTTTGGCAGGAGAACCCTACATCGCTTTTAATCTAAAGGTTAAAGATCCAGAAAAAGAGGGCATTTTTTATTTGAGAAACTTCATTATGCAACTCTATTCTGAGGGGGGCGGCAGTTGGAATTGCAAAACTCCAATCAACATTCCTGGACATCCATTTCGTATTGTTGATAACCTTCTGTTGACACTGGACTACACGACTACTGAGACTGCTCCTGTCCCTAGACCCATTCCTGGCGGTATTGAAGAAGATAATGCTATGATGTCAAGATCGATGATTGTGCCTCCACGATTTATAAGAGGCAATGATGATCTTGCATCCTTAAGGTTAGAACTAGGCAGTAAGGCAAGCTTACAAGATATTTATGAAACTAATAAAATTGTAGAGAATCAGATCTTGTTTTTGAAAGAGGGTAGTAAAAAAATGGTGTGCTTAGAGCGAGAAGATCGTTCGAATCATGTTGCCTTTTTTACCTATCTTGATGTTGATGCCAATTTTCGCTTTGTAAAGGATAGCTATCGCACCGATTCTGCACTCTCTAATCAGCAAATGCGACTTACAAAAGTAGTGTCGGTAAAAGATGGAAGTGATGATTTTTATCTACTTTTCCGCTCAGGATTTGAAGTGCGTATTGGAAAAATCAATGCCGTAAAGAACCAAAAAGTAGCAGCGATCTCACTTGTCGAAGTTGATCCTCTTTTTAATAAGAGTGAAAAGAAAGCTATGATCAAGGTTCATAGCTATATGGACGGTGAGGAGAATATCCATTATACGCCATCACAAAGGAGTATGGAGATTATTGAGGGATACTATGGGATTAAGCAATTTTATCTTGAGTAATTGATCTTAGAGGCGTGCAGAGGTTATTTCACCTTGCTGGTTCAAAGTGATCTTCATTCCAGGAGCATAAGTGGTTCCATTTGCAGTAACACTTTCGCGTAGAGCACAGGAGCGAAGAAGATTTTGCCGATAAAATGAGATATAACCTGTGCACGCATCGATGATTCCTCCTTTTTTCTCCACCACTCGTTCAATCTCTGTGCTTTTAACCGTTCCATCATCAAAAAACATAATAGAATAGTTTGCAAGAGCAAGCATTCCTTGGATAAGAGTATTTTCTGCAAGTGTGCCAGAGATAACTTTTCCACTTCGAAAAAACTCTAAAGGGTGATCATGATACTCTTCATCGTCATTAGTATTAGGGAGCGTTGCCAGGTAGAGGATAGTATCAATTCGCGTATTGCGAGAAAGCGTTGCTTGCTTTATTTTGCCATCTTCATAGAGTTGAACGTAAGAGGCAAAAAGGGGGAGTTCTCTATAAGTGATGTTTTCTGACAAAGTTCCTGACTCTATTTTTCCATTGGCATGAAATTGCACATAACCTTTGCTTAGAGGTAACCCTGCAATGGTAGTATCGCTTGAAAGTGTAGTATCTGATAACTTACCATTTTCCAGCAGCGTGATGTGACTCATGGCCGGGATGACGAGAGTATCCGCAAAGCAGTGCTCTTCATAGATAGTCCCTTTGTTTATTTTAAAGGATTGATAAAAGGAGATAGGGGTTTTATTGGAATATTTAATTCCATCGATGGTGGTGCCATCAATAACCCATCCTGATTTCACCACTCCATTGCTAAAGAAACTAATTGGGGTATTCTTTAGAAAAGTAGTTCCTCTAAAAGAGTAATCTTCTGCTAATGAGGCCGCTTGCAAGAGACCACTTTTATCGAACTTTGCACAGTTTTGTGGTGTTTTGTCTTGGAAAGCTGCTGCCGCCAACAGTACCTCTTTATATTGAAAGTTGCTGCTAGAACAGATGGTTGCACTAGTATTGCCATACGATTCCAAAACCATGCTGGTTTTAGCAGCAAAAGCAATGGAAAAAATGTTGCTAGGATTTTCAAAAATAATTTTATAGATTTTGCCATCAGCTTTATACTCCACATAGGAGTTTTTTTCGATAAAAAGCTCACGATTGCTTCCAGCAAGTGTCGTAGGAAGGGTTTTAGCGACAAGTAAGTATCCTTTGCGTTCCGATTTTAATGAAAGCGTACCATCACTATTGAAAATAAGTTTTTGATCTGCGATCAGTTTCAGATCTTCATGCAGAAATTCTCTTGCGATCATTCCTGCGATCACATGGCCATTTTCATCGAAATAAATAATTTGATTTCCTTTGAATAGTAGTTTTCCTAAGGATGCTAGCTCGATTTCTGTATCGGTTGCTGGCTTGCCAGATTCAATTTGCCCATTGTTATAAAAGTAGAGGGTGCTTTTGGCGGCATAAGTTACACCGTTTAATGCGGTGTCTGTGGCGAGTATGATTTGGGTCGGGGTGGTGCTGTCTTCATTGAAATAGATGGTGCTGCCTTTTGCTAGTTGCAAATGACTTGGTTTTGGGATGGTAAAATTTTTATAGAGTTTTAATCGCTTGGCCTTACAGGAGGGGAGAGTAAATTGTGGTTGCAGTAGGATGGCCAAGCGCTCGTCATGCAATTCAAGGCATAGAGCTTGTGATTTTTCCAGGAGCTCTTCCAATGAATTACTCTTTTCTTGAATTAAGGATATCAGGTACTCCAAAAATTTCTCTTTTTCTTTGATATTACCGTTAGAGTTTTTGATGTAATTTTTGATGTGATTCATATTGATTTCAGTATCGAGTTTTTGCTCAAAAGATTTTTTCCCAGGTTGATAATCGTTATTTTGCTCACCACTTACCAGATAGTAGGCATCAGCAGTATCTAAATCGTTTATACGTGTGATAATCCCATACCAACTTAAATCTTGTTTGATTTTTTTTGACCAGAGCGAAGGAGGAGTTTGGTAAATTTTGGCCGCTACTTCGAGAGTTTTTATAAGCTCAAGTTTCATGGACCAATTCATATGGGAGCTACTGTGAGTAGTGATCAAGTCAATATTTAAGTTAAAGAAATCGAAATCACGAAGTGCTTTGGAGCTTAAAATTTCTGATACGCCATAAAAATAGGTTTGGCATCCATTTAAAAAAAATATTTGGTAGGTGTTGGCCGGATATTTTTCAGGAATAGTAAAGTGCTCACTTATGTTGGCACCATGTCCTGCATGGCCATCATATACAACAATCTCGTCACTGGCCACGGCATCTGCAAAGCGCTTACTTGCTTCCTCTTTCAAATTTTCTGCCAAAACAATGGTAAGCTTAAAGACAATGGGCGTGGGATCATCACTTCCTACAGGAACAATCCTCTTTTCTAGCTTAAACTCTCCTTTTGCAAAATAAGCATCAAAAGTGTCACCTCCTTGATTGATAAATTTGTAACCATGCTCTTTCGAGGTCAGTTGACGGAGTAGTGCACGTACATTTCTTGGGGCCTCATCATCAACTTTATTAAAATAGGAAAAGAAAGAGAGTTTACGATCTGCAAATAGTCGATGGTATTCAGGGTAGATGGAGTAGTCTGGTGCTTTGCTGTGAACCTTTTCGACCAGCACATTCACCATGGTGTCGTCACTAACTTTGCAACCTTCTCGTTGTTTATCGAAGTAGTAAAAATAGTTAAAGGGTGAAATATACTTTCCCTTTTCATAGCATGGTGTTGCTGTTTGCTGATCTTTAATGCGAGCAAAATAGTTATCGAGCTCTTGATCATTAAAATCTAAACTTTTCATGCGCCCGAGATTTTTAGCAAAAAAGTTTTGATCATCTATGGTATGATAATAGACGGTGAAAATATTTTTAGGAACAGCGATAGTGTCACCTTTGACCATGAGGCCATCTTTTAAATGTGAACTATCTTCCTGTGAATCAATGGTGCGAATACCGTCACACTCAGCGGTATATTGTAGGGTGAGCAGTTGTTTCTCGTGATCGATGATAATGCTTTGAGGATCAATTTGTACCTCCTTGATTGTCAGCATCACCTTCTTCTTCGCCCGTTCGAGAGGGATGGTTGTAAATTTCAACTGCTTGCTGACCCAATATTTAATGGCCTTACTGTTGATTTTTTCCTCTTGATCATCACGCTCATCTAGCAGTGGAAAAAACTCATGGTAGCTTGCTTGGAAATTTTCTTGGAATAGATGAGGATCTTTTAAAATTGCTTGTAGTCTTTTAACACTTACCTCATCATCGGAGTGAGCTAGCATCTCTCTTTTTAAATCGAGGTAGTGGGAAAAAATATAGATGTGCTCTGACAGTGGTAACTCTATTGTACCTTTTAAAGTATACCCGTATTCTATAATTTTATTGGAGATGGTCTTTTCACTGATGCTACTTTCAAACTCTCCTTGTTCATTTTTTATCATTTGACTGGGTTCTCGATTTTGATTCTCTTTTAGGCCATGATCACAAGCTGTAAAGAGCAATACTCCCAGTGCTACCAAAAGTGTGGTTTGCCATGTTTTTTTCATTTTGAAAATCCTCCCTAGGGTTAACTGGATTACAAGAAAATAATTATGCCAGTTTTATTGCATTTTACTTAATAATATTTTCCAATAAGAGTAATCGAAAATTTAGATGAGTATACCCGATAGAATTGGGTATTTTTTTCAAAGTATCATCATGAAGTGTAGGTGTGTACACTATTAGCAGCAATAGGAAGGTAGTTGATTCCAAACCAACAGAGGAGCAAGATGATAAAGTTGAGCAGTAGCAACAGTTGCGCCTCGATAATTTTTGTGCGTTCAAAGAGACGAAAGTGAATGAACAAGAGGTAAAGCATCCAGGTGAGTAGGGCCCAAGTCTCTTTAGGATCCCAACTCCAATAGTGGCCCCAAGCAGTTTTGGCCCATAAAGCACCAAAGAGCAGTCCCATGGTTAAGAGAGCAAATCCTGCATGTACCAGGGCGGTGGCATGGACGATCAAATGTTCCTCTTTTTTGGCAAGGCCACGAATGGCAAAAAGGGTGGCCACCGCAAGCAGAGCATAGGCCAGCATATACACAATTACGTGGGGAATAAACCAAGGACTTTGTAGTGCTGGTGCCAAGGTTTGATCAAACTGCTCAGGATGGAGATAGCAGATTCCAAGAAAGAGTAACGATAAAAAGAGTGAGTAGCTGCTAACCCAACTGCTTTTAAGGCGATAATCCACCAGTAGACCAATGGCCGGAAGAAGAAAGATATACCAAAGGCGTGTCTCTCCCAAGGTTTTCATTGGAGGACGAGCAAGTTTAATCCATAAAGAGGCCAGATAAATTCCCGCTGCTACAGTAAAAACTATTTTTAGTGCTAAGAGAAGGCGTGAAGCAAGTGTAGTTGTAGTCCTCGCTGTTATTGTATTTTTATTGATGACTGCTAAACGATCTCCTTTCCAAAGCAGCAGGCAAGAACTCAACAGAATTATAATAAATCCTAGATAGACAAAGGGGAGCCAGGGATCGTAGACGGCCTCAACCATAGAGTAGGCAGACCACTTCCCCATGGAGGAGTCGTAGCTATGCTGATAGATCGTCCACTGTCCTATCTTTAGCGGATGATTGACGCTAAGAAAGTATTCGTGAGGAGTTTTTTTAGCATCAGTTGGGAGATAATAGTTTAAGAGTGAGGTATACTTTTTGGGTTTAGGAGAGTTAAGCGCTAAAATATAATCGCTCTCTAAAGCGTGTGCAGCTCCAGGGATGAGGGTGATCTTTTGTTGAAGCTTTTGCTTATTCGAAATGCTCAACCATACCATAGGAGTTGCACTAGGGTGGTCGATACGATGGATATTACCAGCAAATTCGATAGCAAAGGGAGTAGAATCATTAATGGTGAAAGAGTGGTTGTTCCAAGTAAAAGTGCTAGTGATTTTATCGATGGTGCCTAGCTTTTTTTCAATCTTTTCACCTCTAGCAATCACTAGTTCTGCAGGAAAATATTCGATATCAAATTTTTTTAATTCGAGTGCAAAAGGAAGTTCTTTCGGTGAAACTTTTTCTTTAGGCCTAAGTTCAATTGTGGTGCGAGTGAGAGAGTTTGCCGCTAGGTATCCGAAGAGCATCACTAGGAGTGCTCCAAAATGGAGGAAAAAAGAGAGGCGCAAAGGCCAGCGTGCTTTAGTGATGATAAAAAAGTGTGACTGCAAGGCGAGGATAAGAGTTAAAAACCAGGGCCAGCTTTTAATCGTTACCACGCTATTTGGAGTAAAGGCAGCAAAGAGTGTTAGTAGACCAAGTGATGCTAAAATGGTGATGGAGAAATTTTTTCCGCGTGACCACTCAATCAGAGGGTAAAAAAAGGGGATCTTGAAACAGAAAGTCCAGAAGAGGAATAGTATGCAGATAAGGGGGAGATGCACGCTGTGAGTAGCGCCTACAAATTCTAAGGCACCACCCACAATCCACAGACCTAAAATGATAAAGAAGTTTTGCTTAAGACCCCAAGGCGTTGACCAGAAATTTTTAGTCGAGAGATTTTTCAAACTCATTATACTTTTGATCCCAGGTTGGAAGAATACTCTTTATGAATTCTTCCTTCTCTCCTTTAAGTTTGGGTAAGTCAATACCAACATAGGCCATGGCCTTTTCTTTAGTGGAGAGGTCAGGCATATCAATTGGCCAGGCAACTCCATGCTTGTTGAGCACGTTTGCAAGTAAGAGGCGCGCCTCTCCTGCTTTTTCTAGAGCATGTCCTAGCATGCGTACACTCTCTAATGGGGCGTGGGCAGAGTTACCGTGACCTGCGGCCGCAAAATCCCAACGCCATTGGGATTGACGAATAAGTTTCAAGATCGGTTGCATCTCCTCTTCGCTTGCACCCTTTTCCCAGGCAATTTTTGCTTCAACGTGAGTGCGTACTAATGCTTGCTCCACTCGTTCTCGAATTTCTGTAACTTTTGTTTGGTTATCATAAACATTATTCTTTAGCACCTCTTCGCTTTCACGATGGCAAACTTGGCACGACTGATTGATGTTATTAAGTGGACTTTGAATATGGTGAGAGGTGTATTTAATACCACCCTCGGCAACATAGGGCATATGGCAGTCAGCACACGATACTCCTCGTTTCGCATGAATACCCATTTTCCACATTTCATAATCGGGGTGTTGTGCTTTTAGCATAGGGGCCTTACTAAGCGAGTGTGTCCAATCGCTAAACTCTAAAGCATCGTAATATTTTTCAATATTATCAACGGTGGTACCTTGATCCCAAGGGAAGGTTAAGTTAGTTCCAGGCTTTTTAGGGTCGCTGCCTTTAAAATAGTATTCAACATGGCATTGAGCACAGACTAAAGAGCGCTTCTCTTGGTGAGTGGCCTTATTGATATCGACTCCTTGACGAGCAAACGCTTCCACCAGCGCTGGACGAGTGATGGTAAGGTTTAAATTCTTAGGGTCGTGGCAATCGCTACAGCCAATAGGATTTTTAATAGAAGGCCCAGCTGAGGCCCACTTTCCTTGGTAAAAATTTTCGATACCCATTTGCTTCATCAGGTGTAGCACATCGGGACTTTTGCAAGTCCAACAAGTGTTGGGTTGGGATCCTTCATTTTCACTCTTTGGTGCTCCTGTACGCAAAGTTTTACGTATATCTTCAACAGCGTAAAAGTGTCCACGAGGTTGGTTATAATCTTTAGAAAAGCCGTAGCCGCCCCAAAGAATCACCATGGCCGGTGCCTGCTCAAGCATATCTACCACACCATTACCATTGTACTTACTTTTAAAATTTCCCTCTTGGGTGAGCAGAAAGGAGTTATACTCTCGTGGATAGTTTTCTCCCCACTTGCTGTTTCGAGGATCAAGACTTTTAATCTGCACCTTGGGGGCAAAGGCAATCAGCGCTTCTGAACGCCTCTCCATAATCGAGGCCGCAAGTAGTCCTAATAAAAAAACGGCCGTGAGAGAACCAAGGAAAACGGCCCATCCGATCCACGGTTTTTTTTCGAGTAAATTGTTTAAGCTCATCTAGGATGCTCCTCTTTTTTCATAAGTTCACTAAGCCAAGTAGGGACTGCACTACCAGTTACTGGTACACGTGCAAAGGGAGTGGAGGAGATGCTTCGGATAGTTCCATGAGGCGTCTCTTGGTGGCACTCCCAGCAGGTGCGTCCCTCTTCATTGCTTTGGTGAGAGATATTAAACGAATTGATTTGCATGGAACTCTCTTGGGCGAGAAAGAGCGGCGAGTGGCAACGAATGCAATTCTCTTGAACCGCTTTCTTGCCCGCATCTTTAATTTTGATAGCAGATGGTTCTGCTCGTAAAGTAAAAACGGTGGAGTGCCTTAGTCCATCCATTGCTTTGAATCCCCATTTCTTAATTATATTATCTTGAGGAACGTGGCAGTCATTACAGCTGGCATTTTCACGATGACTGCTGTGATGCCAAGTTGCATACTCCGTTCCCATGATATGACAATTCATGCAGGTTTTGGGGTTATCCGAGAGGTAGGAGAAGACGTTAGAGATGTGCATGAGCAGTGCGATCATTCCAACAAACGTGCCAAGAGAGCTAAGGATGATTAACTTTTTAAATGGAGTCATGATCATTTTACTTCATCCCATCTTCGTTAAAAACAATTGCTTCAAAAACTTGGAAGCTGGTATCTTCTCGCCAAGCGTGAGGATGCAGCCCGGCCTTTTGTGACAAGTGGGCAAGTGTTGTTGGTAAATCCCAACCCTGCTCGGAAGCCACTTGCGGAAGAAAGACCGCTCCATGCACACCCTTCGTTAACACCACTCCATGTTTTCCTATGATAATATCATTATACGATGGTACAGATCTAGGAGGCGTGAGCACAGAGATCTCAATGGTAATTTCTGATAGCTCGTCTGCTTTTACTGGGTGAAAACGAGTATCGTTTAACGCCGAATCGATGCTACGTGCAAGCACCACATCGATCAGTGGACGAGATGGAAAAATTTCTCCTATGCATCCTCTAAGATCGTGACCAATATTAAGTGTAACAAATCCTCCGCGTTTTGCCAAAAGATTGTCAGGAATTTTTCCAAACTCTTTCTCTACCTCTTTGCTGCTGAGTATTTTGCCGCGAAGAATTTTTTCCTCAAGATTTTTGCGTGCAATTTTTAAAAGCAATTTTTTTTCTGTATCAGTAAGGGTGTACTCCGCTGTCTCTTTAGGAAAGAAGAGGATGGAAAAATAGCTTACAGAGAGAGAAAAGTCTTGAGAGAGTCGGCCAGAGGTTTCATAATGATTAATGACGACCTCCGTTTCCGCAGCATTACTCATCGCCATTAGTAGGGTGATGGGGCCATGCCCGCATACTGTCTGTGCTTTATCTTGCTCGAAAGAGTAGAACTTCTCCAATGCAAAATTTTGAATAGTTTGTGCTACCTCATAATCGAGCTTTTTTAAATTTTCCTCTACATTTTTTGTAAAGGGAGTAAACCCAAAATTGCTTCCATAGTGAGTAAAGTCGGAGCTAATGATAATCAAGGTGTTATCACCTTTGTTCTTCATGAGTAAAGATAAGGTTTTTGCCATCTCTTTTATCGTGTGCAAATTGGAGTGTCCCATGATTAAAGGAATAATTTTAAAATCATATTTTAAGGAGTATTGAATAAAAGGGATCTGGTTATCAACGCTATGTTCACGGTAAAAAGGGGTATCATCTCCGGTAAAAAGATCGGGCCGTAGTGAGGTTAGTTGCTTGATTGCTTGTTGGTCTATTGCGATGTTGCCCAAGGGGGTTTTGTAGAGAGTGCCAACTGGGTGTGCTAGTTGATTTTGAAGGGGGTAGTAGTGACTAGGTCCAATAACAATTACTCGCTCATACTTTATCCCCCCATCAGCAAGTTTAGAGAGGGGATAAAAGCCGTAAGCGGCGGTTGCCCCACTATACTGGAGGCCAGCATGGGGAGAGATCATCGCCTTGATTTTACGATATTTGCTGTTGCTGCTAGCGCTAGTAGCGCTACTAACATTTTCCCAGTACCTCTGCAGTAGATTTTTGAGATTAAGGCGATCTTCAGGATACCAGCGATTACCTTCCGTGATCGCAACAATTTTATCCGACTTTTCAATGGGATTAGTGCTATCATTATTGACCATAACCCTTACTCCGGTTGCAAGAAAAATTAAAAGAAGACTAATGGTTGGAAGCAGTGAGTGCATAACTTCACTCCTAGTGCATATCATACTTATTACGATTTTCGCACAAAAAGCCGAAGAGAAGATAATAGAATAGAAGAATGCAGAAGTATTTTAAATAGATTATAATAGTCGGAAATTTAGAAAAAATAATTAGGAGGTGTTCTATTATGAATGAGAATGTAGTTAAGCAGGTTACAACCAAGAGGATTGAAATTATCGATGCTCTTCGCGGTCTTGCTATGTTAGGAATTATGATTGTGAATTTTCCATCAATAAACTGTTTTTCTGGGGATGAGACTTCAAAATTTGGTGGTGTGGTTACAACATGGGATAAGTTTTTTGAGCAACTAAATTTTTTAGTCTTTAATGGCAAATTTTATCCCATCTTTGCTTTTTTATTTGGTTTTGGAAGTTATATTTTTTATACCAATGCCAAAAATAAAGGATTTAATCCCCTGGTTTTAATCTCTCGGCGCTATCTCATCTTGTTGTTCTTGGGGTGCCTGCACATCTTCTTTGTCTGGTGGGGAGATATTCTGCTGATGTATGCGATCTTGGGTTTTTTGCTGATCCCCTTTATGGAACTATCGGCACAAAAATTATTAAAGGCCTCACTCTTTACTCTACTACTCATCCCGGTTTTAGGTGTAATTCTTGGTGCTCTGGCCTCTCTAGGAGTAGTGGACATGTCCACCTCTTTGCTAAGTGGACTTAATGCCTACCCCTTTACTCCTGAACAGATGATTGCCACCTACAGTGCAGGTAGCTTTTCTGAAATTGTAAGACAGCGCTTGCTGGATTACCTCTATGATTTTACTTTCTTACTTTCTGATCAAATTACTATAAAAGTAGCTATCGGTTTTTTTGCTTACTATCTTGGAATTTTTGGACTTTTTTTGTTAGGTGTTTTTGTTGCTAAAAGTGATTGGCATAAGAAGATCGATCTTTATCAAAGCACACTTAAGAAGAGTTGGTGGGGATTTTTGATAGCGGCGGTAGCAATTCATCTTATCTTACTTCATCCCTTTTTTGAAAAACATTATGGCATCCTTAAAGGAGAGATCTTGGCGGCATTTTATGTGATCACTTTTATTATCGTACTACGACGTTATGAAGGGAATCCGCTTTTTGATCTCTTTCGAAGCGTAGGCAAAATGTCCTTGTCCGCTTACTTGGCCCACACTATTTTTGTTACCCTTCTTCTTTATGGGTATGGACTAGGACTCTTTTTTAAAATTGGTCCCGCATACCTCTTTCCACTCTCGGTTATCTACTATTTTATTGTGGGCGCTTGTTGTAAGTTTTGGCTGCGTTTTCATGAATTTGGTCCAGTAGAATACCTATGGCGTAGGCTTACCTATTTAAAATAGGTAACGTAGAGCGATTTTAAAGGCGTCTAATCTTTTCTCCAACCCCTGACAAAGGAGCACGGAAAGCGGATCATTTGCTACTGCTTTAGCGGCATCACAAAGGTCATTGGAAAGTTCAAACAGCGAAAATCTCTTGGCCAAGGCCAAAGGACAACCTGTCATGGACGCCTTAAAGAGATCGTGATCGATTTCATTGATAGTTTGAACAATATTTTTTAACTCTTGTTGCTGTGAAAAAAGCCCCTCACTTTTTTCAAGCTTAAACTCTCTCCCTTGCTTTTTTGCATACTCGGGAAGTGTGTCACAGCGATAGTAAGTAGCGTAGCGCCAACACTCTTCATTGGTTGGTTGCTTGGTGTAGCACTCTTTGCGGACATTGTAAGTTTGCATGATTTCGGAAACAGGCATCAAGGCGTAAGGCATATCGTCGTTACGATAACCGTTTTTAGTATAGGCGAGCTCCTCTGTAAGATAGATAAAGGGGTGTACTTCATATTCGCCCACTACACTTTCTCGAATCGCCACAACATCACCAGGCCTTTTCTCTTCCTCATAGCTTAGTTTTCGACAAAGCGGAGAGTTTACCCAAAACTTAAACTCTTTATCGTCAGAGAGGCGAAAGTAGGGCAAGATTTGACTAGCGACCAAGGCAGCGTTAAAACAGTTTGGCCCATGACAGATAGGAAGCTTTCCAAGTGTTGTTTTAATGGGAGTCGCAATAAGGAGGGGAGTGATATCAACTTTGCAGAGATTTTTTGCATCACAACTACAGTAAAGCTCCTGGTGAGGGATTGCTTGCCACTTTTCCAGAGCAGTCGTTTGCTTTTGTAGTAGCTCACAGTTGTTGGCCGTAAGAAAAAAAGTATCATCAATTTTCTCGAAGGAGACAGAGTCCGCCTTCGTAACAAAAGAGGCAAGCAAGCATGCAAGAGTTATAAAAGATAAAAGAGAATACTTCATAATTTTTTCCCTACTTATATTTATTAGCAATCATTCGATAGGCATCTCGAAACGGTACACCCTCTTCTACCACCAAACGATAGGCCTCATGAGTGGCATAGAGTTCTTCACTACTGCGAACAGCTTCTATACATTTTTGCGTGTTGATCGTTATACCTTTAATGACATGAGCAGTGACTGCAAGTGATGAGAGCGTGACCTCGATAGCGTTAAAGAGCGGGGCCTTGGTGAGTTGCAAATCGCGATTATAACCAGAGATAAGGTTGCTGGTGATACCCATAATCTTAAACTCTTCAGCTAAAACCACATGATAATTGGCACGCACCAGTTCAAGCACATCGGGATTTAATTTCTGAGGCATGATGGAGCTTCCAGTACAAAATTTTGCTGGCAAAGAGATAAAGGAAAACTCTTTCATAGAAAAGAGAATAAGATCAGAGGCCAGTCGATTTAAGATCAACATCAGAGAAGCACAAAAGTGTGAAATGCTTCCTTCAAAAAGACCTCGACTCAGCTGTGCATAGAGTGGGTTTTTTTGTACACGCTTAAAACCTAGCGCTTTTGCAGTCATTTTACGATCGATCTTTAAAATCGCCGGAACGCCAAATCCCGCCGCAGTTCCTAGTGGTGATTGATCACAAAGCGTGCGAACCGCCGCTAAAAGTTTTAAGTGATCTTTGAGGGCGTCGGCATATTGTGAAAGCCACATGGATACACTCATGGGCATTGCTTGCCTCATGTGGGTATACCCCGGGAGGGTAGTTTTCCCATGTTTTTTGATGAGTGCGGTGAGCGCCTTTTGCAGATGACGACTCTCTTGCTCCATTTTTTCAAGCATCGCCTTTTCAAAGAGGCGGATAGCAGTCAACACTTGATCATTGCGAGAGCGCGCAGAGTGGATCTTTTTTCCAACCTCTCCTAATTTTTTAGTGAGGTGATTTTCAATCGCCGTATGGCAATCTTCATCGCTGGCCGCGATAGGAAATTTCCCCTCTAAACTTAGCTCATAGATGGATTGCAACTCCGAAACCAGGGCCTTACCTTCGCCTGGTTTTAAAAGACCAATCTTCACTAACATTTTTGCATGCGCCATCGAGGCCAGTGCATCGTACGGAAGTAAGCGCAGGTCTAACAGCGGATCATTTTGGATGGTGTAGTGGTGAATTAATGTATCCACAACCTCACTAGCTTTGCTTCCCTTTTTTTGCCAAAGTTTCATAACTATTTTTTCCGTGCTAATTTGTTTTTCATAATTGCATGATGGGCCATCAAGCGAATGGAGTGAATGCGTATAAATCCAGCAGAGTCTTGTTGGTTAAAGCCACCTTGAATATCCATACTGGAGAGTTCTTTATCATAAAGTGAGCTTGCACTCTCACGTCCAACACAATAGGCGTTTCCTTTATAAAGTTTTAGATAAACTTTACCATCAATCGCGCTTTGACTTCGCTCAATTGCTTGCATTAAAAAATCCATTTCAGGACTAAACCAAAAACCGTTATAGATCAGCTCCGAAAATTTTGCACAAAACATATCTTTAAGTCTCATCACTTCGCGATCCATGGCAATGCCTTCAATGTCTCTATGGGCCGCATGTAAAATAGTACCGGCCGGTGTCTCGTAGACTCCTCGTGATTTGATTCCTACAAAGCGATTTTCCACCATATCCAAGCGTCCAATACCATTTTGTGCTCCCAGTTCGTTTAAGTAGGTAAAGAGTTCGAGTGGATCGGTCTTAGTGGTAGTTTTAGCATCCGACAGATTTTGCACTTTTACCGGAGTACCATCTTGAAACTCAATCATAATTTTAGTGGCGACATCGGGAGCTTTTTCTGGTGAGACAGTCTTGCTATAGACATCATCGCTTGCCTCACAAGCGGGATCCTCTAAAATGCCCGCTTCATGGCTGATATGAAAAAGATTGTCATCTTCACTATAAGGTTTTGCAAGCGTTGACTTGATCTCAATCCCATGCTTTTCTGCATAGGCAATCATATCGGGTCTACCTTGAAAGGTCTCCAAAAACTCTTTGGTCTTCCAAGGAGCGATGACTTTAATTTTCGGATTTAAAGCGTAATAGGTAAGCTCAAAGCGCACTTGATCGTTCCCTTTTCCTGTGGCCCCATGGGAAACATATTCTGCCCCCTCTTTTTCTGCAATAGCGATTTGCTCTTTTGCAATCAGTGGCCGTGCCAGTGCCGTTCCAAGAAGATAACGACTCTCATATACGGCATTACCTTTGATCGCAGGAAAGATATAGTCGGTTACAAACTCGCGCTTTAGATCGCAAACATAAACTTTAGAGGCGCCCACCTTTAAGGCCTTCTCACGCACTTTTTCAAAATCCTCTTCTTGGCCAACGTCGGCAACAAAGGCGATCACCTCATAACCATCATTAATAAGCCACTTAAGAATCACAGAAGTGTCCAACCCTCCGCTGTAGGCCAAAACAACTCTCTTTTTGTTATGCATGCTCATGTTTGCTCTCCTTAAAAATTTAAGTAATAGAAGTGTACTTTTTAATTATACTTATGATCCTAGAGGAGGAGTTAAAGATATTTTACTAGCTATAAATATCGATAAGATAAGCTTTGATCATAGCAAGCTTCTGGCATAAAAGAGAGGCATGACAAAAAACATGACAAAAAATATGACAAAAAAAATTATTTAGCAGTAGATCGCTTTATTCCACTGTCACCGATTTGGCAAGGTTTCGAGGTTTGTCGATATCGGTTCCGCGCATTTTAGCGACATAATAGGAGAAGAGTTGCATGAGTGTACTCACATAGAGTGGGTTTAAATCCACCTCCTTTCCATATTCGAGGGGAAAATAGAAATCGTGATTGCCAAGTCTTGGCCTTACCTCTGAAAACTCTTTAGGAGCAATAGCAAAAATAATCCCTTTACGAGCGCGTACCTCTTCCATGTTGGATAACGTTTTCTCAAAAAGTTCAGATCCTAAAATTGCGATATTCACCATCTCTTCATCAATAAGCGCGATCGGTCCATGCTTTAATTCGCCAGCAGCATACCCTTCAGCATGGACATAGGCGATCTCTTTTATTTTAAGCGCCCCCTCAAGGGCAATGGGAAAGTAAGGCCCCCTTCCCGTGAAGATAAACCCTTTTTTTGAATAGAGTTCAGAGGCAATCGCTGCGATCTCTCCCGCACGATCGAGTCCTCTCTCCATGTTTTGAAGGAGCTCATAGACATTGTGTTTAAATTGATTACGATCAAAACCCTCTCTCTCTTTTAAAATTTTAGAGAAGAGGTATCCGGTGAGCACTTGTAGTGTAAAGGCCTTAGTGCTGGCCACGCCAACTTCGATACCTGCATGGGTAAGCAGATTAAAGTGACTGTTTCTATAAAGCGTGGAGTTGGCGACATTGACGATCGCAAGAGTGAAGAGGTCTGCTCTTTTACAAAGCTCTTGTGCTGCTAGCGTATCGGCCGTCTCTCCCGATTGGCTAATAAAGATAGCGATATCATTGGCATGCAAAATGGGATTTTTATAACGAAATTCACTGGCCAGCTGTACATTGGTGGGAATGCGAGAGGTGCGTTCAATCATATCCCCAATCAAGAGGGCCGCATGCCAAGCAGTTCCGCAAGCTACGAGGTGAATGCGCCCAATCTTTTCGGGCCTTATGGAAAGTAACTTGGTGAGCTCCTCTACGCTTTTCTTGCCTTGACCTTCTAAGTAGTGATGAATCCAATTTTTTATCAGCAGTGGCTGCTCAAAGATCTCCTTTTGCATAAAGTGCTCATAAGATCCTTTGCCAAGATCGGAGTAGTGCATTTGCTGATTTTGTGTAGAAAAGCGCTTGGAAGCAGCTCCATTAAGTTCAAAAAATTGCGGTTCTTCTTCCAAGGTTAAAACTGCAACAACCTCATCCTCAGGAAAGAGCAGTTGATCAGCATAACCAATCAGTGCAAAGGGATCAGAGGAGACAAACACCTCTGATTGGTAGCTATTCCTTCCAATCACTAAAGGAGCTACTCGTTTGATCGCAATCATCTCTTGCAAATCATGGGCAATGACCAAAAAAGCGGAGTTTCCTTTAATCAGCTTAAACGCCTCTATCACGGCATCTTTCAGGGAAGCACCACTATTAAAAAATTTGTAAGTAAGATGTAAAAACACTTCCGAGTCGGTATCTGAAGAGAACTGTACCCCTTCCGCTTGTAGATAACTCTTTAGCTCATAGAGATTTTCAATGATTCCATTATGAACAATCGCAAGCTTTCCATTGACGTGTGGGTGAGCATTTTTTTCAGCAACCTCCCCATGGGTGGCCCACCTGGTGTGGCCGATGGCCATATTAGAAATAGGGCGATTTTTGTTAAGCTCAAGCAGGGATTTTAAGTTTTGAACCTTACCCACGCTCTTGATGGTAAGTAGTTCACTCTTTTCATTTCTAAAACAAATTCCAGCAGAGTCATAGCCACGATACTCTAGCCGGGTTAGACCCTCAAGGATAACGTCGACACCATTTCTATTAGCATTTCCAAGATATCCGACAATACCACACATATGAGTTACTCCTTACTTTTGCGCCAAAAGAACCATTATCTACGCTTAAAAGAGGGGTTTGTCCATTAGTCACTCCTGAAAAGTGCCTCTAGAGATTGCCACAACAATAGTGTTAGCAAAAAGTTGTGTATGCTATTAAAAAGGTCTATCTAGCGAAAATTGTAACCTTTCGTAGTGAATGTAAGGATGTTTAAGAAGACATGCGCTTTTCTAGTGATACATTTGCGGTATGAAATTAGAATATAAAAAACCTACTAACACTCTTCGCTTTCAAAACTGCCAATTGTGGCAACTCTATTATTATAGCTTTTATTATTATTTTAAAGGAGAGTCGCGGCGGGCCGGTTAATGATGATGAAGAGATAAAATAATAACACATCAAAAGGCCCCGCAAAACGGGGCCTTTTTTTTTGGGGAAGAAAAAGGACGTGGAGTATGAAAAAAGAAAAAAAAGAGAAGTTGGTGATTGCAGGGCCATGTGCCTTGGAATCAAAACAGCAACTAAGAGAGGTGGCGTTGATGTTAAAGGCACTAGGAGTGAACCATATCCGTGCATCGTTATGGAAACCTCGAACTTCCCCTGGATGGGAGGGCACTGGTGCGATTGGTCTTTCTACTCTATTGGAGGAGACCCTTGCTTATGGACTAGTACCGGCGAGTGAAATCTTAAGCGCAGAACATGCACAACTAGCAGTTCAAGCTTTGCAAAGGTATGGGGAGGAGCAGGCGAAAATGGTTTTGTGGTTAGGAGCAAGAAATCAAAATCATTTAGAACAAAAGAAGATTGCTAAAATTTTAGCAAGTGGCCCGAAAGCAGTGTTACTCATGTTTAAAAATCCTATGTGGGAAGATGAACGGCACTGGATGGGCATAGCAGAGCATCTCTATTCTGCTGGATTTCCGATGGAGCGGTTAATGGTTTGTCATCGCGGATTTTATCCAGGCAAGCAAGCAAATCCCATAGGACTAAGAAATCTCCCCGATTTTGAGATGGCGATGAGAGTAAAGGCCAAGAGTGGGCTTCCTATGCTGCTTGATCCCTCACATATTGGAGGTAGTTCGCAAAATGTAATCTCTATTTGCCAAGAGGCAAGTCAATACGATTTTGATGGATATATGGTTGAGGTGCATACTAATCCAAGTGTGGCGAAAACCGATGCTAAACAGCAGTTAACTCTTGCTGAGTTTGAGCAGGTTTTAAAGATCATACGAGAAGAGGCCGTGCTTGAAACAACAACAAAGTGTAGCATGCAGCAGATGGCCTTTTAGGGGGGGATTTTATGAAAAAGTTGATAAAACATCGCACCGCTATTGATGAAATTGATAGGCAACTTGTGAGCTTATTGCAAAAACGGATGGATGTTGTCACTGAAATTGGCAAGCTCAAACGACAAAAACGCGCCAAAATATATCAGGCCCAGCGAGAAAAGAGAATTGTAGCACAACTGTTACAGCAGGTGGATCATCCAGTATTAAAAGAGAAACTCCCTGGGCTTTACAATGATATTTTCACCCTCTCTAGAATTACGCAGGCCCTATCTCATAAGGTAAAACCTCCTTTTACCAAGATTGCGGTGATTGGATTAGGACTACTAGGAGGATCCCTTTGTAAGGCAATAAAATTGCAAAATCCGGCAATGAAAATTGTAAGCATCAAGCGTGAGGATAGCGATTCTAGGAGTGCGCGAGAGAGTGGACTTGTTGATCATGAGTACCGCTCCTTTAAAGTGCTGCTTAGGCATGTTGATCTTATTATTTTGGCCTCGCCTCTGTCAACGATCACAGAGGTGGCGCAAAAAATTACCAAGGCCGCACAGAAGAGAGAGAAGAAACTTATTGTTATGGATGTGGCGAGTGTGAAGGCCAAGATTAATCAATATTTTCAACAAAACTCGAACTCTAAACTAGAGTTCGTGAGTACGCATCCCATGGCGGGCAAAGAAAAAAGCGGGATAAGCAATAGTGAGGCAACGCTCTTTGTTCATCGTCCCTGGATTATTGTTCCTCATGATCAAAATTGTAAACATACAATAAGCAAAATTAAAAGCTTGATCTCGCTTGTTGGTGGTGTACCTCGCACTTTAGCGCCACAAAATCACGATAAGAAAGTGGCACTGATTTCTCATTTGCCGGCGCTTTTATCAAAAGCTTATTTGGATTTTATTTTGGATCATGATAAGTCCAGTATAAAATTTGCAGGTCCTGGATTTCAATCTTTTACTCGACTGGCCCATGATAATCCTGCCATGCAATTTGAAATCAAACGGTATAATAAAAATTACATTCAAAAATATTTAAACTTATGGATTCGTTATATGCGAAAGGGAAGAGAACTATGAAAAGCAGCAACCTTCAAGAATCGGCCACAGTGGCGATTCATAATCTTGCTCAAGAAAAGATGAAACTAGCACAGAAAGTTTATAACTTTTCTGCGGGAGATCCCTGTATAAAAAACCATGACTTGGTGATTGAGAGGGTGATGAAACTAGTTGAGCTAGGATACTCTCCCTATGCTCCGGTGGCAGGGCTTAAACAGCTTCGGGACTTGGCCAG
Source organism: Oligoflexia bacterium (assembly GCA_015231955.1). Classification (GTDB taxonomy): domain Bacteria; phylum Bdellovibrionota; class Bacteriovoracia; order Bacteriovoracales; family Bacteriovoracaceae; genus JADGAN01. Next base: position 103,047 of record JADGAN010000009.1, on the reverse strand, counting down.
TTCCTGGCTTAATCAAACGTGTAAGAGTAACTTTAGCGTGGAAAATGTTGTGGTGACCAGTGGTGGGAAATTTGCACTCTACCTTCTTCTCTGTGCACTGTTAAGGCCTAAAGATGAGGTTTTGCTTTTGGCCCCTTACTGGGTCTCTTATCCAGCAATGGTGGAGTTGGCCGGTGGTGTAGCAAAAATAGTTCATGCAAAAAAGGGTTTGAAAGTGGGGGTGGAAGAGATTGCTAAAGCGATTTCAGCTACAAGTAAAATTTTAATTATTAATAGTGCCAATAATCCCACAGGAGAGATTTACTCCCAAGAGGAGTTGGAAGCAATTTTAGAACTTGCACACCAACACCAGCTGCATGTGATCTCTGATGAGGTTTATAGTGGGCTTGCTTATGAGAAGGATCACCCTTTTATCTCCTGTGCCTCTTTTCCAAAGTATCGAGAGCAAGTTTCTATTGTGCAAAGTTGTTCTAAAAATTTTGCGCTCAGTGGATGGCGTATTGGTCTTGCGGTAGCACCAGTAAAGCTAGTGACCAAAATCTGTAGCTTACAGGGGCAAACCATTACAGCGGCATCGCTGGCATCGCAAGAGGCCGCGATTGCTGCCTTGGAAAACTATGCGGAGGTGAACCTCTATGTGAAAAGGGAGATGCAAAAACGAAGGGATCTTTTCATTCAAGAGTTTAATTTACATTTTAATGCTGGCATTAGAGCTCCCAAGTCAGCGCTTTACGCTTTTATTCCGCAGAGTGCTTTTGGCACTCCTCAATCTATAAATGGTGTTGCATTTTGTAGCAAACTTCTGCAAGATTATAATGCAGCAGTGGTTCCAGGGTGTGCCTTTGGTGTTCAAGATTATGTTCGCTTATCATTTGCTTGTCCTGAAAGTGATATTGTTGATGGACTAAAGGCGATTAAAAGGGCCACGCAAGAAATTTGGCAACTCGAAAAAAGCTTACAAGTGATAAAAGGATAATAAGAAGGATAAAACATGGGAAACTACTTCATAAAACCACTGCCTCACCAAGGGATGCTTTGTGGAGAAATCACAGTGCCCTCCTCAAAGTCACACACACTGAGGGCAATTTTATTTGCAACTATGGCAAGTGGAACCAGCACGATTCATCGTTACCTTCCCTCAAGTGATACTTTTGCGATGATTGAGGCCTGTAAATTGTTTGGGGCAAAGATCACTGTGCTCGCAGAGCAGTTAGTGATTGAAGGTGTCTCTGGTAAAATTACTGTAACTGAAGATGTGATTAATGCTGGCAACTCAGGAATTGTTTTGCGCTTCTGTTCTGCCATTGGGGCCTTAGGATCTAGTACGGTGGTGATTACCGGGGATCATTCGATTCGGCACCAACGTCCAATGCAAGCGCAGCTGCAAGCGATGAAAGAGCTTGGGGTGTGGGTGGATTCGATGAGAGGTGATGGTTTTGCTCCGATCATTGTAAAGGGGCCACTTTTAGGACAGCAAAAGGCCACCATCAGTGGTGAAGATTCTCAACCTGTCTCGGCCCTACTTATCGCCAGTGCCTATGCGCCCGGGCCAACAGAACTTCATGTGGTAAATCCAGGAGAGAAAGCGTGGGTTAATTTAACTCTAGATTGGTTTTGCCGCTTAAATATCCAGTATGAACAAAAAGATTTTCAATACTATAAAATTGCCGGTAACTCTACCCATGCTGGTTTTGAGTATACGGTACCGGGTGATTTTAGTTCGGCGGCCTTTGCGATTGCCGCGGCCATTATTACAAAGTCAGAGCTTATCTTAAACAATTTGGATATGAGTGATGTGCAAGGGGATAAACAGCTGATCTCGGTACTCATCTCTATGGGCGCAAAGATCGATTATGATGAGAGTAAACGGCAACTAAAAATTCATAAGACGCAGTCACTGCAAGGAAAAAAAATCGATATCAATGATTTCATTGATAGCATAACCATCTTAGCGGTTATCGCCTGTTTTGCAGAAGGAGAAACAACCATCTACAATGCGGCCATTGCTAAAAACAAAGAGTGCAATCGCCTTCACTGTATCTATAGTGAATTAAAAAAGATGGGCGCAGATATTAGAGAGAGTAGCGATGGACTAGTTATTCGTAAATCAAAACTTAACGGGTGCAAGTTACAATCGTACCACGATCATCGCATGGTGATGTCTTTAGCGGTGGCCGCACTTGCTGCTAGCGGGGATAGTCAGATTGTGGATGTAGAGTGTGTGAAAAAAACTTATCCAAATTTCAGAGAAGATTTTTCTGCGATTGGGGCCACGATTGTAAGCAATATCCTGCTCTGTGGAGCACCAGCTTGTGGAAAAAGTGCGATAGGAGATTTATTGGCAAAAAAATTACACTATCAATTTCTGGATTGTGATCGTCTCGTGGAAGATGTCTATGCTGCCAGACATGGAGAGAAATTTTCGTGCAAAGAGATCTTTAATAAAAAAGGAGAGGCCTTTTTTCGCCAATTGGAAGAAGAGTGCATTGCCTCGCTTGCTCCTCAGAAGAACAGTGTGATAGCTACAGGAGGAGGTGCTTTTGCAAGTGGTGCAAACGTTGCCGCCTTAAAAAAATTAGGAACCGTCATCTATCTAAAAACCTCGCCAGCAGAGTGTTTTGCACGGATCTGCAAAAGAGATCGCATCCTTCCCGCCTATTTGCATTCTCAGGGAGAGGATGCGAATAGAGAGTTTATTAATTTGGTAGAAAAGCGTGGCCCTGGTTACGAAGAGAGTGCAGATCTTATTTTGGATAATATCGATCACTTGGATCTCGACGCTATAGTTGATTTATGTTTAAGGAGGTTAGATCATGGCCGCTAATTCATTTGGAACTATCTTCAAAATAACGACATGGGGAGAGTCTCATGGGACTGCCATTGGAGTCGTTATTGATGGTTGTCCGGCAGGGCTAGAGCTGGATCTGCAAGAAGTAAATCAAGCACTGGCACTACGCGCCCCAGGACATAATCCCTATACTTCTCCTCGCAAGGAGAGTGATCAAGCGGAAATTCTTTCCGGCATTTTCAAGGGTAAAACCACAGGTGCACCAATTTCGATTCAAATTAAAAATAGCAATTACGATTCGAGTAAGTATGAACCCATCCATTCACTACTAAGGCCGGGACATGCCAATTTCACCTACCTGGAAAAATATAAAATTTTTGATTATCGCGGAGGAGGGCGCTCTTCCGCAAGAGAGACTGCAGCCAGGGTGGCAGCAGGGGTAGTGGCCAAAAAAATCTTATCACGCCACCACATCACAACGCTTGCTTATTTAAAACAAATGGGTTCTATTAGCGTCTCCCAAGTTGCAATAGAGGCAATGGGATATCCAGAACTTTGTAAGCAAACACAAGAGAGTCCCCTTTTTTGTCCAGACAAAACCGCCACACTTCATATGATTGATTTGATCTCTAAAATGAAGGACGAGGGTGATTCCATTGGTGGAGTCGTAGAATTTGTAGCACAAAATGTTCCTTGCGGTCTGGGTGATCCTGTCTATGAAAAATTATCCTCCAAACTTGCAGCGGCGATGATGAGCATTCCGGCCGTCAAGGGATTTGAAATTGGCAGTGGCTTTGCGAGTGCAAGCATGCAAGGCCATGAACATAATGATCAATTCATCTTAGAACAAGAAACGGGATTAGTTAAAACCAAGAGCAATCATGCTGGTGGTATTTTAGGTGGTATATCCACAGGAATGCCGATCACAGGACGCCTTGCTTTTAAGCCTACCTCGAGCATTAAAAAGACTCAAATGACCTTAACCCTCGATTACCAAGAGGCCCGCTTTTCCCTTCCTGAAGGATCAAAGCACGATCCTTGTGTGGCAATCCGTGGTGTCGTGGTGGTGGATGCTATGCTTTCTATCGTTTTGGCCGACGCCATACTTTTAAACAAAGGTGCAGTGGCATGAATTTTTTTGCAGAAATGGTGAGCTACTTACAGAGCAATTATCAAAACTATAAAGTTGCGATCATCACCAATGATACCATCCTCTCCCTCTACGCTGAGCCGTTTTATCGTTTGCTCAAGAGTGCTAAGATAGCGGCAGAGCTTTTCTCTTTTCCTCCAGGAGAACAGTATAAAAATCGTCACACCAAAGAGATGATTGAAGATCAAATGTTCTTTAAAGCTTTTGGTAAAGATAGTGTGGTGGTGGCCATGGGAGGTGGAGTGGTAACAGATATTGCCGGTTATGTAGCGGCAACTTTTTGCAGAGGTGTTCCTCTGGTGATGATACCAACCTCTCTCTTGGCCATGGTTGATGCTAGCATTGGTGGAAAAAATGGCGTGGATACCCCTTCGGGTAAAAATTTAATCGGTACCATTTATCAACCCCAGAAAATCATCATCGATCCTAAATTTTTAAAATCGCTCCCAGTTGCGGAGTTTAAAAATGGTATTGTAGAGATGATTAAGCATGGAGCGGTTTTGGATGCGGACTATTTCGGTTTTATGGAAAAAAACGTGGAGAATATTTTACGCCAAGATCAAAAAGTTGTAGAACAAGCGATCCAGGAGAGTGTAAGGATTAAAACAGCAGTGGTAAAGGAGGATGAGCGTGAAAAAGCTAAGCGCCATCTTTTGAATTTTGGGCACACCTATGCGCATGCCATGGAAACATTATCGAACTACTCTATGGGACATGGAGAGGCCGTGGCCCAAGGGATGCTGGTGGAGTCTTATATGGGCATGCTATTAGGAAAGTTCCCACAAAGTGACTTCGAACGCTTGAAAAAAATAGTTGCTGACTATGCGATCCCCCTTTATTTTCCAAACGGAATTGATGCTAAGAAAATTCAAGCGTGCATGGTTTACGACAAAAAGGCACTTAAAAATACTCCACGCTTTGTGCTACTTAAAACTATTGGTGAGGCCTACGATTTTCAGGGTAGGTACTGTGAATATATTGATGAAAGTATAATAACCAAAGCAATACAATGGATGCAAGATGATTTGTGTTGTAATTAATGGAAGCAATCACGGTGAAATAAACGAGCAAATCCAAAAGGCCTTGCAACAAAACGCTGATTTGCTGGAAGTGCGTTTCGATTATCTCATGGATTTTAGCATTGAAGAGTTGTTGAAAATCTGTGCTGATCTAAGAGTGCTCACCACTCCTAAAATTTTCACTCTAAGAACGCTATATCAGGGTGGGCACTTCAAAGAGAGTGAAGAGCGGCGGCAATCAATACTATTAGCAATAAGCATAGCAGGTGCTCCCGATTATGTTGATCTTGAAGCTGATAGCAATGAAAAGTTCATACTTGCCTTTCGAGAAAAATTTCCTCAAATAAAATTAATCCTTTCGTATCACGATTTTACTAAAACTCCCTCAGAGCAAACCATTCAGCAAATTTTTTCTTCCATGCTTACTAAAAACGGAGACCTCTATAAACTTGCTTTCATGAGTAATAGCACTCTAGATACTCTTCGCTTAATGCAATTTACGATTAAAAATAGCAAAAAACATGAGCTGATCACAATCTCTATGGGTGAGTTAGGGATGCCCTCACGTATTGTGGGAAAAATTCTTGGAAGTAAAATTACTTATGCAACGATAACTTGCGATAAAAAAAATGCATCGGCACCTGGACAACTACCTATTAAGACACTCTTAGATCAATACCATTATGCTTCTCTTGACCGGCAAACCGCTATCTATGCGCTTATCGGCGATCCCGTTGATAAAAGCATTAGTGATAAGACCCACAATGCCCTCTTTAGAGAGCTAAAACTAAACGCTGTCTATATCAAATTTAAAGTTTTGACAAAGGAGTTAGAAGCGGTTTTGACTCTTCTTAAAGAGCTTCCGCTTTATGGTTTAAGTGTGACCATGCCCCATAAAGAGACCATCATGCAGTATTTAGATACCATTGATGCACATGCGGTCAAAATAGTGGCGGTGAATACAATTTGCATTCGACAACAGCAACAATTCCATGGATTTAATTGTGATGGATTGGGAGCGCTCGATGCCATAAGCGAGACCCTATCCAACTCTTGCAAAGGAGAGCAACTCTTGCTTTTAGGGGCCGGAGGGGCGGCCAGGGCCATCGCTTATGAGGCCAGACAACAAGGCGCTGTGGTGACCATTATTAGTCGCACTTTTTCTAAGGCAAACGCTATTGCAGAAGATTTTGGTTGCATGGCCAAGAGGTGGGAAGAGCTTAATGCGCTTGATTTTAAAAACTACAAGATCTTAGTGAATACAATCCCTTCGCTGGAGATACTCTTTGATCAATCGCTACTCTCTCCCTCAACCATTGTGTTTGATATTATTTCCAATCCCAAAGAGACGCCACTGCTGATGCTGTCTCGTTCTCGTGGTTGCCCAGTGATCTACGGATATCAGATGTTTGCGTTGCAAGCGCTTTATCAATTTAAAGCATGGTTTCCCACACTTGAGGTTGATTGGATGAACGCTCGCCTGCGGGCCTTGCAGCTAGCAAAAGCAGCATTGTTATAGTGGCCAATAAATTATCGCAATATTTACTTTCAAAAGAATCAAGATTGCGATAAAACAGTGAACTTTTAGGAGAGATCGGTATTACCACTCTATAATCATAGATTGTAAAAAACTGGATAAGAACTTGTATGTCAAAGCTAATTGATTATTTCAAAGAACCGCCTGAGTCTGCTCATAAACTCACTAATAAGGCAGAGATTGTTAAAACCTACCGCCTGATGAGGATCAAAGTTTTCTTCGGAATGTACCTTGGTTATGTTGTTTATTATCTTACTAGAAAAAATCTCTCTCCAGGAATTGCACTTTTTAGTCATGAACTAAAAGTGGATGTTATAGAGTTGGGGATCATTGCATCGGTGGGACACGTTGTTTATGGGATTGGGAAATTTTTAAGTGGAGTCCTTGCTGACAAGGCCGATATGAGAAAATTTATGGCCTTAGGTCTTCTGCTCTCTTCTCTTGTTAACTTCTTTTATGGTTATTTAGTTTCTATATGGGCCTTGGTCTTTTTTTGGGGATTAAACTCAGGGGTGCAATCGATGGGCTTTCCTCCTGTGGCCAAAGGACTTGTTCACTGGTTCTCTCCTAGTGAGCGAGGGACGAAGTGGACATTGTGGTCTTCATCGCATACCTTGGGAGCATTCTTAGTCGGGCAATTAGTGGCACTGTTGATCTTTCTTTATCACCAAGGTTACATCGGTTGGCAAAGCATCTTTTATGTTCCAGGAGTTATCGGTTTGCTCTCCTCCTTTTTCCTCTTTAAAACCCTTTGTGATCGTCCCAGTGTTGTTGGTCTTCCTCCTGTTGAGGATTTCTTTAACGATCCGCTACCGCTTAAAAAAGAGGGTGAGCTTTCTCAGTGGCAGACGCTGGTAAAGTATGTTTTTGCCAATAAGTTTGTGTGGTATTTAAGTTTTGCCTATATTTTTATCTACTTGATTCGCTTTGGGACACTCGATTGGGCCGTGCTTTTTATGGATGAGCGTGGGGTGGGTAAGGTACAAAATCCACTGCTCTGGTCGCTTATGCCGCTTTTTGGAATGCCGGGTGGAATTATGGCCGGATATCTTTCTGATAAGCTGTTTCAAGGTCGCTGCACTCAAATCAATATTATCTATATGCTGTTTCTTGCTTTAAGTATTTGGGGCTTTTACCTCTTTGCCGGCCCCGATCATATGCTGCTTTCGAGTATCTGCATTGCGGGTATTGGCTTTTTTGTAGATGGACCTCAAAATCTGGTGGGTGGGGTGCAAATGAGTCGCATCACTGTTCGTGAGGCCACCTCTGCTGCTTGCGGATTTGCAGGCTTTTTTAGCTACGCTTTTGGTGCCACCAGTTCTGGTATTGTACTGGCATGGATCACCCAAACCTACAGTTGGAGAGAGACCTATATGGTGTTAGTTGCCAGCTGCTTTATTGCTATTTTCTTTATCGCTCTGACTTGGAAGCAGGAGTTTTTAGTCTCCAAGAATTGATCTCACTTGACGTTGGTTACTCGTTGTTCGTAGTACATGGCAAAGATAATCAGCGCCGATCCAATATAATAAGAGAAAATCGGTACCTCTCCTAAAAAAAGAAAAGAGACAACTGGCCCTAAGATGGGTTGCAGGTAGAGCGAAAAAGAGAGTTGTCTTGCCGTGAGGTGTTTTAAGAGAAAATTCCACCAAAGATAACAAAGAGCGGTTGCAATCACACTTAAAAAGAAGAGCGATAACACTTGCAGAAAATTAAAATCGGCAATTCGTAGAAAATTTTCATAATCGAAGAGAATGGAGGCGGGGACGAGTAGAAAAATGGCCGCCAAAAAGGGGAGTGCTGTGATGGTGGAGCTACCCCAATGCCTGCGCGCAAGCAATTTTCCAAAAATAAGATAGAAGGCGTAGCAGACTACGGAGAGGAGCATGAGAAGATTACCAAAGAAATATTTGCTCTCTAATAAAGTTAAACTTTTTAAATCCACATTGATGATGATGACTCCTATAAGTGCTATAGCAAGAGAGTAGAGATGGCCACGCTTTAACTTCTCATGCAAAATGAGAGCAGCAAATAAGACGATAAAGATGGTTTCCATGCCAATCAAAAGCGCAATATTCGAGGAGAGGGTAAGATCTGTGGCCCAATATTGCAGCACCGGTCCTCCGATACACCCAACGATACCCATTGCAGACATCAACCAGGCGTCTGTCCAATTGAGTTTGAAATTGGCCGGAAAATCTTTTTTTCTCACAAAGGCCATGAGTACAGTGGTGGCAATGATCAGCCTCCAGCTTGAAAGTGCGAGAGGAGAGATTGCACTCATAAGTAACTTGGAAACAGGAATGGAGATGACCCAGATAATGTTACAAATGATCAGGGAGATGGCCATAAAAATAGGTGAGGTAATATTTTTCATATCGAAAAAGTCACAGGGTAAAAAGTTTGAAAATCGAGGAACCATCTTATAACTGCTGCAGCTGCTTGGCAACATGTTCTAAACATTATCTCCTTGCACACCGCTTGACCTTTTAGAGTCCTATGCTCACAATAGAGTTCTTATGATATGAGACGGGACTTAAAAAAAAAGCAAAAGCAGGAGAATAACTTTGGATCACTTACTGGTAGATAAAAAAAAAGTTGTAGAAAAAATGTTAGCACTTGATGTGAAAGTAGCGACGGGTTGTACAGAACCGGTCACCATTGCTTTGGCGGTGCTCTATGCTTGCCGAGAGCTTACAGGGGAGCAGCTACAAAAACTCACCATTCGTCCCTCCATCAATCTTTTTAAAAATGCCATGGAAGTTGGCATTCCAGGAACAGATTATAACCATGGTGTGCCCTTAGCGGCCGCGCTGGGAGCGGTCTTGGCCCGAGAAAAAGGGATAACTCCTGGCCTTAATATCTTATCAAAGATCTCTCAATGCCATTTTACTTCTGCCAAATCGCTAGTGAGCGCTGGAACGATAGCGATTGAAATCGATTATGCCACCCATGGACTATCAGTGGAGGCGATGGCGCTCGATCATGAGGGTAATACTATTGTGGCAGTTATCAAAGATGGGCATGATACTCTCATTAAACTTGAAAAAAATGGTCAATCGTTGCTTACCGCTAAGGCGCCCTCTGTAGAAGGGCCGCAAAGTACCACTGGAGCAAAAGAACAAACACAGCTAACAGCTCTTCGCAAAGAGCTTGCAGCTCTCCAATATGCAGATATTGTCTCCATACTTCCGCATCTATCAGAGGAGAGTAGAAGACACCTGCTCGAGGGAGTAACCATTAACAGCACGATGGTCGAAAATGCAATAAGCAACTCCAGAGGAATTTTGAAAATCGGACAGGCCTATAATAAGCTCTTTAAAGTGGGCGATAAAAAGAGTGAAGCTCCCTTTATTAACCAGGCGATTGCTACACTTTCAGCAGCTGTAGATGCTAGAATGTCTGGTTTTGATATGCCGGTGATGACCTCTGCTGGGTCTGGTAATCAAGGATTAACCATCACACTTCCACTAAAGATCTTTGCAGAAGTTTATCAGCTTCCAGAAAATATTCTTTGCGAAGCCTTGGCCTTAGGCCACCTCACAACATCGATCGCAAAGGCGCATACGGGAACGCTCTCGGCGATGTGTGGCTGTGTGGTGTGTGCTGGTCTCGGTTTGGCATCGGCGTTAACCTACTTGATGAATTACCAAAGAAATGCTCAGCAAGCAGCTTTTAAAATAAGTGTAGAAGAGGTGGTAAAAGAGCTTGAGTGTGCGATCGATATCATGGTTGCAAGTGTAACAGGAATTATTTGTGATGGTGCTAAGGTTGGCTGTTCTGTCAAGGCCGTCTGTTCTGTCTCCTCCGCTTACCATGCGGCCATGCTCGCATCCTCCAATATAAAAATTCCCGAAACCAATGGCGTCCTTGGTTCTAGCATTGAGAGCACTTTAAGCAATTTAGGCAAGATTGCATCCCCTGGCATGATTGCTACGGATGAACAAATCTTATCGATTATGATTAATAGATAATTAGAGGTTTCTGCTAAATCCATAAATGACAAGAGCACCTAGGATGCTCAGTTTGAGAAGCTTCGGTTTCCGGCCGATTTTTAGTAAGTAGCAAAGAAGCATCAACAGCAAAAGATAGCAGAAAGGATTAAAGTAAAAGGCACTTTGAAAATCGCCTCTGCTTAAAGAGACCAGGGCATGAGTCATCCCACAGCCAGGGCAGCGCAGTCCAGTTATCCGATGAAAGAGGCATAGATCGGGTAGACGATCTAGAAGCTCTAAAAAATCAAGCGATGCTAAGTTTTCGACAAACTTTATTAATCTCATTTTGTTGAATAGCATCAGTTATAATCCATAACTGAAAAAAGGTTAAGGTTAAACTAATCGCTGGTAAAAGGTATTCAGGAGCTACTCCATGGCGCTCTTGGAGTTCAATAATCACGCGTGCCATACGATATTCAAAATAGATATGATAGAGACCACAGGTCACCAGAGTTAGAAGCGCCCACGATAGAAAAGTGAACTCTTCGCGTCCTAAAAGGTCATTGACGGCAATCATCTCTCGGTAGTTCCAAATGATATTATAAAGGCCGCAGGTCAGGAGTGACAAAATAATATTAAATGCAATACTGGCCTCATGTTGATTGGCGGCATGGTTAGAAGTAGAGGTATTGGGTCTAGTTGGCATTGATGTCATTTTTTTGCGCTTGCTATTGGGTTTAGGTTAGGAGCGTACAACTGGTTATTAACAACTTAATACTAGCGTGGTCGTAGAGGATGGGCAACATTTTCATTGGCCAAAACAGAGGAGCAATACTACAATTGTCCTCTAGAAATTTTTCAAAGGGAGCAAGTATGAAAAAAACAGTGATAAAACATCTTATTCCTTCTCGTGCATTTACCTTTGCCGTTGCCGTCGGTTTCGGTTCGCTGCTTACTTCGGTTCCTGTGCTGGCAGCAGCAAGCGATGATGCGATCATGGATCGAAGCCAACTTCCCATTAAAGCACCTAAAATTCCACACTCCAACATCGTCGATGTTCGCAATGCGAGGGCCCCCGAGCGCTTTGAAGTTAAAGCACCTACTGGATCCCCTAATGTGCTTATTATTCTTTTGGATGATGTGGGTTTTGGCCAACCTAGCATTTTCGGTGGTCCCATTAAAATGCCCACAGCAGAACGTTTAGCTGCCGGTGGTCTTCGTTATAACCATTTTCATACTACTGCACTGAGCTCTCCCACCAGAGCGGCCCTCCTCACTGGTCGCAATAGTCATATGAACAACACGGGATCGATCATGGAGCTGGCCACTGGATTTCCAGGACAAACAGGAGTGCGCCCCGACAGCATTGCTCCTTTGGCGAAGGTTCTTCGCTACAATGGTTACTCCACTGCTCAATTTGGCAAAAATCATGAAACACCAATCTGGGAACAGAGCACCTCTGGTCCTTTTGATCGTTGGCCTACCTATAATGGCTTTGATAAATTTTATGGCTTCATGGGGGGAGAGACTAATCAGTGGAGGCCTGCGGTCTATGAAGATCTCACCAGAGTGGAGATCCCAGATGACCCCAACTATCACTTTATGACTGATATGACTAATCATGCGATTAAATGGGTAAAATCGCAGCAATCGTTTACTCCTGATAAACCTTTTTTTATGTACTTTGCACCTGGAGCAATCCACACTCCCCACCACGTTCCTAAAATCTGGAGTGACCGCTACAAGGGAAAATTTGATCAAGGTTGGGATGAGCTAAGAAAAGAGACTTTGCAAAGACAAATTAAACTAGGAGTGGTACCTGAAGGCACACAACTTGCCCCCAAACCCAAAGGCATAAAGGATTGGGAGAAACTCTCTTCAGAGGAGCGAAAATTGTTTACGCGGCAAATGGAGATTGTTGCCGGATTTGGAGAGTATGCTGACTATGAGATTGGTCGACTCGTCAATGCTATTTCCGAGGTAGGAGCTTTAGAGAATACGCTTGTCTTTTATATTTTAGGAGATAATGGGGCCAGTGCCGAAGGGGGACTCATTGGTTCCTTTAATAAAATGAGCTACTCTAATGGAGTTCGCGAGCCACTCGATGTGATCCTCCAGCACTACGATGATTTAGGAACCGATAAAGCTTATGGACACTATGCTGCTGGATGGGCGATTGCAGGCAGCACACCCTTTACTTGGCCCAAGCAAGTGGCCGCTAATTATGGTGGTACTCGCAATGGCATGATTGTTCATTGGCCCAAACAAATTAAGGCAAAAGGTGAACTGCGCACGCAATGGCACCACGTCGTGGATATTGTACCCACCATTTTAGAGAGTACGCGCCTGCCGGAACCCAGCATGGTCGATGGCATTTTGCAAACACCCATTGAAGGCGTAAGCATGCTATACACCCTAAATGATGCCAAAGCTGATGGCCGCCACCTCACTCAATACTTTGAGATACTCGGCAATCGCGCCATCTATCACGAGGGATGGTTAGCGGGTACGGTTCATCGTGTTCCTTGGGAGCTATCGGCAGGAGTATCTTTTGAAAATGATCGCTGGGAACTCTACGACACCCGTAACGATTTTAGTCTTGCAAACGATCTCGCCTCTAAACTTCCGGCCAAACTCAAAGAGATGCAAGATCTCTTTACTAGCGAAGCGATTAAGCATAACGTTTTTCCTCTTGATGACCGTACTCTACAGCGCTTAGATTATCGCATTGTCGGTAGACCTAACCTTATTGGGGATCGCTCTTCCATCACTTTTTATGAGGGAATGGAAGATATTAATGAAGGGGTTTTTATCAACATAAAAAATCAATCGCACATGGTGGTTGCTAATCTTTACATTCCGGAAGAGGGTGCAAACGGAGTGATCATGGCCCAGGCCGGTCGCTTTGGAGGTTGGAGTCTTTACTTAAAAAATGGAATTCCCTACTACACTTATAATTGGCTAGGACTTCACCGCTACACGATTGCGGGTAGTAGTGCACTTCCTGTTGGCAACAATGTCACGCTTACCTTTGATTTCCTCTACGATGGCAATGGTCTTGGCAAGGGTGGCATGGGCCGCTTACTTGTCAATGGCAGCAAGGTGGCAGAGGGGCGAATTGAACAAACCCAAATGTACCGCTTTATGGCGGAAGAGGGAGCAGATGTTGGTCTTGATGATGGCACCCCAGTGATAGAGGATTATGGGATGCTTTCACCCTACAGATTTACAGGTAAGATTCATAAGATTATCGTGCACAACCAAAAATCGCGGAGTGAAACTATTTGATGGATTCAAAGCAACTCTCCTCGGGCATTCACCTGATGGCCAAACCATCGGGTGCTAGTTGTAATTTGCAATGCCAATATTGCTTTTATTTGGAGAAGCAGCTGCTTTACGCAAACGCCACTCCAACACCACCACGCATGGGTGATCAGGTGTTGGAAGCGTACATCAAGCAATCAATTCTGTGCAATTGCAATAATCCAGCGGGCATTTTATTTACTTGGCAAGGAGGAGAGCCCACGCTAATGGGCCTAGATTTTTTTCGTCGTGCACTTAGCTTGGAAAAAAAGTATGCGGAAGAGAGGCCCATTTGTAATAGCTTTCAAACTAACGGCACCTTGCTTGACGATGAGTGGTGTGCATGGTTTGCAGAAAATCGTTTTTTAGTGGGCCTTAGCCTAGATGGAGGTGAGGCCATTCACAACCGTTACCGTGTGGGGACCGATGGTAGGCCTAGCTTTGAACAAACACTAAGAGCGTTAAAGCTCTTGCAAAAACATGGGGTAGAGTACAACGTCTTGGCCTCGGTTGCTCATCATACGGCCGCCTTCGCACTAGAGGTTTATCGTTTTTTTAAACAACAAGGGGTGGAGTTTATTCAATTCTCTCCTATTGTAGAGAGGCTTCCCGATCCATGGGCCCAAAATTTAGGACTTAAGTTTGCGGCCCCTCCACGACTTGATCGTAGCAAGAAAACCAGCACACCAACCACTACTGAGAGTGTAGAGTCTAAAGCGTATGGTGATTTTTTAATCTCCATTTTTGAGGAGTGGGTTCGTCATGACGTAGGAAAAATTTTTGTCATGAACTTTGAGTGGACTCTTTTCAATTGCATTGGTGGAGATGGGGCCATCTGCTACTTAAGTAAAGAGTGTGGAAACGCTTTAATTGTCGAGCATAACGGCGATCTTTACAGTTGCGACCACTTTGTTTACCCCCAATACAAACTAGGAAACATCCTAAACGATGATGTTCAAAAGCTGGTGAACTCTCCAAAACATCAAGAGTGGGGAAGGCGCAAAGAGAGCATGTTGCCGAAGAGGTGTAAAGAGTGTGAAGTGCTTTTCATCTGCCGCGGAGGCTGTCCTAAAGATCGCTTAAGCGATGGCCTTAATTATTTGTGTTCTGGTTATAAGGCGTTTTACAATCATACGGCAAAATACATGAAGGCCTTTCAGCAGTTGATGAAATACAATCTGCCACTAGAAAACATTATGCGAGCTATTGGACAACCGTTAGTGATCCCTGCCTCTCCTGCAACCCAAAACCAAGAAGTGGTCTTGTGGATTAAATAAAAAAACACCGCCTTAAAATATGGCCACTCCTGTCTACATCATGAATGCTCATAGCTGTTATCGCTTATCTAAAATCATACGCTTACAACTTTATCAAAAAAAATTGTTTCTTGCCCTCCGATCTCCTTTAAAATAGTCAGTGAAAAATATACACATCTTGCTTAAGGGGAGTTAAAAAATGCAATTGATAAAAAAAATTCGATCGACCTTCGTTGTTTTAGGAGTATTGCTTTCACTGCAGTTTGCTTATGCAGGAGGCGGGTTCTCTTGTCTTAAGGACAAGAGTAGCGATAATCTTCTGGGTATTGAGGGGATAGTTAGGGAATTTACAAAAAAGAGCTGCATCGTCTATGGTGATAAGGGCGACAGTCCAATTAAGCTTTATGCCTTTGGAGAGACTCATACCGATGTTCCTGTCTTAGAAAAGCGAGGAGAGGTTTTTGCTAAAATGATGAAAGAGTTGCTGGAAGCAGGGCGCGATATCGTCTTTGTTCATGAAATGTTAGATGATGGGCGTTCACAAGAGTACAATAGTGATGAAGAGAAAAAGAGAGCATTTTTAAACGATGTTCTCTATATGAATGTAGGAGATAGCGTTAGTGAGCGTGAAAATCTAAAACATATCTCTTTCAGCACCTGGGAACCAAAATCGGTGCAGAAGGAAAAAAACCAGCTGAGAAGGGATGTCATTCGCACATTGGAGGAGAGCCAGCTGCTCTTAACTGCAATTGAAGAGTATCTAAAGACCACCAGCGGTGGTGGCGATTTTGATCCCTATTCCGATGGGATAATGAAACTGAAGGAGCGTTACCGAGCTGTTAACAAAAGTCACAACTACTTTAATAAAGCAAAGATGAACGGTATTGTTTGCTGCATGGGGGATTGTAGGAATGAGGCAATTGCCGATTCTATTCAAAAGGTTTTAAGTGAAAGCGAAGAGGGTGGCCCCATCTATTTTTACATTGCGGGAAGAGATCATCTTACTCAAGAAGCTAATCAGTATATGCTTCGCTTTAAAGATGGTGTTCCTGGACTAAAAGTGATTATTCCCAATACGAGCACCCGTCTAGGTGTTCCGAAGGAGGGGCTATGGCATAATCTTGCAGTGACAGAGGAGAACCTTGATCGTGCCTCTGATTTGCTTTGGCCAACAAAAAAGTAAAAAAAATTTTACCTTCGCCACTAGCTAGTGTTTAGGATCCTTGCTTGATTTGTCTTTTTCTAGATAAAGATCTCTTGGCAATTTTCTCACCTTTATCTTTGTTCAATAAAGAGTGTTCCTGCTGTAGTCCTCTTAAAAACGGAGGAAGATGGCGTCCTTCTATACATAAATAATCTTTTTGCAACAAAGGAGTAACATCACTTGCGGGGTATTTTATTTGTTCTATAAGATAGCGATAGAGTAAAAGCGCCTGCCTCTCCAAGGCAAGGGAGCTTGTATGCTTTACCTGTTGATAACACCAATCGCTAAAATCTAGGAATGAAAAAAAAGCGAAGGCCTGGTTTAAGCAACTCTCGCGTTTTCGCTTAAAGAGGAGAGGTAGCGTATTTTTAAAGTTACCACTGTTGTTGTAAAGATCCCAAAATTTGGCCAAGCGTTTTATCCGCTGCAGATCGGCAAAAGTGATCTGCTGGTTTTGTAAAATATCATAGGGAGGGGCACGATTGTAGAGCATCTCAAAATCTTCAGTATGGCGTGCAATCAGCGCCCCTGGAAGGCACTTTAAAATCCCTATTTGAATTTCATGAACTTTGGGACTTAATCCCATGAGTAGATCAAATCCAGCAGCAAAACTCTCTAAGCTTTCACCAGGGAGTCCTACAATCAGGTCAACGTGAAGATAGACCTGGGTTTCATTACGAAGAAAGCTGAGGTTTTCTAAGATCTCTTGGCCTTTTGCTACTCGGCCTACCCTTTTTGCCACCTCTGGGTTAAAGCTTTGAACACCTACTTCCGCTTGTATTTGCCCCTGCGTAAAGCGCTTCAGCACCTCTTTAAGCTCCAAAGGCAGGTGGTGCGGAACCATTTCAAAATGGAGAAAAAAATCGTGCTGTTTTTGATTTAAGAAAAATTCGAGGATAGGAAGCGAGTGCTGCAAATCGAGATTAAAGGTTCTATCTATAAATTTAAATTCTCGCACACCACGATTCCAAAGCGAGGAAAGATCTTGTAAAAAGTGTTGTAGAGGGAAATGGCGAACTTTTGTCTCTCTGGAAGAGAGACAAAACTCACAATGATAAGGACACCCACGAGAAGATTCAACATAGACACGGCGATTTTTAATATTTTCCTCTGAATAGAGAGGGTAGGGTGATAGCAAGCTTTCAAGAGGAGGAAAATCTCTTGGTAAAATCTTACTTTCTCCTGGCAATTTGCCTTGAAAAATATTTTTACAGAAAGAGTAAAAAACTCGCTCCCCTTCTCCCGGTATAACATAATCGAGATAGGGAAAGAGCGGGTGTTTCTCTACTTCGTAAAAAAGTTCAGGCCCTCCCCCAACGATCAGCAGCTTGGGTGCTAGCAACTTTAACATTTGTGCCAGCGCCAGCATCTTCTCTACATTCCAAATATAGACTCCGATGCCTACGATCTTTGGGGTGTAGGCGAATATCTCTTCTACACAATCTTCAATCTTTGTCTCAAGAGTGAACTCGGTGATATGCGCTTGTTCTTGCAGCTCCTGGAGGTTCGCCTTAAGGTAGTACAACCCTAGCGCTGAATGGGAGTAACGAGCATTCATGGTCACTAATACGATATTTTTGTTATTCACTATTTTTCATCCAAGTTCTAGCGGGAACTCCAAACATGCAACCGGCCGTAGAGAGGAGTGTATTATACCTGCTAGTTCCTGGAAAGCGTCGTGATTAGTTGGTGACGATCATAAGCGGCGGCCAAAGGCCCTTAGTTATTTTTTTTCGGAAGTTGCCTCAAACTGGCATTGAAATAACCACGCTTTTGCCTCTTCCTCTGTCTCAAATAACTTAATGTCTCGCTCAACTTTTTTGCAGAGATGTTCAAACATCTTTATAGAACTAAGGGGAATCCCAAAAACGGCAGATGCCTTAACATAATCACGGTTTGCAGCAGCGTATTCTGTTGCCGATATCATTTCTTGCGAGTTAAATTTGGCATTAGTAAAATTGGTTAGTAAGTAGAGTGAATGGTGTTCATAGTTTGATATTACTCGATTAGCTTTCTTGAATAATTCTTTCATGTCGGGTGATGCCAAATTCGAGAAATCTATATAGAGGATACTTTGATTCTTATTGCTGAGAACTTTTATTCTTTCCATTTTCATCTCCATATAAAAGACTACGATAATGTTAATTTCGGACAAAAATTTATAAAACTTGAATTTATTTAAAAGCTTAAAGGCCTTGGTGCCAGTAAATTTAAGGGGGGTGCCATTGTGATCACTGCGCTTTGCAGTGCATCTGTTTCGGACGATGTGCAGGTGGATGCTATACAAAGGGGAAGGATAGGCGTATGAAGTGTTTAATCATTATTTTTGCTTGTATTGTGGGAGTTCTTCCGATGGCCGAAGCCGATGTTAAAGTGTACGCAGATGTAAAAAAACAGGGGATATCCTCTATCGAAATGGTATTGGATGGATCGAATACGATAGAATTTGGTATCTCCAATGGAGATGAGGTTGAACTTAAAGGCATAAAGGTCGATGGGTGTAACGATTTACCTATTACGGTAGAGCAGATGAAGGGCACGTTAAGCATCCATCACAAGGCCCCTGGACAAGAGGGGTTTAGCATCAGCTACCAGCTATTGATTCCTCGAGGTTCAAAGTTACAGATCACCGCTAGTATAATCAATTTTCACGGCAATATCGACGTCAGTAAACTTTGGATCAGTAGTGGTATGATCAATATGAGTGGTGGTGGAATGGTTTCAGAGGAACTATCCTTGAGTGGCGGCACTTGCAAGTTAGATGTTGAAATCAAAGGGTGCAAGCGTTTACATATCCAATGCGGTATTGTCAGTGGAGAAATTACCATTCCTGAGAGTTGTAGCTATCGGCCGCTACCATCTTGGAATGAGTTAAAGGTAAATCCCTCAAGCAGTAGGTAATAGAAAGGATTCCATTTTTATTACCTACGACTTCATTAACGTTACATCATAATAAATTGTTATTGGAATGAATAAAAAATTTGATTAAAAAAGTATACTACATGTCAGAGCAAAAATACTCATTCAAGAAATTTATTTTGTTTTTTAATGATTATCATTGGAGTAGAGAAGTGCCCGTAATTAGAACCGAGACGAATAGAGTGGGACACCCATGATGGATTTAGGAGCATACCTAAAGGAAATAAGAAGTTGAGCCATCTTTTGGTGCGATGCAAGCTTGTAGAACTTTATAGATCAAATATTGATTGATACAAGTTATTATTTGATCTATGCTAAATCTATTATGATTGAAAAATTATTTGGAAATGAAACTGCAGGTCTTATTTTACTCAATATTTTTCACTATGAAAAAATCCATGCCTCTGCAATTTCAGCGAATATCTCTAAGGCCTTAAGGCCCGTCTTAAACCAACTTCAAAAATTGGAAGATATTGGCCTTCTAGTCTCTCAAGAAATTGGAAGAACTCGACTCTATTTTTTTAATCCCAAGTCACCTTATACCAAACCAGTAAAAGAGATCATGCAAATTACTTATGAGGCCATGCCAATACTTTTAAAGGAGAAGATGTTTCATAGACGTGGCCGTCCTCGTGCAAAAAATAAAGTTGTAATTCGTAAGAAAGCAAGAGTATGAAATTTAACTTTAAATCTTGTACAATTCCTGAACTTTGGAAATTTGTAGCTACTCATTTGGCAAAGAATGGAGTTGATGTGGATGGTATTCTTATAAAAATATTTTCTCCTACTGATTGTATTCGTGATCGGTTGGCCTCTTATATTCACTTCAAGGCAAATGATTGTTTAGATCAAGCAATTATGGTTGCAAAGAAGCATCCTTTTAACATTGCCAAGGTAAAAACTTGGTGTGAAAAAGAAGGTGGAAGAAGTGAGTTTGAAAATTTTATCAACCGATTAAAAAGAAGTAAGGAAGGATAGATGGAGGTAGGGGTACCGTTAAAAAAATATAGTAGGGTTTGCAAAAAATTTGTATTTTAAGTGGCGGAGAGATAGGGGCCAATATTAAAAACCCACTCCAGAAGCGGATTTAGAGCATTTACAGCGGCTTGCACCTTTTCTAACACTTGTTCCATGTTACCTATTAAATCGGTATTACCTAATTAAGTCCTTTTCCAGTAAGCATCTTTTCCTCGGCCTAAGCACTCTATCTTTCCCGATTTTTTTTAATCTTTTAAAACCTTCCTAATCATATCGATACCTGCGCCAGGACAACTCTTTTGTATCTGCACAATGGAAAACTTTCCCACTTGCTTGTTTATTGCCGCCACAATTAATTCAGTCTTACCACCTTTAGGAATTTGTATCTCGCCGACCCTCCCTTCAAATTCCTTATATGCGGATTTGAAAATAAAAAGTATATAGTTTATGAATGACCATGGATCATGAGTTCCTTTGATGCCGCTAGCTACTATCTGGATTATTTGACTGGTTAACTTAAATCTAGTTGAAGCTTACAATATTTTTTAGGGATGATAAAAAGATGATGAACGCAAAAACAATTGACTTACCTTTATCTGAATACATTACCAACTTACAAGCTATGTACCAGTGCCATACTTTTATTCTTTATGGTTCGCGAGCACGGGGAGATTTTACTACCAACAGTGACTATGATCTCTTTGCCATTAAGGAATATGGAGAGGAAATCATCCATGACGCTCGTTTCTTTCATGACTTCTATCTTGATGCCTTCATCTATCCTGAGTCCAAGCTTACCTCCGCCCGTGAAGAATTAATCCGTATAAGAGGTGGTATCGTTCTCTTGCAAAAGGATGATATCGGGACAAAGTTACTAGAGCATGCTGAAGAGATTTATAAACGTGGACCTAAAAAACTATCTCCTTTAGAAATCCAAGTCAAAAGAGTGTGGGCACAGAAAATGCTCGCACGCACTTGCCAAGAGGATATTGAGGGAAATTACCGTAGATCATGGTTACTGATGGCACTTATTGAGGATTACTTTCAAATAAGAGGTTGGTGGTACCGAGGCCCTAAGGAGAGTTTTTGTGTACTTGAAAAATTACAACCAAAAATATTTGAATATTATGAAAGAGCACTAAGGCCTAATGCCAGTCATGAGGCCATTTCAAATTTAGTAAGTGAGATTGATAGAGATTTAACCACAATACTTCGAAGTGTGGTAGTTGAAGATTATAACCCTTTATGGGCCAAAGAGTTTGCAGAGCTTAAAGCAAAAATTTGGCCACATGTTTGTGACATTGCAATCTCTATAGAACATGTTGGCAGTACAGCTGTACCAGGATTAGCAGCGAAACCAATAATCGATATCGACATCGTTATCTCGTCTAACGATACTCTTTGTGAAATAATTAACAGGCTTCAAAAACTTGGTTATGACCATCGTGGTGATATGGGAGTCGCTGGACGAGAGGCCTTTAGACATAGAGACACCTATACTTCAGCGGTCACCACATCAGCTGCAGTGGCACCAGCACACCACTTGTATGTCTGTTTGAAGGATTCTTTGGCGCTAAAAAACCATCTTATACTAAGAGATTATCTCTTGAATAATCAGCTTGCACGAGAAGAGTATGGAGAATTAAAGAGAACACTGGCCAAAAAATTTCCTACGGATATTGATCACTATGTTGATGGGAAGAGTTCGTTTATTATTTCAATTTTACAAAAGCATGGTCTGGAGTTAGAGCAACTGCAGGAGATAGAGAAAATAAATACAATTCCTCACAAGAGAGAGTGATTATGGCCATATGGAGTTATCAGTTGGCAAGAGTTAAAAGTTGGACGGTTTTAATTAATATAGAAAGGAATGGTTATGACTAATTCAATTCACCATAGTGCTAAAGCTTCTCACTATGATAAAGATGCTGAAAGCTACGATACATTCAATGAAAAAAACTCACGATCAACAAATCAGAATATAGAGCGGATACTTAAGAAATATAAAGTTAAGACAGTTCTTGATCTTACATGTGGTACTGGCCCACAAGTTTTTTGGCTGGCAAAATGTGGGTATAAAGTGACAGGATCAGATATTAACAAGAGGATGTTGAAAGTTGCAAAGGACAAAGCAAAGAGAGAAAAGGTCGAGGTAAAACTACTAGAGGGTGACATGCGCACTGTAAAGGTGGGTAAGTTTGATGCTATCCTAACGATATTCAATGCTATCGGGCATCTCACTAAAGCAGATTTTGACAAAGCAATGAGAAACATCAAGAGCAATCTAAGTGAAGGTGGGATCTATGTCTTCGATATCTTCAACTTAGAATATCTTCTAAACGACGGTGCTATAACCAAGCTCACTATTGATTGGCAAAAAACTGTTGGTGATACTATTTTTCGTGATATCCAGTACAGCACAATAGATCAAAGTGGAGTTCTTGCCTCTTACACAACTTCCTATAAGCAAAAAGGTTCAGGCAAAGCAAAGATCTCCAAGAGTATGCAAACATTACAGATCTATACTGCAAAAGAGCTTAGCGAGATGCTAACTAGCAATGGGTTTAAGGTTTTGCACCAATGTACCGTCGATGGGGCAAGATTTTATAATACGAAAAGCGATCGTATTCTGATAGTTGCAAAAAAGAATTCATAAACTGTAGTCCTCTCATTTTATTAACTGAATTTACAAAAGTAATTTTATGCAATCTAAGTTTCGTTGTAATTTTAAATTTGTCGATAAACACAGTCGAACTCTAGTTCATCAATGGTTAGCGCTACCTTACGTGGCCAAGTGGTGGTATGGACAAACACCATCACCCACTTAGATGAATTCCTGCAAGGTCATTCGTCTGCTCAATACTGGTTAGGTGTGATAGTGATAGGCCCTTTGCTTTTCTGATTTAACCTTTACCTCAGACTTGAACGCAACAGTTGAGGTGCATCTTTTCGCGAAATTAAACAAAATAAAATTCTAATTTAGAAAAAGTGTTTAGCGCTTAACAACCTTTTTTTCATCAAGGCCCAATCGCTTTCTTGCTTCTTGTCCTTTTTTGTTAAAGTATTTAACTTTTTCTTTTACCGACATGTGTTTAGTTTCCTCGTAAATACTCTCTCTTATTTTGTGCAATTCTTTGAGTGATTTTGTTTCTTTTTTCATAATAAATCCTCTTCGATAATGCTGAATGGGGTTACGATTTCAATGGATTTATATCCATGTACAGAATTGATGCCATTAACACCGATAATGGTTTTTAACTTAACCATGTGTTGAAAATTCCAAGATATTATGGCATTACAATTTTGTGTGCTAGCTATGGCAATATGAAGCGCATCCTCTTCATACTTAATTGGAATAATACCTGCGGAAATATATTGATTCGCTAATTCTACAGCTTCTTGATCAACGAGTATCTCTTTATAGAGGATCTCCTTCATGAATTTACCAAGTTCGCTTCTCTTAGGTTCAGGGCATCTGTCTATTTCTTGCATCACTAAATCAGAGACATAAACTTCATTAAGTATCATTTCTGATTTCATCCCATAGATCAAGAGAACCCTTCATCATATCGGGAGCATCATCTGCGATGAGATTGCTTATGACTGAGGTGTCTATGTAGATTTTAAACTTTCGGATTTTTATTTCCACTATCTTCCTCCAGAATTTAAGCGGGCCATTTTACTTTTTCTTGTTTTTTGATTTTAATCGAGCTAAATGAGAATGGTCTCCTGTTTTATAATCTCTGCCCTTACTGGAAATAGCTTGAGACATACCTAATAATCGTCTCTGTAGTGATATAATTTCCTCTTGCAATCCTTGGTAATCCTGTTCTTTGAGGAGAATATAGCTTTCTCCAGATCGACGTTGAATCCGGATCGGTTCTTTTTCTGCTAATTCTAAGTAATCTTTAAGTTCGGCCCTGAATTGTTTAGGATTAGTATTTTGCACCGACAAACCTCCTTCCGATGTGTTATTGAAAAAGTACCACAAAGAGTACACCTTGTGAAGATGGCGTTCTACCGTTCTCATCCCTTTAGTATCCGCTATATGAGGTATCTCAATTTAATAGCAGTGCTGTGTATACCAACACCTCAACTGGTTAAAGAACTCTATCCCTTTTGTGACACAGATCAATGTCATCAGTGGGATATGTATGTCACCAAAGGGATTTAGTATTAACCAGTACAAGTTGTATGACGAGATGCTTTCCATGGAATTAAAAAGAATATTCAAGCAATTAATCAAGGAAAACGAAACATCAGTGGCAAAAGTCTCAAAGGCCACCAAAATCCCCACTCAAGCTCTTCACAATTGGCTTACTGGGGTTGAGCCAAAAAGTTTTACTCAAGTAAAGAGAGTGGCCGATTTCTTCCAAGTCAGCTTGGATTATCTTTGCTTTGGAATTCAAAAAGAAAGTGGTTCTGCTCGTTCCGACTTTAGTGCAAGAAAAGATCATGCTGAAACGATCCAAAAATACAACGATGAAATCAATGCAGGGATCTTTGAAGTGGTACTAAGACGAGTAAAAAGGGATTAGTAATGACT
Source organism: Oligoflexia bacterium (assembly GCA_015231955.1). Classification (GTDB taxonomy): domain Bacteria; phylum Bdellovibrionota; class Bacteriovoracia; order Bacteriovoracales; family Bacteriovoracaceae; genus JADGAN01. The sequence goes on along the minus strand of JADGAN010000009.1, from coordinate 78,415 downwards.
CAGCTACATTGTCCTAAATGTAAAACCCAAATACGAAACATTAACGATCCATGCCCCATTTGCGCTCTTCAATCCGCAAAATTAAAGAAAGATATTAGAGAACTCAAAATCGTTGCAATTGGTTTCATTGTTATTGGAAATTGTATCAAATAATCTTGTCGGGATGCCTAGATCTTTAAACCAAAAACTGATAGTGTTATAGTCCATACAAGGTCTTTTTAGATGAAGAAGTTAAAGTTTTTTGTGATGAAGAGACTATCCTGACTTACATCTTGAAGCCTTGTATACTTTTTTTTCAATAATAATCGGTGATTGAACGAACTAACTCTTCTTGATCGCTTGCTGTGGCTCTTCTTTGCAAAAAAAACCTATTTTCATGACGGATTCAAGTATTACATTAAAGCGTCCAGGACTTATTTCTGCGAGAATGATGGGTTTAGAGATGTCTACGCGGGCAATGTAACTCTCGCTGAGAGATTGCTCTCTTTTGTGGGCGTTCACCCCCGTGAATGCTGTTTTTAGCAATGAAATCCAACATTTTGTAATATTAAAAACAAAAAATCCATTGCTTGAGCTGCGCTGGTATTAGCTCGTCAAGAAAATCTCAACCCAAAACCACAACCCTCGTGAGTTATTAGTAACCTTGCTATTCACGGGACTGAGGTTGAGTTTAAATCACAAATAAACGCCGCCATCACCACTATTTCAAGGAAGAGAAGAGCTAGATGAGAGAATGGAGAGGCTTGGGCCGCAGCCCAAGCCGTTTTACCACTAATCTCCAGAAGACTTCATGGAGGTAAATAACCCCCCTCTCTTCGTGTACTTTTTTCACATTTGAAAAAACGCTTACTCTTTGATTTCACAAAGAAAGCCACAAATAGTCCTCCAGGGGCTGTTTCGCTTGGTTGACATGGCAAATAGCCGCATGCTAACTAACAGCCTCTAATTCTGGAGGGCACAATGCGATTTAAAATTTTTATTTTTAGTTTTTTAATTATTCCAAGTCTCGCTCTTGGTGACGTTCATTTTATACGTGAAGGTCACACCTTTTTGAGAGTAATTCTAGAGGGAACCGTCGACCAACATAGTAATTGCATTAGAGCGCCGAGAACTATTCCGCTGGTAACAAATCTGGGTATCCATTATGACCCTAGATGTCCTGGCGAAGATTTTGCCAGGCAAATTTGCCTTGTAATCAAAAACACCCAAATGGATAAAATCAGAGCTGTGCTAGAAAGCACCCAAAGCAGCAGAAAAAGTAATGGACTTGTATATTTTATCTCGGGCACTTATGAATACGGCAGCCCTGGAGAGTGCCAAATCACCAGTTGGTCCGAAACCTCGTTCAAAATTATTATTAATTACGCCGACCGAATCTATTATCACAGCAAAGACGAGAGAAATCCGTCGACTAGTCCTTTATTTTCCTACTACCTAAAGGGAACCCTTGAATGTTTATCTGACAGCGTTTATAAATGGCGATGTCTTTTCCTTGATGATCAATCTTCTGCATGGGACGAAGAGATCCCAGGTGACAAAAGAGCGCCCTATGATGGTGCATGGAAAATTGATGTCCTGAAAAAACTTGAAGAAGAAGTGTCTAAGCGTCTGTAAAAGGAGACAAGATGATTAAATTAAAACTATTTCCTCTTTTGTTGCTGTTCAGTATCCCCGCGATGGGAATGGATTTTCTCAAATGCAAGAGGGAAAACACTCTGTATCAAACTCGGCAATTTTGCTGGGTAGATGATTCGCCACAAGAAACTAGGCACTCCATATCTCTTTCGCTTGGTGATAAGGGCAATGCCGACGATATCCTTTCCTTGCTGCTAGATAAAAAGATATTACTAAGCGAATCGGAAACAGAGCAGACCGTTCAATACTTAGACGGATTAGAACCCGAATTAGCTTATGCCGTTAACTGGACGAAAGATGTGGAGTGCTCGCGCCATGACGTCTGGAATAATAGAGTGAGCATTGTTATTCCTAATTCCAGTAATAAAAACGAAGAAATTTTTGTCGGTCATTACCAAGATGCCCTGAGTTTGGTTGATGGTGTGTCTTATAAAATAAATCAAGATGCAATTGATGTGTCTCTGAAATTTAATTTAGTTAATCATGACTACACTTTCTCGAGGGAGCACCCGCTACCACAGCAAAGAATCCCTGCCAAATGTAAATTGGATATCGACCAAGTAGCTATCACTTACAATCCTCTCGCCGTTGCCAGAAACACAGAAAGCTTAAGCTCCATGATTAGCACTCGGTATAAAATCGTGGTGTCTGCTTTTATTCTAAACGGCGTAATTCTCGATCAGCAAAAGGGAGCCTTCTGCGCCATCTGGAAGCTTGCTTCGACACTGAGAGATGTGCAGGATTTATCAGAGGCTGGGTGGGGCAGCTTGTCTTTCGTTGCTCAGCAAGGAATTGTGGCAGCAATTGAAGAAGCTGTGAATAAAAATGGAATCAAGCGCTCTGAAGTACCACGCGATACAAGCGGACTCCCTGATTATTGGAAATATTTTATTAACGAAAAGACTCAAAAAGAATTCAGTGGCAGGTGCGAACTCGACAAGCAAAATTATGTTGTCTCAGAAGAAAATTTCAAAGACGGCGATGTGATCACCTCTCCAGCAGGACTAGAAAATGCTCAAGCTTATCACAGAGAGATTAAAAATATCAAAATTATTAGAAACGCATTGTGGGCGATTGCTCTTGTTGATAATTCTGTTTTAGAGAAGCTTAAAAAGAAGAAGTGGGTTTTAGAGCCAATAATTTATGAAAACATTTAAACAAGGATTTTTTTTATGAATAATATAGTTTTTGTCCTGTTTTTACTTTTCTGTGCAAACGCGTTTTCAAATGATGCTATCGATAGACTAGATAAATTAAAATCTCAACTAAGAGAACTTAAAAAATACGAAGCAGAACTAAAAGACTACCTATCAGATTGTGGGAAGCAAAAAAACGAACTAGCCGCAACTATTTCAAATTTAGATAGACAAAAAAGAGATTGTGAAAATGGAGCTAATGAAGTAACTCGCAACCTGATTCGTCTTCGAATTAAAAAAACACAGCACCAAGTAAATGTTTCCAATCTTGAAAAAGAGTTGAAAGAAAAACGAGAAGTCTTGGCAAAGCTCCTTCAAGAAAGACATATCTTGCAAAATAAAAAAGCCGCTCTGATGATTCAAGACACGGGATTGTCCTCCGCCGCAATTCAATTACAAGAGATTTATGATAGTTCGATGTCATTGCAAAAAGAAATCGACGAAACGCTCTCTTTCTATGACCAGATTTCCAGTAGTCACCAGGAGTGGTTAGATAATCTATTGTTGTCTGTAGAGAAATATGTCCCAGAGTTTAACAATATTGTGGATCTGGAAAGTTTTTTTCTTGAAACAAAGAAAATAAATTTATTTCGAACCAGCACACCAAACGAAAGCAATATCCTTGAGGATAAAAAACAATATTTTGAAAAAATTCGAGTGCTCGACGCCTCTCTTTCTGAATTACAAGAAAAGTTAGCGCTCTTTGCTGGAAGCACATCAATGGCAAGCTTACGAGAAAAGAAGATTGATGAAGGCTTACTTGAAAGCTTAAAGGAGCAAGATATTAAGATTCATGAAACTCGCATATCATTGGCTAAATCAAAAATTGCCCTTGATAAACTCCAGATGAAGCGCGGGTACTTATCTTTCACTATTCCTGGTAATTGGAACAAGCTTGCAGAGGCAAGGATCTCGGCATCGTCTTTAAGTGTTAGCGCCACGGCAATTGCATCAGCAAACAACGCGCTCAATAGTAGCGATTTTTATTTTAAAATCAAAACATCCCTAGATAAAAGGCAATTCAAAACTCAGAGGACTTTTCGTGAAAAATATTGCCCGCGACTAGCAAGAATTTACTTAGAAGAGGCGAAAAAATATCTTTCAGACATGAATTCCATTCTTCCTGGATTACACCTAGATTCGATCCTTCTAGGCAAAACAGTGGTGCTGTTAAAGGAGTATGAGCGGTCTTTTGACATTTATGAAAGCTCTATCGTCCCCGCGAGCGAATCATCGGGCAATTATTTCAAAGAGAGAAAGAGGCGACTGACTCTAAAGATGGAAAAAAGTGAAAAGCTGAATGATGAATGCAAGGATAAAATCAAGATGCTTATTGAGAAAGATGAAGACACACTAGACTCTGAGCGAGCATATGTTCAGATTGTAGAGAATTGTTGATTTAAGGAGAAATGATGAGAATAGCAAACCTGCTCCTACTGATAATATTTTCAATTTTGCATATTTTTGCTTTTGCCACAGATTTTGGCGAATATGACGATTTATTTAATGTTCAAAAACATAGCTCCATTAAAGAACTATCTACACCAACAATACCCATTAAAGGCGACTACGACACAACCTACATAGCAGCCCCTGACAGTACCTACGGCACCTATATTGATGAAATTGACAAGTTGATTCGCTCAAGGCTTTCTGAATCGTCCGCCTTTCAATATATCACATATAGTACAGACTGCGCCCACCAGATATGCGCGACCATTCATTACGAGTTCGATGGCATGCGCTATTCAGAGACTGTGGGTGTATCATTCTCGCCTCCCTCTGCACTTGGCGCGCCTCCCAGCAGTATTGCTCCAGATTTAAGTATTTCAGGATCCGGCTCTTACTCTTCTGAGATTGCCGATACCGAAAGAGAAATTTCGCGCACTCGCTACTCTATTGAATCCTTAAAAATTCAAGCCAGACAGGAGAAGTCCGAAATAGATGGTTTGCGAAAAGAAGCTAACTCTCTTAGTGAACAAGCCGAGCGAGTGAAAAATGAGCTGGCAAAGCTGGCAGCCGAACAAGACAAGGAAAACAATGAGATTAGCGAACTGGCACAAAAAGAATCAAACTTAAAGACGGAAACAAGTAGAGTTCAGCAGTCGACAAATCAGGCAAGCACTGAAAGCGGGCAACTCAACGGCGACATCTCAAACCTAGGAAGCCAAATAGAGAATCACTCAAAATTGGCACAAACAGTGGCTGGTAACTTAAAAAACGAAGGAAAGAAAGTATGGGAAAAGCAAGACGCCGCCACAAAAGGCAAGGTTTCTACCAGCGTGAATTCCCATAATAAAAAAGTTGCAAATGTGAACACCTCAACCAGAATTCAAGAAGGCTTTGATTCGATTGTTGTAAATTTTCGAGATTATCTTAATAAAACCGATTTGGATTTTGAGAAATATTTAGAAAGAGAACCTGGACCTGTCACTGAAAAAGAAGGGCAAGCAATTGTAGACTATGCAAAAAAAGAATATGTGGGCGACAAATCCCTTAGGTACAGCGGTAATCCAGATGAGCGAAATGGTCCAAAAGTTTTCGATTGTAGTGGTTTTGTGCAAGCAGTGTATGCAGCGAAGGGCATGCCTTTTGCTGATAAAAATGGTCGTGCTCCAAGCGTACAAGATATTGTAAATGATAAAGAACATTGGAGTGAGATCTCACGAGAAGAAGCTCGCCCGGGAGATTTAATAATTCACTTGAAAAGAGAAACGGGAAAGTCTTATAATCATGTAGGATTTTACTCTAAGCAAAGTAGATCCGGTGAAATAATGGAGATAAGCATGCAATCAAGAAAGGATCCTATAACCCAAATTTCCCTAGGCGCGCTACCTGTTAATGACCCTGATCACAAAGCTCCAGTCCAGGAAACAAAAGCATCAAAATTAGGCGATCCATTTAGATTTTTAAGGAGAATAAAAATATGATTTTCAAAAAAATTATGAACTGTGTTTTCTTTTTATGTATTTACAGTCAATTTGCAGTTAAGGTGTTTGCAGATACCACTGTTTCGATCACCCCACAAGAAATACTAGATGCTCAATTAAAATGCAACCAGAGTATATTGGATAAATACAAAGGATTCACGAGTATTGAATTAGACAATCAACCAGCAAAATTTCAATTGGCAAAAAATAGGATAATAATAGTTGGGAATATTCAGCTTAAAGATCGTGTTGTTGATTCCAAATTATTAAAGAATGGATATCTTCGTTTATACGAATTATCTTATAGAATATTTGAAAATAGCTTTAATGATTCCAAAGGTGTTCCTGTTTTTACAAATGATGTTAGTTGTGACGATAGTGAAAATATAATAAAAACTGCATACTCAATGGAAATTCTTGCTAAAAGTAGGATTCAGGATAGTTTCGCGGAAGATGATTTTTACATGAGTCGCAAGGGCAATAATTTTTTAATAGAAACAGCGATTGAAGGAGATAATTACTATTCTATGTATCCTGGAATAGACCAAAAAGGTAAGATTATTGATAATAGCAAAAGCGGTTTTGTCTGCATGGTAAAAGCAGAGGAATTTATTAAAGATCAAAATTCTATTGATATTAATAAACTTTGCGAGGGACAACCTCAATCCAAGAAAGACTTAATGAAATGGGCATTGAATAACTTACATGAATTTTATAAGTCTAAATATCCTGAATGGAAAAAGACTGCAAAACCTGACAGAAAATAACTACTCAACATAAGCCTGATAAAAGGCGTCAATAGCAAGAGGGAAACTAGATCTCGCGACAAGAAATATAAGGCGCCAATACAAAATGCCCCTAGCTCTTTTTTTGGAGAGCCGTTTAGGGTTTACAGGAGAATTAAATGAATTATCCAAAGCAATTAGCTGTTATATTATTTTTGTTAATTTGCTATCACCAAATTATTGGCAGCAATTCGGCATTTGCAGATCTTGCAAAGCCCATTCCTCAAGAGCTAATGGACGCTCAGACGAAGTGCGATCCTGCTGTATTCAATAAGTACCCTTGGGCAAGCACTATCGATCCAAAAAATCAGCTACCAATACACCAGCTTGCCAAAGACAGAGTTATCATTGTTAATAACGTAAGATTAAAAAATCTTCCTCTTGACTCAAAATTAGAACAAGAAGGGTATTATAATTTATATGAGCTAACTTATCGCTATTTTGATGATTTTTCATGCGACAGAAGTGAGGAGAATCTCAAGAAATTTTACTCTAATAGCAAGCTTGCAAGGGAAGATATTGAAGACAGATTTGAAGAAGATGATTTTTATATGCAAGCCACAAAAGACAATAAATTTTTGATAGAGCTAGCTGTGGATCAGGTTTATAATTCCATATACCCTAATTTTATGAAGAAAAATATCAATCTAGACCGAAATAAGAGTGGTTTTATATGTATGATTCAATTTGAAGATTTTATAAAAGATCAAAATGTTATCAATATCGATAGACTTTGCGAAGGTCAGTCCCAATCTAAAAAAGATTTACTGAAATGGGCATTAGGCAACCTCCATGCTTTCTACAAAACAAAATATCCAGAATGGAAAAAGACTGCAAAACCTGATAGAAAATAGCTACTCAATATAAGTCTGACAAAAGGCATCAATAGCTCTTTTACAATCAAACAAAAGAAGAGGGTAACTCCAAACAAAGGAGTTTCCAGTGAGCAAAAGATACATACCATTAGAAGGTAAAATAGGAATAAGGAAAGATAACCTTAGTGGTAATTTTCAAGCTATCAAGAAGATTGGTGGCAAGAGCTATACTAAGACCTTTAAAAGCTTAAAAGAGGCGTTAGCGTGGAGGCATACCTATAATCCTAAGTTCGAGCACTTAAATGCAACCAAAACAAGCATAGAATTACCTAAGTATCCATCCATAACTACAGCTCAAATATCACTCAATGGAAGAGATAATGGGACAAGTTTCGAAAAGGCTTGGGATAAGTATAAAAAATTTTCCTTTCCCCACCTAGAGAAATCATCCATAGAAAAGAAAAATGGCATTGCAGGAAGATTTTTCACTGCACATTTGAAATCATTGGCAATGAGCCAGCTAAATCCTGAAGTCATTGATGAGCATTTGTTAAAACAAAGAGAATCTGCCTCAACAAAGCGTTGTAATTTCAACAAGGAATTGGGAGAGCTAAAAACCTTTTGCGAATGGTACAAGAATGTAATTGATTTTACTTTCATAAATCCTGTTATCATGAAAAGGCATTCAGCATTAGGGAAAATCAAGCCAAATGTTGAGAGAAAGAAAAAGCTTTCAATTGAGGAGCTAAAACAATTTTTTAATAACATCGAATCAGATCTATATAAAGACTTAGCGGTATTTCAGTTTTTTATTGGAGGGAGAGTCCAGGAAAGCGCTGGTATACAGATTAGTTCGATTGATGTTAAAAATCGCTCTATATTGATCAAAGATGTAGTTGTATGGGGAAGTGATAAGAGATTTGTCTGCTTAAAGCCAAAACCTAAAAATGGTAAAGTGAGATACTGCTATTTAAACGATCTCTTAAAGGAAATTGTGGTCAGGCGAATGGGGTTAAAGCATCCACATTCAGAGTACTTGTTCCATATCGAAGGTAAACCTCTTGGTTACAGACAGATCCAATATCACTATCGGCGAGCTTTGAATAAGGCAGGATTGGATAATGTAGTCACATCACATTTCCTCAGACATTCAGCAGCGACGTTAGCGAGAGGGATTTTGGGAAGTTTGGATTTCTCAATGGCAATTACTGGTCATAAATCAATTACTCAATGCGAGGAGTATGCGGCATTACCTGAGATCAAAAACAGGGAGGCAGTGCTAGCGATTGAATCAGCATTATTCTCTTGAAAAATTGAGATTAGGTTGTGCAAAAAACTGTTTAGGGTTGAGCAAGAATGGAAGTGTGTGAAATGTGGATATTACAAGTTTTTTCGCAATGATCCTAAATTTACTTTTCTCAAGTATATCAGCCGATTACAGATAAGTATCAAGTAGGAGTGGATTTTATCAAGTTCAACTTGATTCAGGTTTTCAAGTAATAAACTTAAGTTGTAAAGAAGTAAGACAGATCAAGGATAATTCATAGATGAGAGTAGTTTACAAGATCAAATTTCAGGTAATTTCATTCGTAAATTGAGCATGCTATCAGGTACCAAAGCCCCACAGGAAGTGGGGCCGGATTGGTTTCCATGCTCTTAAACGGAAATCGATTGTCTCTGAAAAGATACTAAAAAAATCAACTTCAACTTGATTAAATCAAGTTCAACTTTAGTAAAATTACAAATTTTGATTTTTTTTAAAAAGGATTATTTGAGAGGAGAAAAGTCAAACCTATAAAAATTCAGGTTTGCAAAAAACTTGTGTTTTCATTGGCGGAGAGACTGAAGGTAGTTTTAACTATTTGAAAATACTTAATTTTCCAAGTTAAATCCCTACAAATACCTACACACATATCAAACATCACCGTTTCCCCTTACTTGTTGCAAGGAATAAGACTAAGAACTGTTCCTGACTGAGAGCTTGCATTATGAAGCTCTAATCCATCCGTTATGCCTTTTATATCCACTCCTGCTTTTCTCACATAAATCTGCATGGTCTTAAGGTCTTTCCATCCCCCCATTTTCATCACCTTGATAGGAACAATCCCTTTACTCAGCATGATAGTTGCCCATGTAGCTCTTAGGTCATGAAACCGGATCTGTGGTAATCCTAGGCCTAATAAAAACATTCGTAATTCCCGGGCTTGCTCTCCCTTATCCCACTTGTCGATCCTGGGCAGAACAAAAGGATAATCACTCCCTTGTAACTTCATTGCTTTTAGCATTGGAATTAAAGTAGGTGCTATTTCAATAATGCGATCATCACCACTTTTAGTAGATTTAAAACCATCTTTATTATTCCATGCGCAGTTGATTAGCATCTGCCGTTTATCCAGGTCAACCCTATCCCACGTCAAAGCGTATAGCTCTCCATTCCTTAATCCGGTGTAAATTGCCACGCACCAGTGAGGATACCACTCTACGGCCATTTCCTTGGCCTTATTTAGAAAAAGCTCTACTTGAGGTTCAGTCAAAACTTTTTTTATAGAATCAGCAATTTTGAATTTCAGAAAAGGTACTGGGTTACGATTGATGTACCCTCTCTCTACGGAATAACTAAATACTGCATTGATACACTTCTTGACATTTTTTTGATGTCCTGTTGATCTGTTTCCGGCTTGAGTTAGGATCAGTTGTCTAATTTCGCCGCCAGTTATGCTATCAACTGAACGATCCTGCCACGAATCATAGGTATACGTCTGTAGATGGTACTTATAAGCGTGATAGGTTGTTTTTGAGATACCTCTAGATTCATACGACTCTAAAAATTCCTCAGCAACAACTTGCCATAACGGGCATATAGTTTGCTTCAACTTTTCGTCTAGCTTAATTATCAATTCTCTCTCTACTCTTTTGGCTTCTGCTTCAGTTTTAATTCCTTTACGTCTTAGGTTACTAGGAACTCTAGTGATAGGGTGTCTACCACTTATCTGAACGGTATATCTCTTGGTTTTAGGATCAAGTTTAATTGCCATTAGAAACTCCTTTGTCACTTAACATGGCCTAACGACCACGACGTTGTGACAACAGGAGTTGTCTTAGTTCATCTAATCTATAGCGGTTACGGCGACCGAATTTGTAAAAAGGTATTTTCCCTTGGCTAGTATTATTAAGGAGACATCGTTTACTAATCCCTAAGTACTTGGCCGCTTCGTCCGTCGTTATCCACTCTTGTTCTTGTATTTGCTTGTTAAAGAGCAGTTTTATATTTGAGGAGTTGTTATAGGATAGTATCTCTCCTTTAGGAACCCCTGATTTATTTGCGTGATGATTCATTTTTACTCCGATAACTATATTTTAAGTAAAGTAACCGCATCTAATCTCTCAACATCTTGCGACGGCCATACTCCGCGATAAGGAGCGCATCAACTAATCCATCATGCTGCACTTTACAGCGATCCGATGCTCTTAGGTCAATATTGGGGAATAGCCGATGGACTGCCGTTAATGCTCGTTGTTTTGGATTTAAGTTTTTCTTATCTATGCCTTCAAAAATTTCTTTCTGCCAGGTTTGAGGTGCCACTAGTGTAAATTTAAGGCCATGTGAAGTAATGAGGCCTTCAACTATTCCAGCTAATTTCCCAAATTTGAAAGTGCTAGCGACTCCTTGCTTTGGCATAGAAGAAACCTTCTCGATAAAAACATGGTCTATGTTTTTTCTTAGTCTTAAGAGGAGTTTATTTAACTCACTAATGTTTAGTGTGTTCCCTATCGTTGGCATTAAGTGCTTTTCCGCTGCTTGTCCTGCTTTATTTATTCCTACAATTGCGCCGTTAAGACCTATATCTATTCCTATTATCATTCGCCCTCCTGAAGAGATTACTAAAATCAATAGGAGCATCGACACCATTGCCCTATCTGGCAATCTAGCGCCGATGTGCCTATTAACAACAATAATCATTTTTTAAGATGATTAACTGCCTCAAGAAAATCACGAGCAGTTTTTAAAACTAGTAATGTTGCTGAATCGAAGTCTTTCCCAATCTGAAGAGAGACAGAAGATGAAGGATTTCGCTCGGAAGTGTTATTCAACAAAGCTGCTCTTTCGGCCTTTTTTAGATCATAATCATCAATCGATAGAGTTTTGGCACTAGTAATTAGTTTTAGTAGTGCAGGGGGCATTTCAGCTATTTCGACATTTTCATCTTCCCATTGATAGTGGACACCAGATGCGTGTAGGCTTGGTGGCGCAACGACGTATCCCCCATTACCTCGAATATCTATACCTTTTAACACCTCTGTGGGACACTTTATATCGATCCCTTTAGGATATCTAAAATAGAGGTGTTTGCCATTACCAGTAAAACACACTCTGGTTTTAGGGAGGACACCATTTTTTTTCTCAAAAAAATACAAAGATTCATGCCCTCCATGTCGCTCGTCAACATCTACCGCAAGTATTCCAGATTTTTCTCCTGTTGCGATCCCAATATTCATTGGTCTTTCTCTATTAGTCCAACTACCAATAATTTCATAGTTAGTTGTTGCATCTTTGACACCGTGTTTAGTTATCGGATGTTTTCCTATTGCCGGGCATGTGTCTTTGCCACAAGAGCATTTGCCTTCCCCCAATGGAGATTGTAGTACTACCACATTAAACCCTTTCTCTGCATACCTAAGAGCTGCCCTTTTGACTGATTCTGAATAATCATTTTTAAAACTGCTCACAAATCCTCCTCTATAAACAAAAACAAAACAAATTATTGTTTTTGTTGTTAATAATTATCTAGTTGTAAGCCAGTTTTAATCGGGGCATTCAAAATTCTTTTTATTATTTTTTTAGGTGCCACCGCGCATGGTTTCTTGACAGAAAAGAGATAGAACGTATTGTTGTTGTTTTGTTATTTCATTATATAAAAGGAGGGACGAGTGACTACTGCTTGTATCGATCTAGATAAATTCATGAATAAAATAAAAAACTGTGAGCGTTTTCCCTTTGCATATAAAGTTTTCGAAAGAACAGCTACAAAGGAAGGATACTGTGGTTTCATAAGAGGTATCGCCAAACATAAGCACTTCCATGAACTAACAGGCGAAGATGTTCAGCTTATTTTCTGCGGTTTAATAATGCTCGCAACATACTATTCTCTGGAAAATTTTGAAGATAAAACCAGAGGTAAAGACAATGTCCTATATCTCCATGGCAGGATCATCGATGTTTTTCCCAGAAAGACACTATCTTGTCTCATAGAGGTCTTTGTGAATGAGATTCATATCGCTATAAATTCATACAGGAATGACGATACAAAGCTAGAGGAGTTAGCAATGTACTTACTTCCATTGTCTCCTAATTGGATTACCAATGATGCAATCAATAATTTTATCACCAAAGAGAAATCCAAGCTTAACAAAAAATCAGGAGATGAGCGAGATGGAGAAGTGAAGAAATTTAACAAATTTTTCAAGTCAAACCGGCTATTAAAAAATAACTATAACAATGGATTAAAAGCGAGAATAGGTGGGTTTGCTTTAAGTGCAGTCTTGTATGATATATGGGGGTATCAAAATAATGTCGATGGAAAGGATGAATTAGATTTTATCACCATCACCGGAGACTCTTTTGAGGAGAAACTACCTAAAATTAAATGGGAAAAATTAGCACAAAGACTCGCTCCACTCTACTTGTTTTTAACGGAGTATAACTTAAAAAAGACATATCTAAGATTTCCACAAACAAAAGAGTTCCTTGAAGTAGAAGTCAACAATGCCGTGGCCAGAAACTCATTTAAAGGAATGGATTTAAAATCTTTCCTATCATATGTGTACAGGACAATACCTGATTGGGTCTCGATAGATATGGAACCAGAACCATCCCAGTTTAATCACAGCTCGCGCACAGGAAAGTGCGTTAAAAGCAGATAAAAGAATTTCAAATGCCTCTCTATAACCAGTGGTATTTTTATTATTATTCTATCACTTTTTATAAGGAGCTTCTCTTATGCAATCTCAGTTACAACGTCCTATTGCCCTCGAAAAACTACAGTCCCTTCTCAAGGAAAAAAATTTATCTTACGATCTGCTTGCATACAACCTGAACACTTCAGCCGGTAGAATTTGTCGAAGCATCAATGGATTTTCAAAATTCAAAGATACTGAAAAGCAAAAACTTGCGAAGATTTTAGGCATAAAAGCAACCGAAATTTTTGGATAAAAAAAGGCATCGAGCGGTTGCACATTCGATGCCTGGAAATGACCGGATGATTGCTGATTAGTTTGAGTGTAGCATTTTTTATTTAAAATTAAAATTTATAAGCATACTTATTCTGAAAATCAATCAGTAGCTCACGCCACCTGTGTATCGAAAATTTACTATTTATTTTTACATAATATTTTCTGTTATGAACCAGGAATATTGGAGTTAGTATGTGTGTTATCATTAGTGATTCAGGTTTTATCGGCGGATTAGAGATTAAATATACTGTTAAACAAAGAGAGGATCTTGCTAAGAGTGGAATTAGCACTGAAATCGCTGCTGCATGTGGGATTAAAAACATCGAGAGTGACAATGAAATTAGTAGTATTCTAGGATGGGAGGCTGTCGGATTAGCACCAGCACTTGAGTTTTCATATCATATGAGAGGAGATCCCCAGCGAAACAAGATATCTACACGTCTTAAGCCAGATAATCCACGAATGGATTCCAGTGGAAAAATTGTTAAATATGAACAGCCCAAGAATACCTCTACACATATCTATTCACCTCCAATATTAAATCAGCAGAGTTTAAATGATGTGGACACACCTCTCTTCTTTACAGAAGGTGAAAAAAAGTCAATTGCTTTAACTCTTAATGGTTTTAGTTGTGTAGCTGCTCCAGGTGTCTGTAATTTTCATGACCCTTCTTTGTCTGACAAAGAGGATGGGCAATATGTTTTGCGATCTGATTTTGATGATATCCCATTAACAGGACGCAAGTGTTATATCGTGTTCGACAAGAATAAATCGAAAAATCCCTTTGTCCTTAAGGCTGAACTGGTACTGGCAAAGATGCTCAGAGACAGAGGTGCCGAGGTGTATATTATTCATTTAGAGGCGAACAAACAACAAGAGATGGGTGTTGATGAATTTATCGTAGAGAATGGTGTCGAAGCTTTTAAGTTTCTCATAGATAAAGCATGGGCGTACCCGTTTTCTGGGTATATTAAATCACTTCCGGACGATGTTGGATACTCAGAAAGAAAGGATGATTATGATAAAGTAGTGAGATATTTGGCCGTTACTGATGATGAGGTCGAATATGCATTATTGAGAAAAGCTATCTGTAAGGTAGCGGGGGTGACTAAGGGGCAGTTAGATAAGGCCATAAAGCGAGTTCAATCTCAAGCAAAAAACAAAGAAAAGGCAGGACTTGGTTTTTTATTAGATGATGCCGGCCCAAGAAATCAATTGTTTGCGAAGATGCTTTCTACATTAATTGACAAAGATATTTTCAGCTTTGGTAATCAATTGATAAATATCTTTGGTGATCGTTTTGATACGTTAACCGAAAAAAATTTTTCTGGAATTTTCAACAACTTCTCGGAGTATGCAACTAATACAAAAGATGGTACTAAGTACGATCTAATTCCTAGCGAGATAGCAAAAGGTTTTATACTAAATCCACTCATGAGGAAAGCATTTAGAGAGATAGTTTCTTTTGTAATTGCACCAGTGTTTGACTCCGAATTTATCATTGCGAAACCTGGGTTCAATGAATCCTCAAAGATTTATTATTTCGGCAAAGAGATAGTACCAATATACTTATCATCAGGCGCGCTTAATCACGATCTGAATAATAAAAAGACCACCACACATCTAAGTAAGTTATTGAACGAGTTTTGTTTTAAATCCATGGCGGATAGAGATAATTTCCTTGGAGCGTTGATAAGCCGTCTACTTCCTACAATGTTCATGGGAGAATGCCCCTTTTTGGCAATTGTAGGCAATCAACCTAGCTTGGGGAAATCACTGTTAGGAAACCTTATCGCAATAATCTATAGCGGAAAACAATCCCCACGAGTTAACTACAATCCTAATGATGAGCAGTTTGAGCGTGCAATTACCGTCCATGCTCGTAATAACGACTACGTTTTTATCGATAACGTAAGAGGTAATAAGATCGAATCCCAGTTTTTAGAAGGGATGATAACATCTAAAGTTTACGCTGCTAGGATACTTGGAAAGACCGAGAATATAGAGCGGCCTAACACAATTCTATTCATGCTCAGTATGAATGATGCCTCTTTGAATAAGGACTTAATAACTCGCGCGCTCCCTGTAGAACTCTACTACCCAGACAATCCATCGAAAAGGAAATTTTGTATCCTCGATCCTGCTGCTTATGCAGAAGAGCATCGGGAGCAATTATTGGCAGAACTGATTGGTTTTATAGAGGTATGGAAAGCTAAGGGAAAACCCATCAAGGACATTGATTACCGCTTCAAGCGGTATGCTGGAATCATCGGAGGTATCTTAGAGGCAAACGGCCATAGTGAATTTCTAAGCAATGCGGATGAGGCTGCGGCTAAATTTGACGATACCCTGCAAGAAATTGCTTACCTCTTCGAAGGACACTTGGATCAAGTATTTACTGCCGCAGAGTTGGTGAGCATGGCAGAAGAAAAGGAGCTGTTTCGCACTCAACTCATGAGTAAGGAAAGTTCAAAAGCCAAAGCAACTTTTCTTGGCAAATTACTAGGGCCATATAACAAGAGGGAATTACCTATCGAGACGGAGGATGATTTTAGAGGGGCAATCATTTTAGACATTGATAGGAATGATACCCACGCTAGGCAAGCGAAATATTCTGCGAAAAGATCCTCAGATTGCGGACATTGCGGACATGAGCGGACATCTGAAAAATTAATGTCCGCAGGCAAAAATCCCAGTAATGATGGGGGAGAAGAACAGTCTGGCGGACATGCGGACTTCTTACTACCCTATGTAGGAGAAAATAAAAATATTTCTGAAAATAAAAATATTTTTTCTACATATATAGGGGGGCAGGAGATGTCCGCAACGTCCGCATGTCTGCAAAGCCTAACTGATTCCAACAAGCACCAAGTAATTACCACAGGCAATAACCTAAAATGGAGCTAAGCATGAATACAATATTCCAAAGTAAACTTTTCCCCGTCATTATCTGGGCCCCAGAATTAGGGAAGATAGGCACCACTATCAGCTACGATTCTGAAACCTCTATGATTGATGAAAAAACTCAAGCAACTCCAGACTTCGTTATTGGCACTGCATTTAATGGGGAATCATGCTACGTCATCACGAAAGAGCGCTTATCCCCATTTTTCACTGCCCACAAGAACTCTAGGGTGTTCATGGCCAATGCTGCATTTGACATCGCTGTAGCGGCAAAAATCGAGGCGATAAACCCATTTGATAGCATCGAGACAGATACCATCATCGATATCTTGTTATTGGAGAATCTGAATGCTATTGCCGCAACTGGATCTGCTACGCCTCATATATCTCTTGATGACCTATCCATTAGGTATTTAGCAACAAAGTTACCAAAGGATACTCTTGATGATAATGGAAATATCATTAGGGAATCATTTGGACAGTTCATCCTTCCGAGCGGAGAAATAAGATACCAGGATATGCCTTATGTTTATCTGGATTATGCTGTTAAGGATGCCATTGCCACTTATCTCATAGGGAACCAAGTTCTTCATAGAGCGATAGCTCTTTGTGATAAGTTCAAAGTCGACCGTAAACTTCTACTCTCCCATAACTTACAGTTAAAGAGTTCTTATGCTCTTTATCGTGTGTCGCAAAATGGTCTCCCTGTAGATCATGAAAAAAAGAGTGAGATTAAGGCATATCTCCAGAAAAAGATTAGTAATTCTCTAGATTATCTATATGGTGGCAAAATTTTTTTGTTAACCGCTAACACTGTAGAAGAAGCAGATAAAATGGCAGAGAACAAGATGCCTGCTTTAGTAAGAGTGCAAGATAGCTACTATCTCTATGATAAAAATAAACCCATGGTGGATTTATCATACAAACGCTCTGAGATTGAGTTGTTACTTAACCCAGATAAGTTTAGTAATGATAATGATATCAAAGTGGTTTCTGTTAAAAAAGAGATTTGCGACATCTTTGAGTCCAATGGTGTCGCTATTGTCGTCGATAAATTTGCTGGCTGGAGTCCTGGAAAAGGTTCCGATAAAGTGCTTCAAGCGATACTCAGTAAAATTGAAGAGAAATATCACATCTGTCTTCCTAGGACAAACGCCGATAAGATTAGTAAAAAGGGGGATGATTTAGAGGAGTTATTAGGGGAGATAGATGTCGACAACGACTTTATAGAACACTACTTAGAGTACAAAAATAATTCCAAACTCTTAGATTTTATTAGTGGAAATCAAGATGTCCTTCATCCTAGATTTAATACTCTCGTCTCTACAGGAAGAACCTCCTCTTGCCGACCAAACGTGCAGAATTTTCCAAAAGATACTAAAGAATGTAGTGTTCGAAACATGGTAAGGGCACTCCCTAATCATGTTATCTTTGCGCCCGACTACAAGCAAATTGAGTTGGTGGCGTTATCACAAACTACTTATAAGAGATATGGAAACAGTGAGATGAGAGATAAAATCAATAGTGGAATAGATTTGCATAAATATATTGTCTCAAAGATTGAAGGCAGACCAATTGAAGAAGTTACTGATAAAGAAAAATCAAAAGGAAAGCCAATTAACTTTGGGTACCCTGGTGGTCTTGGTTTTAATCGTTTTATCAAGCTTGCGAAAAAGTCTTATCAACTATTTTTCTCCATCGATGAAGCTAAATTATTTAAACAAATTTGGCTTGATGCTTTTCCGGAAATAAAGAAGTATCTTGATGACGATAACTTGAGCAAGTTGGAAAAATCGGGAATGCTTAAGGACTACTGTTTATTTACAGGGAGGAGATCAAATGACGAGACTAGTCAGTTTGTATTTAAAGGAATCATTGAAGGCCAGAATGAAACCAAAACAACGCAGCGTCAGTTTACTCTAAAAGAAAAGATGTGGGCATGGGATGTTATAAAGAGATCTGATTTTCCATTGAAAAAGAACTTCGCTAACGACATAAAAAAAATGCAAGGATCAAGCAAACTTATGGAAGTATTTTTCCGTCAATTCAGTAATGTGATCTTACCATCCGGAAGAGTGAGAGGTAACACAACATACTGTCAAAGCAAGAATACTCCTTTTCAAGGATTAGCTGCTGATGGAGCAAAAGAGGCCCTCTATGAATTAGTGAAGGCCGGGTACTGGGTAGTAAACTTCATACACGATGAGTACCTTATCATGTTACCACTTGATAGTGACTTGGATACCATGTCTAAACATGTTACTTCCATTCTTATCTCCACAATGAAGAAACATTGTCCGGACGTTAATGTCAATATTAACCCTGACTGGATGTTCAACTGGGCAAAAGAAGGCACCCATTACTTGAAAGATGGTAAATTAACACTTAAAGCTAACGATCCTAAGTAAATAATTCACTGTGCCCCGCTAGATTTCAAAAACCCTCAAATTTTCACGTATAAGTATAGTGTTGATCTACTTTAAGTAATCCCGCTTGAGGTCGATCAACTTTAACTTGCAGGAGGTTTTTAATGCTATTTTATGCTTACCAATTTTTCCGATTTCTCTTCATCAACACAAGGAGGACATTACGATTAGTTTTAGTCCACGTTCGCTAACAAATTTACTCTAACAAGGGGGATTTTGTGTACAAGCAAATCTTAGCTCAGCTCGCAACAGAGGCACTTATCGCTGCCATTGAAAGGATAGCAACTTTCATCAAGGACATTAGTAACAAAAGGTAATTTTCAAAGGAGATTTATGATGGTTAATTTACTGTTCAATTTCATTCTTCCGGCACTCGCTGCTCGCATCTACTTCTTTTTCTACAGAGTTTTAACTTCTCTAAAACTGATTGGATTGGGAACAATCTTTAGCATCTAAAAAAAGGAATTTTAAAATGAAAAAAATCTTTTTATCCTCCTCTGGAGGATCGGGGACATCTTTGTCTCTTTTTCTGGAATGCCCTTTAAAGTATCACTTTAGGTACAATAAGCAATTCATGAAGAAGACCCTTCCTCTATGCCTCTGGTTCGGCAATACCATCCACACAGCACTGCTAGAGAAGCATCTCTTGATGGGGTTGGGTAGGGATGCGGTTACTGATTACCTCAAGCAAGAGATAACAACGAGGTATGCTAATCCCACTTCGGGCCAATTCACCTACGAGTGCGATGAGGAGCAGGATGCTCTTATCGCTAAATCTCTTCGCATGTACGACACCTTCGTTCAGAATACCTTTCGACCCACAGGTATTGAGGAGAAGATGATTGTCGAGTTGGAAAATCCAGAGACCGGAGAGAAAGATCCTTCCGTGATAGTCAGTGGCCAACTCGACTTGCAAGAAAGCGTCGCTCTCTCTACTTCCTACGATGATAACCGCTTGGTACTGAGTAAGCAGGATGGCCCTGGTGATGATAAGATCATCATGGACTTGAAAACAAGTTCCATGAAGTTATCATCGCTATCCGGTCATCTGTTCCAGCTTCTCTTCTACAGCTATCTCTACTACATCAAGCATAAGGCGTTGCCGAAAGCGGTTGGAATTTATAATTTGACGAAAACTAAGACGCCAACCTTC
The DNA here is from genome assembly GCA_015231955.1 of Oligoflexia bacterium. GTDB lineage: Bacteria > Bdellovibrionota > Bacteriovoracia > Bacteriovoracales > Bacteriovoracaceae > JADGAN01. The sequence goes on along the minus strand of JADGAN010000009.1, from coordinate 58,340 downwards.
CAGCAACTCCTATACCCTCCTACGTTTAAAGAGATCGTGCAGATGTATAAGATGATCGCTGAGGGGGCTCGCAAGATCAGAGAGAACAAGTTTGAGCCCGACTACACTGCTTGTCGGGGCCGATACTTTTCTGACTGCGAGTACCTGCCTATCTGCCATCCTGAATACTTTGATGTAGTTGAAATAGAGTTAGAGAAGAGTTTAGTAATGGAAACGACAGATGACTGCTTGGTCAGTGTAGGAGCATCAAAATGAGAAATAAATTTTTGATACTTGTGTGCCCGCTAGAGGAGGTAGGTGATCGCATTACAGGATGGATCTCTCAATTTAAGAGTGGAGAAGGAGATAAGTCCATTCTTGCAAGCAAAGTATCGCCGCAGACGCAGACAGAGAAGTGTCCAAGTTGTGGCGGTGCTATCTACAAGAGTAAATTCAAAGACAACCAGTGGTATTGCGGAAACTTTCGCAATGGGTGCAAATGGAAGTCCACAGAAGGCGGTATCAGATGACAAGGGAACTAATTCCACCAGAGATAGCACAGTCGATTCCAATGCTCTACCAAACGGAGAATACAAAAGATCCTATCGTTCACGCCAAACTCTTTCATCCGTGCAGTAACTGGACATGGTTTGTACTAGAGTATGATCCGGTTGACAGGTTATGCTTTGGGTTGACCTGCGGATTTGAAAGTGAACTAGGGTACTTTGCTGTAGAAGAGCTAGAGGATGTGGTAGTCAACGGCTTAGGTGTAGAGAGAGACCTCTACTTCACACCTAAACCTCTCTCGCAAGTTCGGGCACAGCTAAGTAGGTCTTAGCACCTTTATTCTTTACAATCATTCCAATTAATCTAAGTGGGTCTTGGTAACTCCAGTAGTGGCGTCGTCCATACTGGTGCTGCTAGGACTCACTTAGATTTTTTATCAACCTTTAAGCAAGGAGATCACATGGATAAATACGCAAGAATTAGATGCCATGGTAGTCGTAGCAGCAATACTAACGGAGGTAACGGTGATGGGCATTGACTCTCTTGTAGAGCTTGGCAGGCGGGTAGAGCAACGCCGCTTAAGTAAGAGGCTTACAAGGTCACAGTTAGCATCTATGATTGGTACCCGTCCTCACTGTCTACGCTCTATAGAGTATGGTAGACCGACGACAAAGCTCTTGGAGCTTCTGCCACTACTTGCAAGTGCTCTTGATGTAAGTATCCCTATGCTGATGAATAAAACAGAGAGTGCATACACTGATGCTCTCTCGATAGCAGAAGAGATCCAGGCCCTTTCTAATAAGCTTACGCTACTGTTAAAATGAGCAAATGTACCCATCAAGTATTTGCAGTAGCGAGTAAGTCTCTCCTCTTTGAACTCGCATCCCGCTAGTGTATTTGCTTTTAGGGACAAATATCGATTCAGTTGGCCGAATAAATTTGGCCGTCTGAATCTATATTTGTCCTTATCTCTCCATGTTTACAGTGTTTTATTTTTTTTTAGCTCTAAGATAGCTAAATGTTTTTGGCTGACCGATAACCTCTACAAAGGCAGGGATGCTATTCCGATAAATGAGCGTACAGAAAAATAATACTCAAGAGATCGGAGTATGCAAGATGAGCGATTTGGATGTTGTAAAATTTTCGGAGACGTTGAAGACTATGCTCAAGAAGCATGAGATGTCGGGGAAAATGATTGCAAGTCTCCTTGGTGTCAGTGAGGGATCAGTGTCCTCATGGTTAAGTGGTACTGCCACTCCCTCTGATATAAACGTCTACAAACGATGTGCTCGCATCTTCAGTATATCTCTGCATGAGATGATCTACGGTATCCCAGAAGTGTCAGATGGTCAGCTAGAGGTAAGGAAAAAAATAGAAGATGTGGCAAATGCCTTAAGTGCTGGCCGCTTCGAGCTGATAATCCGCCCTATCCGCGAGTCTTAATATGAAAAATTTATTGGATATTCTTACAAATCTAGAAATAAGTACTAGCGAGGGTACGCATAGCTTGTTAAGTACCTCTTCAAATATCTTGGTGCCGGGAGCATTACCTGTAGATTTCGCCCAGCATACTTTGAGGCAAGGCACCCTAATACGAAAAATTATTCCTTTTGATTCTATTGCAGACTGGACTCACCATCTTCCTGAGAATGCTACTGATAAGTGGATGGACGCATATAGAGGGTACTATCATCGTCAAGTTAATCATCACTTTATTTCCGATGCTACCACGGTGTTTAGTAAATCCAAACTATCCATGGTTGATTTCTTTAAGCATATAGGTTTGGACGTTATTACGGTTCAGGGTATTCCTATAATTCCTAATACGACTATCAATTTGTTATCCAAATTTATCGGAGTAAATGCTAGTAAGATTTTACCTTGGGCACACCTGAATATATTCGACATTGCTGTCGGAGTTGTCTCTGTTACTAACGGTGGATTTGACTTATTCTTTGCGCTCACAGGACAACTTCCGTGGGGTATGCAGACTGCGATATTTACACTGGGGGCAGGCACTCTTGAGATCATAGGAGGTGTGGCCACTGAAAATCCTCTGCTACTAGCAGCTGGTGCACTTGAAGTGAGTAGTGGTGTTGTTTCAGCTTGGGATTATTACACCCAACCCTTCCTTTTCGGAATCCCTCTCAGTGACCTTCTGGATGGTCTAATTGGTGGTGCAGTAGCAGGAACCGTGGTTAGCAGCTTGGCAATTGCCTTTAAATGGAATAGCACTACGACATCGCAGAAAGTAGCTACTATAGGGAAGAGTGTTGGTATCTCCTCCCTCATTGGTTTTCTTTCTGCTATATCCTGCTGGGCCTCTGTTCCGGTGGGGCTTGCTTATACGATGGGGAATATTGCATACAGTTTAGGCGATAAGAGTAATCAATTATGCAAGGACTACCCTCAAACATCACCACACGCATTCTCATTCGCAATTAAAGGACTAATAAATAGAGTTGGTCCACAAGAAGCTATGAGGTTCATGGAAGCTCTCCAAAATAAAGAGCAAGAGGCAATAAAAGTATATGAAGATTTTCAGAATAAGAAACTAGAAGAGGCTTACGATAGTTTAACAAAATATGGATTGGCGTCAAAAATTGCTCGCGTTAAAAAAGGGGAGTAGAAATGAACGATCAAGAAAAATTGGTCATTGGGATGGAAGCAAAAGCAAAGGTTGATGTTCTTTACGCAGAAAAAACTAATACTACTAAAGGAGTATTGTCTTACCAAGACATTACCCAGCTATGTGATTGGGTAGAACATTTCTTTTTTGAGAAAACCGGAGAGATACCTAAATTAATAAAAGGTTCTATGGAAATGGCCAAAGGTCATCTATCAATATCAAAGATGAAATCTTTAGAGCATTACAAGAATGCCCTGGCAATTCTTATAAGTGCTGCAGGTGGGTTTGGACTTGTTTGCGGGATGTTGGCAATATTGGGTACAAAAGTTGCTGTATGGACTACTATTTGGGCCGCGATAGCTGGTGGCTCAACTCCTGTCCCAATAGGGAATATAGCAGCTATCGCTGCATCTTTAGCTGCTATCTCTTTGGGTATATATGTAGCGCGTGTTTCAAGAACACCAGAAGAGGTGTCACAACTTGCATTGGATGCGTTAACAAAAGGGATTGAAAAATGGTCAGAGCCAGAGAAGCAACAAACTAAATTCGATCAAGAAGCGATAAAATTAGTAGAAAACATAAAAGAAGGTTTGCAGGAAGGATCCAGAAATTTAGGAGAAGCTGTTGAAAGCTCTATAGCAACTTTAAAAAATTTTTTTAAGAAATGATGTATCAGGATTATTAAAGCTGAGTTGCTCTCATTGCCTTATACTGACTCAACGTCTTCAAGATCCTATTCTGAGTACCCGTGGCATACTTTGAAATTTTTAGGGCCTTATCTAAGTCCATGCTTGCACCAAGTTTCCCGGGATCATGGTCAGCCGCAGAGAGAACTTGGCCATATTCGTAACGCAAGAGTAAGTTCATTCTAAAGAAATCCGCTGCAAGCATCGTGCACAATTGTCCCTCTATCTCATTAGTAGGGGCAAGATCGTTATAAACGTCTGCGATGAGGTCAGAGAATACATGCTCCCACTGGGTAGCTAGTGTCCTGTTGGAGCTGAAGATACCGCTTTTAACGGCGTTATAGCGGGTTTTAGAGGTATCCAGAGGCCCTGAGCTGGCTGAGGCATGAGCTTTGTTAGCAGTGCCCTGATTGGCGCCTGCGGGAGCATGTCCGCTATCCAGAGGAAGAGGTGTGTCAAAAAAGGATTGATCTGGCATTGTGAAGAAAGCAGAATTCATATGTGGCCTCCTTGTCATTAATGGTGGGGATTATATTATCTCGGAAATGGATGATGTTGGCCATTGCTAGAAAGCAGACCGCAACAACTTGTTCGATGTAGGGATCGTAAAATGATTGTGCGTTATCTTCCTCTCAAAAACCAACACTCCTACTGAATATTGTCACCAAAATCATATAAATATCATTATGGATTTGGTGAGAAAATCATTTGAAGCGCTCGTTTTTGTCGACTCTGAGATAATTCCGTGGTCTGAATTTTTGTACGGTATAGAACGGTGAATATTACATAAGAGTTGTCTTATCAAGTTATATAGACAAATAATCATTCTAGGTTTGATATTTTGGTAACTTTATTAGGCGATACTCCAATAATTGATATTGCTTTATTCAAGGCTGTGTCGCATGGATTTACGATCGTAATTTTATCAATTTTATCGACATTTGTATGTGTAGAGATTTGAGCTAATAATTCAGCATCATAAGTACTTAAAGATGAACCCCATATAACAATTTCATTAGCACGAGAAATCCATTCTATGCAAAGATCATGTGCTTGAGTAAGCTCTGTGAGAAAATTAAATCTGTAACATTCCATAAAACGATAATCACTTTCACTCATAGAATATGCACCTTTTGTGATTGAGTCGAGCAAATCTTTATCGCAAATTTTTAAAAAGTCATACATAAGATCATCTGTGATTAATTCAGTTGGCATTATCATGCTTTCTGGAAAATTGGTAATCCCGTGCAGTTGAATAATATTTGAAACCTCTTCATCATCCCAAATCAATGAATCCCAGTTTGTTGTTATGAAGAGATCATTTTTGTTGAAATAACCATTATTCAATGAACCTCTTAATGATATTTTATTTTGTTCTTTAAAATCTATAAAGTTAGAGGCTATTTTTTTTCTCAATTCTAAGAACGTTCTGATTGGTTGAGGAAATATTTTGTCCCATTTAGAGTACCCTCCGTTTTTTTCTATCTTTCGAAACAACTCTAAACGAGAAATTCGAAATTTAAAACTTAGCAATGATAAGAATAAGCTTTTGTCTTTTAAATTTTTCCTATACCAATCAGCATGATTGCTATCTTCACTGGCTGGCAATAGGTCTTCAAATGTTTTTTCAAGAGGATCACTCCCTCTTTCTATAGCACCATTGCCAATGATAATAACTTTATTTGATTTTGCGCTCTCTTTTTTCCTTAAAAGCCTACAATTTTGATTCATCTATGTCCTATGTGTTAGAAATGTATGGATTCCAAAAAAATATAACGGTTAATAACTCAAAATACTTAAACTTTTTTGTCTCTTGCAATAGCTGCCATACTCGAGGGATTCGGTCTGTATAATCAGGTGTATCTAATACTTCTTGTAGTATCCCCACGCCCTACCGAAGAAGACCCCTGTGATGAGTCCTGAAAATCCAAGATCCATCGGGAGCAAGTAAACCTTGGCCGCAGCAGGATCAGTAGCATAGGAGTATCCAAAATAGTACTTAACAACAAAGATGCCCATCAGTACCACGAGCATCACCCAACCACTACTAGGAATGGTTATGCGGCCATTCATACGATCTACTTGGACGTTGGCATCTCTGGTAAATCTCAATCCAAGGAGATGGCTTACGATTCCAAACCCTACCCAGATAAGGATTAAAGACATATTAGAATCCAGGACTTTGCTAACCAAAGAGCATAGGGACCAAATGACGAAGATGGCTGGAAAAACAAATAACTTCTTGATCGGTATGGTAGATGATTTTCTGGCCTTAACTCCTGAGTAGATGAGAAAGGCAAGGAGGACATAGCCCCACCAGGGAGTGCCTAGCAGAATAGAAGAGAGATGCTTCATAGAGTGACCCGTTGAATTATTTTTTATTAAAGATTGTACTTCAATAATTCAGTGAGTGCTAATGCTAAGTTCCTCCATTTCTCTATAGAGTACTCAGCAATCATTCAATAGCACAGATTCAATTCCTTACTGATAGATGCTGTAAGATGTTTTCAATGGGCTGGTTTAGAACCTCTAACTCAAATTCCTGTCTTTCGCCATTGTATTGTAAGACAGTAGCACAGAGATAGTTGAGCTGGATTGCATGACGTTTTGATTCACTTCCGCCTAATATTTTTAAAATTAGGAGAGCATGAATACCTTGATGAGAAACGGCCATGCGGAGTGGCCTTAAGCTTGCTGTATGAACGAGATCCAAACATGCCTGTTCAATACGATTTTTTGCAGTAGAAGTTTTTTCTGAATTTTGAAAAAGAGTATCTCTATCTCCATATAAAGTTAATTCTTCAATGTCACCAACATATTCTTTGCTGATCTCCTCCCAGGTTTTGCCAAAAAGCTCCTCAGGAAAGAACTCTACAAGGCCATCATTATCCTGGAGGGAAGAAAAAGATGCTTTGCTGAATAAAGCTGTCGCTGTTTGCTTGGTACGTGCATATGGCGATGTGGATACAGGTATATGGTCTAAATTAAAGTTGCCTGCTAACTTTTCTAACATCAAGGCATTATCGTCTTGTAAAGTCAGCTTATTTTGGTCAATACATACTTCATAGGCCCTCTGAGGGATAACAATTTTACCATGTCTCATGAAAATTATGCGGATGGGTTCTAATTTACCAGTAAAAATATTTCTATCTTCACTGCTGGGGTCAAGAGTTAATCCCATGTGCTTCCAGAAACCGTTCGCTTGCATGTGCTTATCAACTTCGGCCCTTATGTTACGTGCACCATGACGTCGTCCTTCATCGCACAGAAGTTGAAAGAGCGATTTGCCAAGACCCTTTTTTTGCGCTGTCGGCAGTACGTGGAATTCAGCAATATTTAATGTCCGCAAGGACATACGTCCTTCAACCCAAGCGTTTGCAAAACCTAACAATTCCCTGTTAAGTGTCCACAGTAGTAGAATTCTCCCTCCTTGAAGGATTCTTTTCTTTAATTCAACTTCGTATCCAGCAGCAAATTGATTTATTGTTTTTGATTCTAAGGCCTCTGGCCAGTAGTGGGATATATAGTTACTTGATGCCATAACAAAAGTATGCCACTCACTTGATTCAGGTGTTATATAATTCTGACCAATAGTCCCTTGTGGTACTTGAACCGTAGAAGTTTTATTCATATTAATTTTTATGCTCCTGATTTAGTTGAACTGCTCAATAGAGTAGGCATTTGATGTCTCGTAAAAGCAAAAGTATCTTTCGTCTAAAACTTATGCTTCTAGCTTTCATCTAAAAGTTTGTAAAGATTATCCTGACGTAGTCTGTATTGGTATGTAAAAATTACTACTGAACCCATTTCTCCGAAACAAAAATCAATTAGTAGAACTTATTCTCAATCTGGAATAAGATTCTCTCCAGCGGGAGTCAAATGCTAACAGAACAATTCCTGGCCATTAACATCTTTGTGTAATTTCAGCCAATTAGCAAACAACTGAACACTGGCATATTCATTGCAAGTTTTCTTCTCACATTAGTTCTACTTCTAATTACGCTGCTTATCCGAATATTGATTTTTATAGGATTGGTATGTTCTAAGTACACCCATATTTGAGGTGCTTTTAAAAAAGAGAACCGTATTAAGTAATATTTACACACCATGTGACATCTGTTTGACGCGCGACACTTCTCTGATATATATTTCGCGCCAATTTAGATTTTTTTGAACGTTTGCAGATAAACGAAATACACGAGGAGCAAGTTCTAATCAGGTAGGAATAATTTATGATTAAAAAATTTAAAAAAGTATTTTTAGCAACCCCCATAACACCATTACTAGATAAGAACAATCTTATCATAGATGATGCAAAATATGCGATTCAAAATATTTTGAAATCCTTGAGAGATACCATCGCTGATGAGGTTTTTTGTGCTATCGAAAGAGAAAAGTGGGGAGAAGAGTTGATGTCAGGCGCTGAATGCACATCACTCGATATGCAAGGAGTAATTGAGAGTGAACTAATCATCGCTTTTGCAGATCATAGCTATGGAGTTCATTTGGAGTTAGGTTGGGCCAGTGCTTTTAAAAAACCTATCATCGTTATGATTAACACCAATATAGGAGTAAAAACACCCCTAGTTGAAGGGCTGGGGACCGTGACAAGTGCCAAAATTATTTATTATAAATCTAATTCAACACTTCCTTCGTTAGAGCAATGGAATTCACAGCTACAACTGGATGTCATTAACGCAATAGCAGAAATTGATGACAAGGTAACAATTAAAAATTTAGGAAGGGTTTATGATTTTCAAGATACAGTCACGGTTTACAACTGAAGAACTCTCTCAGTCTCCACAGCTGGAGCAAGTATTTATACGATTGAATAATATTTGTAATGCCAAATGTGAATTCTGTGATGTGTGGCAAACAAGCAAAGAGCAATTCAATAAAAAAATACCCGTGCTAGATTTTGTAGAACAATTAATTGAGTTCCCTCTTACCGATGTTAATTTACATGGAGGAGAAAGCTTTCTTAGCAAAGAGTTTAAGCAAATCTTGTTGGCCAGCAAAGGAAGAATTCCTTTTTCCATCACGACAAATGGGCGTTGTCTCACAGATGAAAATATTGAGTTTATCGCTAATAACAACGTTACTCGAATTTATCTTTCAGTTGACCATTTTGACGAAACACTTAATGCCAAAAGCAGAGGCATTCCTTGGCTCGAGGATAACCTTCATTCGGCCATAAGAAGAATAAAAACATCTCATCCTCAAATAATCTTAATCATTAATCATGTTGTTAGTTCTTACAACATTGAGACCATAGACAAAATGTGCCTGACTGCAAAGACATTGGGTGCAGATTGTATAAACCTAATTCCAATGAAAGATTATAACAAATTGTTTGTATCGATAGATCAAATTGAAATCTTTTACAAAAAGATTGAATCTTTGTTAAGAGAAGGACTAATCAAAGAAGGTTTTTTTCTTGGAAAATTTTACAAGATTTTTGGTAACGGCTTAGAAAACTGGATCTCTTCCTCCAAGGGCGAATATAACCTTGCGAGCAAGAGAGCATGTATCATACCGAGCAACACCATGTTCATTGATGCCGTCAGTGGAGATGTTTATCCATGTGATACAACTATGTACCGAGAAAATCACCAGCAATACATCATGGGAAATATCATAGAAGATAGAATTAAAGACATTTGGGACGGAGAAAAATATCGGAAATTCAGGGGCGAAATGTTTCCAGAGATAAGACATCATTGTGTAAAAGGTTGCGATCCTGCCAATTGTATTAAACAGGAGTTAGCATAGAAAATGGAGAAGATTATTATAGAAGATAAAAATTTTAATGATGGGAAAACCCTGATCTTTTTAATGGCAGATATCGTCGATTCTAAATACCTCTTAGAAACACTCTATAAGAACAAGCAAAATGTTATTTTGATGTTAAAGGAAAAGTGGCTAAAAACTACTGATTTGTCAGGAGCTTGGGCCATTATGGTCGAAGAAGATTATGACAATCCAAAAGCATGGATTGAAAAGATAGAAGAGATCATTCGTTTGCAAAAAACAGATTGCCGTAAACAAATTATTTGCTTGAGCGAAAAAAACATTGAAACAGTAGGATTTCTTAATTCTTATTTTAATTTTGAAGGAATCAAAGAGAAACAGGCAGAAGCTTTTCGCGACAAACTGTTGATGAGAGAGACTGCATCGTCTAGCGGAGTATTGCAACCAAGATTTTTTGCTCTTCACGATGTCATGAATGACCCTTCTTTGTTAAATGGAATTAATAAATATATTTTAAAGCCTAGAAAATTATGGGGTTCTGAAGGCGTAAAGGTTTGTGATAATTTCCAAGTACTCAACCAGCATGTGCAAGAAAAAAAACTGGAATCGGATCAATTTTTAGTTGAAGAATTTATTCCAGGAGATCTGTATTTTATTGATACTACTCAAGCTGATGGTGAACCTGCCTTTTATTCAGTCGGAGTTTATGTCCAAGATCTACTAACAATTGCAAAGAACAAAAATGCTTACTTTATGGCCCACACTTTAAAACGTACTAATCCCATTTCTCAAAGGATATTACAGGCCCACCAAAAAATTGCCAAAGCATTTAAATACGATGACGGACTTACTCACATGGAGTTTTTTATAACTCCAAATGAGCAAATATATTTCTGCGAAGGAGCTGCTCGTCCTCCTGGGATGTCGTTTATAGAATTTCACAGCATGACGACAAACTTGAATGCCTTGCAAATATATGGAGAAACATTAAGTGGATCACAGCCACTCACTCAATATAAATCCAATGTGGCCGGAATGATCTCGTTTACTCCAGGAAAAGGTAAATTGATTAGTTGTACAAATATTGATGAGTTCAACGATCCTAAAATTGTAAAAAAAGAGCAAAATATTGAAATTGGAAAAGAGTATGAATCTGATAGCTACCTACATGAGTTAGGACGCATCTATTTGAAAGAGGATAGCGAAGATGCTTGTGCTTCTAAGTTAAATCATTTTGCCAGCGAGTTTCATTGTGAAGTTATTTGAAATTTTCAAAAGTAGTGTATTTTTTCGTTTTGCTCTCGTAATTAATGGGATTGGTTCCTGTGCTTTAGCTATTGCTTATCCCTATTTTTTACTCGCGAGTAAAATTGAGAGCAAATGGGTTTTCATTATCCAGGCCATTATATTCAGTGCTGCCGCCATAGGGACATACCTTTGGGCCCATATCCTCGATCAGTCAAAAAACATTTGGTTGCTAAAGTTTTATGCAGTTAGCGCTGAGATTGTTTTTTCCATTCTCGTGTTTTTATCCTTTAATTTTGATTGGTCCTTTGGTCTAAAGTGCCTATTCATTGTTGTACTACAATTCCTCTTTGCCTTTGAAATCCCCTGGTCAAGGATAGCATTTAATGAATTACCAGAGAACAAAACCAAAGACGCAAAAATAGTCTCACAGGAGATTACAGTTGCAGCAACCTTGATCGGAATATTTGCTCCGGCCTTAGGAACTCTTTCAGTGAATTCTAAAAACATGTTATTCCTTACTCAGTTGAATATCTTTTCGTTTTTACCTTATGCAATTATTGCTTATCTTTTATTTAACTTCAGGCGAGATACTCAAGACAACTCACAAGTAGCTAAAAAGATGAACACGCTGGCCTTTGTTAATTTTATCAAGAAAGATCTATTCTGGAGGAATCTTTTTCTTTCAATGACATTCTTGATTTTATCGATTAGCCTTCTTATGTCTTCTCTACCCTACATCCTCTTCAGTGAACTCGGAAGTTTGGGGCAATATGCAATACCAGGATTTTATCTGTGTACAGGTTTAATCTCTACCTTATTGAATGGTCAGAGAATAAGAGAGCACATTCCAGAGATTATAAAGTATAATTTTTCAGGCATCATCATCTTGGTTATTTTAAGTGGGATCTCGTTTTTTGCGTTTCAAGGACTTATTGCAAAAATCATTTCATACTCATTATTTAACACGACACTAATTGCTTTCAATATACTATTCATGAACAAAGTATATGAATGCGAACACAAGGGTATTCACAGTAGACTTTTTTCTGTTTCGCAACTACTTAGTCGTTTTGCAATTCCCATTACATCGTTTTATCTTTCCTTCTTTAGTGATGAACAAGTTTGCAGTGGGGTGAGAACTAGTTTCGCAATCGTTGGTGTGATCTGTATTTTGCTATTCATGCTATCTGAGGCCAAGATTTTCTTTAAGAAAAAGGACAAAGCACATGAAGGGGTTTAAACACTTACCATATTATTTAGGACAATCTCAAATAGATGCTAGTGAGATTGATGCTACCAAGGAGATTGTTAGTTCTGGAGATCTTTTTCGGTATGGAAAAGAAGAAAACATCTCAGCCAAATTGGAAAGAAAGATAACAAATTTCCTAGGATGCTCACATTCATTGGTTATGGCCAATGCTACTTTTGCTCTTCAAGCTTCCATAGTCGCAACTAAACCCGTTATTGGGGATGTTGTGCTGATTCCAGGGATCTCCTTTATCGCCACTGCAAATGCAGTGCTCTCTGTTGGATTAATTCCGATAATGATTGATGTAGATAAATCAGGACATCTATGCCCAATAATGCTCAGTAACTATTTAAAGAACAATCCAAAACCAAGAGCAGTGATTTTTGTACATCTTGAAGGTCATGGAGGTAAAATCCAGGAAATTAGCAATATCTGCAAAGAAAATGACATTGTCCTTATCGAAGATGCTTCTCAATCGTTTGGAGCAAGATCAGGGGATAAATTTCTAGGAACTTTTGGAGAGCTAGGTTGTTTTAGTTTTCAATCTAATAAGATTTTAAGTTCAGGGGAAGGAGGCGTGCTGATTGGCAATGACGTGAACTTATTTGATAATGCAAAAAAATATACCGACCATGGTTGCTCAAGAAAAGATAATGGATTGCCTTTGTGGAATGAACATTCATTTTTTGGAGGTAACGCTAAGGCAACCAATATAACTTCTGCTGTTATCAATGCTCAGTTTGAAAAACTAGTTAATATTCAAAAAAGCCTAAAAGATAAATATACCGAAATAAAAAATATTCTAACTGGGAAAGTACATTTCATTGAGCGTGCTTCTTCTGATAATTTTGTATCCTTATGGATTGAGGATATAAATGTTGCTGAAGTTTTCAGACAACACAAAATTCCTCATTCAAATTGGACTCATTGGAACCTTCAGGAAAATCCTATAATCAAGCAGCGATTATCTCCATATGGTGATGGATTCCCTTGGAGTTTAAAGACACTTCAGCAACAGATATGTCCGGTTTCCAATCAGATCTGCACTGAGCGAATATCGCTACCAATACTCTTAGATGATGATGATTTTTCATTACTTACTAGAAAATTAAGGAGTCTGTTTTGCTAGACCTTATCTTATCAGCAAGAAATTTAAATGCCATTAGTGCTGATCTCATTGCGGGAGGTCCTTGTGTCTGCTTTGCGAAGGGAAATCCACTTCGTTTACAACTGCAGGATTTAGTCGATTGCCTGATCCCTGCTATGGTAGCATCAATTTTCAACAAACCTCTGATGTTATATATTCAAACCTATGAGTCTGATTTGATGAAGGATGTAATGTCTTTTGACCCCACGTCGGCCGATTATAAAACCATGATTGAATACCTCAAAAATGGTATCAATGCGCTTTTGACAAAGACAGGACATTCCTTGCCTAAAATTATCATCGCTGATACAGGAAATGGGCAATTTAAGAGCATAGTGAATGAGATTAGCTTATCATTGAAAAATTGCATTGAAGAATCTGAATTATATGGTCTTTATGGGATAGAAAAATCTTCAGATTATCCCTATGGCACAATTGAAAAAGATCAAATGATTGAAGTCTATTACCGCAACATTTCCCTTTATCACCCATTGTTTTTTCAACAAATAATTGGTGAAGAAAAAAAAGTTTTACTTGTAGAAAACTTAACCCAGCAAAGGGCCATTAATCTTGTAATTAAGAAGACTATGGCCACAAACATACAAAGTGTACATTACTTGCCTGCTCCCAACAGACAAGGAAAGGAAATGTGCATGGGGAATCGCAATCATAAAATTGAACTGCGCTCTACAGAATTGCAAATAAAATCTCGTGCTGTTCCCTCCCATGAAAGCAAGGAATTATTTAACAACTATTACCGATCTCTCTTCGGTGATCTATCTATTTCTGAGGTTATGAAGCTATGGAAACAGTCAAATCAGCTTCTTGCTTAATTGCAATAAGTGGACCTCCTGGTGTTGGGAAGACTACACTTGCAAATGAGCTAAAAAAAGGACTTCAAGATAAGTCACTTGCTGTTAGCTCAGTACATTGGGATGACGTCTTGGCCTCTTTGAACATCACAAGAGATTTAGATCGTGATTTAATTTATAGCACTACGAAAAAGCTAATCGATATCGTTACCATAAAACTCAATGAAGAATCGCCTGATGTTGTTATTATCGATGGTGTTTTTGTATATGACGACGAATTAAAGTGGATAGAAAATTTAGCAAGTAAATTCTCTTATTTTCGTTTTTATCAGCTGCAATGCTCTCTATCTAATCAAATCCAACGCAATAACACCAGGGATCCTTTTGATATTCTGCCAGAAGAGAGATTATTTGAAGTAAATAATGATTTCAAGCTACAAACATACAAAATCAGCACATCTGAAATCATCAACGCCGATAAATCTATTGAATATAATATCAGCATAATGTTGGAGGATCTACTATATGCTACTGATAGGAACCATGACAACATTACTCTTACAGAAAACTGGTCGGACGGTGTTAAATCAAGATTCTCTAGTGATGATCTAATCAGCTTAAACGAAAAAATACTTTTCAGCAAAGAAAGCAAAGATACTCTCTTGCTAAACTCTTATTTTAACCTAGATGGATATGAAAATGCGTTTATAGAATTCTTTAATAACAACCTATGTGCTGGCATAAAAATACGGGCCAAATACATCAACAAAGAAAGTGTGTTTTTAAAAAAAATAACACATTTGGAATTACAAGGAAAAATAAATCTAAGAATCATTGATTGCTGGAAAAATCCTCAGATAATTATAAGACAAAATCTTGGTTTTGAGTCATATGTAGCTTCATTTCCTACTCGACTAAAGAGAACTATTGCAAGAAATAGCTCAGCTTGGAAAGATCTTAATCTCAAAACTGAATACTCTTCTGCAAATGACATGAGGGCACTTGAACTTTATTCAAAGGCACTTGCAATTGACGACAATAGCTGGAAGAGTACAGAAAAGAGCAATATGAGATCCTTAAATAGAGAAGATCTTCAATATGTACCATTCTTCAATAACTCCCCAGCAAACTGTTCCCTTGTTATTACAAGCATCAATAATAGGCCCGAAGCCTTTTCATTAATGATGAGAACTTCTCTGTCAGGAAAATGGTTTGCAGTTAAATGGGGCTGCTCTGATAGAGGTAAAAAGCACTCCTTGGGAATCTATACATTAAGGCAACATGTCGAGGCCTTATGGCAAGAAAGACTAACTGATGATCTTGGAAAAAGTCTCTACATTGATTTATGGGGGAGAAATAGTGCTATCTACGATCAATTTTCTAATCACTCAAATGATAGATGTCACCTTGAGATTACAAAATTATGACAGAGAAAATGAAGACGAATTATCCATCTGTCCGCTTTGCTTTTACTGAAGATCTGAAAAATATTTCAAGTAATGGAGTGTGCTTGCTACCTGAGTGGATTTGCTATGCGATGAGTGAATCTGTTATTAATGCTGGATGGATCCCTCTTTTTTATCCAGTTTGTTCTCCAGAATCTTCTTCTATTCCATGTCAGCTAGATGTATTAGAGCTATTGAAATTGCTTCAACAATACAATGAACATCAATGCGTGCTCCTGCTAGCACATCCACTAGGATATATTGATCCTAATGTAGATCTTATTTTGAATAAATATTACAATTACAATAGTCAATTTAAAATTTTTTTAGATCTGGCGCAGTCCTATGGTGAGTATGATTTTTCATTACAAATTTCAAAAGCACATCGGTCTTATATCTCATTTAATGGGCGGAAATTAATAAACAGTGGTGGTGCCATAGCTTTTTCAAATATCAATACTGATTTAGATGAGTATAATACTTTACTCGAATTATTAAAAAAAATTGCTAGCAAAAATTTTTCCTCATCCGGTGCTCTTTTTGAACGATTGTCGCACGATAGAGTTATTAATTTAACTGAAAATAGATTTAACACCAGATCTAACAGGTCAGCTCCCTTACGGACAGTTTTACAGAAGACATCAATTAACTCATCAATAGACAAGCTACAAAAAGAAGGCATCGGACAAAGCTTTCATCCTACACCACAATATAACTTAAAAAACCCAAGTAATTCTTATCTCCAATGGGAGCGGAAATATTTTTTATTTTTTCATCAACCACGGGAACTCACCAATGACTCAAGAGATTAAACCTAAAGATTCACAAATGATATTTTTTTTACCAAATAATTATAAAACACAAAAGACGATTATATTTGATGCTGAACCTTTTTGTTTTGGACCTATATCAACCACATTGTCACTTGCAAAAGAACTTAGAAAAAAGGTTGATCCCCAATATAGATTTGTCCTGTTGGGCACTCTAACTTCTCTCCAATTAGGTCAAAAAAGTAATTTATTTGATGAGGTGATAGAGTGCAATACCACTAGTACCGAAGAGTTGTCTCAGCACAGATCATTGATCGAAAATTGCTCACTCTATATTTCAAACACAAATCCTAATTCGATTAAATATTTGCAAGATATCCCTATAAAAAAAATATATATCGATACCTTGTTTTGGATGTGGGATAAACTGCTGGCCGATTTTAATACCGTTGATACGTATTATATTCAAGATTTTTTTGGAACTAAAGAGGCATTGGAAAAGTTCAGTGAAAAGGTTAACAATCCAAAGGTAGTGCCTCCCTTGATTCCCATAGATATGCCTAACCCTCAACCTGAACTATCGGAAAACAAAAGACCTATAAATCTTATTACATTTGGAGGCATCGATAATATCTATAGTAAAACATCAAAATTTTGCCAATGTTTCATGAATTCTCTTGTCACCCACAAAGATTTTTCTAAGCACGAATTCATAGTAGCAGGTGGCGGGAATACTATTGAATTTTTAAAAAACAATTACTCAGGTTTTAAAAATTTAACTATTGATGTATTTGATAAATTCGAATTTTTATCATTAATGGCCAGTGCAGATAAAGTGATCGCTGGATCGGGGATCACGACCTTTTATGAAATGTGTTATTATGAAAAAGATGTTTTCTTTCTACCTCCTCAAAATTATTCGCAGGCATTGCAGCTTCGAATCTATCAAGACAACTTAGACCAAATTAATTTTTTCAACTGGGAAAGCAATCGAGGATATCCATTAATTCCAGAGGGATTGCCTGAAATGGAAGGGATTGCTAAGAATAGTGAATGTCTTGAATTCTTTTTAAACTCTACTGATGAACAGGATCGGTTAATACAAGATGTTTTTGATTTTATTTATTCGTCCCCATCAAAGCTGACCCAAGATCATTTTTCAATTAAAAATAGCGGGGTAGTTAATATTGTTGATGATATCGTAAATGACCTGAAATAAAGACTTAACAAGATGCTTCTCTCCAAGGAAAACTGAGAACAGTGTTGTACCTCCATGACCTTTGAGCAAACTAAGATAGGAAACGTTGTTACTGATTCCTTGATAGATCTTTGGTCAATATCACCTCAATTCCTAAGCCTAAGAGAGCTACTTAAAAGGCCAGTCACTGATATGGATGGGTGTGGTAGTTGTAGCTCCAATAAAAAGTGTGCTGGTGGATGTAGAGGAGAGGCCCTATTTATGAGCGGGGATATTTTAGGTAGGACTGCTAGATGTGCTGATGTCACAGATGCTAGACACATGCAATCTAAGTTGTAGGGTCTTTAATTATAGATTTAAATTGATCTGCATTGACTATGCAAATGGGTTTTCTGAGATATAGCTGGGGATTAGAGTGGGTATAAATTCTCTAAAACTCCAAAACAAAGCCAATTAGATTGTTCAAGATTACTTTCGACATTAACTTTCGGTGAGGAGCATTTTCTTAGTAGTGTTAAGCCTATTCAGTTTTTTCTATTGATGTTTCTTCCGAGCACTTTACAAAAACCAGATGGCACTCAATGTCTCGTTCTAGGGGCGAGATATTTTTTTTCATTGCAATCCCCAGTTGAAGGAAGACAATCACTATATAAGAATGACAAATCAATGCTTCATCCTGTGTTAACCCTACCTCTGAAACAAGAATAGGGGATAGTTCTTCTTGGATATATTCTTTATCATCTTTTAACGTATAGTTATTTTGCAATGAATGGACAATGCTTCTTATTTCTTCGTCATCATACATGCTTCTACCTTTTAAAGTCAGATATGCCACAATGACTTTCAATATTTTATGCACAAAGTTAGGGTGTATAAACTCAATGGTAAGAAGTTTAAAAAGTTCAGTCAAAATGTACTCTGAGTTAATACTTGAATTCATTTCATTGTCTCCTATGCTATCGCGATAGCATTGTTTTTTTTATTATTTGTAAAATTGAAATTCTTGTAAAAATAATTTTGGAAACAATGCCTTTATGAACTGTCATTAAATTGGCAATGCCGACCAAGAAGAAACCTAGTTGGATCAAGTTCAACTTTAGTCGCAACAAACTTCTGTAGGGACTTTTGTAGCCGTAGGGACTGAGTCCCTACAAAGTGTATCCAACAGGGGTTATTTCGGGTGATTTCCAGTGATATAGACGAGATGAACCGAGAGAACCCCTGATTGTCCAACTGATTGTTAATATTAAGATTTGTGTAGATTTTTAGCGATATGGAAAATGAGATGTTATGAATGGCGGAGAGATAGGGATTCGAACCCTAGGTAGTACAAAGTACTACACCGGTTTTCGAAACCGGCCCGATCGACCACTCCGGCATCTCTCCGATTGTGTGGATTTTTTGAAGAATCGAAAACTTAAGGTCATCTTAGAGAAGAAGTGCTATTTTGTAAAAATCTTTTTTAAGAAAACTGGAGCGTGGTTTTATGATGTTTAAGCTTGTATCAGAGTTTGCACCGAGTGGAGATCAGCCCGAGGCGATTGAAAAAATTTGCAAGGCGTTTGAGAGTGATAGTGTGAGGGAGCAGACGCTTTTGGGAGTGACGGGGTCGGGGAAGACATTTACAGTGGCCAACGTTGTGGCAAAGCTTCAGAAGCGCACATTGGTGCTTGCGCCCAATAAGACGCTAGCAGCACAGCTCTATTCGGAGTTTCGACAATTTTTCCCAGACAATGCGGTTGAGTATTTTGTTTCGTATTATGACTATTATCAGCCCGAGGCGTATATACCGTCGACAGACACTTACATTGAGAAGGATTCGTCGATCAATGAGCAGATTGATAAGCTTAGGCATTCGACGACAAAGAGTTTGCTGGAGCGCGAGGATGTGTTGGTGGTGGCGTCGGTGAGTTGTATTTATGGGATTGGTTCGCCGGAGGAGTATCAGGCGCATAAGCTTACGCTCTTTGTGGGGGAAGAGTATGAGCGTGGAGATTTGTTGCGGCAGTTGGTGGCCATGCAGTATACGAGGAATGATATCGATTTTGCCAGAGGCAATTTTCGAGTGCGTGGGGAGATGGTGGAGATTTTTCCTGCCGATGAGGATGCGAAGGTGGTGAGGCTGCAGTTTTTTGGTGATCTCTTGGAAGAGATGGCGATTGTGGATCCACTACGTGGGGCGGTGATTGAGGAGTTGCAACGGATGACGATCTATCCTTCATCTCACTATGTGGTGAGTAGACAGCGGATGGAGAGTGCCATTAATAGTATTAAAGTGGAGTTGCGGGAGCGACTCGGGGAACTTGAGAGGGAGCAAAAACTTTTGGAGCGGCAGAGGTTGGAGCAGAGGACGCTTCTCGATATTGAGATGCTGGAGGAGATGGGCATGTGCCCTGGGATTGAAAATTATTCGCGGCATTTGACGGGAAGGAGAGCGGGAGAGGCGCCACCGACGCTCATCGATTTTTTCAAACGTGATTTTTTGATTGTGGTGGATGAGTCGCACATTGCGCTTCCGCAAGTGCGAGGGATGTATGCGGGAGATCGTTCGCGCAAGGAGACGCTAGTGGGCCATGGATTTAGGCTGCCAAGTGCGCTGGATAATCGCCCCTTGCGTTTTGATGAGTTTGGGGAGCGCCTGGGAAAGGTGCTGTATGTTTCTGCTACACCTGGGGATTATGAGATTGAAAGGTGTGGAGGCGCTGAAGCTTTGGTGGAACAATTGATCCGGCCTACGGGACTTTTAGATCCGGTGATAGAGGTGAGAGCGGCCAAGCATCAGGTGGAGGATTTTTTAGGGGCGGCACGCGCGGTGATTGAGAAGGGAGAGCGGGTGTTGGTAACGACACTTACCAAGCGATTGGCGGAGGAGCTTACGACATACTATACCAGTGCAGGAGTGAGAGTGCGCTATCTGCATTCAGATATTGATACGATTGAGCGTGTAAAGATTTTGCGAGATTTACGCTTGGGTCATTTTGATGTGTTAGTGGGAATTAATCTTTTGCGAGAGGGGCTCGATCTGCCTGAGGTGGCGCTGATTGGGATTTTGGATGCAGATAAGGAAGGGTATTTGCGATCGACACGCTCCTTGATTCAGATTATGGGTAGGGCCGCACGCAATCAAGAGGGACGAGTGATTTTGTATTCGTATGTGATGACAAATTCAATGAGGGTGGCAATTGAGGAGACAAAGAGGCGACGAAAAATTCAGGAGAGTCATAATCAAAAACATGGAGTGATTCCAACGAGTATTCGTAAGAAGATTGGAGGCGGAATTATTGAGGCGCTAAAGCTTGATGATGAGATTGTAGAGGGAATAGTGGAGGGAAGAAGTTCGCTTAAAAGAGGGGGCGAGCTTGCGCCTCTTAAGGGAAGAGATCAGAGAGCTCTTGATGAAAAGATTTTAGAAATGAAAAAGAAGATGCAACTGTTATCGAGAAAGTTGCGTTTTGAAGAGGCGGCCAAGCTGCGTGATGAGATAAAAAAATTAGCAGAGATAAAGCTTTTCTTAAGTGAAGATCAAGATAAGGAGGAAGAAAATGGTTAGGATTTATGAACGTCTAAAAGCTCTGAGTCTGCTTCGCTGCTCACTTGATCTTTAAACACATCCACATTTTCAATTTTGCTATAAAACTCGTAAGCTAAATCCAAAAGATCTTTTCTATTGGTAATTGGCCAAATTTTACCTCTGAATTGAGAGGCGTTATTAATCCCGCTGGCAAAGGAGACGGCAAATTTTTTCATTTGCATCAGGCGTCCCTCTTCCCTATCCTCTCTGATGGAGTGATCTAAGTGATGGTTTAAGCGCAGGAGAACTTCAAAATAATCGTGGCCTGAAAAGCAAATATCAGTGTGGGGTGAAACACCATGCAGGAAGATAAAGGGATTTTTAAGTGCCCCTCGACCAAGCATGAGTCCTTGGCAGTTGGTGATCGCCAGGCGTTTTTGAACAGCGCTTGGAGTGTGAAGATCGCCATTTCCGATGATGGGGAGTTGGCGTGGTAGCGATTGTGCCAACTTTGCTAACTCTTCGATAGCGTCCCAGTTAACGGTGCCAGTATAGAATTGCACAGCAGTGCGACCGTGGATGGCCACCATTTCAATGGCAAGATCGTGCGCGACTTTTAAAACTTCGGGAGCGGTGATCTCTTGCGAGTTTGGGCCTAAACGAATCTTTATGGTAAGCGGGATAGAGATAGCGTGTTTAATGGGTTCCAAAAAAGCGAACAGCTCTTGTGGTTTTCGAAGTAGTGCGGCCCCTCCACCTTTGCTGACCACTTTTTTTACGGGGCAACCCATATTTAAGTCGATAAAGCGTGCACCCTCTGCCTCTGCAATTTTTGCTGACTCTGCAATGGCAAGTGGGCGCTCTCCGAAGAGTTGAATCCCCACATGCTCACGCTCTCTTTGATCAATCTTTAGCATATTAATGGTTTTCTGGTTATTGTAGGTGATACCGTTGCCAGAGATGAGTTCACTAACGGCACCGCCTGCACCCAGTTCTAGCATCAGGAGGCGAAAGGGGGTGGTGGTCAGGCCCGCTAGTGGTGCGAGGAGAAGTGGTGAACTAAATGTTAAACGCCCAGCACTCATAGGATGAGTGTTTTGTTTTAATGCCGCAATTTTGTGAGCAAGAGAAGTTGAGAAAATCATAAATACACTTCCTGCTTTACTGCTTGAAATTTTAAAATGGGTTGGTATTATCAGTTATTTTTAAAAAATGCAAAAGTAAAGTCTGCAATTAAGCAAAGTGAGCGAGAACCTATGTTTGATCGATTAAGTGAGAAGATTAGTGATGCCTTTAAAACCATTCGTGGTCAAGGAACGATTAGTGATAGCAACATTGATGAGACGTTGCAGACGATTCGCACAGCACTATTAGAGGCGGACGTTAATTTCAAGGTGGTCAAAAGTTTCGCAAGTGCGGTAAAGGAAAAGGCCTTAGGGACAAAAGTGATGAAAGGGGTCTCCGCAGGGGAACACTTTGTGAAGATCGTTCACGACGAGTTAACGGCGGTGATGGGAGGAGAGATTGCAGAACTCGACTTCAAAGGTGATCGCTTTAAGGTTGTATTGGTGGTGGGGCTTAACGGTGCTGGAAAGACCACCTTTTCGGGAAAACTTGCCTTATACCTTCGCAAAAATTTTAAACGTGATGTGATCTTGGTGCCAGCAGACACCAATCGACCAGCGGCCAAGGAGCAGCTGATGGTGCTTGCAAAAAGCATTGGCGTAGACCACTACGATAGCGACCTCTCTAAAGGGCCTAGGTCTGTCGTACTCTCAGCGATTGAGAGTGCACGCGCTAAGGGGAAAAATTTAGTGATTATTGACACCGCTGGGCGCTTGCATGTGGATAATGAACTCATGCAGGAGTTAAAAGAGGTGAAGGAGGTTTTAAGCTCCTATAACCCTGAAGTGTTGTTGGTCGTTGATGCGATGACAGGTCAAGAGGCGGTAAGTGTTGCGGAGACTTTTCAGAAGGAGATTGGGGTTACTGGTGTAGTGCTTTCAAAGGTGGATAGTGATGCTCGTGGTGGTGCTGCACTATCGGTACGTTCGGTAACGGGTGTTCCAATTCGTTATCTTTCGATGGGTGAGAAATTAAAGGATCTTGAACTCTTCTATCCTGATCGTTTGGCGAAGAGAATTTTAGATATGGGTGATGTGCTCACCTTGGTAGAGAAAGCACAAGAGGTGATCGACGAGAAAGATGCAATGAAGATGATGGATAAGATGCAAAAAAATCGTTTTACCATCGACGATTTCTGGAAGCAGATGAACTCCATCAGTAAGCTTGGATCGATGACTTCGATTCTTAAAATGGTTCCGGGGATGGGAGGGTTGTTGCGACAACTTGGAGACATTTCACCAGCAGAGACAGAGCTTAAGAAAATGGGATATATCATCTCTTCAATGACAACGGCCGAGCGTGAGAATGATCTGCTTTTAAATATGGAGTCGCGACGCAATCGTATTGCTCGGGGTTCAGGAACAACACCCAAAGATGTGAGCGATTTTTTGCAAAAGTTTCGGCAGATGCGGCAGATGATGTCGGGGCTTATGGGTATGATGAAGGGCGGAGCAGGAGGTGGAATGAATCCTTTTGCAGGAATGATGCCTGGTATGGGAGGCGGTGGTGCAGAGGGAATGCCTCAAGATTTTCCAGGAATGGCAGGAATGCCTGGAATGCCACCGATGAAAGGTTTTCGTCAATCACCGGGACAAACGGGAAAAATAAAGAAAAAAGGAAAGAAGCGTGGCCCATGGGGAAGTAGCTTTTTTTAATTTTTTAGGAATTTAAAAGAGTAGTATTTGACTTATAGACATGGATACATTAACTAATTAACAATATTTAGAGAACGACGATTTAATTATTAGGAGTTTGGTTGTTATGATTAAGATTCGATTGACCCGTAGAGGAAGAACTAAGAGCCCAGTTTATACCATAGTTGCAGTTGAGTCGGATCGTGCCCGTGATGGACGTTTCTTAGAGCGCTTAGGACAATATGATCCAAGGTTGGCAGAAGATAATTTAAAACAAGTGAATGTTGAAGCAATTAGTAAATGGGTAAAGCAAGGGGCGGTTGTTTCGGATACTGTAAAATCCTTATTGAAAAAGCATAAAATTCAAATACACTGTTGAGATACCAATAATTTTAGGTGAGTTCTTTAGTTTTAATCACTGTACTATTTCAAGAGAGTGGGTGTTATGAGTGAGTTAAAAGATCTTATTGAAACCGTAAGTAAGGCCTTAGTAGACATTCCTGATGCTGTAGAGGTGAACGAGATTCACGGTGAACAGACGACGGTGGTTGAGTTAAAAGTGGATAAGTCGGATTTAGGAAAAGTCATCGGGAAACAAGGAAGAACTGCAAGGGCGCTTCGGACTATTCTCAATGCTGCCTCAACAAAATTGAAAAAACGTTCTGTTCTAGAGATCGTAGAGTAAATTAAATTAATTCTTGACCAATATTAGACCATTCCATTACTATTTCTCGCCTTGTATTGCCGCTTAAGTGTGGTTTTTTTATAACTATTTTAATCTTTTATATTTTAAAGGGTAGCTACGCAGTGAAAAAAGGTCTTGTTTCTTTAGGAAGAGTTTTGCGTCCTCACGCCTTAAAGGGCGATGTGGTTGCGTTTATCTATAATCATCACCCCAAAGAGACCCTTCTTAAGGAAGGTGTTCGTGTTTTTCTCAGTTTACCCGACAATACCTTAAGAGAACTGACTATAACTTTCTTGAAATTTTGTGTAGGCGAAAAGCGCAAAAATGAGGCCATCATTCACTTTAAAGGGATTGATCATATTAATGAAAGTGAGCTACTTGCCCCAAGCGATATCAAACTTGATCGTACTCTCTTTCCGTGCTTGGCACCAGGTGAATACTACTGTATCGACTTGATTGGACTAAAAGTGTTTGAACATCGGAGTAAGCGTGAACTTGGGGTGATGGAGGAGACTTACTTCAATGGGGCCAATGAAGTGGCGATTGTGCGATTTTTAGGGGGAGAGGATGGGGAAGAGGGTGCAAAGATAGAGCTCCCTTTGATCGAGACTTTTTTCCCGCTGATCGATGTTGAAGGGGAGAGAATTGAGATGATCTTTCCTAAATTTATTGATTGATTAATGGTGATGAATATGATGAATCAAACAGAGATGCAAGAACCATCTGTACAGGGCGGCCCACGGCGAATATGGATACTAACTCTCTTTCCAGAATATTTTACCCCTCTTTTAAAAACTAGCGGAGTGATCGCTAGAGCTTTATCTGCAGAGAATTCAACTGTTCCAATAGAGATTGAGATCATACAGATTCGTGATTATGCCGGTAATCGTTATGGAAGTGTGGACGACTCCCCTTTTGGAGGTGCGCCTGGGATGATCATGAGGGCGGATGTTTTACAGAGGGCCTTAGTAGAAGGGGTGTTGGCAAAGGAACCTAAAGAGTTGAAGGTGGTGCTACTCTCTCCGCGAGGCAAGCGCTGGGGTGCAACGCTCGCACATGAGTATGCACAAGGACTGGGTGGGGAAGAGAGAAGCGATTTGGCCTTTATTTGTGGCCGTTACGAAGGAGTTGATGAGCGCTTTATCTCCAAGTATGTGCAGGAGGAGATTTCCATTGGCGACTATGTTTTATCGGGTGGTGAGATTGCTTTGCTTGCTGTTTTAGATTCGATGTTAAGGCTGGTGCCGGGAGTGCTTGGAAATAGTGAGAGTTTGCAACAAGAGTCGTTTAATGGTGGTTTATTAGAGCCACCTCAATATACCAGGCCTCGCACTTTTGAAGGGATGGAGGTTCCGGATGTGCTATTGTCAGGGCACCATCTGCAGATGAAAAAGTATCAAGAGCAGATGAGCATTGAGACAACAAAGCGTTATCGTCCCGACCTTTATGAAGAGTATGAGGGTGCAAAGGCAAAGAGAGAGAAAGAGAGCAAAGCATGAAAGAGAGAAAGGCCAATATCTATTTGGGCCTGGTGCATGGCCCAGTTAAGAATAAGTATGGGAAGGAGGTCACCACTTCCGTAACCAATTTAGATGTGCACGACATTGCTCGCAGCTGTCGCACCTTTGGTTTTAAAGGATATTTTATTATCACACCAGTGTGGGCCCAGCACGATCTCTTAGGAAAGATGCTTGGGTATTGGGAAAGTGACTCTGCTAATCTTTACAATCCTGATCGCCACGATGCTCTGAAGCTTATCAAGCTTGTGAATACGATTGAAGAGAGTGTGTGTGCGATCCGTGAGAGGGAAGAGGGGAGAGATGTTTTGGTCGCGGTCACTGGTGCTAATTTTCAAGAGGATGATGGGTTGGTAGAGGCCCATGAATTGATGGAAGCAGTGGCAGAAGCAAATGGACGTCCCTTACTGCTTCTCTTTGGAACAGGCCATGGTTTGGTGAGTTCGATTGTAGAAAGTGCAGATTATCGTTTAACTCCGATTGTAGGATTAGCAGAGGATGGTTATAATCACCTCTCTGTGCGTTCTGCAGTAGCGATTTATTGTGAACGGCTAGCATGTGCTCAAAGAAATAGTGATAAATAATTAATATGTGGTTTTGCCAAAGTAAAAAAATTAGTATAATTTGATCCCGAATAATTTGTACTTTAAAGGGGTATGAGTCTATGAATTTAGTGGATGTTGTAAATGCTGACTATATCAGCAAGAATGAGAAGAGTTTTCCAGAGTTTCGCCCGGGCGACACTGTTGCTGTGCATGTGAAAATTGAGGAAGAGAGCGGAAATAAGTTTCGCGTTCAGATTTTTCAAGGGATTTGCATTGCAATGAAAGAGAAGGGACATATCAGTGGCCACTTTAGAGTGAGAAAAATCGCAAGCGGTGGTATTGGTGTTGAAAGAGTGTTTCCATTTTACTCTCCAAATGTCTTAAAAATTGAGCTTAAGGAGAGGGGTAAATCTCGTCGCGCTAAGCACTTCTATCTAAGAGAGCGCACAGGGAAGAAAGCAAAAATCGAAATTGATTACGATCGATAGCAATCGATTGAGATCGGTAAAGGTAAATTCTAATTTTCTGAAAAATTTTAATAGAGGTAAATTGCAAGGTGATCTCTCTGAGCTGGTTGTTTCGAGGGAGTTTCATGCCGGCAATTTACCAATCTTAATATCCTCCAAAGTGTTACGCAGGCTTGGTTGTGGTCAAGTTGACCTTGCGCGCCTGGAAATTCCTCGCTGTGATCGTGCTAAGGCCGATTCAATTACTTTAGTTCAAGAGCTAAAAGAAAAAGATAAAGAGAAGAGTGGCTGGCGAGTGCGCCTTTTAGAGGTTAAGAGCTCTAAAGGAGTTTCAAGAGAGCAACGAAAGCGCCTTATGGCCTCTGTGCATGTGATCTCTTGTTATCTTAACTTGCCGGTGGTGTTAGAGACAAAGGTGTTGAGTTCTGGGCGAGGTAGCGATTTTACTGATCCTGCTGCTTCCAGTAGGTATTTGCCAAAACAGTAAAGCTTATTTAACCTAATGGTATGAGAAGAAAAATTTTTTGTATCATGATGGTGATCTCCCTTTTTATGGTTCATCTCTTTGCAAGCTCTGTGTTGGTCAGTGCTCAAGAACAAACGGGAACGACTACTGGTGCTTCTGGTGCTGCTGGAGGAATGGATCCTCGAGTGAAAATTATTCTAACAATGTCTGGTTATGGGGCGGTTGGAGGAGCACTCATTGGAGCTGCAACCATGGCCTACGGAACTGGCTTTCGAGCGGTGGCGGTGGGTGCTTCACTAGGGCTCTATGCAGGTCTTGCCTTTGCTGGCTATGTTTTGACCTCTCACTACTATAACAAACAGGCAAGTACAGGGGGGCCAGTCTCTGTATCTAATCCCTATCAAGATATGGTGCCAGAGCGATCGCGAGTCGATCTCTACTTCGATCGCCATGAAAATCCGATTGGAGGGGTGAGACCTCCTCGAGCTTTCTTCGGTATGCCTAAAGTGCGTACACCGATTAGTTTTCAAATTGATCTTTTACGATACGAGTTTTAGCTAACTAATAGGCAAGGACGATGCAAATCTTTGCTCCTTTATTTATTCTGTCATGGAGTCTAAGCTTCGATGCCTGTGGTGTTCACTGATTTCGATGATAGATTCTAAATTCTTCAGACCATAGAGTCTGAAGATTTTTATGAATTCTGATTTTACATTGATAAGTCTGACTCTGCTTGTAAATTGTGAATTGACGGCGTTGATGTTGTCGACAAACATGTTGATACCGGAAGAACCAACAAAGTCGACGCCACAAAAATCGAGAGTGACAAGAGATGAAGGGTAGGAAAAGAGCAGAGAGAGGATCTCTCGTTTAAAGGAGGAGTTGATCTCATAGTCTAGAAGACCTTTTAATTGAATGATGATATTTCCATTGACATCGGTATTGATATTAGCAGTGAGTGACATAGTCCTTCCTTTTCTGGTTCCTGGTCGTTAGTAGAATGTTCATCTCTTCATTTCATGCTATCATTTGCCGATTTCGATGACGAAGAAGGTAAGTTTTGCAAAATGCAAAAGTATAGTCAGTAAGGAGAAAGTAGTGACGAGCGTAGGCAAATTAAATTTATTGAGTGTTCCCATTGGCCATCTTGGTGATATTACCATTCGTGCAAAGGAGGTGCTAACGAGTGCTACGCTCTTTGCTGTTGAAGATAGTCGCGTGTTTAAAAAACTTTTGATGGGACTGGGAATTTCCATGGAGGGGAAAAAAATCTACTCCTTTCATGACCACACACCTGAAAAAAGCATCTCGCTTTTTATCGACTATTTGAAAAGGGGGGAGGACCTCTACTTAGTTTCAGATGCGGGAAGTCCGGTGATTTCTGATCCTGCTTATCCACTAATAAGGCGAGTTCTTGATAGTGGTTTTGAAATTAAAACTGTTCCAGGTGTCTCTTCGCTGATTACGGCGCTTGAACTCTCGGGGCTTCCACCATTTCCGATGCACTTTTTTGGTTTTTTTCCAAGAACGAAAGAGAAACGCAAACAGGTGGCAAAGATGCTTCAAGAGGTGAGTGGAACCTCGATCTTTTTTGAATCGCCGCAAAGGGTGAGAGAGACCATGGACGAGCTTTATGATCAATTAAGAGTGGATGGTGTAAAGACTAAGTTTGTGATTGCTCGAGAACTTACCAAAAAATTTGAGAGCGTTTATCGGTTTAGTGGCGAAGAGGGAGAGTGGAATAGGGTAAAAGATGAAATTGTGTACAAAGGTGAGTTTGTGGTTTTAATTCATCGGGATAATGAGGGAATTGGAGCTGTTTTTGAGCAAAATAGTGGGGTGGTAAGGGAGGAGCTTACGCAAATTGCATTAAGAATTTTGCAAGAGGGAGGAAAACCTAAATTAATAGCAGAGCTCTTATCAAGCATATTAAGACGGGATAAGAAAGAGATCTATGATTTAATGGTTTCACTATCAAAGAAAGCGTAAGATATTATTTAAGTCCTAACTATTATTTGTCGATAATCATCGTGGAATCCACTTGTATTAAATGTAGCTAAATTGGATAGGCGATGAAAGCAAATAAGCATGCAGGTATTCGAGTTAATGAAAAAGAGAGCGGCAACAGTGATAACAATAGTAATAAAGAAAACAATGTTAGGTTAGTTAGTGAAAATGTTGCTAAGCCGCCAAGTACGGATGAAGAAAAAGACACTCTTATTTTAAACTTAAATGTTAAAATCAAGCGCTACGATGGACTAATTAAATTTGGTGAGTTGATTAGTGCTGCGGCCTTGGCAAAGCGTGCAGACAAGGAGGTCTATAAGCGAGGAACCACTAAACTTAAAGAGTTACTCGAATGTGAAGCTGTGCATATCTATCAAATTGATAAAGAGAAGAATGAAGTCTTTTATGAGTATAAGTTAAACGATCCAGCGGCAGCTAATAGTAAAGGGAAGGCGGCCAAAAGGCGTGTGAGTTATAAAATTGATGAGCACTCTTTGCCTGGTTCGTGTGCTTACTATATGGCAACTCTTCATATTCCCAATGTTGTTAGCGATTTACGTTATAAACGCCACGAACAGGAGATGGATGCTTCAAGTATTCTCTTTAAAGGCATGTTGCTGGCCCCTTTAGTTGTGGAGGGAGAAATCTTAGGCGTAATTCAGGCGATCAACTCTTTCCGTGGGCTTTTTAATAGTGAAGATGTGCATTTCATTCAAGCAGTGGCCAATCAAATGGGTCTCATCTTGCAATATTTGGCAGCAGTGGAGAGGGCCAAGAAGCAGCTGTTTCAAGTTTCTCAGGCCTTTGCCAATGCCATCGATCTGAAAGATCGCTATACCGGTGGACACACTCGTAGGGTCGCACACTTTGCAGAGGTCATTGCACGAGAGATGAACCTTTCGCAGGAGGAACTCGATGAGGTACGACTGGCGGGAATTCTTCACGACATTGGTAAGATTGGAGTGGATGATGCCATTTTGAGAAAACAGGCGCAGCTAACGCGTGAAGAGTTCGAAAAGATGAAGCAACATCCTCATCTAGGATATGAAATTTTAGGGAATATTGATGGACTAAAGCGGGTGGTTGACGGAGTTCGTTACCATCATGAGCGTCCCGATGGCCGGGGATATCCCTATGGACTTAAAGGTGAAAATATTTCTACCATTGCACAGATTATCTCAGTTGCAGATACCTTCGATGCAATTATCAGTAATCGCCCTTATCGCAAAGGACTTCCTCCCATGCGAGCTTATCGTGAAATAGTTCAGTACCGAGGGAAACAATTTAAGAAAGAGGTTGTGGATGCCTTTGAGCGTGTTTTTAAAAAATCACTTATGTATAAGCAAGAGGATGATACTGGGGAAGGGGTAACCACCTCTTCTGAGATCCAGGCAATACCTGCTATAAAGGATGTAGCAGAAGAGACTAATACCATGAGTTTTAGTACTAACTCTGAGCTTTGTTTGCCGGCGATGGGATTTGCAGAGGATAGTGAAAAAAAAGATCAGAGCATGCAAGAAGATGCAAAAAAGATTTTACCCTTAAATATTGCAGATACAAAAGGAACAAAAGCTAATTCACCAGCTAAAGAAAATAGTAGTGATAACAACAATAAGAAGAGTATAGCTGCAAAAAAGTAAAAAATGGGGTGAAAAATAAAAAGGTCGTGCTTATTAAAGTTAAAATCAAAACATGAGGAGAGTAGAATGTTAGTTAGGATTATTGGTGGTCATGGAGGCGTTTCTCCAAAGGCAAAAGCGACATCATATCTTATCGATGGAAAACTTTTAATCGATGCAGGTTCCATAGCTGAAGGCACAATTGTTGATGAACAAATTCGCATTGATTATATTTTGCTCTCTCATGCTCATCTCGATCATACCAAAGATTTGGCCTTTTTATCGGATAACTGCTTTGGTCTTAAAGCAAAACCTTTCGAAGTGTATGCTCATAAAGAGGTGATTAACTCGCTTAAGCTGCACTTGATGAACGATAAAATTTGGCCCGATTTTACCAAGCTTCCTTCGGTGGAGAAACCAACCTTGAATTTTTTTGGGTTAATTAGTGAGCAAGTGATTCAATTGGGAGATTATAAAATCACTCCTGTTGAAGTTAATCATCCAGGCCCTGGCATGGGTTTCATCGTGGAATGCAAAAACAAGTCGCTGGTCTTTACTCAAGATACTGGGCCTACAGATCGCATCTGGGAATTGGCAAAAAAACAAAGTAATTTGCGTGCAATTTTTACGGAAGTCAGTTTTCCTAATCATCTTCAAAAAGTAGCAACTAGCAGCCAGCACCATACGCCTAATAGCATGAAAGAAGAGATTAAGAAAATGCCACCCGATGTGCCGATTTTCTTAGGTCATCTTAAACCCAACCATCAAACAAAATTGTATCAGGAAATTGAAGACCTGGGGCATGAACGTTTTGTTATCTTAGGCTCAGATGACCGAACCTATCTTTTTTAAGCTTTAGGGCCTAGATGCGCCCGGGGAGTAGGATGACAGGTTTGCCAATGGAGGGTGGAAGTTGCGGCGTTTGTCCTTGGTTCATGAAAGGATAACCACTCTGATGAGGAGTGAAACCGCGATTGGGTCTAGAGGTTAAGTTTTCATTGAGTGTGTTGGTAATTGCTCCAACATCTTTCGGTAGATCTCCTGTTTCGTCACTAGGAACAGCGTTACTGTTAGGAAGTTCACAAGTTTTGTCGGGAGGAAGTTCTAGATCACTGGTGAAGCTTGTAGGAACGAGAGGCCTAATTATGGGATTTGAGGATTCACAGTTGGGTGCAGCTGCAGGAGGGCCTCCCCCCTTTGGAAGCAGTTGTTGGTGCTCGGAATAGACGGGATAAAAAGCACTTCCATCAGGCCAGATCGAGGTTTCATTACTAAACTGATGAAGGTCAGCGCAAGCACTATAGTAGAGAGATGTTTTCTTTTCAGCAATGGCCTTTTCTTTCATTTTGCTCAGTAAGCTGCTACGAAACTCTTCAAGGGCAGCAGTCTGTGAGCGCTTATCGTAGCGTTTGGTGCGAGAGAGTGCGGCCCCTGTATACTCGTAGAGTTTAGTGAGTTCTCCCAGTGTCGTAAATGTGCTAAAAGCAGTTGCTTGCAGCTGCTTTAAATTGGCGATGGCCTTATCGATGGGCTCTTCACTTTTTTGTGCAAAAATTTGGTTAAACTCTTCAATGACGCTGCTCTGGTTACATTCGGGAGTAAGCTTTGCCGCTATGAGTTCGGGACACCTTGGGTCATGGACTGCGGTACTGATTTTTTTTAAGTAAAGTTCTTGAAAGCAAGTGGCACGACAATCTTTTTCCAGGCAGGGACTAGTGATTTGGTTCCACATGCCGATGACAGGAGCATCAAAGTAACTGGTCTGCTTCTCTGGTACTCCTTGGCATCCCTGTTGGTCGCGAATGGCAGTATCATGAACCCACTGGAGTGTCTCTGGTGAGAGAACATTTGCCTCCGCTTCTAACGTATAGATGATATGATCGAGATCATTTTTTGCCATATTGTAGTCGTAGGTTTTCGGATCATACTCGCGTGGTGTAGAGAGCTTCATGCCTTCAATAATCTTTAAATGGCGGCCAATCTGATTGCTAACGGGATCGCCTGCAGCGCGAGCGATGATGGGTAGTAGGAGGAGTGCTCCGCTAGTGAGCAGTGCAGTGATACGGTAACGATAATCCATGGTTCCTCCTCTGTTAAGAGTATTGTAGCTTGATACTGCATTGTTATAATCGGTTTTTTTTTGATTTTGTTAAGTCACGTTAAGTTAGTTATGTACCACTTTTTGCTTTTAGGAGTATGATGCCAACTCGAGTGGGCGTTACTCAATAAAATTTGTGGAATAGAGCGAACCTTAGGATGATTTATGAAGGGTGATTCGGAGAGAGAAATCGAAGAGTGGTGTTTGGAGCGCGTAGGTAAGGAGAAGTTTAAGCGAGGGGCGCTTCGCTTAAAGCGAGTGCTCTTACCTTACCTAGAGTCGTTTAAACAAAAGAATATGTATGTGGTGACGGTGGGAGGCACCAACGGCAAGGGGGAAACCGTCTACACCCTTTCTCACCTTTTAAAAGAGCGAGGGATTCGCCACGTCTTGTGGGTGTCACCACATGTGTTGACCATTCGAGAGCGGATTAGTGCTGATGGAGAGATGATTAGTTATGAGAAACTCTTTGAACTTTTAAAGAGTGAATATGCACGAGTGATCGCGATGGGAGAAGAGGTTAGTTATTATGAACTAATGTTGTGTGCGTTTTTAGCGTACATCGATTCTTTTCCCAAAGGCACCATCGAGGTGTGTCTCTTAGAGGTCGGATTAGGAGGGCGGCTCGATGGTGTGAATTTGCTTGATGCCGATTTGACAGCAGTGACCTCCATTTCGCGTGATCATCAAGATGTGCTGGGCCCTGAGTATTGCATGATTTTGAAAGAGAAGTTAGGAATTACCAGGAGAGGAGCGCCTTTGGTGAGTGCTTTGGAGTTAAACTATTGCCAGGAAATAACGGAAGAGTTTTGTCGGGATAAGGGAGTAGAGTGGATTGATCTTTTTAGAGAAGGGGCCTTGACAAAAAGTGACTCCTTCTCGGATCGCAATAAACTTTTAGCGCTGGTCTTGGATAAAATTATCGTAAGAGATTTTGATATTTCGGAACTATCTTTGCTTAGAAAGCAGGTAGAGAGTGAGGAGATGCGTGCGCTGTCCTTCAAAGGGAGGAGTGAGAAGTGGAGTGTGCGTGGAAGAGAGCTGCTCTTTTTTGGCTCTCACAATATTGATGGAGCACGGAAGTTGGTACAGCTGATGCAAGGGAGAAGCTCAAAAGTGGATCGCTTGTTGGTGGCACTCTCCAAGCGTTCTTATGCAGAAGAACCCATGCATATTTTGCGTGCACTCTATTCCCTGCTGCAAAGTGGAATAGTAAAAGAGATTGTGCTCACAGAGTTTCAACATCAAAAGGCGATGAAGATTGATGATGACTTTTTGAGAAACTTTTCTGAGAATAGTGGTGTTAGTTTGAAAGAGATTAATCGGGTATTAAATTGGAAAGAATGGATATTAAGTGAAGAGTTGCAAGGCCAGCAGGTTCTGGTTACAGGTTCTTACTATTTTATTGGATGCGTTCAAGAGTTTATTCAAAAGCAAGAGGAACTCTCTTAGTTATTTTGTTTTTGTTTGCTTATTTTTTTTGAGCGTTGCTGTTATAGGTGAGGTAGTAGCAGCGGGCAAGCAACCGTTTCAATTCTCTTTTGGTGACACCATCAATGTCACTGCTGACCGTGGGATTCGTCATCCTGGCAGCAGTAATTTTGAGGCCATTGGCAATGCGGTGATTAGTTACTTTGATGAGACCATCTATGGAGAGAAGGCAACGCTCTACATGGATCGCGGGTATATGGATATCAAAGGCAATGTTCGCTACACCGGGCCTACGATGACACTGTATGGGCAAGAGTTAAGTTACGATGTGAAGTCGGGGAAGATTACAGTGCATAATGCGCGCATTGTTTCTGAAGGGTATACGGTAGTGGGAGAGTATATGGCGAGGATTTCGCCAGAGGTGATTATCGGAGAGAATGCGGAGTATACCACCTGTACCGATTGTCCGGAGTCGTGGTCGATCTTTGGCAAGAAGATACGGCTTACCATTAATGATTATATTCATATTCAAAATGCGCTCATTAAGATGAATGGTGTCGTGATCATGTATGTTCCATATGTGATTTTGCCCATTAAGCGTGGGCGACAGACCGGTCTTTTGTTTCCACAGCTAACGCTACATTTGAAGTATGGTTTGCAATACCGGCAGCCTTGGTTTTGGGCGATCAATGAGTCAAGTGATATGACACTCACTCCAGGATCGATTGGAGAGCGAGGGTATGCTGATGAGACGGAGTACCGAAAAATATTTGGTGAATCGAAGTGGGTGGAGTTGCATTCGATGCAAGCGATGGATCGACTTTATTTACCACCAAAGAAGGAGAAACCAGGACGGGAACGGGATAAGGAGACGGGTACCTATTACTTTCGTCATTTTAGTGATTATGAGCACCACTTGCAATTTGGAAATTATGTAAACCATCATCTTTACTCCACGTACTTACGCGAGGGAGATATGATTGGTGATTATCCTCGTTATTCACTTTCGCGACTTATGGGATCGGAGTTACCGGTTGTTGGAACCTTTTTTGATTTTCGCAACTCTTTTGCCAATTTAAGTGTAGAGAGCTACTACAATCGTAATTTAATCACTCCCGATCCTATGTTGTTTGATGACTACTATGTGCAAGTGTTGCCCAAAGTTTCATTACAAATTCCACCAGTGATTCTCTTTTATAATCGCTATTGGCCTATCTTTAAAAATGCCAGTGTTGGTGCTGATATGGATTACACCGATTTTCGACAAAAACGTATCTATACGGGAATGGTAGATGGCAATGGTATCTGGCAACCCAAACAAAATATTCGTAATGCTAGTCGTGTAAATATGAATCCCTATTTAGCGTGGACCTGGGGAAGAGTGGGGCCAATCTCGCTGGAGAGCAAGGCAAAGTTTGAAAATAGCTTTTATCGCTTTCCTTATGAGAATAAGGAAAAGTGGTTTGTAAAGAATGGAACTGTTTTTGTTTCAGAGGCGTATTTTGAAATTGATAAAACCTTTGGACTTGCTTATCAAGAGAATATTCCTACAGAAAAGGTGACTTGGGTGGAGGATGCTCCTGCATCGGACGCTCTTTGTTCTCAGTGTCCGCAATGTAAATCTTGTTTGGAAGAGGCAAGAGAAAAGCGTGAAGAGGAGCTGAAGATTTTTCGTGAGAATAAGGTTCCCTATTATGGAGGTACCGCCAAGAATGAAGAGGGTGGTGGTGGTACGATGGAGTTAGTAGGGGATATCCCGCTGACCTATGCACAGATGGATAACTATCTTATTGAACCGCACAATGGTTATCGCCACTCGATTTTTTTTAATGTTCGCCACTTTTTTACTTCAAACCAAAGTTATCGGGGAAGTCGGGAATTTGAGAGGCAGATTGAGAGTGGCAGTGGATTGTTTGATTATTTAGATGCTCCTCGAAGATTAAAGCATGTGATTGGTTCTAACGTCACTCGTACAGGGATTGATGAACGAAATTCGCTAGAGATTAGAGTTTTAAACTCACTTTTTCAGAAAAGTCCGAAAGCTTACGATTATGCAAAAGAGCGAGATGAAATGCATAATCGTGACTACACCTATCTCCCTGGAAATTTTAGCTATGGCAAAGTGGCCTCCTTAAATATCTCGCAAGGAATAACTCTCAATACAGGAGAGAAAAAATTTACCGATAATTTAACCAGCCTCAATATTGATGGAGGAATGACCCTTTGGAAATGGGGGATAGGGTTTAGTGATTACTATTTTTACAAAACACATATCCATAAATTTTCGACGGGGATCTCAAGAGCATTTGACTACTTCTCCTTTAACTTTTCGATGACGTATGATGGGGCCTCTACGCCACCAGCAAAGAATTGGGCGTTCTCCTCGACCATTTTGCCTTGGCCTACTATGCGCCTCGATTTTACCTATGAGTACGATATCGTTTTAGAAAAATATAAGAGGGCAGTCTATGCTTATACCTATACGCCAGAGAATAGGTGTTGGAAGCTCACACTCAACTACTCTTCTTATCCCGACACTTCGGGTGAGGAGATTATCTTTAATATTTTTGTAAATTTTGGCGAAAATAGGTATAATTCGCTCTTTAGTCAAGTGGGTTCTGACGGAGGAGTGTAGCCTTTGAGGTGTGTATTATTCGATTTTGAAGATAGCTTTACTTATAATATTGTCTCTGAGCTGCAAGCTGTTGGAGGCAAGGTGCATGTGGTCTCTCCCGATCAAGCAAAAGCGTATTTACAAAAACTAAAAAGCGATGCTAAAGATCTAGACTTAAACAATACAACTGCACTTGTCTATGGTCCAGGTCCCGGTCATCCCGATCAATACGCTTTTTTATACCCGCATATTGAAGCGCTCTTTGGATTACCACAATTTGTTCATTTTGGAATTTGTCTTGGTCACCAAATTTTTTGGCGGATCATGGGGTATCCAGTTGAGCGCTCTCGCATGCCTTTGCATGGACAGCAGGTACCCTTTTCGATTCCAAGGTGGCGAAAAGTTTTTTTACCCCAGGAGATGGGAAGGCAAGTGATGGTGCAAAGGTATAACTCGCTTGCGGTAAAAGTGAGTGGAGGGAACTACCCGAGGAGCATGGTTGTGAATGAAGAGGAGGAGTGTATCGCTTCACTTTTCAAGTGGGGGGTGAGCTACCAATTTCATCCTGAATCGGTCGGGACTACTCATGTTAAAATTTTTTTTAAAGGGATGAAAAGATATTTTTTACATTACGAGCGAAAGAAAAGTGATAGAATCACTTTATGACATCCTCTGCAACCTTTTGGAACCAAAGAGTTGATTATGGATCAGACCATTTCACTAAGAATTGAAGGCATCTATGACATTCGTACCGCACAGTTTTTAAGAGGAGAGGGGATCACCCACTTCTCTTTTGATTTTAGGCCAAAATCGTTTAACTTCTTACAGCAGTATCGTTTTTTGGAAATAATGGACAGTGCCCTCTATCTTGGTCAAACCTACTTTCTCCACTATGAGAATGAGAAAGATTTTGTGGTGGCAAAGATGCTTAACGACTTTGCTAGCTTGGCCAAAGGATCAGTAAACTTAAAGGATCAACTCCTTTTGGAATTTTCTGATGTACGAGAAGTGGAGTATTATGAAAGTTTTGGTATGCCCTTTTTTTGGCACTACCAATTGTGCCGAGGGCGGGAGGAGATTTTGCGTTCACCAAAGCTAAAAGGAGTCGTCTTTAGTGACACTTTTTTAGAAGATGCCATCAGGCTTAAGGAGTGGGCCAGTATTGTGCAAACTTGCCGACAAAACGGTGTGCAGGTGGTTGTATCGGGAGCCTGGGATTTTAGCTTTAAATTTTCTCAGAAATTGTATCCAGAAAAAATTTTGGACATTGATATGCTTTCATTGCCAATCGATAATTCAGTGGAGGTGTGCTATCGTAATGTCGATCTTTATAAGCTTCGCGATGGGATGAGTGCTCTGCCTAAAGAGGTGTTTACGACAACTCATATTTCATAAAAAGATTTCAACAAGGGAGAGGATTTTTGAGAAAAATGAAGATCTTGCTGACCAATGACGATGGAGTACGTGCTCCCTGTTTGCAACTATTAAAACGAGAATTTTCAAAATTTGCCGATGTCTATGTGGTGGCCCCACTAGAAGAAAAGTCTACAACTGGGCATAGCTTAACTTTAAAGCGCCCTATCGCAGTAGAGGAGTTAGAGGCATCACGGGTTTTTGGGGTAGATGGTTTTCCGGCCGATTGTGTGACTTGGGCCCTAGGAACAATTTTTAAAGATGCTCCTCCCGATGTGGTGATTTCAGGAATTAACCGAGGCGGAAATTTGGCCCAAGATGTTTTTTATTCTGGAACTGCAGCAGCAGCACGGGAAGGATCCTTTGCAAAAATTCCCAGTATGGCCGTAAGCCTCTGTATGGAGTTTGCAAAAGATTTCAAAGATGAGGAAGAGAGTTTTTTAGGGGCCAGTAAATTTGTGTGTGAACTCTTAAAAAGGGGCATTCAACGACTGATCCCTTCACACTATTTTTTAAACGTGAATATTCCTTATTTAAAAGTACCTAATACTGCTAAGGTTACACTTTCGGGATTGCGTTTATACCGAGGAGAGGTGCACGAAATTTTGTGTCCTAGAAATCGTCGCTACTACTGGGTGGGTACGGGATGCGATGGGCATGGGATTTTTAAAGATCATAGTAGTAACGCAAAAAAGGCAAGTAGTGGAGATGCGATAAATGTGGACAGCATGATGAGCGATTGCGAAGCGGTCGATGTAGGGGTAGTCTCGGTCACTCCTCTCGCTTTTTTACCCGGAAGCCATGAGAGTGCATGGAATAGCTATCTTTATCAAGAGGAGTTAATGCGTTTGTTGCAGACAATGGATGTGCAAAAAATATTTTCCAAATAATATTTCCTAAGGAATGTATGTTATGCGCTCTTACTCGCCAAGTAGTGGGATCTCTTTATTACTGCTACTACTATTATTACAAGTGGTGAGTGGCTGTTCTCAAAGTGTGATGAGAAGTGGCCGCTATGTTTTATTAGCGGCGGGTGAAAATGCAAAGTCTCTTGCGGCCCTTTATGGCGTTCCTAAAGCTTCCATTGAGAGTGCTAATAGGCAGGCCAAATGGAGTGAGGGAGAGTGGATCTTTGTTCCAGAGTATACAGGGATCTTATCCTATGTTTATGGGAATGCCTCTTTGTATGGATGGAGCACTCTTGGGGCGGAAGATTTTAGAGGTGGCCTTTTTTTGTGGCCAGTACCCTCTTCTTATCGTCTGACCTCCGCTTATGGTGAAGATCGCTCTAGTCATAATCACGCAGGAATCGATGTGGCCGCCCCTATGGGTGATGATATTGTGGCAGTTGCTGATGGAGTCGTGAGCTTTTCGGGTAGCGATCCCGGTGGTTATGGTGAGGTGCTGATGATAAACCATGGTGATGGCACTATAACGGTATATGGACATCTTTTAAAGAAGAGAGTTTCTCAAGGTGATCGAGTGAATAGAGGAGATGCCATTGCTTTAGTTGGTAATTCTGGCAGATCAACAGGGCCGCACCTTCACTTTGAAGTGAGGCAAGAGGGTAAGAGTGTGGATCCCTTTCAATATCTTAAAGGCCAGTAGTTGGTAGCGTGATGTGAGAAGAGTGCAGGAGCTTTTGGGTTTTGATGTAATCAAGTAGGCGCATGTAGATGATCGCCGTGTTTTTGGCATCATCGAGAGCGGTATGAGAAACCTCACCCATCTTAAAATGTTTCATAAGCTCTGAACTGGAGTGTACTCCTTCAGGCAAAAGGTTTAAGTCGATCAGCCCAAAGGCAAAGGCGGTGAGATCCATTACTTTGTGTAAGAAAAAAGTATTCATGAAATCAGAACCTAAATCACGACGAAGAAACGGAAGATCAATGGCGTTTAAGGATTTCCCAAAGAGGACAATTTTGTCTTGATCTTTGTTTTGATCGTTTTCATTTTTAATCAAGAAGTAGTTTTTGATGGGACTGCTTTGTAGGTATTGCTTGAAGTTGTTGCCAAAAGTGGCGAGAGTAATATTGCAGCTAGCGGCCTTGCGGATAAGCGATTCGTTGTGTTCAGCAACCCATGGGTTTAGCTTGGGCCTCAGTAGTTCGAAGGATGGGCACTGAATAAAGCTATGAAAAGCGAGAGTGTGCTCTAACGATTTTTCCAAAGGCATACAGGTGTCGAAAGGAATTGCCGCAAATTCAATAAGAAGACAATCCTCATCAAGTCCAGTGCTTTC
The DNA here is from genome assembly GCA_015231955.1 of Oligoflexia bacterium. Classification (GTDB taxonomy): domain Bacteria; phylum Bdellovibrionota; class Bacteriovoracia; order Bacteriovoracales; family Bacteriovoracaceae; genus JADGAN01. The sequence continues at coordinate 17,545 of JADGAN010000009.1, read as the reverse complement.
AATATCTATGGATAGATATTTCATAAAAACTCCTTACGTTACATTCATATTACGTTACATTTTATTAAAGCGTTTTAAAGGCAAGTGAGAATATCTTCACTGCGTTCTTCCGTTACAAAGGTACTTTCGTCGGTAGTATAGATATGTCCTATGATCCTTGCAATGGAATTGGCATTGTAGATGGGGAGATTTAACTTGAAGGTTTGCTCGGTCTCGCTGCTTTGCATGCGTTGTGATTCCACAATCAGGCGCAGAGGGTTTTGCAAAATAAGATAGCGAGAAGATTTTAGATAGTGGTCAAAATCTTTAGTGGATCGTGATTTTAAAAGACCTTTGCGAAGGAGGTGATAGGCGTGTTGCCCAGGATCACGGTCGTGATCGATCAAGAAAGAGATTTGGGGCATACCTTTTTCTTTGGGGACGAGTAGACAAACTAGATTATACTCATCACTAGGAATGCCACCGCTGATTAAAATGGAGTCTTTGTAAATTGGTGCAGAGGAGGGAGATTGCAGTGATGCCGCAAGGATGCTTACATCACCCTCTTGAATGCCAAAAATATTGGTTTCAACTGAAGTAGCTGAGATATTGAGCTTATTTTGGTTATAGAGAGAGAGATCTTGGTTGCAGCTGATACTAAAGAGTGAGGCATTAGGAAAGATGTCGGCGTTTTGTTCAACCATTCCAGTTTTTTTGCTATAGAGCTTTTCGCGTGGAAGGTCACTAAAACTTTGAAGATAATTTTGAATGAGCTTACTATAATTAATTTTAGGAAGAAGCTCTCCTTTGGTGATGATTTCATCTTCTCTAAAAAAATAGCGTTTCCATGTTTCAGAGGATGCAAGGGAAGGTGCCATGCTTGCAAGAAACTGATCAAAACCTTTTTCTACCTTAAAAGCATAATGATAGTGTTTGTCAATGATTTCTGCTAGTTGTAATAGACTCCTCGATGAATTGAAACTTTTTAGGAGTTGCTCTAGCCCAAACAGATAGGGAAAAAAGCTGGCACTCTTTAAGATCGGTTTACTAGCAGATTTTGCAGTACGCTTTTTATTTTTGCTATCCTCTAAAACTTCTTCAGCAGGAAGTGACTCTTTAATGCTTTTTTCCAGTACGGCAAAGTCGTTCATGGCCACGATCAACTCTTTGTTAGGAATAAAATTAAAGTATTGTTGTTTTCCATGATTATTGGTTAACACTTGCAAGCGTGCTGTGGGAGAGGCGAGATCTGGACGCAAGTTTTGTTGTAAAAGCGCTAGAAGTACAAATTTTTCAATAGGAGTGAGTACAATGTTTGCATTTTGCAACTTGGAAAGGAAGGCCATGAAATTTTCTTTAAAGAGTAATCCTGAGGTAATAAGCATACGCTTGTTATGAGGACAAAATGTTTTTGGCGGTAAGAGTTCTTTTTTTTGATAGTAGGGATTCTCATCAAAGTTTCCCGATTGTTTGATGACAAAAGCACAATTAGTGAGTGTGAAGAGTAGAAGAGCAAGCAATAGGTGTTTTAAAAACTGTAAAGGTATAAACATAAAGAGGTGTACTTTGTGGTTTGAAGTTAAAGTTTCCCCTCTATTCTATTGAAATTAAATGAAATGGCCATCAAGAAGTTTCAAGTTCTAGCAATGATGATGCTTCAGCATCACTATCAGAGGAGAAGATGTCAGGGAAATTAAGATCTTTTTCACTAAGATGATTGTCTTTAAGTGCTTTAGCGATGCATACGATCCACATTCCCGAACTGATTGGTCCATTGTGAGAAGTGGTATTAATGGAAATAAGCTCGTATCCTTTGCTAAAGAAGCTATGAAATAGTTTATCAAATTCTTTTTCTCGATAACCTCTCTTGCGCAAAGGTGGTGCTGGAATATAGAAGGTAAAGGAGTGCAGAGGCGATGATTTTTTCCTCGAAGGATTTAACTTGCTGAAAACATTGGCCAGAGATGAAAAAAGATTTTGTAAGATCATAAGTTCATTGTGATGAATAAAAAGCGTATTGGCCATTTAGAGGTAATATTTTCCTAAGAGAGAAATACCCTTTTATCTTTTTTAATATTTTGTATAATAGAAAGGAGAGAGACAGGAAGTCACTCTCCAGCTTAAAAAGCAGGACGCTTAAAAAATGGGAGCTTTACAGGGCTCCCTTTTTTTTTGTCACGATTTAGCATCAATATTAATCTCTGCCATCAATCAGTAAACACGTCCTCTATCGCAACTGTATTTTCCTGGAGAGTAATTTTGTAATCGCGTTACTCGTAGTTGCTTAAACTCGCGTTTACTATTCGAATGATTACAATAAGGAAAAATACTAATTCCTCCACGAGGAGTGAATTCCCCAATCACTTCGATGTAGTGCGGTTTTAGAAGTTTTACTAAATCGTTACAAATCATTTGAACACAATCTTCATGAAAGTGTCCGCTTTGACGGAAACTCATAAGATAAAGTTTTAACGATTTGGACTCGACCATTTTTTTATCGGCAATATAGTTAATAAAGATCTTGGCGTAGTCGGGTTGTGATGTCTTTGGACAGAGAGCGGTAAACTCTGTGCAGACAAAGGTGGTCCAGGCAATATGCTTGGGATTTTTATTTAAAAAGGCCTCAAGATAATTAGGATGGTAGTTGAAGGAGTAATCTGTTTTAAGACTGCCTAAGTGTTTTAACGATTGCAGTGATTTGCCTTTCATGCAAGATCCTTTGTGTTTTTAAATGCCAAATAAATAGGTATAAAGTTGCAAGCATGAAGATTATAAGTTAAAGAAGAGAGATTTTCAACTAGAGAGGTGCCTATGGAGATTAGAGGAAAGATTACCATTGTTTTAGTGCAAATGGGAACGCCTAGATCCTTGGATGTTCAAAGTGTAAGGCAATATTTAAAGGCATTCCTTGGTAATAGGCGAGTCATTGATAAAGGTGGTCTGTTGTGGAAAATATTTTTTTATGGTTTTTTGTTAGTCATCTATCCTTACTTTAGTTTGCGAAAGTATCAAAAACTGTGGCGCTATAAAGGGATCAGTGAGGGCAATAGTGAAAAGTTGTCGATGATTGAGGATACGAAGAGGCTTGCTTTAAAGATGCATCGCAACTTGCATGCGGTGACAGAAGGGAGAGTCAGCGTACGTTACGCCTTCCTCTTTTGTTCACCTACCCTGCAGGAGTTACTTGCAGAGAAAGATAGTGGTAGTAAGTTGCTTTTTTTGCCGCAGTTCCCACAATACTCAGAATCAACCACTGCGTTTATTGTTGATGAGATCATGAAGGGGTTTCAAAAGCGAGTGAACATTCCCTGCTTTGAGGTGGTGACCTCCTTCTATGACTTGCCGGAGTGGAGTAGTTATATAGCAAAAAAAATTTCTACCATTTCTGCTCTTTCCGCTAGAAGCAAACAAACAGAGGTGCTTATCTTATCCTATCATGGCATACCGCGAGCACAGGCAGAAATAAAGCGTGATCTTTATATTGCTCATTGTGAAGCGAGTACTCTAAAGATTCGTGAATTGCTGCAGGATCGTTTTTTATTAGTTTTGCAAACTTATCATTCAAAGTGGGGGCGTGGAGAGTGGGTTACTCCATCGCTGCAAAGTGTGATCGAAGAGATAGTATTGATGAAAAAATATGGAAAAGTATCTCATATAACACTTTTTTCTCCTAGTTTTACCGTGGATTCTTTGGAGACACAAATTGATCTAGAGTGTGATGTAGGAGAGTTCATGCGAAAACATGGGATGGGTTTTACTTATGTCCCGGCCATTGGGGCCGATGATGAGTGGGCCCATGCTTATAGCGAATGGTTGTTACGGGCGTACATAGGTGTTGTACTGTTTCTCATCACCAATAGTGGTGGTCTCTCCATGCCCGGGTATAACGATGGTATCATCTGGAAGAGTGTAGAGCTTATTGCGAATCGACTCTTCTAGCTCTTGATAGTCACCACCGAGTAGGTCGGTTCTACCAATGGAGCGATAAAAGAGCGTATCACCACTAATGAGAATGGCCGGAGAGAAACTTGGAAGATAAAAACAACAGTGTCCTTTAGAGTGGCCAGGGGTATGTAGAATTTTTAAAGGCCAAGAAAAATTTTTCTCCTCATCAAGATAACTTAGTTTTGTTGTAGGTTGATCTAAAACTTCACCTAGTAGACGCCCTTGTTCTGCTAAATTTTGATAGAGAATTTCATCTTGGGAGTGGAGATAGAGAGGAACATTGTATTTTTTTGCCAAGCGGTCAGAGCAGGCGATGTGATCACCATGGGCATGAGTATGAAGAATGGCCGATAACTTAAGCTCTTTTCGCTTAAGGATACTCTCGACAGTGTGTTGCTCTTGTCCAGGATCTATAATAATCGCATTTAAACTTTGATTATGGTATAGAATGAAGGAGTTCACTTGGTAATTGCCATTAAGAAAAAACTCGAGTGAGATCACTCCATCTTTCGATTGATAGTGTCGTTGTTGCTTCATCTTTTACTTTTTTCCTCTTTATTAGTAATTTTACTAGCTTGCCTTTCTTTAAATAACATTCATTGAGGGGGAGTGCCAAGGATAAATGGCACCAATTTCTTCGATAGAGTTAGCTATCTACTTGGAATACAAAGGACATCAAGAGAATTTTAGCTGAGAGAGGGGAATTATGTTAATCTTCAGCTAGTGAAGGGTTTTGATTAAAAATGGTTATTGAAGAAGTATTACGAGGTTTCCTATGAAGAGTTTCGATGAAATTCGATCGGTGCTTAACGAAACGCAAAGATACATTAAACTTACTCGCGCTTTGATCTTAAAGCGTGTGTTAATGGGTCTTCCAGAGTTAGACAAAGAACAGCGTTTTCGGATGAGTGCTCAAATAGAAGAAATCAAGCGAGAGCTTGGTCTTAATGATCATGAGTTTAATAGGGCACTTTCAGATTTGGAAAATAAACGGGTTAAGATGCAAATGAGTACATCATCTACCCAATCATCATCATCAGCATCATCATCAGCAGCAGCAGCAGGTGATACTAATGAAAAGAATGCTTCTGATATAGACGTTGAGAAGTCTTCTGCTGAAGTTGAACATGTATTAAAAACGGTTCATTGTATTAATAAAAAATGCAAACATCGATTTACCTTAATGGTTCCAGAAGATCATAATACAGCAAAAGCCACAAATTCTAATCGATGCCCCCTTTGTGGTAGTGGAGTGATCTTCTTAGTTAATGGGGGCCATTTTATTAAAAATAGAGAAAAGAGCGAGTCCCCGACTAAGAGTGGTACTAGTCAACTTACGACAGAGGAAATAGTCGAATAAAAAATTTTTGATAAAATTTGAAGTGTAAAATTTAAAGTGACAAAAAAATTAGGCGCAATACTAAAGTTTTCTATACATCTGCCGATAAGCTTGGTAGCAGGGCAACCCTATTGCCTTATAGCTATCAAAAAACAAGGGACGGATGTATGCTTAGAAGTTTTTCGGAATTTAAATTTTACCAGTCATTTAGAATACCGGTAGAAGAGGCCGATCAAGTTCGATTTCTTGTAGAGATTGATAATGAGAAAGGCAAAACCGAATACATCGATGATGCCAAGCTAGTTGATGTTAGTTTGCAGGGAATTGGGTTTACGACAACTCATCGGCTTTCGGTTGGCCAAGACTTAAGCTTCTCCTTGCATTTCAAAAAGCAACACGTTGATCTCTCTGGACAGATTGTTCGCGCCTTTACCAGTGGTATTCAAGAAGAGTCGTTGCTTTACGGTGTGGAGTTTGAAGAAACAGACCTTGATGATGTCAAGCGCTTTTTGGAACAATACATTTTAAGTTTTTCTCCCGAAAGACTGCGCGATAGTCTTTTGCAAATGGCCCTTGTCGATCGTTATGCCTCTGCATCTGAGGGATTGGAGATGTTTTCGCTGATGATCTCTCTCTTTAAAGACATGACTAATTTTGCAGAGAAGAGTGAGTTTGTGGGTAATATGCTGGAAGAGGTAGTGCGCATTGTAAATGCCCAGCGAGCAACGATCTTGCTAGTAAACCCAGAAACCAATGAATTAGAGGCGCATTCCTGTGTCGGCATCGATAAAAAACTCTTGAAATTTGATTATCGGAAAGGGATTGCAGGGTCTGTATTTACTAGTGGTGTTTCCATTAATTTAGACGTGATTCACGACAATATTCGTTTTTCTCCCGAATTTGATGAGATATTAGGAATTAAAACTAAGTCGGTAATTTGCAATCCCATCACAAATCGTGAGGATAAGGTGATTGGGGTGGTAGAGATCGTTAATAAAAGGAATGAAGATCGGTTTACCGTTGATGATGAAAAAATAATGAAGATGGTCTCTTTGGTGTTTTCATCGGTCTTTCACAATTACAATCCTATCTCCAGTGAATCGGCCATTCGTAAATTTAGTACACCTAGTGATCGTCAGCATGTGATCATTGGAAAGTCCAAACATATTGCAAATTTAAGAAATGCGATTGTAAAATTAAAAGATATCGATTCGACTATCTATATCCATGGTGAATCTGGAACTGGAAAATCATTGCTTGCAAGAATTCTTCACTTTGAAGGGAAGCGTGGTCTTAAAAAATTTGAAGAGATCAATTGTGGTGGTCAAAGTGAAGATGCTTTGGAATTGGAGCTTTTTGGTAATGACAAGACAATGGGAAAAATAGAGTCTGCCGATGGCGGAACACTGCTGATTAAGGCCATTCATGTGATGCCTTTTAAATTGCAAAAAAAGTTGATGGAAGTGATGATCAGTGGGCGTATTCCTAATTGGGATAAAAATGGTGAGACTAATCGTGTCCTCGATACGAGGCTTATTGTAAGTTCTAATAAAAACTTAGAGAAAATGGTTGTTGATGGCCGTTTTAATCGTAACTTTTTTGAGTTTATCGCTAAAACCTTTGTGACTGTACCTCCACTAAGAAAGCGTGAAGATGACATCAAAGATCTCATTAACTATTTTTTAAAAATTGAGTGCAAGGGACAAGGATTTCTTTTAAAAACATTGGCCCCTTCTGTAATTAAAACACTTCTGGAGTATGAGTGGCCGGGAAATATTAGAGAGCTTCGCACTTGTATAGGGCGAGTGGTGCTTTATAATCCTAAAAGCCATGTGATCACTTCACTCACTAATCTTGCAACGCCTATTATTGAAAGCAGTTCCAATAGTGAGCGTTATCTTGATGATATTCCTTATGCTTCCGACTCTTCTATTGTGCTAAAAGATCGCTTGGCCCTGATCGAACGTCATCTCATTGTTGGCGAGATTAAGCGTCACAATGGCAATAAATCGAAGGCCGCTCGTGAGATGGGCATTAGCCGTGAGGCCTTGAGAAAAAAGATGATGTTAAGCCAAGACATCCTTGATGCACTTGATGGATATAAGGCGCATGATCGCATAGATGGTGTCAAAGGTCCCGTCAGAGAAGATGATAGTAGCGATCAAGAAGAAGCCGCCTAGTTTAAGTCATCCTCCTCCCCATTGCTCTTCATTGCTCTTCATTGCTTTTCTCTGGCTTATTGTGTATTGTTAGCTTTACATTATTTGCGTCAAAAAGTTAAAGGATGGCAAGGAGAGATTGATATGTCGAAGAGAGTCTTATTTGGCACCGATGGCATTCGTGGCAAGGCCAATATTTACCCTATGACGGGTGAGGTGGCCTTCACCCTCGGGCGTGCAATCACCTCTCACTTTCAACGCTTTCGTAAAAATTATCGTCCACTGATTGTGATCGGCAAAGATACCAGGCTTAGCTGTTATATGCTGGAACAGGCCCTCTCTGCAGGGGTGTGTGCACAAGGGGGGCGAGGGATCCTGACGGGGCCGCTGCCAACTCCGGGTGTGGCCTTTTTGGTGGAGTCGATGCGCGCCGATGCCGGGGTGATGATCTCCGCCTCTCACAATGAGTATTGGGATAATGGAATAAAAATTTTTGATGGTAGTGGACATAAACTCCCCGATGAGGTGGAGCTCGAGTTAGAGGCGATGGTTCTAAATCCTGCAGGGATTGAGAGCAAGGTGGATGGCGATCTTGGTTCCACTAAACGCCTCGATGAGGTGATTGGCCGCTATATCGTTCACGCTAAATCGGCCTTTGATAACAAGAAGAGTTTGGAGGGGATGCGCTTGGTTCTGGATTGTGCTAACGGTGCTGCTTACAAAGTGGCGCCAATGGTGTTTTCTGAGCTTGGCGCTGAGGTGCTGGTTATAGGTGCTTCTCCTAATGGAACCAACATTAACGATAATACAGGGGCGATGTTTCCTGAGGCGTGTGCAGAGAAAGTGATGCGCTATCGTGCCGATTTGGGCATTTGCCTTGATGGCGATGCTGATCGTTTGATCTTGGTGGATAACCAAGGCAATGTGGTGAATGGCGATCGGGTGATTGGAGTGTGTGCTCGCTACCTTCGAGATAAGGGTGACCTTGCAAATAGCAAGGAGGTTGTGGGTACTATCATGAGTAACTTAGGTTTGGAACACTACCTGCGCGATTTAGGCCTTGCTCTCCACCGCACTAAGGTAGGGGATCGTTACATCATCGAACAGATGAGAAAGAGTGGTGCACTTCTTGGGGGTGAACCCTCTGGGCATTTGATTTTTAGAAACTACTCCACCACTGGTGACGGCATTGTGTCTGCACTAAAAGTGATTGAGTGCATGCTCTACTACAAGAAAAGTTTTGCGGAGCTTGCAAGTGAAGTGAAGTTGTATCCGCAAATTTTAAAAAATGTGACCACCAAGTCGCGCCCGCCACTAGATAGCGTGCCACGATTGATGGCCGCACAGGAGAAGGCGATTCGTGAACTTGGAGATAGAGGACGGATTGTACTTCGTTACTCCGGAACAGGGCCTTTAGTGCGTGTGATGGTTGAGGGGGAGGAGAGTGATCAGGTTCATCGCGTTTGTAGTGAGCTAGAGCAGGTGTTGGTGGAAGAGTTAACATAAGCCATAGTCAGTTTATTGGGGAGGATTGAGAGATGATTCGTTTAGGTGTTAATATTGATCATGTGGCCACTCTTCGCCAGCAGCGTGGAGAAGATTACCCTAGTGTGGTGGAGGCCGCGCGCACCTCGCTTGCGGCGGGTGCCGATCAAATCACCATTCATTTGCGTGAGGATCGACGGCATATTCAAGATATGGATGTACCTGCGGTGCAGATGGTGACAAAAGAGTTTTCTCGCCTCTTAAATTTAGAGATGGGGTGCAATGAGGGGATATTGGATGTGGCCATGCAGGTGCGTCCCGACTGGGTTTGTCTGGTTCCTGAAAAACGTGAGGAGAAGACAACGGAAGGGGGCCTCGATCTTTTATCAGCAGAAAATTTTGAAAAAGTTCACCATACTTGTCGTGTGTTAAAGAGTAACGGCACTAAGATCAAAGTATCACTCTTTTTAGAGGCGTGTCCAAAGACGCTGGAGCGCGCACGCCTGCTTAAGGCAGCTGCACTTATTGATGCAGTCGAGATCCATACTGGTGAGTACGCGCGTGCTGTTTTAAACGAGGATGATCTTGAAGCTTTTTTTCAGCGCTTTTTGCAGGCAAAAAATTTTTTGATGGAACATCAAATCTCTTGCCATGCAGGCCATGGACTTACTCTTGAGAGTACACGCCCACTTTTAGAGCGTCGTCTCTTTATAGAGTATAATATTGGACATTGGATTATCTCAAAGGCCCTCTTCTCTGGACTCTCAACCGTGGTTGCTCGTTTTAAAGAGGAGTTTGCAAAATGGGAGAGTTTTTAAAACCCATCCTTACAATTGGAGAGATGCGAGAGTTTGAGGCGCTGGCATCTCTTAGTTTTAATCTTCGCGAAGATTTGATCATCGAAAACGTTGGATTAGAAGCGGCTTTGCTGCTTGAAAAGCTCGTTCATTCGCCTAATGCTAAATTTGTTATTTTATCTGGGAAAGGAAATAATGGTGCCGATGGGGTAGCACTAGCTCGGCAACTCTTTATTCGTGGCCATCAAGTTGAGATTCTCTACCTTTTTCCTGAGCAGGAGTTTTCAAGTGAACTGCTACGAGTAGCAAGCATGGCGCGGGCCTATGGGGTAGCTTCACGTACGATTACTTCAAAAGAGCAACTAAGAGAGAGGGCGCAGAGTGCTATTATTGTGGATGCTATTTGTGGGACGGGATTTAAAGCTCCTTTCACCCCTTTCTTAAGGGAGATGGTGCTTACTGCTAATGAAGTTGCTCAATTGATCATTGCAATGGATATTCCTTCGGGTGTTGAAGGTAATAGTGGGTATGTGGCAGAGGTGGCGATCAACGCCGATTACACTTTTGCTATTGGTGCAGGAAAGCCGGCCTACTTTTTTTCTAAAGGGGTTTTGTGCAAAGGAAAGGTGCTCTATCTTTATGCAGGTTTTCCTCATTGCTCTTCACGTATGGAGGTAGTGACTCATCGTAAACTTTGCTTACAGCACTTTTTTAAAAAATACCCACGCAGCGAACGTGCTCATAAAAACAGTTTTGGACACGCTTTGGTGGTGGGTGGGAGTTTGGGATTTACAGGAGCGTTGGCACTGGCCGCACGTGCGGCCTATAGTGTAGGCGCAGGACTTACCACTGCTGTGAGTGAAGAGGATGCTTATGAGGAGTTTTTACTGCGAGCTCCTGCTGAAGTGATGTGTGGAAAGCACTCTTCTATTTCAGCTGTAGCAAACAATTATCAAGCAATTTTGGTGGGGCCTGGTCTTGTTGGCGATAAGAGTGAAGCTCTTCTTTGTAAACTTCTTGGGAAGGAAATAGCTTATGAGCATCCTTTACTTTTAGATGCTGGGGCATTGACGCCAAAGCTACTTCCGCGCTTGAAAGAGCGAACAGCTCCGACCATTCTTACTCCACACATTGGAGAGTGGGTGCGCCTTTTGGGCATTTCCAAGAGTGAGTTTGAAGCAGACCGCTTGGGGGTGATGAAAAAGTTCTTGGAGGATTTTAAAACACAAGAGCTGATCGTAATTTTAAAAGATAGTTGTACTACCATCCTCAATACTAAAAATTCAAAAATTATTTTTCACGACTACCCCAACTCCGCTTTGGCCAAGGGAGGAAGTGGTGATGTGCTTGCAGGAGTGTTGCTTGGACTTTGTTCAGTAGCAGTAATGGGCAAAGCAGAAATTTCTGAAGTAGTGCTTGCGGCCACTGCACTCCATTCACTGGCCGCTAAAGTTGCCTCTCAAAAATTATCTTCACACGGGGTGATGGCGAGTGATTTAATTGATGCTCTTACTACAGTAATCAGAAAGATTTCTAACTAGTTGCTATTTGGGATAAAAACAGGCCATAATGAAAAAAGCAATAGTTCACACTTCTTCTTAAGAGGAGGGATTCTCTTGTCTCAAAAAGATGTTCGGAGTTGGAAAAAAGTTTTTGAAAACGACTTACCCTATGTAATTAGCGAACTAAAAGAGTCGGTCACTAAGCCTGCAATGATTATTTTAAGTGGTGAAATGGGTGTAGGTAAAACCACTTTTGCTAAGGCCTTTGCTGGCGATGGTGCTTTACAAAGTCCTACCTACTCTGTCTTAAGTGAAACGGTTTCGGTTGCACACGCTGACCTTTATCGGATTAAAGATACCGAAGAGATTTTACACCTGGAGCTTGGCCTTTATATTGAGAACAAAGATTACTTTCTAGTAGAGTGGGGAAAGCGCTATCTTACTTCACTTTTTCGAGAAGTGGATGAGCGCTTTAGTTCCTATGAACTTTTGATTGAGATCAATAATAAAAACAGTGATCATCCATCTCGTGATTATGTTTTAAGTAAATTAGAACGCAATTAGAAAAAAATTAAAGAGAAATTTGAAAGCAATAGTAATTGTATGTCTATCTGCATCGATTGGGTGTTGTAGAAGTGTGGCAACTTTTGCCAGTGTATGCCAATGTATGCCAAGTAAGTGAGCGAAAAATTTTAATTAAATTTCGGATTACTTATTGACGTCATTTAATTAATAGAGACATACTAATTAAGAAGATAGAAGAAGATTGAAATGATTTGGTTTAGAAAATACGGAATAGAAAATACGGGAATGGATTTCTAAAGAACTATAAGGAATGGAGGAAAGGAATGAGATTAACATCTAAAGGGCGTTACGCAGTTCGAGCGATGCTAGATTTGACATCACACACGAATGGCAATCCAGTGCGCTTGCAAGAAATTTCAACACGGCAAGGAATCAGTCTTCACTATCTTGAGCAACTCTTCAGAAAGTTACGCAATGGTAGAGTCGTGAAGTCGGTTCGTGGTCCAGGCGGTGGTTATGTGCTTGCAAGGAGCATGGATGAGATTTCCATTAAAGATATTTTAGATTGTGTAGGTGAAAATATTAATCCTGCACGTGACATCGTTGGTAATGATAATGTTACTGCAAACACTGTGGAGTTCACTCTCTCAAAAACCTATTTTGAAAATCTGGGTATTTTGATGCAGGAGTATCTTGAGACTACATCACTTGGTGATTTGATTAGAAAGGCCAAGGATATTCGTATAGAAGGTCTTAAGGATGCAACTGAGAGTGTGGCAGTCTCTATGCGTGAAGAGCTTCAAGTAGGAGATATGAATTAGTTCAACTCAAGTAATTTATCTTGATTATAATGCTACGGCACCACTTTCTGAAAGAGTAAAGTCGTGGTTATTAGAGTCAGTTTCCACCTCGACATTTTTTGCTAATCCTAAAGCACAATACGCTTCTGCTCGGAGTGCACTAAAATTGGTTCACCAGTGTGAGGAAGCGCTTTTGCAGCTCTTTGCCCTTTCGCATTCGCATCGCATACTTTTTCACTCTGGAGGCAGCGAAGGCATCTCTTTTGTTTTGAAAGCGCACTTAGGCCCGCTGCACATAGAGGCGACCGATCATCCGGCGGTTCATGCCACCTTTGATTGGTGTCGAAAACGGGGATGGGATAGTAAAAAGGGAGAGCTTTGCAACCTCACTTACGTTAATAATGAGACGGGTAGGGTGACCACCCTTGGTGAGATGGAGGAGCTTAAGCGCAAAAAGGGGGCGCTTATTCATGTGGATGCGGTTCAGATGCCAGGGCGGGTGCCATCGCTTAAGCTCTCTTCTGATCTCGACTTCTACACCTTCTCTGGTCACAAGTTTGGAGCGCTTCCTGGAAGTGGTTTTACTTTAATACCAAAGTCGCTCTATGCGACCATGATGCCGCTGATTCACGGCAGCTCTAGCAGCATTCGCGGTGGCAGTGAAAATGTGATGGGAATCCAGTCACTGCTGTTAGCACTAACGGAACTTCAAGAAAACTTCGCTTACGATCACCTGCTTTTGCTAAAGCAGGAGTTTACTGCAAAACTCAAGCAACTTTTTGAAGAGAGGATCGTCTTCTTTAGTGGAGAGGGTCGCAATTACTCCCCAAATACCATGGCCTTTGCACTTACGGGAGGAGTGAGCGGTGATACTTTGCAGACGGCGCTCGATCTTGCGGGGGTAGAGGTTGGGCGTGGTGCCGCTTGCGCCTCGGGATCAAATCGCCCCAGTCACGTTCTTCTTGCCGAAGGAGTGGATGAGTCCTTAGCAAAAGGGTTCATTCGCATCTCCTACTCACCATTGATGTCAAAAGAGCAGTTTGACCAGGCCTTTACTCGCATTGCCAGTGCACTCAAAACTTGGCATACCAAATGCATATAGTATAGTAGCGAGGTTGGGATTAAAGAGTATTGCTTTGGTCTAGAGTTAATCGGTTTTTTTCAAGATGTCCTACCTAAATCCCGACCTACCTGCCAATGAATAGTAGGGAGCGCTTGAGGGCCCTGCTGTCAATATGAGCACGTCACACTATCTAGGCCAAAGCAAACTTTTTTACAAGCATGACAATAGAGTGAAGGTATAGAGCGAAGAGCGGTGACGGAGATGTCACTGTTCAAGTGACATCTCCGTCATTTGACGCTTAGAGTTTGCCGGATTCGAGCACAAGATTGATTTCAAGCAGCAGCTCTTCAAGGAAGAGTTCTTTTGCTTTGTTTTTTGCTTTTGTCCAGAGCGAAAACTCGATAGAGGAGATGGGAGCGTGGCCACGCTCTTCTTGAAGAAGGTTTTCAAACTCCTCTTCAAACGACTTTTTAATCACCCCTTTGGTGATCACTCCCCAATCATCGAGAGCGATGCGATGGTAGGGCCAATGCCAAATGTACCAACGTAAAATCTCTAGAGTAGTTAAGTTATCTTGCCCAAACTCCCCATAGGCGTGTCCCTCTCCTTTAAACCAGTGGTAGAGGAAACGGATGCTCTGTTTTAAGAGTGGGCGAATTTCATGCATAGTTCTAGAGGCACTACTGTGAGGGAAGAAATCTTCAGGAACAAAGTTGCGCTTGCTGCACTCTTCTTCTAGCTCTGGGTGAGGGTGAAAATAGTTGCTTGCAAGGGGAAGTAGGCGAGGATGATAGAGAGCAATCCCTGTGACTTCACTCTTTTTGATGCGTAAAAACTCCTCTTCAATGATTCGCTCAATTAAAATTTTCTCTGGGCCAACTAAACGGTGTTGTAGGAGAAAATTGTTATGGCCAACGATGAGGTGCGCCCCTCGGCGCTGACAAATTTGTTTGAGGTGTGCAAGGATGTTGTTTTGCCACTCTTCTTGCTTTTCAATACCGCTTAAGTTGCTTAAGGCGCGTGCAGGTTGGTTGCGAAAACTTTTAAGATAGTTTGCAAGGGTAGAGAGTGGATGAATAAAAAGTGCTGTAGCATGATTTTTTAGGCGGTAAAGAATCTCTTCCGCGAGTGTGATTGAGGTAAAGGTATCGATCTGGATGGTGACCTTAATGGTGCCAGCATCCAGGGCGAACTCCTTCTCCAGCAGAGTGAAGAGTTGCGCCCACCACTGCGCCTCACAGGGGTGATCACACTTTGGAATATAAAAAAGCGGAAGCGAGCGAGAATCTTTAAGGATGGGCAGTAAGTAGTAGAGGTGAAGAGCAAGATCAAAGATGGCGGCGGAGACTTTGTTGCCATCGATTTGCAAGGTGGCCTCTTTACGATCGAGTGCGCGGACACGAATCATGGCCGCTGGGCGCTGCTCTTGCCTGCTTGGTATCATGAGGTTAGGTAGATCGCCAATGAGGTACCCACGAATATTTTGCAGGCCATTTAAAATATTGTTCCACAAAGGCCTTACTCCCTCTTCGTAGTCAAAGATGAGATTGGCGTAGTTTGCGTGCATTTGCATTTCATTGAGAGTTTTAACGATGACTTCGGTGTTGTTTGCAGGCAACACCACTTCGAGAGCGCGCGATTTGAGTTGGTGCAAAAGTTGTAACGGCATAGAGACGCGCCATTCCTCTTGATTTTTCCAAGGGAGCTGCTCTTTAGGGAGAGTGGGCAGGGGGCGATTTTGGTCAAAGTCGCGTTGGCGGCGTTCGCGTTTTTTTAAGAGTTCGACTCTTCCCCCCTCCAACTGCACATGGAGGTTGGCAATGATGCTGATCAGCTCATCGTTTAAAATTTGAAAAGTGCGCTTATCACCACTAGGATTGGAGATGTTGATAGAGCGGCAGCATAACACTTTGCTGGGCGTCTCTTCACTCCGTGGTCTACCAATTTTTTCAGCACATACAGACATCGAGTATCCCTCCTACCTCGAGTAATCTCAGTGAATACCTGGAAACCTATAAAAACACATGGTGTAAACTAGAAATAGGTGTGCAGAGATTGAAGACTTTCCCTATTCTTAATTGGCACAATTACGATAATTGCTAGATTTTGGATGGATGTCAAGCGAATATTCGCAGTGGATTTTTTTTCACTTGAGTAGTCAATCTTCGCTCACAGTTAAAATGAAAAAAAAAATAATTTGGGAAATTGCACGCTCAGTGGTATTTTATTAACGCGAAAGAAACAGAACGATAGGCAAAACGAAACTATCAAACAATCAACAAGGAAATAACATTGCTGCTCGATCAAGAAACCCTACGGCTTATTTTTGGTCTTAAATTAAGGCAATTTCGTCAGGAAAAGGGGCTCTCGCTTAAGGAGTTAGGAAATATCTCAGGCCTTTCTGCTTCATACATCAATGAAATCGAGAAGGGCAAAAAGTATCCAAAAAATGACAAGATCATGTTGCTGGCCAACTCCCTTGGTGTTCCCTATGACGATCTGATTTCAGTCCGCTTAAATAAAGAACTAAAGCACTTAACCAAAATTTTAGAAAACAATCTACTCAAAAATTTGCCTTTTGATCTCTTCGGAATTCCGGCGCAAGGTTTGCTGGAGCTTATCACCAATGAGCCTAACAAGTTTAAAATTTTAGTAGGAACGTTAGTGGAGCTTGCTCGTGGTTTTAACTTAAGGGTGAAAGATTTTTTGTTCGCTTCGCTTCGAGCTTATATCGAACTGAAGAACAACTATTTTGAAGAAGTTGAGGATAGTGTGCAGGCATTTTTGGAAAAGCACAACTGGTCACCACTGGATGCTCATTCCGATGTCTCTTTTTTGGCGGAAGTATTAAAACACGAGTACCATTACGATCTTCAAGAGGTGGACTTTAAAACCTACCCTGAGCTTAGCGATCTTAAGCATGTGATCATTCCGCTCAATAAGCGTGGCGGGAAGCGCTTCCGTTTTCTGCTCAATAAAAATTTAAGTGTGCGTGAGAAAAATTTTATCTACGCTAAAGAGATTGGCCACCACTTTCTTGATCAGGGAGAGCGCTCCTACACTTCTATTTGGTTAAACCTCGATTCGTACGAGCAACTCTACAATAACTTTAAAGCATCCTATTTTGCCAGTGCCCTCTTTATTCCTAAGGACGATTTCATTATTAAGACTCGCAACTTCTTTCAAAATCCCAAGTGGGATGGAGAGCAGTTCTTCAATATTTTAAAAGCGTACAAAGGAACCTGGGATAGTCCTTTTCATCGCATGACTCAGATTTTGCCCACCTTCTTTAACCTCGACAAAATCTTTTTCATTCGCTTCGGGCAAGATACGGCAACCGACCTCTACGACATCACCAGTGAGCTGCACCTTTCAGAACTCCACAACCCACACGGCGTGCGCACCTTCGAGCACTACTGTCGTCGTTGGATCACTATTAAACTCTTAGATGAACTGGAAAAGAAGAGCGCCATTGATAGTGATGGTGTTGCAGTTGGTGTACAGAAAGTGCGATTTTTTCAATCAGAAAATGAGTACATCTGCTTCACACTTGCAAAGCGTGAACTGCACGCACCCACCAACAAAAGCAGCCTTACTATCGGTTTGCAAATCACACCACTGCTTCGCGAGAAGATTGCCTTCATTGACGATCCTGACATTCCCTACACCGACGTAAGCATCACTTGCGAACGTTGTGGCATCAGCGACTGTGAAGTGCGTGCTGCCGCTGCCACCCTCTACGAAAACGACAAGCGCCTACAAAAGATCGATCAATCCATCGAAAACCTGATTCAAGACAACTCCAACTAAAAGTAAAAAAAATCGTAACTTATATGGACTCGCCGTAAATGCAAGAAAAAATTCTAATTTAATAGCAAAATAAAAATAATCGCTGCCATATATCCGGCCTATCTTTATTGGGATTCAGTTCCCTGTGGCCCTGATGGAATT
>JADGAN010000099.1 GCA_015231955.1 Oligoflexia bacterium | reverse complement strand
AGTTCTTTTTTTATTTCAGGAGGCTTGTCATAGCGTCACTGATTAATTTTTTCATTTCTAAAATAATTTTATTACCAAATTCTCATTAACATAGGATGCTATCTAAAATCTTGATGCGAAATCTCGGATAGAACAACTAAAAAAAGATGGATATACTGTTACTGATACTGACATTGCTGGCACTTCACCTTGTCGATATGCACATATCAATAGGCTAGGAAAGTTTTTATTCCACTCTCGCAAACGACTTAAAATGCGTCCACTAAGGCCTTTCAAATATGATCGTGCGTTTTCTGGCAGTTAGTTCCCAATGCCCATGAACTTCCAAAACTTAAAGATACTGATTTGCGTAAAATGGTTCAATCCATATTGTCGTAACAAGCATAACACATGAATACAAAAATCGATTTAATCAAAAGAAAAGAGACAAAAAATGGTCTCCCAGTAGCAAAAAAAGAAGAGAAATGTTTAAGATGCGAAAGGGTTTTCGTTTCTCAAAACGGCCAGAAACTTTGCATTAGATGTAAAGGCATTAACAAAAAAATTTCATAGCAACAAGGGCCAACATGAAAGATCAAAAATTTTTAGAGTCATGGAAAAAGAAACGAAGGATGGGATTTTTTAAATTTTGCATCAAGGAAGGAATGTATTCATGGGGCCTCTTTAGCGGAATCACTTACTATTTCTTCTCTAGTTTTTTTAATGGAGATACCATTTCCTTGAAAGATTTTGTCTTAGCTATCTCGATCTTTTTAGTAATAGGAGGAGTTTTGTGGGGGCCGCTAATGTGGTTCTATTGCCAGAAGCATTTCACTGATCTTAGTGGTAAAGACTTTCGGATTGATCACCTAGTAAAAAATTAACGGCCTTTTGCGCTTGCAAAGCAGGACTCAATATCAATTTTGGAATGGACAATTAGCTATCGTTTTTATTTTAAAAAAGCTAGTGTCATTCATCAACTAATTGGCAAGGAGATCAACAATGATTCAGTGTTGCGGGATAAAAATAGGTGGTGGCTTTGGTAATGAAAAATGTATTGGAGGTGGGGGTAGTACTGCCGGTGGCGGTAGCGGTTGAAAATTCCCATAGATACCAGAAAAACAGAAAATTTCAAAACGATTGTCCCTCTTGTGATTACAAACTGTTAGATTAAAGCGGCAGCACATAGTACAGTATCATTATTAAAGTAAACAAAGTGTGCTTCCATAAACAAATCGTTGTTAGATATCCATATTGTTGTCAAAAAAATAGACATTTTTTTTTCATCCTGTAAGCGTAACCGCATAATAACTCGCTAATTTTTCGTAATAAACTCTATGGCGCAAAGATTGCAAGTGAATGCTTGAAATTATCTGAAGCTGAATAAATGCAAGGAGGCCCTGTGAAAATAATAGTAACGTTATCCATAGCCCTACTAGTGCTGGTCTCTTGTGGAAAATCAACAGGAAACAGTTCCAACTCCATGAGTGGAAGTCCAGTCTCCCCGCCAGCAACAAGTACATCCACATCATCTAATAATAATCCGACACTGACTCCCGAGTACAATATTACCAATGAGGTTATGCTAAGGCACTCTTTTGATACTCCTAGCGGTAATTTCAGTTCCAAAGACACGATCCAGTTTTCTAATGGAGAATATACTTTAAAGATAGTCAACAAAGGATCAGATAAAGTGCAACTTATGTGGAATGCTTCTGGAGATATCTTTATCAACGATGTTCTTGTTTCTCATATGAGTGATGACCTATCTTTATTGATAGATAAGATTAAGCAGACACCAACATTACTTGTTGAAGCAGTTGTTGTTAAAGGGGAGGATATTCCTAGTAGCGCATATAATAACATTACCAATGCTACCTCTAATACACCTAACACTGCAGGGACGGGGACATCAACACCGTCATCCACGAATACCTATTACTCTTGCTTTTATGGAATTACGTCAATCGAGAATGATGTGTTGGAAAAATACTGTATAGAATACAGGAGTAGCAATCAACAGATGGTAAGCGGTTATTGTTCTCAAATTGTTGCAAATCAAACCTATGTGTACAATCGTATGACATATTTAACAAGTAAATGCGCTACTACAAAATCTGGAGGGATCATGACAAACGAAAGCGGTGGCTTTACTCAGATTGTTTGGTTTTACAATGTTGAAGCAGATGTCGTTAAGGAAGTTGCGAGGAAAAACAATGCTACCTATGTCTCAAACTGACCGAAATTTTTCAAAGCTGATTTGCTCAATTAAAAATCAAAAAAATCACAAAAAATCAATCATTATCATAAACTCAAAATTATTCATTTACAGTATGTGATAAAAAACATTGGCATTTTTAATCATTTTTCCACGCTTTACTTTTGAATGTGCACTTTTTTTTTGGCATACGATATGAGAATTTTATTTTGCAAAGAAAACGTAATAAAATATTTCATTAAAAGCAACACAACATTAGTTCCTGAAAACATTGAATATTTTTGAAAAAATTCATCAAGTACCTCCTGCATTTATAATCATTATAAAATATTTGTTTTGGTGGCTAAGTTAAGTCGTCGTAAAATTAAATTACTATCTCCTATTGGAAGATTCGCAGGAGAGATTTAATGCTTGTTTTTATAAGTTTTTCTCTTCGTAGCTAAATTAAAGAGTTTATTCAGAAAAAATGTTTTTAATACTTTATTTATCGTAGTTTGTTTTCAGGAGGAAGGGATGAGAAGTAAACCTATCGTTTTAAGTTTTATATTATTATTGTCTATTAAGATCACCGTAGCAGCAGATTTTGTTATAGATGATAAAGTCAATTCTCTCCGAAGAGAGATTTCGACTACTGTGCAGGATTGGAATAATCTGTCAGCATCCAACTATGACAAGGGACTCAAACCTTTTGTTAAAGCGGTAGCTGGGAAAGATACGAGTACGCTTACAGATAGTGCAGCAGCGTCCATTATAACCGAGACGATTGCAACTCGCCTCTTTGACTGGGCAATAAGTATAAAGAAAGTTGCATTTGCTATGTGTGGTGGAAGTGGCAGCCAACCGTTTTGTACCATTGAACTTAAAAATGAAAAAATTGGGAATGATTTCTCCATTATACCAATATTATCTCTAGGTGGGAAGAAACGTGCACTTAACGAATTAACGATGGTTATTAATGATATTAAAACTTCATCTTCAAAAAAAGAACTAGAAAAGCCACTCCTTAAGTATGAGGGTAATTTTCGGAGTGATTTTGATGGAATAAATGAAAATTCCTACTATGTTCCTGAAGTACGCAACCCATTTTCCTCATCAGTAATTATTCAAAAAAGTAGAACCTTCAGCGCAAAAGTTGCAGAAAATCCACTACAAGATAAAACGTGTTTAGCATGCAAAATTGTAAATGATGCAGGAGAAAATGCCCCACAAGGTGAGTTATACACTGCCGATGTTGACGATGTTGTATGTTCTTCTTATATAAACATTAGTCCAAATGGATCATGCTCTTTGGTTAAAGTCACGGAAGGTACTTGTTCTCCCTACAATCCTTCCTCGCCTTCGCTTGCATCTGAGATTTTCAAGGTCGTAACTGCTTACGATACAGATACCTCTCTTCCTTACAGAACAAGTAGTGACATCCCAGCAGGTCTATATAAGCAAGTCGCTAATAACGACTTCGTTAGAGTTAACAGTGACTTTACAGAAGAATCTTCCGATAAAGTAACTATATCGCCTCCAGAGGGAGTATCTACTTGGGGTGTAAGTTACAATACTCCAGATGGACAAAATGTCCCACTAGATGAAAGATTCCAACAATTCAAAGGTAACACTCTTCTTACATCCATTGATTTTGGAAACAACAAACTTAATTATCAAACACTGCAAAATTTCTTCTACGAAGCACGAGGTGAAGTCACTCAACGCTTGAAGGAAATTGTTCTCCATAGTCCAAATTTTGAAGATATCAAAGCCGCTTTAAAAGACCCTAACGTCAAAAAATTTAAATTAAAAGATGCTCCCAATTTGAAAACTATAAAAATACTAATCCCTCCTTTTAAATCAAAAGTTGAGGAAGATAATTTCAAAGCTGAGGTTGATGCAATTAATAATATTAATCTTTTGTACTGTACTTATAAATTTGAAGTACCTTCTACGCCGACAGCTAGTCCTCCGGTTGTATCAACCAGACCACAACCTGCGAGTACAACCAGTACACCAGCTGAAGTTAGTAAACCAGTTGTACATGAGAACCCTTTAATGTCTAGTGTTCCGGACAATATCAAGAAATATCGTATCTATTCAGCGTGTTCTGGATAAAAAAGAACATTCAGTTTATCAAATGGAGAGTATCCTCGTTTTTTCATAGTCATCAAATAACTTCTGATTCTACAAAAATATTTTGCTCCATTCATGGA
>JADGAN010000098.1 GCA_015231955.1 Oligoflexia bacterium | reverse complement strand
CGATACTACCGTTAGACAAGAAAGACCTGGGGAACTACTGGAGGCTTCTGCGATATCTGCAGGGGAAGCTAGAGTCCCTATCAGGCCCCATGAAAATAAAAGAATTCTTAGATTGCATGATAACAACCAGCTACAAGAAGAACAAGGCAGGGAATGAGAAGGGAACTCGGTACGGATGGACACTAGAAAGGAAGATGTTAGATAGCACAGTGATGTACAAGCTCGGTCATGAGATGAAGTCCCCTCTTATTCACGCGCCTTCGGCTTCTACTTACTTATGGTTTTCGCATGAGAAAAGGATGGCACTAATAGATGAGATCGTACAGCACCACAGTGAGTGCGGAGAGACCGATGGGCTTGCTGGTTGGCCCATCTTTTCTCTTCTTGATGAGAACAGACTTACGATGAAGGTTGAGATATTAGCCTCTACCACTATGTCAGTAGATGTATTGAATCGGAAAATTCGTAAGTATGAAATTGTTAAAGCCAATAACAATGATTCAACTTTCGCCTTTCTTAATCTGCAACAAGAACTTATCAATCGCTTAATTCTTCCCCACCCTGGCGATACTCTGACTGCTTCGTTCTATGGTTACAATTCAAAATTAAAGAATGATTACAGGGCAAGAGAGTATGTCCGCAGACTGTATTGTAATGAATTAATGATAATCAATCGGTGGATCATTCTTGATTGGATCGATTGTCTCAACGATCTTAAGATGCCAAGAGAAAAAATCCAGCAAATCCTAAGGGGCAATGCCTCAATGAAGTATATGCAGATAATGTTTGAACCAAAACTGCGATTCACTGCCGGAAGTATAATGGCGATAGGAACACTTGTTTGGCCTGTGAACTACCTGGATCAGGTTGTGGCAATATTAAAAGCCCATAATGATGGTTTGTATGGCTCAACAGAGTTTAAAAAAAGAATTGTTAATTTAAGAAATAGTTTAAAAGGCAATATCGCCTTTGATTTATAACAAGGAGTAATGAATGACTCGATCAAAAAAAAATGTCCTTAGTATCAACCAAAACCTAGATCTGTCCAAGTATCGGGAGAAATTATCTTCAGACGCAATTGACCTATTGGAAAACACTAAGATCAGTTATCCCTTAGCTGAAAAACTTGCGGATCTTGCGAAGGATGATCAAGACAAGCTGTTGCCTCATTTTCTAAGTGGAAAGAAACCATCCAAGACACTTTCTGTAACAAACTTGAATTATCTGACGATCGCTTTAGAGGAAAGTGTTGATGCTGCAATTGAGAGAATGAAAGATGATGCATTAATTCTTTCCGCTTCAAATAACGTCATTCGCAATATG
Source organism: Oligoflexia bacterium (assembly GCA_015231955.1). Lineage (GTDB taxonomy): Bacteria > Bdellovibrionota > Bacteriovoracia > Bacteriovoracales > Bacteriovoracaceae > JADGAN01. The sequence continues at coordinate 3,171 of JADGAN010000098.1, read as the reverse complement.
AAATCTCTTTGCCGAGTTTTAAGTGAAGCAAGTTCAAAAAGTATCAAGGTGATTGATACTGTATTAAAGCTAAAAGTAAAAGCTCTGCATTTGGAACTAGAGAAAGAATTAGCAACATTCAGCTCGTTACAAACAAACAATCAGTCAAAAAGGAAATAACATGAACATCACAATACAACATCAAAAGAAGTGTCGCGCTGGAGCCGATAGATTTATAAGTAAGGAAAAGATTTTCCAAGTAAAAGACAAGAAGGATATCCCTCTTAGATCCAAGTCCAAACGGATCGATCACTTACTTCAAACTGAGAAAATGTTTGGTCTGGTATTGTATGCGGTTGATGCAGATGAAGGATATTTGGTTTACGCAGCAAAATACTTTGATGTGTTCGATGAAAATAATAAAGAAAGCAGTGAAGCTGCAGGCACAGGAGATAATAGTGGCAATATAGTAGACACCACAGATGATAAAAGTAGTAATAGTAGTAAGAATAAAGATGGTTCTACTGCTTCCCAAGCTGAATCGAATCCTTCTTTACCAATTCCTCCGAAACCACAACCCCGTCCTAATCACAAAGGCAAACGTAAAGCAGATCAACTTCAGGGAGCTACTATTGTAGATTGCTATCCTGATTTAAGGCCAGGCGATCGATGTCCTCTTGATTGTGGAGGGAAGGTTTATCTTTTTCTTCGCGATGGCGACCCTAGAGAGATCATCTCATTTACATTCGAGCAACCATTTAAGGCAATCGTCTATAAAATGCACGATGTTCGATGCAATTTTTGTTTGACGGTCTTTAAAGCACCATTGCCAGAGAATGTGCTAAAAAATGGAGGATCAGATGGTGGTATTTTTTACTATGACTACCCTGCCTTAGCGGCACTATCAATGCTTCATTTTGGATTTGGTATGCCGATGTATCGATTGGACCAATTTCAATCATTGGTTGGAGAGCGATTTCCAGAGTCAACTCAATTTGATCAATTGGAATTTGTGGCCGATACTTTTAATCCGATGGTGAAGTACATTTATACATTGGGAGCAAATTGCATGCTAATGCAAGGAGATGATATTGCCAATCGAGTACATAGTTTGCAACCGATATTAAAGCAGCGTCGGAGTGACAATAAAATTACCTATCGAGAGGGGATTCATAGTTCTTTATTTATTGGAACCATCAATGAAGGGCATTTAGTTCCAATCATAAAAACCGGGATTATTCATTTTGGAGAATTGCTAGATGAAATTTTGTTATTGCGAACTCCCGGGCTTCCAGTACCTCGTTTAGTTTGTGATGGAAGTGGTGTTAACACCTCCTCTGTAACATTGATAGAGAAGGGAGGGTGTTGGGCACATTTGCGAGAATATGCTAAAGCAGCAAAAAAGAATTTTCCGGTTGAGGCCAAATTTTATATTGATGAGATTAGAGATATTTTTAAAGCTGATGAAAAAACTCATGGGATGAATGCCGAAGAGAGGCTTGATTATCTTAAAAAAAATGCGCTTCCTAAAGTGGAAGCAATGGCAAAAATAATAGAAAAGGCAGTTCTAAATAAAATTGTATTACCCAAAAGCGAGTTGGGGGAATTTTTTACTTACTTTCTTAATCAATATGATTTGCTTTTATTGCCATTTAAAGTGCCAGGAATCCCTCTTCATAACAATTTGTCCGAGTGGTGCACCTATCTTGTTGCTCGATATTTGGCAAACTCCAAAGCATTTAGAAATACAGTTGGGGCCGCCATTGGTGATGTGATAATGACAATTATTTTGCTGGCATATTTGTCAAATACTAATCCCTACGAATATATTTTATATTGTCTTCAACATAAGGAAGAAATGAGCGTACGGCCGCAGGACTTTTTACCTTGGAAATTAAGGGATAAGATCAAGGGACTGCCTTCGCATAAGAAGATGAATTTTTGGCACCCGCCTCCGCCAAGCAATATAAATACTTTTGCTGATTAAATTTTTTTCCACGGAGGAGGGAGACGCACGCTTTTTGGGTCTCCTCCCCTTAACAATAGATGAATATGCTCTATCATAATTTCTGTCTCTGAACCTTCAGAAATAGCGCTACTGGTATTCCACCAAGGGAAACGTCCTTGAGCAACTTTCTTGGTTATCAATAATTCACCATGACCATCAAAAAGATATAATCGGATCATAGTTCTACTTTGATTTATAAAAACAAAAAGTCCTCCTTCGAGAGGATTTTTCTGGATTTTCAGACGGCAAGCAGCGGCCGTTCCATTAAAACCGCACCTAAAATCTAAAGGTTCCTGGCAAATAAATATCCTTGATTGCAGAGTTACTTGAATACTCATCGATTGCCTCCTAAAAAGGTATTAACAATAGAGATGAGCTGGTGTTCATCACAATCACTTATCTCTAAGCAAGCACCTGTAGTAGTGGTTAACTTTAGAGCAGTAGTTGAGACCAGCTTTTTAATAGGAGCAATGCCAGCAAGAGGAGGCAGCTCTTTGATAATAATTGCTCTTTTTTTTTCCTTGCTGATAGATTGCTGTTTTTGAAAATTTATCTTGCTACGGCAACCCCACATCCAAAGTGTGCTTAAAGCAACTCCTGTTGCTTGTGCTACTTGCTGGGGACTATACTTTGAAGAAGCAGCAATCAACTTATCTCGTAATTGTTGTGAGTATTTTCTTTGTCTTTGATTTGAACCAATCTTTGTACAATTATTAACCTCTTCTAAAAGGCGCTCTAATTCTATCATAAATGGAAGACCTCCTGTTAAATAAAAACAGGATGCCTTAAGCGATTTGATTTATCTACGCACAAGTGTCGCAATAAGGGTTTGATAATTACACCAGCCGTGGTAACTATTACAATTATGATTGCTCCCGCAGCTCCGAGAATACAGTATTCCCCAATCATACCAATATTTCCACTTTCGATTGCTTGATAAACACCGGCTAAGGCGCCAGTAGCAATAAACATTCCAGTTTGCTTCATTAAAAACATTCTCTTTTGTTTGATCCTTTTCTTGAAATCCGAAGAGAATTGAGGATGAGGTGCATTTTTCTTCATATGTGCATATAAAATATTAAGAATGCTATCCAAATCTTTTTCATGCTCATAACTTTGAAAATAGTTTGAAATACTTAGTTTAAGTTTTTTTGATGTTTTTGAGCAGTAGCCATTGAAATGAT
>JADGAN010000097.1 GCA_015231955.1 Oligoflexia bacterium | reverse complement strand
CGCTAACTGGCAACTGTCCCCGCTAGCTTCACACTGGAACTGCTAACAAATACTGCTACCAGCCACCCTGCTACCTGCTTGCTGGATTTGTAAAACTGTTTTACTGGAATCCAGTTTAAACTTACAATTTTTTAAGCATCTCTTCCAGCTTTAGTAGTCTAAGCCAAAATTTTTCACTCATAAAAGCGCAACTTAAAAACAATGACACCACAAAGACGCTCAGACAAAATATCGAAACTCCATCAAAGGAGAGTTCCCCATTTATTGAATGTTTATAAAGTAGCACCACAATGCCAGTGAAGAGCGAAATGGCACACATGATTGCTGAAACCACCACTAAGATGATAAATAGAGCTACGGCGCGAACTTCTGCTGCCACTTTGATAAGCAAAGTAAGCAGGTGTACTTTGATCCGACGGGCGATAGGTTCAAGAAGGAACTGTAAAAGCGTCCACATCTTATTTACTACCCCGCCCCAGTAAAAAACCAACTATGCCGGCGACCAGGCCGACTCCTCCAATATAGTACCAAGGATGTTCATGAGATGACCTATCTAGACGCTCGACCTTATCGACAGTGAAATCGACAACACCCTCTTTTGCCTCTTTTATCTTTTTCCAGCTAATATCAGGTGCATACTCCGTAAGCACCTTTTTTAAATTACGATACTCTGAAGTGAATGCCTTTTTGAGTTCCTCACTGCCACTCTCTGCTGACGACTCCAAAACCTGAAGTGCTTCTCGTATGTTCATAATCTCTCCTTACTATAACTATTGTTTAGTCTTCTAAGGCCAGATCAATGTATTTTCTTTTTCAAGCTTTGAAAAAGGATAATTTTTGTAGTTAGCATAAACCTAAGCATCGTTTGTTTTTTGGTTTATCAGAGAGAGAGGGTTAGTGCAGTGGCAATGGTTTGATCCATATTGAGGTAACGATAACCGCCAAGGCGACCTCCAAAAGTGATGTTACGAAAAGCAGGGTTGCTGCTAACCTCCTGGTGATAGCGATCCCAGAGAGCATCATTTTCTTGATCGTTAATGGGATAGTAAGCGTTGTCTCCATCATCACAATCGACAGAATACTCTTTGCAAATAACACTCGCTTTTTGCAAAAAGATCTCCTTGCGCTCGGGGTGGAGGTGTTTGAACTCGTGAATACGCGTATAGGGAGTGGAAAGATCACCATAATTCATAACCGAAGTGCCTTGATAATCTTTAAGAGCAACCACTTCACTTTCAAAACGCAGACCTCTCCACTTAAGTTTTCCAAATTTGAAATTCAAAAATTTATCGATAGGCCCAGAAAAATAAATTTTAGTGCTACGGGGAATGCGATCTTTGATGGCGTAGTAATCGCAATTTAAATGCAGTTCAATTAGCGGAGGTTTTAAAATCTTTTCAAAGAGGGCATGATAACCATCGCGTGGAAGCCCTTGGTAGTAGTCACTAAAATAACTATTGTCGTAGTTATCACGCACCGGAAGCCTGGTGATAATTTCTGGAGGAAGTTTACTTGGATCTTTATTCCACTGTTTAATAGTGTAGCCTTTTATCAGCGCCTCATAGAGAGGGCGTCCAATAAGCGAGATGGCCTTTGTTTCTAAATTTGCAACATCTCCCGCTTGCTCGCACTCACGCTCACGCTCGCGTTCGCGTTCCATAAAGGACGCCACTTCGTTAGGTTTTAGATTCGTATTGTAAAAGGAGTTGATGGTAGAGAGGGAGATCGGCATATTATACACTCTCCCCTGATAGGTGGTCAGCACTTTATGCTGGTAGCGAGTAAACTCTCCAAAGCGTGTAATGTAGCTCCAAACCTTCTCATCGTTTGTATGAAAAATATGGGTGCCGTAGGAGTGGCACTCAATCCCCGTGGTAGCATCGAGATGCGAGTCGGAGTTACCACCAATGTGGCGGCGACGATCGATGACGACGACTCGCTCTCGAAGTGTAGTCGCAATACGCTCCGCAAGAACTGCTCCCCAAAAACCAGCACCCACCACTAAATATTTAACATTTTGCAGATCCATCTGTGCCTCTTATCTTGTTTACACACCAAAGTGCTACAAAGATGATAAAAAATTCTAAAAAGAAAAAGCTGGAGATGATCGTACGAGGGTAATAAGCATTATCAAGAAAGAGAATTTGCAAAAGAAATCCTCCAAGGTAACAAAAAAGCGCTGCTGAAATGAGTTGCACCCGCGCTTTTTTTGCAAGAAAGCAAAGTAAATACCCCAAGAACAGCACTGCTAAAATGGTAATGACGATAGAGGGATTATCGGGAAAGAAGGAGTTTTTTGCTTGAAAGATGGCCCAAAAAGAGGGGTTGTCCACATTGACCGAAGAGTTAAGAGAGATATATTTCCCTAGCGTATTGTACACACCTATCCCCAGAAGTGAGTGCAGGAAAATCACCACGACAGCAATCACTACCGGGATCACGATCTTACTGCTATTTTTTACGAACTCTTTAAGGGAGGAACTCAAAAGAGTGAGTGCCCCTAAAAAGAAGAGAAGTAGCGAAAGCGTATTGGTTCGAGATGCCACCATAAGTGCAGCAACGATTCCAATCAAGAGAAGCGGTTTGTCCATTCTCTTTAGGTTAGTAGCAAGCGGAAGTAACAACATCATCGCATACACAATGATGATCCAAGAAACCCCTTCGGAAAAAAGAAACATAATCCAAGTAAGGCCGTAACTTAAATATTGAGTATAAAACATGATGACCGCGATAGAGATCATGAACACAACGGCCAACTGATGTGCGATTTTTTGCTTTTCAAAATTACTGTTTAAAAGTGTCGTTAACAGCACCATCGGTAACAGTGCACAGGGAAGCAGCGCCAGCATGGCCATGAAGATCTGGAAATAGTTTTCTCCATCACCAAAAATAAGGTAAGCAAGAGCACGTAAATAAGGATAGAAGGGTTTGGTAAAAGCAAGGCCAAAACAGACACACGCTTCCATTACATCTAAAAAGGCCTTGCCCATAGAGGAGTAAGTCAGATTATCATCGCCCGGGTGGAACAGCACCATTTGGTTATAACTTGGCATCAAAATGAGCGTGATCCACATATACCAGCTATAAAGCAGTAAGGAGGGATAAAGAATAAGAGAAAAGCTAGGAATACGTTTTAAAAATTCTCGTACTTTTGGAAAAAAAAGTGGAGAAAAGATAAATAGTGTACACCCTACGATTTTATAATAGATGTGCTCAAAAAGTGGGTGAGGAACAATGGTGGTCACTGTTAAAAAATAGAGTACACTTCCAATAGGAAAGAGAGGTAGCAACGCAAAGGCCATCTCGCGAAGAGGAAGAGTTTTCCAGGCCAAGCTACGTCGCAAAGGAAGCAAGACTAAGATGATGTAAAAAAGAAAGAGAGCATAAAAAGTTTTCTCCAGCAGGCGCACCACTTTTACTAAAGGCCTTGCTTTTATGCTCATAAGATTTTTAAGGGTAAACTCGCGGTAGTCGAAAGAGTCCAGATAAGAGATCTTTAATTGCGATTCATTTTGAGTAAGCGTGGACATGGACATCCGTTGCAAGCACTCACTCTCTGATTGTTCACACTTATAGTTAGAGTAATCGATCTCTATTTTTGCAAGTTCCAGCACACTCACCTTAAACTTTAGCTCCGCAAGTTTACTCTGATTCCACTCTTCACCCTTAGCAAGCAATTGGCCACTGCTATCATAGACGGCCACACTTCCACGATAATCGAGTTTTAAGGGAAGCTCTTGAGTTGTTGCAAAATAGTTGTGAATATTGGGTGGAAAAGTAAATTTAGCATGAAAAGGGTTGGCATCTCTTTTACGAAACATCTCACGGTTATAGGCGGGAAGGTTCTCCTTGGGCTGACCATAGTAGACATTAAAAAGTATATCATTTAAAATTCCTAGGCGCCAACTGGGACGAAAAGCTTCACTATAAGTTAACTCATCTTCATAGCGACTAAAGCTTTCACCTTTATTCTGACTAGCAAAGGGCCACTCCACAGAGAAGCTGCAGCTCTCTTGATAATTTTTACTATTCGGAGAGAACAACGCTTTGCTTGAAATCACCTCGGGAAGTTCAAAACAAACTCTAAATTTGTTACTTAAAGGATAACTCAAACGAATCACCAGCAACAATAGTCCTAAGAAAAGATGCAAGTAGATGAGGTAATCTATTTTGGTACTCTTTTTTTTTTTAGGATTAGCATCTGCATTACTGCTACTTCCGAAGGAACAAAAGCATGAGCAAAGATAGATGAGAATCACACCAACACTAAAGATAAATAGAAACGCTTCCGCTCTTTTAATCAAAGGAGCGCCATTAAAGGAAAGCGGAAAAGAAGTTGGTACGAAGAGATTTAAATAAAAACAGATCAGTAGTACAATAAAAATCCACTTTTTCACGTTGAATGTGCCCCCCATTTATTTTCTATCTATTATCGTAACTTATATGGACTCGCCGTAAATGCAAGAAAAAATTCTAATTTAATAGCAAAATAAAAATAATCGCTGCCATATATCCGGCCTATCTTTATTGGGATTCAGTTCCCTGTGGCCCTGATGGA
>JADGAN010000096.1 GCA_015231955.1 Oligoflexia bacterium | reverse complement strand
CTATTTGCTTAGCCAATTGTTCAATGGGATTGCTTGTCACAGTAAGTACCTCCTGAAAATATTTATAAATCAGGAGCAGAATAAAATATTTTTCAAGGATTGTTATTCAGGCTTGCTGAAGGGATACCATTCTTTGGCTACATCTTTTCTGGAGAAAAGGTTTGTAAGCAGCAATGTATGCTGCTTATTTATGGGCCAATGGACACTGGGAAAAGTGTTCTCTTGAATTTTATCACCAACATCATGGGCAATCTCGCTTGTCAGCTTTCAATCAATAATATTCTTAAATCTCCAATCATTGCAAACAACCTACTTGGTCGAAGAGTAGCTTGTAGTTCCGAGTCCGTACTAAGAACCAAAGACAGTCCAAAGTTTCGGGCACTGGTTTCTGGCGAGGAACTATCTGTGAAAATTTTGTACCAAAGCGAGTTCACTACTAAACATGATGTAGTATTCTTAATGGCCACTAATGAGTTTTCTTTCCTTGAGAACTCAGAAGAGAACGCCAAAAGGATCAGAGTCATTAACTGGGACAACTCTATTCCTAAAGAAAAAATGGACTTTAAATTTTTAGATAAGCTAACACAAGAAGCTCCTGCCATAATTGTCAAATGTCTCCGATCCTATGCCACCTATATTGAGCAAAGGTTGCCTATAACAAATTCAACAAACGAGTATATGAAAAGATCAGGTTGCAACTCTAATCATGTTCTGAATTGGATCGAAGAAAATAATATCACAAAAGGTTCTTATTTTTGCACAACTTCTACTCTTTTCTTCTTATATCGGGCAATGACTCTGGATAAACAAATGAACAAGTTTGAGTTTGGAAGAAAGTTTAAATCCTCCATGGGAGATACTGCCGCCAAAGAGAGTGACCAAAGAGGATATATGGTTTCTAAAAACGTTAGGGAGTTTGAGGTACGTTATTCAGATGCAATAAGGACAATCTCTAATTCTTACTATTGATTTTGTTCACTATCAGTTTGTTGGCAGTATTGATCGAGAACAAAAGTACATAGCTGGGTTACGGAGAGATTTTTAAGATTTGCATCCTTCTTCAATCGCTTGATTAGTTTTTCAGGCAATCGAAGAGAAAGCATCTTAGACTCGTTGTCACCGTATTTTAATGTTGGAAGTTTTGGGATTTCAAATTTCTTCATAACCCTAGCTTATTTTAGTTTAGATCGAGATGTCAAACTGAATTATGATGAATTGCAATATATGCCAATTTGATGTATAATGCAATATGGCGATTTCGTAAAATAGACTAGAAAGCGAAATAAGGGAACGAAAAATGAGACCAAACAACGCAAATAACCTACTAATTCTGGATGATTTCACTTCCAAAAATGAAAAAGTGAAATCCCCAATAAGCGAAACCATCTCTTTAGTGGCCAGAAATGTGAACCGACACAAGCTCTCCTACGATCAATTGAGATTCATTATGAAGATGGTGAGGGAGAAGTGCCAGCTAACCCACCCTAAGACCTCTAAAAAGCTCCCTGAGATGCCTAGACGAGAGGAGATCGACTCTTTCTACGGCAACATCAGCAACCCTATCCATCGCTTGATTTTCGAGTGTCTGGAAGGAACCGGCCTTCGCATCCAAGAGCTTTGCAATCTTAGAGTGACCGACATTGATTTTGACAATAACACTTTATTCGTGAGGCAAGGCAAAGGACATAAAGATCGAGTGGCCATCATTGGGAACACCATCAAAGAGAAGCTCCTGATCTACCTAGATGGCCGCAACAACCACTATCTCTTTGAGTCCAGCAGGCACACCAAGTATTCCACCAGACGCATCCAACAGCTTTGTTCACGGTATTCAAAATCCATCAGCAATCGGATCACTTGCCACACCTTCCGTCACTTGTTCATAACCAATTTGGCCGAAAATAACGTCAGTAGAGAGATCAGAGAGATTGTGGTCGGCCATGCGAAAAATAGCAAAGCTCACGATTGCTACCTCCACCTATCACTTGGTGGTTCCAAAGAAAAAATTATCAACATTCTCGACAAAAGGACTAGCAATGAAAAATAAATTACTCCCAATCAGTTTCATCCTCAAGGATTACAAGTTATCCAAGTACATCGTCTATAGTGCGATAAAGACCGATCCTTCTTTTCCAGCAATCAATTTAGGGCCGAAGAAGAATTATAGGGTTGATGCCTCTAAGTTTGAGGAGTGGCTAATACGAAGGTCAGTCAACACCAACCACTCCAAGATACCAACAGCAAAAGACCTACTGATGGAGTTCGCTCATGAGAGAAGAAAATAGTTTAGTCACTCAATACGTCGGCAATCTCTTGAGAGAGCATCTCATCAAGTGCCCCGATAGTAAGATCACAGTGAGACGTAATTGCTTTGTTTCCTTCTGCAATCACTTCGGGAAGTTTGATATTCATCAGCTAAACAAAGAGGCATTAGAGAACTGGTTTCTAAAAATCAAAAGAGAGAACAACTACACCAACCGCTCTCTCAACGCCACAAGGGCCGGCATCAATCACTTTTTTAAATACCTTATGAGTGAAAACATCATCTTGCGCAATCCCTTAGATGGAGTTTACTTCGATGAGAGGAGAACACCAAAGAAACGATAGAGAGTGATCCTCTCCCCTGAAGAGATCAAAGAGATGCTGGCACTGATGAAAGAGTTTTCTCCTAACGTACTTTATCCCTACATCCTCACCTTGGCCCACACAGGAGCAAGACTTGCAGAGATCAGGAAACTAAAATGGGACAAGATCAACTTTGAGTCCGACCACATCTATTTGATGCACACGAAAAATGGCAAGGAGAGAAGACTACCAATCAGAAACGGAGTAAAGGCCTTTCTGCAGGAACTGAAGCAGGAGAGAGCAAGCATCTCTGATTATGTTTTTATAAATCAGTGGAACAAGCTACTGTCAGCAGGCCAAATACTCGATACCATCATTGCTTTTCAGAAGAAGCATCCAACGCAAAAGAGATGGAGATGCCACGACTTACGCCACAGTTTTGCTCACAATTTCCTAAAGAAGAAAGGTGAGATGTATGCGTTGCAGGCGATTTTGGGCCACTCAAGCATCAAAATGACAATCGATCTTTATGGTCAACTTCATGCTTCCGATGTAGAGATGATTAATCCCTATGAGTGAAGGCCTAAGCTATGAATGTGAATGTTTTAAGGTCTTCCTGTTTATATTTGAGTTTAATCTTTTGACCTGGTTTAAATCTTGGTTTACTGAAAGCTAGAAGTGTCTCTCGTTTTTCTTCAAACTCACAGGGAGTAGAATACCTGTCAGTGAACATAATGGTTTCGTTATTGATTATGCACTTGGCTTTAATAACAATATAACTTCTTATTGAATAGCTCTCAACAACTTCTGCTTCAACAACAATACCGTCTATAGCTCTCTCCCTTCTTGGAACATCCTTAAAGGTGTAACTAATCATAGAAATGAAAACGCACGATAGTAGAGACAAGGCAAATAGGATTGGGATCGATATACTGACATAGGAAGGAGTTTTTACAACCTCAGAAAATATAAACGATAAAACTCCCAATATTACTGTTGCTACAATGTAGGATGAAGGAAGCTTAAAGTGTGTATAGTGTTTCATGTAGTATCACCTGTTTTTTTTATTTTTGTTGCTATCAATGTTTAGTGAAGAAGAAAACCATGTGCCAACAGCATTCTTTATTTCATTAAAGGTTTCTTTTATATTGAATCCTATAACATCTGAGACATGTACTCTATTGAATGCACCACCTCCAGGCACACCAACACCTACACTCATGGTAGTTTGCTTATAGCCACTGCCAAAAGCTATTTCACCTCCACCACCTAGTAGAGAAGGAGTAAATCCAGAACCACCAACTGAAGCACTGGGGCCTTGTAGAGTATAAATGTCAGTTGCGTCGAATGAGTGTGAAGAATCAAGAGTAAGAGATACTCCTGGTGATTTTGTTAGTTCTGATCCAAAACCAATATCTCCCATTAGTCCAATGTTTCCTTTGTCATCCCAGACAACACCGAAACTTAAATCACCTCCCATGCCAAAACCACCACTTAAAGTAAGACCAACACCTTGAGTTTCCAACCCACTTGGATCAACCAGATTAACAGGATCACCACTAGCATACTCAACCCCTCTCCAGTTTCCAGGAGCGCTTAAAAGATCGGCCGCAGCACTTTGCACCAACGGATCCACGCTCATCCACTCGCCAATGGTTGGAGAATAGACTCGTGATTTGGAGAAGTAAAAGAGGAGCTGCTCTTTGTCGGTAAGAGGTTTGTTCATGCCGGGGAGTTCGATAAGGCCTGCAAAACTCCAAAGAGTTAGTTGCTCGAGTCGCTTGTTCTCTTCGAGATTTTCTTGGTTGTAGAGGACGGCCTTAAAACCCCATGCTGAGTAATCTCGCCGCCAGAGTACCTTTCGTTTGGATGCGGGATTACTGCTAAGCATGGCCCGTACGTTGCCGAGATAGTCGCTAATTAAGGGGTAAGCTTGGCCATCAATAGTGAGTGCCACGGGAAGGCCGCCAATGCGGTCTAACTTTAAGACGCTTCCTTGGTGAATAAAGAGATCATCATTTACTTTGACGGTGCAGCTCTCCGTAGAAACCTGCTCTAGGGTAGGGCAAGCGGCCAATAGTGCTCCGCTGCCGTCATAGAAAAGATGAAATTTGTTCTCACCTAGATCAATTCCCACTAAGTTTTCATTGCTCCACTTGAAAATATTTTTACCGTTGATGGATACCACTCTTCCTCGCTCATCGCGAGTAGGGGG
>JADGAN010000095.1 GCA_015231955.1 Oligoflexia bacterium | reverse complement strand
GAAACCGTATACTGTCCCCGCTAGCTTCACACTGGAACTGCTAACAAATACTGCTACCAGCCCCCCTGCTACCTGCTTGCTGGATTTGTAAAACTGTTTTACTGGAATCCAGTTTAAACTTACTAAAAGTAATACCTCAATTAGCGAGTGAACGATATCGTAGTTGTCTGGGTCTTTATCATATAGTTGTGAAAGATAGCAAAAAGCCTTTTCATAAAGGCCATTATCAATATAACGATCACATAGTTTCCACTGCTCTTCAATACAATCCGGTCTTTCTCTTGCAATTTGATCTTGGTATTTAAGCAACCCTTCCCAATTATGCCCATAGTATAATTCGGCTTCTGTCTCCCAATCCTCCGTGTGTTCAAAAATCGAAAGAGATTTTGTGGCCAATATTTTCGATTCAGGTTGGCCATCAAATAATTCACGTAATATCTTCATCTTATTATTCGTCATAAATCTTCTTGCTCTCATTACTTTTTTTTGATTTCCATGGTTCACCTGGAATCAATGAAAGTAGATCAGAATAGATATGCTTAGAATAGAATTCCATATCAACACCAATTTCTTGAGTATTGATTTTTAAAAGAGGGCTTATATCATTAATAAAAAGTGGATCTAGTAATTTTAAATACAGATTTTCTTCAAACTCTGCTCTAGTAATTTTATTTCCAGAAAATTTAATATACTCCAGAAATGATGTGACTATTTTCTCTTTATCTGGTTTCAATTGCGTTAATGCCACCGATAAATCGTAAATATCTCTTACTTTTTTTCGCTGGTACAAAGCTCTTAGCTTCGTTCCAAGCAGTTCTTCTAATGTGTAAGTTTTAATTTTTGCTTTACCTGAATACCATTTTGTATTTAACACTAATTCTTTTTCTAATAGACCAAAGACAGAGAAGTGTTCTCTGGTGTTGATTTCAATTTTTAATTTCGAATTAACAATGGGCTCTATTTCTGAATCGAATCTATAGATTTGAGTGGCCCTTCCAAAATTTTGTTTCGATTTTGGATTTCCAAGCCACGGACTTAAAATCTCTCTAATGATATCAAATGTCTCCCCTATTTTTTCACCTGTGATTTGAACAAGGTCAATATCTTCTGAATATCTTGTTGGTTGATTAAAAAACAATTTATTCAAAGCAGTGCCACCTCTAAAGGCAAGTTGCTCTCTTAAAACTGGATGTGAAAACAATTCAACCAGTACCCTTGTTAATACTAAATCTTGCTCTACTTGATGTTCTAAACTCCAAGGGGCATGTTCACTCCATTTTAAAATATCTGACCGAGGAATCATACATCTATCTCCAATTCTTCATTAACAGCAACCAACCACTTTTGATTAATATTTTTATTATCGAACTGCTTATCACTTCGTAATGGGATAACCTTTGGTGTATGATAATCAAATAACCACTGATGAAGTCCTTTCGTGATTTCGTGTGCTTCAACAAAATCTAATAAAAGGCCCATCCTCTGTAATATGCTAATAGGAATATTATTTTTAGCATGCCCGATAAGTTGATCTGGATTTATTTTTTCAATAAGATCAGAAAAAATTGCAATAATATTATTGAAAGATCCAACACTCTTGCTGTAAGTAACAAGGTCAATCGCAGTAACTTCTGGAGTGGACACACAAAGATAACCAGTTGATGTTTTAAGTTTAATTATCTGTGAAGAATCTAGATGTTTCTTTTGAAAGAATTTTAGATCAATTTTTTTGCGTTTTATAGGTTTCAAAATTGAAGTAACCATAACTTGGAATTGCTGTGGTTGCTGGTGTCCAGCACCATGAAGAGCGGCCGCTGATAACAAACCAACATAGTAATTCATTTGCAAAAAATGCATGAGATCATCAATGAACCAGGTAGGAGGTAAAACCCCTTTTATTCTATATTCGAAGGGCACTATCAAAAAGAACTCTTCGTGTAAGCGTACTATCCGCTTTTTTAAAAGCTGCCGGTGGAGAGCAAATTTCAACGCAGTCTTGGTGCATTGGATATGATTTTCGGCCTCCTGAGAAGAAAATGTATACTCTCCCCTTCCTTGCTTCTCTTCTATAAATAAGCCTAGTTTATTATATTTCATTTTCAAAAGGTATCACAATGTGCTACTTTTAGCAAATATTCATAAAAAAATAAACCTATTTAATCGATGGTCAAAAATAACTCGCTGCCAATAAGGCGGACTTATTTGCAATAGACTTGTTTTCAAGAAGAGTAAACTGCCTTTCGCTAACATGCTTACGTTCAATGGCCATCAATTAGAACGAGAAAGACTGTCCGGTCTTTCGAGTCTGCGCACATACAAAAAAACACAAGACCAGGAGACTCCCATAGTGAGCAATATTACAATAGACCGGGAAACTGGCTTTTAATTCGAGAATGCAAAAAATCATTTGAGATATCACAATCTTTCTTGATGGAAAACTCAACAACAGTGTGTTCTAAATTGCCATAATCAATTATTACTTTATCATTAGCAAAGTCCACTTCTGCCGTAAGTTTATCTGTAGCGGTTGCTGATTTTATCACCCAGGGATAATGGTTTAATTCATCAACTAGTAAAAAACTATCAAGATTATGAGGGGGTGACCAATCGTACCTATCAGAAAACCAGTATCTAGTAATAAACCTAATCTGATGGTAATCGTTGACGATTTCGTAATTTACTTTGTTATTTCCACAGGTAATAAAAGTTCCATTGTCAAAGTCTGTAAGTTTTTTTAATTCGTTTTCCTGGCAATCAATTGCATCACTCCAAAATCTACAATATTGGCGTTTTATTCCTTCAATGTCTGCTGGCATTAGCTTTTCATCATTCACACACATGATTGTGGTGTTAATATCATACCCTTTTTTGCATCCGTACTTACCTTCTATATAATGATCTTCAAAACCCATTAAGTGCCCAAACTCGTGAAGGTAGGTTGAAAACCTAGAAGCTTTCGTTAACCAAATTTGAGACAACTTAGCACATTCGCGCCCATAATTACCGCAAAATTCTGCAAGATCACTTGATGTTACGATGTGTATGGTTGCCGTCCAGTTATTATGATTGCACTCAGAATTTAGCTCTACATGAACTGGAATATTTCTTACAAATCTAACACTAATCGATTGGTCTTTGCTTAAAGGATTAATCCAGGTCTCAATTGAATTTTGAATTTTGGAGATAATAACCTGCATATCCTCTTCTGTCATTGAAGATTGGATCTGCTTGCTTATATCAACACAAACTTCAGGATTTTTATCAAAAAGAAGATTTGGCAAAATGCTTAACTCTTTTTCAAACATTAAAAGGGGTAATCCTTGAATACATTTTTTCGTGGCAGGATCTAAATAAGAGTTCCCTGTACAAATCACCATTGGTGTTTCAATAGGTGCAACAACAACAGTGGGTATAATTGGAACGACAGGTGCTATAGGTTCACTGGGAACACATTTCCAAAAGGAAAAATCAAACCGCATGTCAGATCCGCAATTCTCAACACACACTTTGTGATCATTATCATAGACCAAATTATCCGGGCACTTTGTTTGCCCCTGCGTTGCTATAGTAGGAGCTGGATTGCTATCTGGAGAAGAATCTCCATGATTGCAACTAGACAACAATCCAATACTAAGTAAAACAATTGCACTTAATGTTTTATTCATATGCTCCTCGTGTTTTAGCTTTATTCCAAAAAAAATTTCATGCTCTAACTTTATTTCGCAACTTCTCGCTCGCCCCACTCAAGACACTCGCCGGTATTTCCAAAGCTTTCGTGCCTACAAGTACCATATCGAGAACCAAAAGTTGGATGCTCGCATTCTTTATAACTTTCAACACCAAAGGCTTCATGTCTGCAGGTTTTTGTTTTTGTACATACAAGGGCAAAAACAGATCTATTTCCTCGTGGGCAGCTGCCTCCATTTGGAGTATGGGCACTGTCATTGATATATTTCCAGTATCCCTTTTCAAATCCTAATCGTGGACAAAAGCCCCTAGGGCCTAAAGTTGGATTTGGCATGTCTTTCGAAGTATGACACGAAAATCGCATGGTACCATTATCAGGAAGATTCAAACCCTCTATTTCCTCTGCCCCACAGGCCTTTTCATCTTTTCCTTCTTTATAAAGCTCAACTCCGCACACTGGATCTCTTTTTGAAATAAACCCAATAATTCCGCAAACAGAACCTGTACCTTCTTTACACTGATATTTCCTGCAATATTTTTCTGTGATCTTGGTTTTTGCCGTACCAGGATCTACAACACCATCAAGTCTCTCGATCTGAGGAGCTGCAGTCATATCAAATCCATCTGTTTTAGCTGGCTCGCGACACTTATTAATATCGTAAAAACAATCATCAGCAAAACTCATGAGAACATTCATATTTTTCAGAAAACGATCACGAGCTTCACCAAGCTTTATTGACATATTTGAGTCGTATTTTTCATGGTTTTGTGGATTAGCAATAACATCATCTAAGTATCTGAGTGTCTTTAGAATGCTAAACCTAAGCGCGCCAAGACTGTCGACTACGGTTGCTTTGTTATCAACTCTCATTGGAGGAGCGGTTCTAGGATAGTTAATCGCCTGTGTGTATGGAGCTGTACTTGCTAGAATTAATGCTCCAGCATTGTTATTAACTAAGTCCTTAGCAAAATCTTGTGCCTGCTCGAACAATTCATCAAATCCCTCTGTAGATAATGGAATTTTTTTAACTATTCCGCCAACTTGAAAAAAAAACATATCATATCGATAGCTTTTGACAATTTCTTGTACCGCTTGCTTCAAAGACATAGCGGCGGTAAATGTTTTACCAACATTCCCATTAATTGCTATTTCAATCTTTTTTCTTTCTTCTTGTGAGTGTGTTTTGATTTGAACTAATCCAAAAAGCTTACCGCCTCTTTGAACTGCGTCTACGAATTCATCGCCACACCTTTGCCTAAACTCTTCAGCACCATATTGTTCTAGCAAGAGTTGCTCATAATCTTCATCTATCTTCACTTTTTTAATTTTTTCCATGGGCATACTAGCAGTTACCTCCACCATGAAGTAGATCGACTCATCTTCAATTTTTTGCTCGCTGAAAAATTTAGCAGAAGCATTAAGAGAGCTTTTATACATTGGTATCCCTTCGGCAAAACTGAATGACTTTTAAAAAAAGTTAGTTTTTTGCCGTCTTGGGTCGTGGCCTCCTGTGAAAAGTATAGTATTTTCTTCTCATGAGCAAGAAAGACAAAGTAATCATCGAATGTTCAGAGGAAGATATCCAACTC
>JADGAN010000094.1:4969-5556 GCA_015231955.1 Oligoflexia bacterium | reverse complement strand
TACCGTGCTTCCGAGGCAATCCGCCTCCAAAAAGAGATCAAGTCCCTTCAGGCAAAACTCGTACAAGGTGATAGAGCTACACTCTCCTTGATCAAATCAAAGCAGGAACAACTCCGCCTCATGGGCAGCAATGATGCTCTTACCTCCACGATCCATAAACGCCAGAAAGAGATTGCTACCAAACAAAAGGCACTAGATAAAAACATAAAATCTTTGAAGGGAATAGCACCAACAGATCCCAAGTATGCAAAGAGAATGCAACAAAATACAACGCTGGTAAATGATATCGAGGGACTTAAAAAAGCAAAAACCTCTCTCACTAAGCAACTCCAAACCAACCGTGGTAACGTAAAAACCCTAGCAACCCAAAACGACGAATACTCCAAGGCCCAAAAAGCCTTCGCAAACACCAAACGCGGCACCTCCGAATTCGAAGCCGCTAGAACCAGACTAATACAACTCCAAACAGAATTTGAAGCAAGAGCGGCAAATAGACAAATGATGGAAGCTGAAGCAGTAGACAGTAAAGTGAAAGCTGCAAAGACTGACGTTGATGAGACGATAAGAAAAGCAGCAGCTAAATCGGA
>JADGAN010000094.1:0-4830 GCA_015231955.1 Oligoflexia bacterium | reverse complement strand
TCGGAAGCGGCGTTGGAAGTTGTGAAAAAAGCAACAACCAATTTGGATGAGGCCAAAACAAAACTAAAAGAGGCGGCTGCCGAGGAGCAAAAAGTTTCAAGAGCTTCAAGCGATCCGGAGCAGGTAAAAAAAGCAGCAGTTAAATCGGAAGCGGCGTTGGAAGTTGTGAAAAAAGCGACAATCAATTTAGATGAGGCCAAAACAAAACTAAAAGAGGCGGCTGCCGAGGAGCAAAAAATTTCAAGAGCTTCAAGTGATCCGGAGGAGGTAAAAAAAGCAGCAGTTAAATCGGAAGCGGCGGTAGAAGGTGTGAAAAAAGCGACAATCAATTTAGATGAGGGGGCCGAAGATAAAGTCAATGGATATGATGACTAGAAGCAAGTGTTGAAAAAAATGTTTCATATGATATTTCTCTAGATGCTTAAGGACTATAGTGCCTTTTCGGCCGAATAAGACAAAAGGTTAGAACCCTATAAATTTTGTAGTGTCGTAGATCGAAAGAAGGGATGACTGCTGTGACTTAAGCTTTTAGAAAAGTGGAGCCTTCAATAAATTATATCGAGGTTTAGCCCGCGTGGAGCTGATAGTTGATGTTTTTTGGAAGGGATGAAATCAAGCCCTCGGCCGAGTATCAAGCTGCTTTCAACACGATATCCAACTGCTTTTTGATATTGTTCTCCCAAAAATTTTTAAGCTCT
Organism: Oligoflexia bacterium; assembly: GCA_015231955.1. GTDB lineage: Bacteria > Bdellovibrionota > Bacteriovoracia > Bacteriovoracales > Bacteriovoracaceae > JADGAN01. Next base: position 4,132 of record JADGAN010000094.1, on the reverse strand, counting down.
TGATCCTTGGAAGCAAAAAGGGCCATCATGGTTTCAATGGATGATTCAATAATTTTGCTCACTTTTTCAGAAGAAGAAAAAAGGGGCCGGCACACTTTTGTTAACCACACGAATTAGGTGATGCCCTTTTTGAAAAAGAGAACATGTTGTATCTGTGGGATTGGTCTAAGGAGGAAACCAACTATGACAAATACTCTCGCCACTAAAGAAGAAATTTTCGTTTGGGGGCGTCCTTTTAAAGTCAGTACCGTGGTGCGCTACGGGCATCCAACAAAGCACCATTGTATCGCCAATCTCTCCCACAGCTCGGGAAAAACTAGAGTCCAAGCTCTTAATCAAGTTATAAAAAGATCATCTAGCACAATGTTTTTGTCAATTTTATCGGAATTGGTCACCAGACCATAAGTCGAAATTAAAGTTTTGATGAGAAGGGATTTTGTTTGGGTAGCTGCTTTAAACGAACGTGCTTTTTTGATAAAAGACTCTGCAATGCTCTTAGGATCAGCAATTTTATCTTCATAGTATTTTATTTCACAAAGGTGAATGGCCTTATCTGCACGCTCAATGAGTAGGTCTATTTGAGCTGTATGATCGTACCAACAAGAAAATTCTGTAAAGACACCTTGAATACCTAGCTTGGACTTAATCTGATATAAATGCTTGAAGCAGAGGTTCTCATACTGGTAACCGCTCCAAATATGATAGGCCTGTGAGTTCATGCGATGGGCCCAAGAACTTTTAGGAATCTTTTTATCGGCAATCCACTTTAAATAAAACAGCGAGTACTCATCCACTAGACGATACAGCTTTCCCTTCTTCTTATTACCGTGCAAAGGGATCGACATAATGAAGCCAGACTCTTCCAACTCTCTTAAAATCGAAACAGCATGGCCACCACCCGATAGTTGTCCGGCATTTATAAGTTCCGACTGAGAAAGACCGATCATTTTTTGTGATAGTTCTCTAATCACATCCATGTGGAATTTGTAATCATCAAACAAGGAGCTATAAAGCTCATCAAATTCATTATAAAGATAACCATCTTTATTCAACAAAAGATGCTCTACAATTTCACCAATGGACTGGCCTCGCTTTATCTGATCCAGATATTTAGGAATACCTCCAAAGATCATATATAGATCAACGATCTGTTTCCTATCAAAATAAATCTCTTTTGCTTGTAAAAAAAGTTCCACTTCTTGAAGAGAAAAAGGTTGTAAGCGAATAATTGCAGTTAAACGATTATGCAAACCTGCTTTATTAGTGATGACTTTTTTGATCATCCATGAGGCAGAGGAGCCACAGATAACGATTTTTACATTTTGATATCTTTGTTTACAAAAATTTTTATTCCATACATACTCGAGTGCGGATAAAAACTTTGATCTCTTACTATCAAGCCAAGGAATTTCATCAAAAAAAAGCACAATTTTTCGATCCGGATTTTTTTCAATGGTTTGATTGACTTTAGAAACAAGTAAATCAAAAGCGCCATCCCAATCATTATCGATACTATCTTCTCCTGCTCCTCCAAACACCTGATCTATCTCTCGTAAAAAACGCCGTAGTTGGGCCTTCTTGCTTTCATATTTGGCCCCGATCGCTTCAAAGAAAACGGCCTTTTCCTCAAAGAACTCTGTAACCAGAAACGACTTCCCCACTCGCCGACGGCCATAAATAGCAAGCAATTCGGGACTATGTGATGCAAGCATTTGCGATAAAATTTTTTTCTCTTGATCTCTACCAATGATATGTTTTTCCATAAGTAATTTTAGCAGAATCTATCCAAAAAAGCAAGATTCTGCTGACAAAACACAATATATCAGCAAAATCTCCCCAAAAAATCAAGATTCTGCTGAGTTTGGAGGTGACAAGGGGCCGGCACACTTTTGTTAACCACAAGAGTTAATGAAAGTATCCACGCGCACACAATTCTGCTTCTTACGAGTGATGCCCCTTCAAATGATTTTTCCCTCAAAATCAGAACTCCAAGTGAAGTGAACTCTTTTCCACAAGGGTATTATTGCTGAACAATTTATCGGTCAACATCTTCTTTATTGGGGACATCCCTTTATGGAACCTAAACTTTGTTACTGGCTTCGGGAGGGCAAGCGTAATAATGCAGAGATCGATTACTTAATTGAAAACAAGGGACAAATTGTTGCCATTGAAGTGAAAACTGGAAAGAGTGGAACACTTAGGTCTTTGCATCTATGGAATAATGAACGTTTATTGACAAGAAAATCTTAATCTCCCTTCAAAGCAGATCATCAGTCACCAGAATATTTCTTCTGAATTCATCTCTCTTCCAATTTACATGGCCGCTTGGCCATCTCGGTGTCAGAGTTTTTTGTAATTTTTAATGAGTTCATGCTATCCTATGTGCATAAAAATAGTTTTCTATTAATATGCACACAGGTGGTTTATTTAAGATGGACTTTAACGAAAGAAAACAAAAAATCATTGCCTATCTCAAAATTTATGGAACCGTTTCTAGCAGTGAGGCCCAAGCGCTAACTAACGCCCATCGCAACACCATTAGTAGCGATTTAAAAAAGTTGATCGAAGAAAAGGTGGTCAATACCATTGGAAACGGTAAGGGGACAAAATATCAATTGCTTGAAAACCTTATTTTTTCAAATGAGAATATCACCTCTTTATTTCCCAACAAAGAACGACGCAAATTTGAACAATATTTCAAGAGCAGCAATCGAAAAAAGAGCTTTTTCAATATAACTGCTGAATCTGCACTTAACGCTGATTTCACCTATTCACAGCAGATCGAAGAGAGGTTTCTCTCCCTAAAAGAGCGTATTACAGAAAAGCGCAGAACACTTTCGGAGGTGGAAAGAAAACGCAGGAAAGAAAAGCTGGTCATCGACCTCTCTTGGGCCTCATCCAACATCGAAGGCAATACCTATTCTATCCTGGAAACCGAGGCGCTCATTAAGTTCAATGAAACAGCAAAGGGGAAAAGTTTCAAAGAGGCGCAAATGATCTTAAATCACAAGGCCGCCATTGATTATATACGAGAAGAACCAGAGTTTAAAAAACTTGATAAGCAAAAAGTATTAGCGCTCCATCAACTGCTTACAAAAAACCTCGATGTAAACACAGGATTTAGAGATCATCTGGTGGCCATTTCCAACTCCAGCTTTATTCCTTGTGACAATAAATTTCAAATCATCTCTTTTTTTGACAATATCCTAACAAAGATCAATCTCTTAAAAAATTCGCTGGAGCAGGCCTTGGCCGCCAATCTGCTGATTGCTTACCTCCAACCTTTTTCCGATGGAAATAAGCGCACCTCGCGCATGCTGGGTAATGCCATTCTACTCTCCACTGGGTATTTACCGATCTCCTTTTCACATACTCCTAAAGAAGATTATATTAAGGCCATGTTGTACTTTTATGAGAAACAAGATTCTGCTTATTTTAAACAACTTTTTTTAAACGAGTTGAACAGCTCTTTTAGAGAGTATATCGGTTAATGGTGGCTTCGCGGGAGATCATCTCTCATAAAGAGGCCTTAAGCGAATATCTTAATGTTTTTTGACAGGAGTTATTTTTTAGCGGCCAGTATGTCAGGAAAAACTGACATACTGGTTATATTCATAAAAAGAGATGACAATGAAAGCAGGCCCAATCAACACCCTTCCTCCTATGTTTGACTACTGGTACCTCACAGGATTTCTACGAAACTACAAAGGCACTCGAGAAAAGATTACACAACTTCAAAAAGAAGGAGAAATTATTAGAGTTAAAAAGGGACTCTATGTTTTAGGTGAACATCATATTTATGGAGGCAGTGCTTTGCGAATATTGCATAGACTAGATCGCTTTTCAGAAGATCTTGATTTTTCCCTGATCAAAAAGGATGCAGATTTCACTCTTAGCAAATACAAAAAAGCTGTCATACAGGAGCTAGAAGCTTTTGGATTTGAGGTCGAATTTTGTCGACAAGAAAAAGAATTCGCCAATACCTTGGTGCATATTCTGAAAGTAGTAACTGCTCACACCCCTCAACCTTCACCTCTCAACCAAATGCTGTTAGCTAAGCAACTTTCAGCATCCGGTAGAGGGTAGATGGCTGAAGGGTGTGAGCTAATGGAATGGACTCGCCTCTTTTAAA
>JADGAN010000093.1 GCA_015231955.1 Oligoflexia bacterium | reverse complement strand
AAGGAATTGACAGAATAGAGTAGATTATGAACATTAGGAACGTCCCTGCGGTTCGTTTATGGAGTAGATGCGTAAGAGAGGGGTCAAATCGGTGAAATTGGAGGGGTCAGATTGGTGAAATCCAACATCTGAGTTCTTTAGATCGTTTTAATTGGGAATTTAAGATCACAGACAAGATGTTCCTTAAAATGGATTTCTTGAACAATATAGTAACAGGAGAATTTAAGACCTATTTTGGTGAAAAACGATCCATTAACAATCCACTCTATGATGTTGTACAGACATCAGATGGTATTCGCTTGAAATGGCGATGCAAGATGAATGCTTTTTTAAAATACCAAGCAATGAAGAAAATTAAAAAAGAAAAGTATCCTAATCTTTTATTTTAAATTTTGAATTCTTGTAATCCTTCCACGTTTTGAGCCCGATTGATGTGGCCATTAAATTTTATTGTTAAAAAGGTAATCCAAGAGGGAGCGGCTTGCATATTAAGCGTTAGACTTTTTTAGCGAAAGCAACTAAAAAGAATTATATTTATCGGTGATTTTTACATAAGACCGAAACAATCAAAAATTTTCTGCTTTACCTATTTTTCTTGAATCTTAAATTTGAGATGAAAAAAATAAAAAAACCATAACAAAATGAATTTAATAGAATATAAATTAAATTGAGTGGAATTGGCGTTAAATGCCTTTCATTCTCGCAAAATTGCATAAACATAGGAAATGGAACGCCAAATCTTTCTAGTCCGCAAAATTGAAATGTTGTATTTTTTATAAGTAAAGTAGGTAGGCTAATCGTAAATCCTGCAAATAGATAAACAATTATTTTTGGAAAAAAAATTAAATATATTTTAATAAATTTCCACATGCACGACCCTCCGCTTAGAAGTAGGTGAAAACATATCTTTAATAGCAAAATATTATTTGAATTACCTCTTTTTTTTATGAAAATTTATTCGGGGGTATTAGTTTCCCATCTCCAAGAGCATGTGGTCCAACAGCATCTTCTGAATTATTTCGTTTTCTTCGATAGGCTTGCAAATAGATACTTGTATCTGAGGGAGATATTGCTTCATATTTATTATATGTTTTAGAGAAATAAGCATAACCAGCTTCTCCATAGACGCACGTAACGCTTTGGGTGTCTTTAAAGGCTTGTGCCGGACACCAATTTCTTCCTGTCGTTTTTCCAGTATTGCACCCATGCAATACTAATTTACTACCAGATGATGATGGTGTTTTACTCATCCATGATAATTTGGATAAATCTACAATATCTACTCGTGTAAGTGTATGGTTGCCATTATTATCAGCAAATTCCAGTCCATTGATATTGTTATTTTCATCAGTATCATAAGATGCATGGGTGAAAACTTCCATTATCCAAATTGGGTATTTATTGGCTGTAGAGATATCAAGAATTGATTTCCAAGCATTAAGAAAATCTTGCTTGAATGTAACCCCTATTATCTCTGTGCGCGTACTATTTGGCGTTGCGAGTGTATAGGCAGCGGCACACCTGGCTGCACGTTCAAATGCACGATCAGGGACGAGTATTAAATTGTGATAATAAATATAGACTGCCATCTTGTTTGGAGTATTGGGCATAAAGTTGACTCCTTTATTTATATGTCTTTTTCTGTTTTTAGTAGCGATACTATAACATAATCTCAAATTGCGACCTAATACTCTTCGTAAGGTGTGAAAAAATTACGGCCTAAAAAAGACATCATTTTGGTATTTGAAGTCATACAGAAAGTAGATTGTAAAATACACTCATGAATTGCTATTGTGTGTAAACGGTGATTCTTTAATAACACTATTTTGATTATGCATAGGGATGAATTTTATCAAATTCAGTTTTTTCAGACAAAGGCTTCCATTGAGGAGCACTATTTTTTACAAGTTCTTCATCTATAAGACTACCTGTTACTCTGAAATGTTTCAAAAACTATTGCGGTAGGGTTATCTTTTAATACGACATATTTATCACTAGTGTTCCCACCGTCTTTAAACGGATAAACTTTATCTTTAACAATCTCAAAACCGGTTTTTTTGAGAATTTCTACTAGCTTTAAAACGTGGTATTCTCCGAAAATGCCAATATTGATCATATCATTGACATCCTTAATATTTCTTAAGAAATTATGCTCTAATCGAAGATCAGAGATTGCATCATTATGTTTGTGTTCAATAAGTGTTAATTTATTTGCGTAACCATCAGCATCTGGAAAAGCCACAATACTAAAATCAGGCTTTCTTTTTATTTCTTCAACAATTTTTGAAATATTATCGATTCTATTTCCTTCATAAAACTGTCTTATAGTGTTATGCCAAAGGCAAGGATTTTCTTTTAATTGATCAGAGAAATTTTTAGGAAAAAAATTCTCTAAAAAATTAATAAAGTTCTGATTAATTTTGTTCTCTAGTTCACTCAAAACAATAGGAATATTGGGGATTGAATTATAAAGTTCTTTCTCATGAATGCCTGCCTGTTTTAATAATTCAAGAGGAAAGTTTACAATGGTAGGGACATTTACTCATACTAATTTTGCCAATAACATTTCATCAAAAAAACGGAGAGAAATTATTTTCTCCTTCCAAGCTGTGGTGTTGGAGACTCACTTTTGTATCTCTCCTATGGTGACGTGCTAATCTCGTCGTTGTGGTGTACTCGCTTGGAACTTCTGGCTTTCGTTTGATCCAAGTAACCGTTGTATACGTTCCTTAATCCATGTCATTTACCGCTTGCCCCGGTGCTCATCGACTCTCTCTGCCTAGCAGACAGACGCTTTTTTTCACGATCCACTCAATTATTATCTCACGTTTTCGTGGTAAAATACATTGCCAAACTAAAGTTTCATCAATGAGAAATTAAGCATTTATAAAAATGCCACTGGAGATGTATTGTCAATGAGTAGACTGTCCTTCTTACTAGAAAGCTATACATGTTGTATGCAATCCCCTTCTATTTATAAAATCTGCTTAACTAAACCTAACCGCCTTAGATGAAATCTATTGTTGTTTGGTAGCTTACAGAGGACAGGGAGAAATTTTACCTTTTTGTTTTCTTTTGCTTAACTCCTTTTGACTCTTTAAAAATTTTTTTATAGGAATCAAAGATTTTAAAAGTGGAGTTAAGTCGCAATAATTTGACTGATCTCCTGGTAAAGAAGGACAATACCGCTCTCCATCTTCACCTACTCCTTCCTCAGGCACTTGCTCCTTGTAGTCAATGGGTTTTGATGTGAGAAAGGCAGCGTTGAGAGGATGTTTATAAGTGCCAAAAGAACTGATCCCATCACCGGCCACAATAATATTTTCTATCCAAACTTTAGGTTCATCGTCTGGAGGATACTTCATATTAGTAGCTGCAATTTTCCAGATAATATCTACCACTGCATTTGCACGGGGTATTTGAGCGCGGTATTCATAGATAGTGATATCACCTAAAAGAGAATGCTTCTTTTGCCTAAAACATACAGGTTTACTCATTTTTTTGGGGATAAATCCTTTAGGGTAATTGTTAAAGTTTTCAAAACACTCCTTTAGGATAGTTAATTTTGAGATCTCTTTAAATTTTCCTGGGATCATATCTTGATTTTCGCACTTAATGTCTTGCTGCTGAAATATGGCCGTTCCTGTGATCTCTTCCTTGGCAGACAGGCGAATACCGTCGCCAACTGTCTCAAAAATGGTACTTAATTCGGCAAAAGGGAGCATGTTAGCGTAAGAGAGATAGTCTGCACACTGGTTAGGTTCCATTGCTGTTACGTTTCTGTCGGCACCATCAGCAATGCTTGCCTTCATTTTCCTCGCTTTCTCTGGTGTTAATTGTAATTTTTTATATATGCCTTGGGTTTCAATTGGAGAACAATAATAGATGCTTGCGGCAGGTTCATTCTCACTTTGAGCAACTGCAAGCAATGTTTGGCTTTCACACGTAGCACTCTCATTTGGATGCTCGTTCTTCGCTTTAGATATAAATGTAATTTTGCACTCCTCCTCAGTAAATGATCGAAGAGGGACAATTGTCTTATCCTCTAATTTCGAGGCAATTTTATCTGATATTTTTGATGTTTGTACATAATGATGATTTTCAATAAAATCCATTTTACTAAATTTCCCTCCTTCCACCACAGGAGAAGATCTCCAATCACCATCGCTCAGCGATTTATAAAAAATCCTTTGAATCATATCGCCTCGCTTGATTCTAGAAACAATGATACCATTAGTACGTATCTGGGTGGGAGGTCTGGGATTTTCGCAATCCACCTCGCTAATTATCCCTCGATTAAGATAGCTTGTAATTTTCTTTATACGGTTTTCCTTGATACTATTCGCATTAGGATCATCTTTAGATACTCTCTCTGGAATGTGCTTTAGACACTTCTCGACAGATTTAACATCTCTAACATTAAAACATGTGCTCTTTATAGAGTGAGCGGCGACAAGTGTTTGATCTTTTTTGGCCCTGGCAAATCCAAGACCTATTAAATGTTCTTGATCACGCACCACTTTGTCAGGAAGAATAATATCATACTCATCAGTGACCACATCTGGTTTTCTCTTGTTAATGGGATTTTTACTATAATCTTCAAACCATTTATCAATATTATGAATCCGATCAGCATCTACATGTAAAACACCATGAGCATCTTCCAAAGATATATTTGGTATTAACTCGGATGATTTTTCCTTCGATAATTCCTCTGGACAATTTTCAATTCTTGATGAACGATCTCTAATGTTTGCAAGCCTTGTCATTGCCAAATTTACGGTTCCTCTTAGCAATCCTTCTTTTGGTTGTTCTTTAACATTAAATTTTTTATTACATATCTTTTGTCTATCTACGGCCAATGCAGGAGAAAAAAAACTAGGCCTTGTGCTGCAGAATTTTATGCCATCTATTTTTTTTAAATCTTCTTTACTAAAATCATTTCGCCAATGATCACCAAATGTATTCGTCATTAAATTATCTATATCACAATTTGCTTTTATGATGTCATTCTCTTTGGGTATTTTTTCCTCAGTAGTTAATGTTGCCATAATAGAAGCTATTTGCTCGCTCATATCTCCAATACATCTCGTTGTAGTAGCTGGATAACTTTCACTGCTTATTAAAAAAGCTAAAACCACTAGAACCAATAGATAGCATGTAGATCCAAAGCTCTGCGACATCGAACACCCCCTTTTAAATAGAATGATTATCTCTCCTATCGGGCAATTATCACTAAAGATTAACGCTGTTTCCATCATTGTTGTTGATCGCTTGCCCCTTTAGGGACGCGTAGTTCGCCCTCTGGGATTGTATTAAATTGGTCAATTATTTTTTCTGAAATTAACAGCAATAAGAGCATCCATTCTTTCTGTTTCGGCAAACATTTCTTTACCCAAATTGGTCATGGCATGGGCATAGCTTTTGGTCTCATGGTTTGTCGTGTTGAATTTTTCAACCGCACTATTAATAGACTTTAGGCCATGATAGATTTGCTTATTAAAATTTGCTATCTCTGCAATCACTTCCAACTCTTGGAGAACTGCTTGATAAATTTCATTCAAATGAGCATTATTTTCTTGCACCAATGATTCCCCGGTCTTCACCTTTTGTGTACTGTCATTAATTAAGTGTTTAATATCTTTCGTGGCATCTGCTACCCGTTGGGCCAACTCTCTTACTTCTACAGCAACTACTCCAAAACCTTTCCCCAATTCTCCTACTTTAGCTGCCTCAATTGTCGCATTAATGGCCAAAATACTTGTTTGAAAAGAAATACCCTCAACAATTTTCACAATAGCTGAAATCTTTCCAATATAAGGAAGTTAAGACTTCACATAATCTCTTTTGAACTAAACGCCTTCGGCGTGGATTCTTTGCTTCGATAGTTTAGTGTTTAAAACTAAAGTAGGATATTAATGGGCAGTGTTGTCATGTTT
>JADGAN010000092.1 GCA_015231955.1 Oligoflexia bacterium | reverse complement strand
AATTCTCAGAAACGCTAGAGAAGAATGCCCTATAATGGCCAGAACTAAAGGTAGTTGTCAAAGAGGAAAAACCAAGCAAACTAAAGAGCGAAATTTATTAGATCGATTAATCGATTTTGAGGATGAAATTTTGCCCTTTATGAAAGATAGGCCCGTGCCCTTTACAAACAACCAAGCAGAACGGGATTTACAGATGGTGAAAGTTCAGCAAAAAATTTCAGGACAATTCAAATCCATGAATGGAGCAAAATATTTTTGTAGAATCAGAAGTTATTTGATGACTATGAAAAAACGAGGATACTCTCCATTTGATAAACCGAATGTTCTTTTTTATCCAGAACACGCTGAATAGATACTTCAATTGTTAATTCATTTCCATTGATTTTCATTTGATTGATCCCTGATTTCTAAGAGTATTTGTAGGAGATAAATTGTCGTCCTAATTTTGTCAACATGGTTGTGATAAGAGGTCATGATGAGAGAGAAGTGGTCGATGCCCGGCAGTTCGACGTAGTGGGCATTGAGTAGACGCTGACTTTCTTTGGGGATGATAAAATCATTAAGAGCGTATCCATGGCTCGCCAGCATGAGAGCAATGGTTTTAATGATCCCAGAAAAAAATCTTCCATTAAGCTGTCTTCTGGCGATTGATTGAGGTGGGAAAATGGCCGAAAGGCCATCGTCAATTTTATCTTTATCGTTACCGCAGAAAGTATATTCGGCAATTTGGTTTGCAAGAGGAGTGTCTTCTAGCCAGCCGACTAGATTGATCATGGGAATTTTTTCTAGAAGGGCACGCAGTGCCTCTTTATTATTATCGATAAATTCTGTTCGCTCTTCAGGAGAGACGTTGATGATAGGGAGCGAACTTCCAGCGATGATTTTTGTAAATAATCGGGCATTGAAACGATCTGCAATAGGGGTTCCTTTAAAAGGTGTTTGAAAGGTGATGATTCCTCTTACTTTTTTTTGCAATTCCGGATAGGCCACCAAGGCCTCGATGGTGTCGATACCACCTTTGCTGTGAGTGATGATAATGACTTGGCGATTGCTTGCTTCAATAAATTTTTTTAGGGTCAGGGCATTTTTTTTTGTACTGGAAAAAGTATTGATAGGAGCAATGGCATAATCTTCTCCGGGTATAAAGTGAAGCTTGCTCTTGAGCCAATGGGTCTGCTCTCTAAAGTTTCTTTCGAAGACCAGTTTTCCTAAGCCGCCAAACCACCCTGGAACAAAAACTATTTTATAACGTCGTAATTCATCCACGAAGCGCTCAAAGGTCGCCATATCTTTGGGGTGCCTATTAACGGTATCGTGAAGTTTATCAAGAAAATTCAAAGTCAGGTTTTTATCATAAGAGCAGAGGGATGATTGTGATAACGACATAAGTAGTAGACCGAAGAATATTTTTTTCATAAGGTCGCTCCCAATTTGGATCAGGCCAGATAAGTGGGAGCAACAGTATCTTTCTTTGTGAGGTCTTTGTAAATTGTCCTCATTATTATAGTGCTAGCGTTTTCTGCTGGACTAGACTACATATCTGGGCCACGAACACAAATGACGTTGTACCCATTTGGTTTATTATTGCCCGCAGCACCTCCCGTTGCAGGAATTATAGTAAAAGCTTGACCTGTGGCAGCCCCATTGGTCGAAGAAGTCCAGTGAAGACCATTGAGGTTCGATCCTCTAAGATGTGTACCTGCTTTGGCAGCACCTGATACGCCTAAAAGTTCAGTGAAGCTTGGGAGTCTCCAATCTTTGTATCCACCTTCATAAAGATCATGGCAATAAGCAGTACCTTGAGCATCACAGTTTCCAGTACATATTCCGCTATCGTAATCGTTGGAGGTGGCATCGTAAGCATCTTGAGGGGCAGAGTGAGTTGCAGTCGAACTCCACACGGCCGTATGCCAATCTAATAATCCTAGACTACTTTTGCTCCATACTAGCCCGGTTGTCTCATCTCTACAACCTCCCTTGTTCGTAGTAAAGAGAGCATCTACAAGCACACAAGCACCGGGAATAGGTATGGTTGTAGAGTTGCTCTCTCTTACGCAGACAACGTTATAACCATTAACTTTGTTTTGGGCACTGTTTCCTCCTCCCAATTGACTTACAAATGACTGATTCTGGTTTGCAACATTTGTTGAAGAAGTGTGCAAGTTAGTAGTAGATAGAATGTTAAAGCGCGTCCCCGCACCATTAGACTCTGCCTGTAAAAATTCTTGAAAACTGGGAAGCCTCCAATCGGAGTTTCCACTCTCGACAAGGGAATGACATTGATTTAGAAAAGAGCTATCAGGAGCAGCAGGTACTATAAAATTAGCGTAATCATTACTCCGTCCATAATCATTAGCATCGGCGGCAGCATTTCCTGCTAAAGCAGCACTCCAAACAGCATCGTACCAAGTCAGAAGACCAGCACTATTGCTACTCCAGACCAATCCGGAACCAATGTCCTTGCAACCGCCATCTGCTGTTACAAAATAGCTATCTTCCAAGACGCATTCATGAGCAAAATTGGCCACGGCCTTGGTTGTGTAGGTTCCACTGATAAGGCCGTTTGCACTAGCAGTTAGGATGAGATCCCCTAGTGTATCGACCGACCATTCAGAAAAGGTTATCGCGCCGACTTGGTTGGTTGTTCCTGTGATTGTTCCAGCGATGTTTCCAACATTCACCGACAAGGTAACGCTTATGTTATTTGCATTCACGCGATTGGCGTTAGCATCCAGAAGATATACCTCCAGTGCTTGATTGAGTTTATTTATTTTAATCCAAGCAGAACTTTTGGCCGTGGCAGAGTTGTAAAAGGAGGTTCTGGTCAAGTTGGCCAGTCCGCCGCGGACGCAATAGAATTTATAATAATTTGTTTTAGTACTACTCGTAGTAGCACCAGTGGATAAATTGACCAGAGAGGCAGATGCCATTGGCATAGCGGTGTCGCTCGCCCATACATCTTCATTAGTAATGCTTGCGAGGTGGGTGCTGGCCCCGTTAGCATAAACTGCAAGAAGTTCGCTCTTCGTTGGTAATCTCCAATCTTGATAACCATTCTGATCTAAATTTTTACAGTAATCCGTGCTTGAGATGTCACAGGATCCTACGCAACCAACACCAGGAGGATAGTCGTTGGTTCTTCCATAATCATTAGCATCTTGAGCACTACCAACAGATGCATCCCAAACGGCTTCATGCCAAGTGTAGGTGGCCGCTGTTTTAGAACTCCAGACAAGACCAGAGGTCAAATCCTTGCATCCTCCTTCGAGTGTATCAAAAGAAGCGTCTTTAAGGACACAACCACCAAGAACTTGATCCACATCAAAGAGGGAAGTCGTTGCCGAAACCAATCCATTGGCGGAGGCGGTGATGCTTACGCCAGTGTCTTGAACGCTATATTCCACATTGGTAAAGGTGGCCACTCCGTTAGTCGTAGCTTTAGTCAGTGTTCCACTAAGAGCGCCAATTCCACTGGCCACCGTTAACGTAACATTAGCAGAAGCACTGGTCACAGCATTGCTGTACTGATCTTCTATTCTAACAATTGGTTGAGTTAAAAAAGGATAATCGGCGTATGTTCCTGAAGGTTGAGTTAGAACTTGGAGCTTATAGGCGGAGCCTACGGTCGCTGTGGCCGTAAAATCTGTAAAAATTGTAGCGTACCCCACGACGGTAGCTCGAAAGATGTGTGTACCTGGAGTTGTTGATAGTCTCACTTGAGTAGTCGCGTAACCATCGGCATCTGTCACTACAGGTTGTGCGGTCACCACCGTACCTCCACCTAGCGTTGACGTAAAATTGATTCCAGCTCCTGGTACAGGAAGAGCGCCGGCAGTGAGGATCCTCACTTTTAGCGCTGTTGGAAGGACATTATAAACTGTGGAAGTTTGCGCATCACCCTCGGTAATTTGGATCAGGGCCGGAACCAAAGTGGTGGCCACCGTAATTGTTCCGGTCATATCAACGGGAGTGATGATGGATGAATCATTTCCAAGATAGCTGGCTTGAATAAGTGTCGTACCGGTTCTCGTTGGATCAAAGGTGATAGAGACAGAATCAGTGGTATCGCCAATAAAATCAGAACTTCCAAACCCGCCACCAGAGCAACTCCAGGAGACCGCAATGTCACTAATATAGGTTCCCTCAATATCGAAGAGTGCCGCTTTTAGCGCCAATGTTCCCGTGCTAAGATCTACATTTTCAGTGGTCACCTCTGGTTGATTACCAGTGCCTGCATAAACGATTTTTACAACTTTTGAAAGAGAGCTTGAAGCACTTGCAACGACTGTAAACGTGACCTCTCTGGATTTACTTCCGTCAGTCCAGGAGGCCTTGATATTGTAAGTTTGCGACGATGCTCCTGTGGTAAGGGTCGTTGCTGCAAGTCCATTTGCATCGGTAGTTGCCGTAGATGCAGAAAGCGTTCCTCCCGAACCGCTGGTAATCTCAAAGCTGATAGTCTTCCCCTCATAAGGTTTTTCATCGTAGAGAAGCATCACCTTTAAAGGATCTGCAGAAAGCGCTTTGGAAACACTAGCGTATTTTGTCGAAGCACCGATGATGAGTAAAGAGACCGTAGGTGAGGTAGCACCACTTAGGCGTGAACTTGCACTCAAGAGACTTCCATCGATGCCGCTTAAGTCGTCAGGACCTGCACCTATGCATGAAGTGAGTAGCAGAATAAGTTGTACAGAGTAAAATACTGAGAAGAGGATCGTTTTTGTTTTCATGGATACTCTTTCGGCAAGAATCTTAAGGGACTTAAAATTAGACTTAAAATCTAAAACTCGAAATTTGTTCCTACTGATAGGCCGATGGTAGAAATAAATTTACTCGACTTTTTGAGGTTGGCCGATCTTGCACAAAAGGAAAAGGGACATTTACTCATACTAATTTTGCCAATAACATTTCATCAAAAAAACGGAGAGAAATTATTTTCTCCTTCCAAGCTGTGGTGTTGGAGACTCACTTTTGTATCTCTCCTATGGTGACGTGCTAATCTCGTCGTTGTGGCGTACTCGCTTGGAACTTCTGGCTTTCGTTTGATCCAAGTAACCGTTGTATACGTTCCTTAATCCATGTCATTTACCGCTTGCCCCGGTGCTCATCGACTCTCTCTGCCTAGCAGACAGACGCTTTTTTCCACGATCCACTCAATTATTATCTCACGTTTTCGTGGTAAAATACATTGCCAAACTAAAGTTTCATCAATGAGAAATTAAGCATTTATAAAAATGCCACTGGAGATGTATTGTCAATGAGTAGACTGTCCTTCTTGACCAATGATTCGCCTCCCCCTCCTGCTCTCAATTCTGAGTGCAACAAAAACGATCAGGGTCTTCAAATCAAGGTGCTGCAAAAGCAAGAACCAAAACTAAAGCAATAATAAGTAGTGTCGCCTGACCTATCACGGTCTTCATTAGTTAATCCTCCAACAGAAAATCCATAAAAAACCTTGAATGTGCCAATATATTATGTCGTCAAAGTGGTTCTCTTGAATAAATAAAAAAAAATAAAGAGCGAATAAATTCAATAAGCTGTATGAATTATAATAATTAAGGAACCTGAATGAATCATTTTAATCATATAATGGAGTCATGATACAAAACAACGAGCAATCATCAAAAAAGGATTTATGTAAAATGAAAAAATTTATTGTATGCACTATCTTGTTACTAGTATCTTTTCGTTCTTTTGCAGAGGTAGATTTATCTGAGGGGCAAATAAACGCGATTAAAAAAACTCTAGCAAGTAAATATATACACTTATCTGATGCAGAAGTAAAAAATCCAACCTCCGTGATTGATTTGAAAGAAAAAACAACTTGCCATGATTTTATGAAGACTTCCTCTAGAGTTGGTTATGACGGTTATTCTCGTTTGGAATCGCTTATCTTTTTTGGACGCCAGCTTAAAGAAGTGACAGTACGTGATATTTGTGTTTTTTCCAATGGGGAATTGGTTAATATGGAAGCTAGTCACTCAATGAAATCAGGCTCAAGAGGTATTGGTTCAGTATACAATTTACAAGAAGGGTACAGCGATTTATTAGTGTTGTGCTATGCTGGCAATGACTACATGTTTTAACGAATGCATATTCTTGTGCTGACCATCTTAGAGATCCGATATTCGGGTCTTTAAAATAAAGTAAGTTTAAACTGGATTCCAGTAAAACAGTTTTACAAATCCAGCAAGCAGGTAGCAGGGTAGCTGGTAGCAGTATTTGTTAGCAGTTCCAGTGTGAAGCTAGCGGGGACAGTATACGGTTTCAAAA
>JADGAN010000091.1 GCA_015231955.1 Oligoflexia bacterium | reverse complement strand
TGTGAAGGGGGAGTTTTCGAAGGCGATGGCGGAGGCGATAAAGGATACGCCTCTTGATCTGTCGAAGGTGATGAATAAGAGTTATTTGGGGCAGCTGGCAAGTGTCTCCATGCCTAGTGGGGAGGAGGGCGATTTAGAGCGAGTGCGCGCCTCTGCTGGTGAGATGAAGAGTAGTAGGATTCCAGTCGCTAGAACTCAAGTGGCGGGCGCTGATGGGGAAGCTGCGGATGCCGTCGGGATTTTTGCTGATATGGATGATGAGGATTTGTTACGGGAGCGCGGTGGAGGGGCCGCTGATAAGGGAGAGTTTAAGATTAATTCCATTGAGAAGGGCGGTACGCGCACGCTGTGGGAGATTCTCTCTTTGAGGTATAAACGACAACACCACCTTTGGAAACAATGAGGGGGAAGAGAATGAAAATAAAAAGAGATGCTCATGCTTGGTTTACGCTTTTGATCTTTTTGATGGTGCATGTGTTTACTCCCTATGTTGGTGTGGCGTGGGCGGAAGAGAAGTCTGTCTCCGATTTGCAGAAGGAGGTTCAAGAGGAGTATCATCATCACGATGAGGGGAAGGGAGAGGATAGCTTTGAGCGGGCCAGGCTTACGGAGAGTGATACCGAGGCGATGGAGATGATTGGATACTTACGGCTTGCAACTCCGGCGGCAAAGTTCCTTTTTAAAATTATAACCAGCAATGTGACTGCTACGAATCCTCAATGTAGGATTTCGGAGTATTTTAATTTGGTGAGCTTGGCGTCTGTGATTGCCATTGGTGTACGTATTGCGGGAATGATTAACGATATTGTAAAGACGATTGAACTCTATGATGGGATGATGGCCAAGCTTAAGGAGCATAAGAAAAATGGGACTCATATCAGTCATGAGGAGTTTTATAAGTGGATGATTGATACCAACAATATTGCGAAGATGGTTGCTACTTATGAGTTGGCCGCTGATAGTGTGGATTTGACGTTTTCTACGGCCGATTTGGCGGTGGCGATCTATGAGCTTAGTGTGATTCTTACGGCCGGATTTAAGACCTGTGTTATCAATCCTACTTAATTGTAAGTGGATTCTACTTTTTCCCCCAAGCGGTGGAGAGGGCCTCGATGGCGTAGAGAGGAAGGTGTGCGCATAAAACACTGCTGATGGTGCTTTGTTGGATGCGAATTGGTTTGCTGTAGGGATTGGTAGTTAACTTTATCACTCGTTCCCAACCCTTTTCTTTTGCAAAATAAAAGAGCGACTTACTGCGATTGCTGCTTCCCGATTTTACTTCCAAGGCATAGATCTGACCGGCTTTTTGGATGAGAAAATCGATCTCTCCTTTTTGTGTGACTTTATCACGAAGCCAGTAATGGAGGGCCGGAGGAGCTTTGGGGCCACGAATGAAGGATAGGTGTTGGGCCACAAATTGTTCGGCGAGCACACCACCAGTGGTGAGTCTTGTCCAAAATTCACGTTCGAAGAAGGAGTAATCTACTTGGTGGATGGCATTGACAAGTCCAACATCGAGAAAGAAGAGTTTGCAAATAGTTTCGTCGATAGTGGAGATAAGAGGAATGTCACTGGCATCACAGTGGTAGCAAGGAAGTAAGACGCGGGCATCGATTAAAAGTTCTAGGACTTTGCGGATCTCTTTTGAGGGTGATTCGCGATCAATTTTTTGATAAATAACTTTTTCACTTAAGTGAAAGCTGGCAGATTTAAAAATTTTTTTGAGGCAGTCGGCATTAACGCTTTTTTTATATTTGGGAAAATCTGCTTCATAGGTTTGAATGATCTCCTCTTGGATCTCACGCACTTCGAGCAGGGAGTTTGTCTGTACGAAGTTTGCAACCACTTTAGGCATGCCACCAATATAAGTATATTTTTTGAAGAGTTCTAGGCATTCACTATGCGTAGAAGGAGAGAGCTTAGCAAGGTCAAAGGATAAAATTTTTTGCGCCAAAAGTTCGTGATCACTTGCTATTAAAAATTCGCTAAAGCTCATAGGGCCTAAGTGCAAAAATTCTACACGGCCTACGGGAAAAGTGACCTCACTGTTTTTAAGCGTGAGGTCGAGCAGTGATCCGGCGGCCACCACTGCAAGCGAGGGCATCTCTTCGTAAAAGTAACGAAGGCAAGCGATGAGCTTAGGATCCTCTTGGATTTCATCAAGGAAGAGAATACTGTTTTCATGAATACGTTTTTGAGTGAGGGTCTTAATCTCATCAAGAAGCTCACTTAGTTGCCAATTCTCTTGGTGGATAGACTTTAGTTTGCAGCGTTCAAGATTACACTCAATAAGTTCAAGGGATTCATCTTTGCAAAAGAGGCGCACCAGGGTGGATTTTCCTACTTGGCGTGCTCCTCTGATGATGAGGGGGCGGCGATCGCGCTTTTTGTACCATTCGCGGAGAGTATGGGTGGCATGACGTTTCATAGTACCTAATATAGGGGTATTTTAGTGATTGGAAGCGGAAGTGGAAGCTAGTTTGGAGTGTTTACGGCCGTAGGCGAAGTAGATGATGAAGCCGACGATGATCCAAATGCCAAAGCGAATCCAGTTGACGATCCCAAGTTCAGTCATGAGGTAGCTACAACTTAAGAGGCCGAGTACGGGAATGAGGGAGAGATTTTTTCTAAAAGAGAGTATGGCCATGATCATGGCGAGAAGATTAAAGGCGAGGTAGGGGATCTTGTGAGAAAATCCTTCAAGCACAAAAAAGTTTTCAACACCTTCACGGTTATAGATAAAGGAGAGGATTGCTATGGTTAGGAGAATGAGAGGCACTAGATATTTGCCATTAATGTAGGGAACGGAGAATTTGCTTTTATCTTTTTGCGGAGGCAGGAAGAGAACGCCTGCACAGACGAGTACGAAGGCAAAGAGGGTACCGATGCTGGTGAGGTCGGTCACCTCGGTTAAATTCATAAAGAGTGAGGGCACGGCAACTACGATTCCGGTGAGGATTGTGGAGAAAGAGGGAGTTTTAAAGCGTGGTGAAATTTTAGCAAAGATCGGAGGAAGTAATCCATCACGTCCCATGGCCATCCAAATGCGGGGTTGACCAATTTGGAAAACAAGAAGAACGGTAGTCATCGCGACGATGGCACCAACGGCGATGATGCCGGCGATCCAAGGGAGGTTTGCCACTTCCGGGCCAAAGACGTAAAGGAGCGGATCGCCTACTTGAAGATTTTTATAGGAGGTCATTCCTGTGAGGACTAGTGCAACGAGAATGTAGAGAACGGTGCAGATGAGAAGTGAAGCAATCATTCCGCGCGGAAGATCGCGACGCGGATTTTTACACTCTTCGGCCGTTGTTGAGATGCTATCAAAACCAATATAGGCAAAGAAGACTCCGGAGACACCTTTCCAGACGCCATTTAAACCATTAGGAGCAAAGGGTGACCAGTTTTCAGGTTGCACATAGAAGACACCGAGGAGGATCACCATGATCACGATACCAATTTTAATCAGTACCATCGTGTTGGAGAAGCGTTTGGATTCTTTGATGCCGATGTAAACGAGAGCAGTGACTAAAAAGGTAATGATGAGTGCTGGGAGATCGCAGATGATACGAAGGCCGCCAATAGAGGGCGCGCTCATCCATGCATTGTAGGAGTTCATCAGGGAGTTATACTCGCTATTAGCGGCAAGCGAGGCGAGGGTAGCACCACCGGTGGTGAGCAGATCTTGCACTTTGCTTGCGGCCCTCGAGGCGGTGAGGTAATCCATTCCAAGGTAGCTTGGCCAAGTGATGCCATACCCGGAGAGAAATCCTGTGAAATAATCGCTCCATGAGATGGCAACGGCGATGTTGCCGATGGCATACTCCATGATCAAGTTCCAGCCAATAATCCAGGCGAGAAGCTCGCCAAGCGTGGCGTAGGTGTAAGTGTAGGCAGAGCCTGCCTGGGGAATACGAGAGGCGAACTCCGCATAGCAGAGAACGCAAAAGCCACAGGCAATGGCCGTGAAGATGAAGAGAAAGACGACAGCAGGGCCGCCATAAAAGGAGGCGTTGCCGATGGTGGAAAAGATGCCAGCACCAATGATGGCGGCAATTCCGAGCGCCGTTAAGTCAATGACACTTAGCTCGCGTTTTAATCCCTCTCCATTATGAGCATCGTCTCGCTCTAAGAGATGCAGTGGTTTTTTTCGAAAGAGAGAGGAAAATGCTTCGCCCATGATTCACTCCTGTTTTAGTTGGGTTTGGTTTGGTATGGTTCTGCCCATCTTCAATTTTTTGATTGATTTTAAAGCGTGTATACACTAAAAACATGCGATAAACCATAATGAAAAAAACCTGGAGTGTCACTTTCTATGTTTACCCCAACAAATTTTTTTAAGTCCCCTTTGGTAAGAATCTCAGAGGAGGTCAAGAGCGCTTTAAGTGAAAAGCGTGCAGTTGTTGCTCTCGAATCCACTATCATCGCTCATGGCATGCCCTACCCACAAAACCTCGAAGTGGCCTTGGCGGTAGAGCAGATTGTACGAGATGCAGGTGCTACTCCCGCTACTATCGCGGTAGTCGGTGGAAAAATTTGCATAGGCCTTACAGAGCGTGAGCTTGAGACCATTGCTAGGGAAGGAGCGCACATTTGGAAACTCAACACCCGTGATCTTCCCTATGCCATAAGTCGCGGGGAGAGTGGTGCCACGACAGTTTCTGCAACGATCTACTGTGCAGAGGGGGCCAGTATCCCCATCATGGTTACTGGTGGCATTGGTGGTGTTCATCGAGAAGTGGCCGGCTCTTGGGACATCTCGGCCGATTTAACCGAACTCTCTCTTCGCCGTGTGGCCGTCTTCTCTGCCGGCATCAAATCGATTCTCGACATCCCAAAGACGCTCGAATATTTGGAAACCTTGTCCGTGCCGGTGATCGCCCACGCTTGCGATGAGTTTCCGGCTTTTTATACGCGAAAGAGTGGTGTGAGTGTAAAGACTCGCCTGGAAGATGCTCCGGCAATTGCCGCCTTCTTACGAGCGATGTGGGAGATCTCTTCTACGGGTGGAGCGATGATTGCTACTCCAATCCCAGAGGCAGCAGCAGCTGCTGGTGAGATGATCGAAGCAGCGATAGCAACAGCACTCAAGGAGTGCTCACAAAAAGGCATTAGTGGGAAAGGGGTGACCCCATTCCTCCTCGAGCGCGTCTGTACACTGACGAAGGGGGAGTCACTCAAGGCCAACATTGCTCTTGTAAAAAACAATGCAAAGCTCGGTGCTGATGTTGCGGTCTCTCTTACAAAGAACACTTAAGTTTTTAAGTTGTTGCTTGCCTTTTTAATCTTAAAGCAATATCCTGCAGCTTGTTCTTTTAAAATTTCTGACTATTTCTCACGCTTTTTTGATCTTACTATTGTCGGGCAGTAGCGCAGGTGGCTAGCGCATTCGTCTGGGGGGCGAAAGGTCGGTGGTTCAAGTCCACTCTGTCCGACCACTTATGTCATGCAATTCTCCTCTCAAAATGTCCATTTTTTTTAAAAATACGTTAAAATTTTTCCTTGGATTTTAACTTTACAATAAGCTTAGAACGATGTTTTTTTCAGATTCTAATGCAGAGACTGACGATTTGCTTTGGACACTTCCTCTTAAGATTAGTAGTGATCATTTAGAACAATTAACTTCTTATCGATCAACATTTAAAGATTCATTAAAATTTGTCATCGATAAAATTCGTGAGTTGGGTCTTAGTATTGCCTCAGGCCGGATAAAAACCAATGTGTCAATTATTACAAAATTAATCAGAGAAAAAAGTATTCGACTCTCTCAAATTCAAGATATTGTAGGATGTAGAATTGTAGTTGATACGATTGCAACGCAAAATTCAGTTGTAGATTTATTAAAAAATAATTTTGATGTTTCTGTGATTGATGATCGTAGGGCAATGCCAAACCATGGTTATCGTTCTGTTCATCTTATTGTATCGGTAGATGGGAAGCTGGTTGAAATACAAATTAGAACCATATACCAAGATAGCTGGGCGCAGTTTTCTGAAAAATTATCCGATCTAATAGGACTAAACATAAAATATGGGAGTGGCGATAAAAAGATATGCGAGTTATTAGAAAAACTATCATTATGGATAAAAAAATTGGAAGAGGAAAAAGAAGAAAAACTGTTACAAACCATCTTGAGTGAAATTCATCAAACCTACATTGAAATTTGTTCATATATAAAAATAAGGTAAGTTTAAACTGGATTCCAGTAAAACAGTTTTACAAATCCAGCAAGCAGGTAGCAGGGTGGCTGGTAGCAGTATTTGTTAGCAGTTCCAGTGTGAAGCTAGCGGGGACAGTATACGGT
>JADGAN010000090.1 GCA_015231955.1 Oligoflexia bacterium | reverse complement strand
AAAATCAAATGTATGCCATGGATCAAAAAATTGCCCGGCAATTCGTTATTTTAGGGGGGTCAAATGCGTGAAATTGAGGGGGTCAAACAAATGAAATTTGGGGGGTCAAACGCGGTGAAATCCGGCACTCTCTTCTCAAAAAGATCGATGTCCTTTCTCAAAACAGGTGGTGAGTTAGAGTAATATTTTGGTATTTTTCCATCTATCCCCTGATGAGGACGAACTTCATTACAGGAGTATGGACAACTTGGAAAGGACCAAGCACATACAAGGTTACCAAATTTTAATGACCGACAGTTTTGGTCGTCATCAGCTCATCCTAGCTATCGCTCCGACGCATTCACCTTCAATGGTAGGAAGGGACTTGTTGACTACTTCATACGTAGCAATGTTTGTTCGGTCCGTTGTGTTTGTGAGAAAAGTTAAGAAAAGTTATGCCTTCCTTTCCTGCTTTCCCGTCTGCGGTCGCAGTAAACGCGGAGCCAGACGGGAAAAAAGCCATACTTTTTTTTCTTTTTTTACTTTTTTCCATTGAGTTAGAAACATACTTATTTCGATTGTTTTTAACGCAAATAATGGATGTAATGGTATATAAACATACTAAAAAAGATTGTTTTTGGTGCAAAACCAGCGGGATGTCAAGAGAGATGAACTTTGCAGAAATGGTCAAAAATACGTTACACAAAGAGATCTTCTCTGAAGAAGACTTAAAGATTTTTTTGAAAGAAAAAAAAGCAAGCGTCATCCACTCTGGCATCTCTAGATCGCTCAAGGCCAAAGATTTCATCAAGCTTAAGCGTGGATTGTATTTGCTGGGAAAACGCTTAAGGCAGGGACAAATTTCTAAGTTTTTTATTGCCAGCAAAATGTATACGCCAACATATATTTCCTTTGAATCGGCATTATCCTACCATGGTCTGATCCCCGAGGCGGTTTATGTGACTACCTCAGCGTGTCCTCAACGTCTAAAAAAATTGTTCAAAACTCCTCTTGGTGAGTTTTCATATGATTACGTTCCTTGTCGACCTTTCTTTCTAGGTGTTGAACACACCTCTATCCAAGGTGGTGTTCTCATCGCAAATCCTCTGAAGGCGCTTTTCGATCTGATCTATTTAAGAAAGAAAAAATACTCTTCTTTGATGGAAATAGAAAGTGATTTGCGTATAGAAAGGGAAGAGATCATGCCTTTTGTTCGTCAGATAACCGTTAAAGAACTAGAGGAACTGGCCAATTCTTATGGAAAAAGATCAATCAAAAAATTCCTTGAAGTCTTAGTAAGAGAGACAAAATGAAAGATGTTATTCAAAAAAAACTTGAGTCCTATGAATGTCAATCTTCAGATGATGAGGAGAATGCAATTAAAGAGATCACTCAAGAAGTGGCCTTGTATGCTCTGGCCAAAAGTGGTTTCTTTAAAGAGGTGTCTTTTAAAGGTGGTACTTGTTTGCGGATTGTTCATGGCCTGGACAGATTTTCGGAAGATTTGGATTTTGTCACCAACTCTCCGAACAAGCATTTTGATTTGTCTTCTTATCTGAAAATAGCGGTTCCACTGATCAATCTCTATGGTTATCAATTCGAAGTGGATAATTCAAAGAAAGATGAGGGCAATATTAAAAAAGGCCTTTTAAAGGACAATAGTATAAAAAAAATAATGACCTTCAAGCATTACTCTGATGTAAGAAAAAAAATTAAGATCAAATTAGAAGTTGACATCAACCCACCCTCTGGTGCTCTCATAGAAAGTGATTTTTTAAATTTCCCCACAGAGTTTTCTTTGTCAGTTCATGGTCTTTCTTCACTCTTTGCAGGCAAATGCCATGCACTCCTTTGTAGAAATTATGTCAAGGGAAGAGATTGGTATGATTTCGCCTGGTATGTTAACCAGGGAATAGAGGTCAACTACAATATGCTATCGGCAGCATTGACTGAAATGGGCCCCTGGCAGGGAAAAAAACTTTGTTCTGATCGCAAGTGGTTGGTAAAAAATTTGTCAGAAAAAATAATCTCCATTGATTTTATAGATGCAATAAATGATCTCACTAGATTTATTAAACCAGAAAAACGAGCAGAATTGGAGCTTTGGAGCGAGAAGTTTTTTTTAAAGAAGGTCGATAAGTTAAAGTGAGAGTAGGAGAGAGTAGCTGCCATCCGATGCCCCTGTCGACGCAGTAAGTAGGTTTTGCTATTTTAACCTCCTTTAGATGCAAATTTTTAAGAGCATCATGTTGATTTCATGAGGCCAGCTCAAGCGAATAGGAATGTCGATTTTCATAAAGGGCTTTTATTTAACTTACTCACTATTTGCTTGCTCAATTTGTTGTTACTCTCTTTGGATACTTTCCAGTTCCTATTTTAGGAGCAGGTGCTTCCTCAATACTTGGCATGTACATACTACTGGCAACAATTGAGGAAGAGCAGGATTGAGTATAAACTTCTATGGCCTTCTGGCCTTTAATGAAAAAATCATAGGAACACGATTTTCTAATCCCTCTATTTGATAACCTTTTTGTCTTAGTGTGGAGTCATATTCGATGATGACTGGACGAGGGAAAATATTGAAGGGAGAGCTCATATGTTCATGGAACAATTCTATTTTAAGACCTTGTTCCGTGAGTGCATTCATGATTGTCGATAGTGAATGGTTCCAGGAATACTCCATAAACTCTATTGGAGCGCTTGGGTTTGCATAGGTTCCTTTTTGAATAATGGCCAAGGGAGAATCGATAGGATTATCATAAAGATAAAAAGGGACTTTAAAATCATCATCAAAGATCCATAACATCGGGTGAAATTCAGCAATATAGAAAAACCCACCTGGCCTTAAGAGATTGAAAATAACGTTTGCCCAAGGGCGAAGATCTGGAAGCCAGGTGATTGTTCCGTAAGAGGTAAAGACGATATCAAAAGTACCTCTTTCTTGTTCTGACAACTTTTCTAGGGTCTTCGTTACTTCTGCTAAAATAAAACGAGGCGGATGTGTGAATGAGTCTCTCATTTCAACAGCAAGTTCACTAGCGGTCGTGATTGCTTCAGGAGAAAAATCGATCCCGGTAACCACTGCCCCACGTCTGGCCCAGGAGAGGGTGTCTTGGCCAAAGTGACATTGAAGATGGATGAGTTTTTTTCCTATAACATCTCCAACTTCCCCAATCTCAAGATTTTGTAGAGAACATTTTCCTTTCTTGAATGAGTCGATATCATAGAAAGAGGATGTCTTGTGGATAAGGGTGCGTTGATTCCAAGATTTTTTATTTGCTTCTAGGTAGTTTGTTTTCATCGATGTACCTCGGATCTAGCGAACAGCTTTTCTTAATAGCACCATATTAGCAGTGAGTTTACCGGAGTTGTTGACCAGAGCAATGGGCAATAGAGGGCCGATTTGAAATCCCAAGTTTCCAAAATGGTCTTGAATAGAATCTTTGGTGACAGCAAAAAAAGAGTCGGCATTCTCATGGTAACTTCCTCTTATCAACAATAAGCCTCCGACACTCAAGATCCGAGAAACTTCTATTGCATATTGTGTTCGATCTTGGTGAGAGATGTGATGGAAGCAGGCCCTGTCAGTGATCATCTCAAAGGAGTTGTTTGCAAACGGAAGATTCAAAACATTGCCGACACGCCAATCAACGGTCGTATTTAGATCGATCGCTCTTCTTTGAGCGATTTCGACTGCAGCAGCTGAAAGATCGATCCCAGAAACAGAAAATCCCTGCTGGGCCATATAGATGGCATCACGACCGCCACCACACCCAAGATCTAAAATTTTGCTTCCAGGAAGAAGGTTTATGGCCGAAAGGACTCCAATCAGCTCTTGTGACGGATAATCGTAATCCCACTGAGTGAGGTAGCTCCCATCGCTATAAGCTTGATTCCAGAACTCTTGTGGTACTCCCATGGCCTATTCCTTTTGCTCTTCCTCTGATGATCTCATCTTTTCAAAATATCGATCGAGTGCACTTTTGTTTTTTTTACTAATGGCTATCAAGACCAAATCTTCATGGTAATGTCAATGGACGATGAGTTGATCTTGATGGTAATGTCTAGGCAAAAAAGTTGTCCCTTTTGGATAAGTTTTAAAAATCAGATCTATTGGTAATTGATGGAATCAATCTATAACTTTACTCTCGAAACCCTAACTCAGCATCTTCAAACGCAAGATTGTCCTCATCCCAAGACGGCGGCCATCAGAATTTTTCATCATTTATATCGAGAAAGAAAGGTAGGGCCTTTAACCGAAGGGCAAATCTCCAAGAAGGCGATCAACTATCTGGCCAAGAGCACTTCGTTTGACCTTGCAAAAACTATTTCCGTACAAGAATCAAAAGATTTTACTGTAAAATTTTTAATTGAGTTTTGCGATGGAGAGCGAGTGGAGACGGTGCTGATCCCTTTTCCTGGCCGTTATGCTGTCTGTATTTCAACTCAAGTGGGCTGTGCGATGAGGTGCAGTTTTTGTTTTACAGGAACTCAAGGATTAAAACGTCACCTGACCTCGGGTGAGATTCTCACTCAATATTTGATCGCTTGGGAGTGGCTCGAGTGTTATCGTCCAAGGAAAGCGGCCCAACCCAAAATTGTTTTGATGGGACAGGGGGAACCGCTACATAACTTTGAGGAGGTGAAGAAGGCGCTCTTGATTTTTGTAAGTGAGCAGGGGATGCAGCTTGGAACAAGAAGGATTACCCTCTCGACGGCGGGGTATTTGCCTGGGCTTAAGAGGTTTGGGGAGCTCCCTTTAATTAATATTGCTCTCTCTTTACACTCACCCTTTAACTCTATTCGATCCCAAATAATTCCTTTGAATAAAAGTTATCCGCTCGAAGATATTTTGGCGACGATAGATTCAATTCCATTTAAAGGGAATCGGGCCATCAACTTTGAATATGTTTTAATTGATGGTTTAAATAATCGAGAGGAGGATGCGAGAGAGCTTGCTAAAATTCTTTTGGGGAAAAAGGGGATTATTAATTTGATTCCATTTAATGGTTTTCCGGGGGCGGTGTATGAGCGTCCTTCAGAGGAGAGGATGGCCGCGTTTCAAGGAATTTTGTCTTCGCTTGGGATTCATGCGACCATTCGTACGACCAAAGGGAGCGATATTTTTGCGGCCTGTGGGCAATTAAAACATCTATTAGAGGGATCGTGATAGCGCTCATCTCATCGGTCGTGGCGTTGGGTACAAATTGTACCAACTATTTGCGAGAGCGAGCAACAATTCGATTGATAATTTTCAGGAGGGGGTTTAATTATAAGTCAGGAACTGCATTGCAATTTTATTTTGTGGAGGTATCTATGAAAAAAATTATTTTATTGTTTGCCGTTTTGATGACATTTTCTGCTTTTACAGCAGAGTTACCTGTAACTTGGATGAGATCATTCAAAACATCTGCTGATTGTGAAAATGGTGGAACTCTTTGGATGCTTGCAGGCACCCCCTTTGCTTATTTGAAATTACGATCGGGGGAGATGATTCCGATGCACCTGACACAGCTTTTGAAGTGTGGGGATGAGGGCGGTAATTGCTATCAATCACAAATTTATCGTTCTATACCCAAAGGAGATGGATTGACAGCATTGCCGACCTATGAAGTTTTGATTCCTAGTAAGCTCATGTCCTCGATGCCGAGAATGGTGGTGTCTTATAGTGGGGTTCAGTACGAGTGCCCGATGGATTATGTAGATCGAGAGTAGGAAGAAATGTGGTTGGCATTTGGTTTATTGAGAAATTGGTTGCAAGTAGAATTCAAGTTCTGCGCGGAGGAAAGCTGATTGGCATTGCTCAAGGGAAAAGGTGAATATTGCGAAACGATCAACGAACAAGGATTTGTACTTGGTGACATCAACACGTAGGGATTGCCCATCGGAACTGTTGTCGGCGTTACGATGATACATAAAAGACAGCAGCTCCAGCTCTTGGTATGCGCCGTCCAAGGGTGTGCGAAAAGTAAGCTGGCTTTTGCTGCTGGAGAGTGAGGAGCATTGCCCCTCTGGGCACTCTAGCTTGAAGTTTAAGGTCACGCTTTTGATTTGCTGGACATTAAAAGGGAGCTGGGTGGTCGCCAGTTCTAGTTGACACTTTCCTGGTGCGATCACTTGCTGGTTAAAGATGGTTTGGTACATCTTTTCATGGGCGAAAAGGTTTTCCATTGGGGAGAATGAACAGAGCAGGCAAAGGCCTAAAGTGGCGAGGCTTCTTCGTTTCATTTGTTGTAAGTTTAAACTGGATTCCAGTAAAACAGTTTTACAAATCCAGCAAGCAGGTAGCAGGGTGGCTGGTAGCAGTATTTGTTAGCAGTTCCAGTGTGAAGCTAGCGGGGACAGTTGCCAGTTAGCG
>JADGAN010000008.1 GCA_015231955.1 Oligoflexia bacterium | reverse complement strand
TAATTGTTTCTTCAATATTGATACTTCCTACTGTCATAATCGGTAGTATCTTATAAAAACAATAAGAGGCCCAGAACTATTTTAAGGCCTTAGTTCATTTTTTTCTCAAATCACGCTGAATAAATACGATTGGGGTCATAACAGAAAACGCATTATCGTAATTGCGCTAGAGAGTGGTCAATTTCAATTCGAAAAGCACAGCACTTGGCATCTATGTAGACATTGATAATCGCTTATCTTGAAATCAGCTTTTGGGGATCAAAATTTCAAAAGAGGTGCCTACTCCTTTTTCGCTGTTAACACTTATTGTGCCTGAAAATGATTTAATGATGGTTTGGCAAATAGAGAGCCCAAGACCAGTTCCTTTTCCAGGAGATTTTGTGGTGACGAAAGGATCGAACAATCTAGGAATAATATCAGGGGAAATACCGCTGCCATTATCAGAGATTTCAATCTGTAAATGTTCATTGCTATCTGCGGTTATAATTTTTATGCGCCCAGCATAGGTAGGTTCTTTGCTTCTTTTATCTTCAATGGCATCTTTTGCATTAACCAGAAGGTTTAAAAGCACCTGATGTATCTTTCCTTTATTGGCCTGTACAAAGTGGTTAGAGGCAGTTAGCTGGGTTTCAATGGCCATATTATCGCGCCGATAGATGCCTTCAAGGAAATGCAGTGTCTCTTTTATTAATTCATGGATATTAACTTTTTCTGTTTGGTCTGAATCTGGAATAGCATAAGCGCGAAGGCCATTGATAACCGCTGTAATCCTTTCGATTGCATTTTGAATGGCATGAAAAGATTTGATGCTACTGTTTTCATCGAGGAGTCGGTAGCGATTTTCAATGATATCAGCATTGCCGATGATAATGGTTAAGGGATTGTTTATTTCATGGGCAACTCCTGCCGCTAATGTTCCAATCGCGGCTAACTTTTCTGTATAAAATAATTTTGCCTGAATTTCTGATCTCTCTTTTTCATAATTTTTTAATTTGGTGATATTACGTAAAGAAGCAACTACATATTCCCCATTGTGCAGATGCATTAATTTAGCAGAAGCCAGGCCAATGATTTGCTTTCCATCTTTAGTTAAAAATTCCGATTCAAAATTTTCGCAAGGGCCTTTCTCTTTAAGCATGGTAATCATTGCTTGGTAATCATCACTGTTTTTCCAGAGATGAAGCTCTTTAGTGGTTTTACCGATGGCCTCTTCACGTTTTATCCCATAGATTTTGGTAAGCCCATCATTAACCATAATGATCTGATCACTTTCCAAATGGGCAACTACTGTAGGATCGGGACTGGTGTTGAAAATTTTTTCAATCATCTCTGTGTTGTCTTTATTGTCCTCAGTTAATTTTTGATTAACCATTAGGATAAGACTTAAGGTAATAAAGATAGGTTCTATGCTTGAAAATAAAAAAAGCAGCACATTGGATGCTGAGGGTATAAACATATTTGTAAATGAGGCACTGTTTATGGTGGTGATAACTCTATAAATTGTAAGCAAAACGTAGATAAACAGAATCATTGCAGTAAAATTGGCGGTAAGTCTTGTTGCTTTGGTTTTATTCACCCATAGACAATGGATCATCATCCAGAGAATAATTATTGAGAAAAATGATATGAGCATAATTCTTGCAGCAATATTGTCATCGATGAAAATGTAATAGGAGAAAGGAAGAATAAAAGCAGTCATGATAGTAGCAAGAAGCGAACGATTTTCTTGTTTGTTAAAAAAACGTAGGATGCCTATGTACAAAAAAAATGCTGCCAAAATCAGGAATACATTTCCAACTAAGATTAAGATTTTAAGGAGAGAGGAGTTATCTCTAATAACCAGCGAAAGATAACCCATCATTGTGAAAAGACTGGAGATGATCCACCATCCGAAAACTTTACTAGTTTTATTGATATAATAATGGAGTGAAAGAATGATAATTCGAATGAGGTTGTTGATTCCTACAAAGATAATCAGTGTTCGAACATCGATATTCAGATTCATAAATTAATATTACCTCTGTTCTATCTTTTTTACAGTAAAATTCGGGACGCACTATCTTGGCAAAGAGGTGGCTTTATTTGAGAGCGCGGTAGGGGGAATCGGCAAGGTCTATTAAGTAGAGAGCTGGTTTAATATTGGCCTGGAAAGTTGGTTCGATCGCTTTGGTGCCAGGATAAAAGCCTCCCCCAAACCATCCTGACTTGGGGGAAAGCTCAAAAGTGAAACAAAAAATCCCGCGCTCTCCGTATGCCCAGTCACAAGTGTCACCGGACGCAATGTAAAGGTCGGAAGATCGCTGTGGAGTATAGTTATTCCATGCTGCCATTGTTTGTCCCATCTTTGCGAACACCTCTTCATCTTTGCCACCAACACCGGAGTATTTATGTCCCCATGGGTAGAGGATGAGTTCAGAGTAGGTATGAAGAGTGAGCAGGATGCGGATGTTTGGTGTGGCAGTGATAAAATCCTTAAATGCTATAGTTTCTGGTTCAGAGAAGGGCGTAGGGCCCATATAAACATCGGAGTTAGGACTGTTGGAGGAACCGCCAGTACCCCACTGGTATCCATAGTTACGATTTAAGTCGACACCAAAGCTACCATTGCTGTTAGGACGGCGATTTTTTCTCCAATATTGGTAGCTGCGATTTTTTATATCGTACATACCACCATCGGGATTGAGCATCGGAATGATGTAGATATTGCGAGTATTGATGAGCGAAGTGATAGTAGCATCTTTTCCATAATTGGATAGAAGATGATCAACATATTTAAGCGCAAGTTCTGTCGTCAAGTGTTCACGGGAGTGGTGAAGCGCCACAATCACTATTCCTGGAATAAAGAGGTCGGGATTTTGTTTAAGGGCCACTTTATTGGCATGAGCAGTGATGTGAATTCCTAATAAGTCTTTGCCTTCAAGACTCTTGCCAATGGAAAATATTTCAGAGATTTGTGGATACTTTTGCTGATACTGATTTAATTCAGTGATGGTCTCTTTATAGGTGTGATAGGCGGTATCGTTACTGGGAAATTCATCATCATTTTCATTGGTAGTGGCGGAAGGTATTTGGTAAATGTGACTAGCAACTAAAAAGTGTGGGAAATTTTTTTGTATGATTTTATAGTCATAGTCGCTAACAACAGAGTAGATGGAATCGTCGATAATTTGATCAATGGGAATATGGTTAGCGATAGCACTTCTCTCTTCAACATTTTGTGCTTTTAAATGGACGAAGTGGTAGCTGTCTCCTGCAAAACTGCTTGTGGTCGAGAAAATAATAGCAAGTGTGAGTAATATTTTTTTTAGTAAGTGCTTCCTGTGCATTCTATTAGTCCCTCCTTGTGAGCTTATTTTATGTGTTTGTTAAGAAAATGATTTCAATAAAAAAAGATAAAGTCAACTGCGCTGGCCGCCCTTAGCGAAGGTAACGCCAAAAGAGGAGTGATTTGATTTCTGCGATAAAGGCCTTGCGGCTCTTTTTGTGAAAGCTATTTAAGAAGAAGACACTGCTGTAGGAGACCACGGTGGCCCAAGCAGCACCTAGTCCGCCATGAGTAGGAATAAGATAAAGGTTTAGTCCAATATTTAAGAACGCTGCAAAGATGGTTTTAAATAAAACAAATTTTGTATGTTTTTCGACAATATCCCAGGGATCTTGGGCCACGGCCCAGAAGATAAAGATGTTGGCCCAAATATGTACGCTTAAGATGGGAGCGGAGGCAATGTAATTTGCTCCAAAGATGGTGGAGATAAAGAAGGAGCTAAAATAAGATATAGGGAGAGTAATGATAATTGCAAAAAGGGTCATGAAACTAAAGAGTTTTTGAAGTTTATTATAGTAGTCTTTGAGGCTTGCTTTTTTTGCCATCACTAGGGTTGGAAAGATAGATGCCACAATATTGACGGCAATAAATCCCCAGGGTTCACTTAGTTTTACGGCGGCAGCATAAAGACCAACTTCGTGCTCGCCGGCCATATGCAGGAGCATGATCTGATCGATCTTCATATAGATCATCACTGCTAAGCTTGCAATCATTAGCGGTGTTCCCTCTTTCAAGATATTTCGAAGTAGTGGCCAATGAAAACGCCACTTGCGAACGGAGTCACCATGATGCCCAATGATCCAAATATAACCGGCCGTACAGATAAGTCCTTCAAGGATAGTGGCCAGTGCAAACCAAAGCAGTGATAGTTCAAATTTAATAAAAAGCAGTTTTGCAATGGAGGAGAGAACGATAGCACTGCTCTTAATGATAGAGGTGTATTTTGATTGTACTTGCGATTCGTACCAAAGATCAATGAGATCAAAAATTTTAAAGAGAAGGCCAACGGAGAGTACGGTGAGCACCCACCTAACTTCGGCAGGGGGGCCTTCAGGAATGAAGGGAATAATAATGAGCATGATAATAAAGAAAAGGAGTGAGCTTGCAAACCTTAATGCAAAGACAGACCCTTGAATTTCATAGCGAGATTCTGGGTTATAGAGGAAGTATTTTTTTAGGATAGTGTTTAGGCCTAAGTTTGCAAGTGGTTCAACGATGGCCACAATAGAAATAGCATAGGAGAGAAGGCCAAACTGTTTGGGCCCAAGATAGCGGGCAACAAGTGCAGTGACAAAAAATCCTAATCCGATTCTAAAGAGGCGTTCAAGGATCAACCAACTGGTGTTGATGAAAATTTTGACTCGATTAGGGCTCAGGATAGAATCCAGTTTTAGTTGTCGCATTTCTTTATAGTGATGCGTTTAATGATGCATCGATGTGTCAATGTTGTTTCATCATTATATAGACTAGGAATGGACTAGTTGTCATGGTAAATCTGTAGCTTTAGGCCCTTAAGGCGCAGCTTTATTAAAAAGGGAGGGAAGTGTGCTTTTTGTGATCGTGACGACGGTATGGTGGCTTGGCTGGATGTTACTTGCTCAATTTTCTCTTACGGGGATCAATACGCCGAGTACCACAGCAACGGGGTTGATTCTTTTGATGCTACTGTTTTTAAATATAGGAGCAAGAGTGGGAAAATATTTTACTCCAGCTTGTTCCCAATATAGGGCAATGGATAAGGGCGCTTTTGATCGTGTTCACTATTTGATCTTAGCGCTAGTTACACCAATCATTCTTTTCTATTTTGTACGTGCCACCAATTATTTATACTTGAACGGTTTTCAAAATTACCGAATGTTAGTGTTTGGGACGAAAGATGCACCAAGTGTACTTTTTGGCAGTGGCCCTGTGGAGTTGCTTTACTACCTTAGTGTTTATCCTCTGCTGTTGTACTCTTTATTTTATTCGGGAATACAATTTTTTAGAGGCCGCTATCTCTTTTTTGCATGGACATTCATCCTCTTACTCCTTGATGCAATTATGCGTATGGGACGTTTTAATCTCTACTTTGTGCTGTTTATCTTTTTGTTGTTATCGCTGCATTTTAAGCGATGGAAATCTTTGCTGATCATTGGTGTGATCATGATGAGTGGTGTGGTGGCCATCGGGCAATTTCGTGATGGAGACCGAGGAGAGCAAGGTGTGTATGAGCGAAGCAAAAAGTTTTTGGTTGAGTATCATACAGTGGGAATTGCTATCTTTGATCAGGAGTTAAGAGACAGCAACTCATACCTTCAGCAGAATAGGAGTTATGGTAGAGCGATGTTTGGAGGAGTGGAGCAAATAGTGGGATTAGTTGCGCGCAAGCTGGGATTTAAAGATTACTCATCCTATGCTCAAGAGATTGCTTACAATATGCAATTTGCAAGAGTGGTGGGATACAATAAGCATAACGATCCTCTCTATTATAACGCTTTTTCGACCATGCTTTATTCGATGTATTTAGATGCTAGGGGTTGGGGATTTGTGGTGTTTCCCTTCCTATTAGGGTTTGCAGTGGCCCTTTTCTACGGTGGCGGCCATTTGTTGTTAGCAACCATTTTATCTTGGGCCATCTGCTTTTCCCTGTTTCAGAGTCAATTTGAATCAGCAGTTACCTGGATAGTGTTGTTTATGGCAAGTGTGTATGAATACTACTGCTCTAAAAGAGAAGGGAGGCGCTCGCCCCACGCTGCTGCTAGTTCAGGATCAAGCTCTTTTAATGCTAAGTAGGCAGAGCGAATAGCAGTATCTTGCGTTTCAAAGAGTGTTGTCCATCCACCAATAAAGGTGATTTGATGATTTTCTTGTTTACTTAATTCTTTTACCGATGCTTGAAGTTTCAAGAATTTTGGAGTTACTACGGGATGGTAGTATTCTGTATACCCATAGAGGAGACCTTCATTTTTTAGGCGATCAATCTCGCTACGCTCGCTGATCCACGATTTGAGCACATTTTTGTAGCGATAATTGATGGCGTGATAATTCATGGTAAGATTAAAGTTTCCTTGATGGTTTAGACGAATATTATAGAAGGCACGAACACCATTTGGAGTAAATTTTTCCTGCACATCTTTGTGAACAGCAATGTAGGTACGATTGTACTTAAACTGTGAAAGTAGATCACTAAAACTTTTATTGCTGGATAAGATTTTTGCTGCTTGATAGGGGTGAGTTGCAAAGATGACATAATCAAACTCTCTGACAACGCCATTTTGATCGGTAAGCTGATAGAGATTATGAGCTGTTTTCTCCACCGCAATCACGGCATTTCCACGATGAATAGTAACGTTGCCTTTAGCAGCTTCTTCTGCTTTTTTTCCAATAATTTTGATGACTTCACCTAGTCCAATATTTGAGATGTAAAAAGTTCTATCCCATACGCTACGAAAGGCCAGCGACTGGATCGAGTGAAGCATGGAGACTCCACCTACTTCAGCAAGAGTCGCATTGGTCATGGAAGCTAGTAGAGGCTTAACCATAGTGTTTTCCACACTAGAGGAGAAGTTGTGGCGGGAAAACCACTGATCAACTGTCTCATAGGGATTGGCCTTGGGGTTGGTATAGAGGGAGCGTGCCTGAGTGATGAACTTTAGCATACTCAAGCTATGACTAACATTGCTAGGATGAATGAGCGTTGTCCATGGAGAGATGTTAGAGCCGGGAAGAAGCAAGATGGGTCTGGATTTTTGCTCTTTGTAGATGGCAATAGAGGGAGAGAACGCGGTTACATCTTCATTTTTAAAGAGGTCAAAGTAGTTAAGGAGGTCGATATAGGAGTTCCAAGCACCGTAGGCAAAGCTATCGGGGCCCATATCGACGGTGACTTCACTATCGTGGTCATCGGGTTTAAAGCGTAGAGTTCTTGCATTTCCGCCAAGGGCCTGTTCTTTTTCAAAGAGCTCAACTTGATAGTTGCCTGCTTGAAAGAAGAGCGTTGCGGAAACACCGGCCATTCCTCCGCCAATAACAGCAATGCGTTTAGCTTCTGAGGCATCTGGGCCTGCATAGGTATAGATATAGCTAAAGGAAAGCAGTGAGAAGAGGAAAAGGGTGTAAAAAAATAATTTTTTCCAGAACATAAAATCTCCTTAGTTGTCTGTTATCCATAAAACGATGATAGGTATAACAAATCAATGGAGCAGGAACAAGTAAGAAAAAGCTATTGTGCAATTAAAACTATTATGTCGGAAACTTTAGTTAAACGCGGAGATTGCTTGTTTATAGACGTTTTTTACCTTTTTCTTGATTTTACTAAGTTGAATACGCCAAGGTGGTCGGTAGAGTAGGCGGCGAAAATAAATTTCATCATAGTCTTTATAAATCTCTACTCGCTGAGGATGAAAAAGTGGAAAATTGAGTGCAGAGAGCGGAAGACTTGCTAGAAAATTGTTTCTATCTTTTGTGTGAGTTGCATGGGCCCCAAAGCCAAGATTGGTGATAAGGTTTTCACTGGGAATGATACCAATGCCTTTGGAGAAGAAACGGCAGTAATCCCATTGGTAGTCCCAGGTATCAAACTTTTCGTAGTAGATGTCATTCCAAAGCGAGGAAAAAATTTTAACTTCAATGGCGTTGGTGAAATAGCTATGTAAAGCTTTACTCTTTTTCCGGCGAGGCCATTCGCAAATATTGACATCATATCTTTTCCACGCCCGTCTCCAGGTGGCCCAACCCCAAATACTAGGATAGCGAGAAAAAAAGTAGCTGTAGTGAGGATGGGTAGTTTGGAAAACATTACAGCCTGCGACCATCATAATTTGTGGATTATCTTTATAGCGAGTGAGCATCTCATCACAAAAGCGAAAAAAACTTTCATGAGGGAAAATGTCGTCTTCCAATATAATCGCCTCTTCGACAGTGTCGAAAAGTTGATTAAGACCACTGGATATTCGAGATCTGCAACCAAGGTTAGTGGAGGAGTAAAAGCGGGTGACTTCGCACTCCCATGTGATGTTTTCAGTTACTGCTCTAGTCTCTTCGCAAAGTTTACGGTCATAGTCACTATGTTTAGGGCCATCAGCAATCACAAAAAGTCGCTTCGGTTGTGCTTTAGCAACTTCATTAAAAATTTTCTGAGTTAAGTTAGGACGATTATAAATAAAGAAAGCAACAGGTGACTGCACCTGATAACTAGGCGTGGAAGGTTGATAAAAAATATTATTACTATTCATCAAATTCTTAAAGTTTGTTCGCTAGATTTATAATCTCCATTTTTTCATTATTAGCTATAAGATGAAAAGTAAAAAAAACAAAGAGAGTGAAATTGGTCTCATAGTTGACGTGAATAGTACGCTTTGTGAAATTACTTTCGTTTATTGCTTTTTTATCTTTGTCATCACGAAGAAGTCTTAATAAATTTATGAGCATGGAAACTGAATTTAAGAAGAATGAATATGTGCTGGTGACAGGTGCTAATGGATTTTTAGGCGAATTCTTGCTGAAGAATTCTTTGCAATCACAATCGCAAACTCAATCGCAAACTCAATCGCAAACTAAGTTGAAATATTTGGGAGTGGTCAGGAAAGAGTGGCAAGGATTGCTTTTAGAGAGCGAAGAGGTTTGTTACCGTTATATAGATAGCATTGATGAACGTACCAATTGGGATGAGATTTTTTCTTCTGTAGCAGTTCGCGCGGTTATTCATATGGCCGCTAAAGTTCATGGGGGCGAGTGCTTAGCAAGTAGGGATCAAAAAAAAATCGAGAAATTCAAGCAAAAAACTTTGCCAGAGTATTTGCAAGTGAATGTGCAAGCGACCGAGCATTTGGCCAAAGCGGCCCTTCGCCATGGGGTGAAGCAGTTTATTTTTATTAGCTCTATTAAGGTTGCTGGTGAAGGTAGTGAGGGACAAACCACGATATTAAAGGAAGAGGATACAGCTGTGCCTGCTGAGGGCGATGTGTATGGACAAAGCAAGCTGCTGGCAGAGGAGGCGCTCTATCGTTTAAGTCAAAGCAAGATGAAGATTTTAATTTTACGTCCGACACTGATCTATGGGCCAAAGGCCAAGGCCAATTTTTTATCTCTACTTCGTGCCTTGGACACAAAGTTGCCGCTTCCACTTGCTGCCTTTGCAGAGGTAAGAAGAAGCTTTCTATATGTGGGCAATATGGTCGACTTTTTAGAGCATGCACTGATAAGGGTGGGTGTAGAGAGGTGGCCTAATTTTTCACGCTACTACATTAATGATGGCAAGGATCTGAGTTGGCAAGAACTCTTAAGTGCTTTAGGAGCAACCTCAACGCTTTTTTATGTGCCTCCTTGGTTGTTAAAGCTGATGCTAAGATGTATCGGACGCGAAACAATGTATTGGCGTTTTGCCAATTCTCTTTGCGCTTCTAATGAGAAAATTGAAAAAGAGTGGAATTGGCGACCTGCTTTTGATTCGCGCCAAGCAATGAAAATAAGTAGGGATGATTATTTGAAGTCAAAAAATACCATTGGTCTTTGCAAGCGTTGCTTTGATCTGTTCTTTGCTCTCGTAGCATTAGCGCTAGTTGCACTTCCAATGATCCTGGTCTGTTTGCTGGTAAAAGTGACCGATCCTGGCGGTCCAGTAATCCACTGGTCAAAGCGAGTAGGCCGTAACAATCGCTACTTTAATATGCCCAAGATTCGTACCATGAAAGTGTATACACCTCAACTTCCTACTCACATTATGAATCAACAAGGAGCAAAGAATTATTTAACGCCCATT
Organism: Oligoflexia bacterium; assembly: GCA_015231955.1. Classification (GTDB taxonomy): domain Bacteria; phylum Bdellovibrionota; class Bacteriovoracia; order Bacteriovoracales; family Bacteriovoracaceae; genus JADGAN01. The sequence goes on along the minus strand of JADGAN010000008.1, from coordinate 125,832 downwards.
GGAGGCATTTTAAGAAAATTAAGTATTGATGAGATCCCTCAATTGTGGTCAGTACTTGTGGGTGATATGAGCTTTGTTGGACCGCGTCCTGCGCTTTATAATCAACTTGATTTGATCCAATTTCGACAAAAAAATGGGATTGCAAAACTAAGACCAGGGATCACCGGTTGGGCACAGATTAATGGGCGCGATGAGATCAGTAACGAGAAGAAAGTAGAACTGGATTATTACTATTTACAGAAGAGAAGTTTTATCTTTGATTTAAAAATTATTTTACTCACAGGGATAAGAGTGTTGCTTCAAAAGGGTGTGGCCCATTAGTACTCAAAAAAGATCGGTTGCTTTTTTTACTCGCTCGATCCTTGGTGATCTAACCTCCGGCGAGAGAACAAGTTTGGTCGTTTTGTACGATGGAGTAGTGGCAGTTTTGGCCTTTTATGTGGCGATTGTTTTTCGCTACGGTGAATTTTTTCCTGTGCAAATTTCGGGATGGCAGTTCATCTCCTCTTTTTTGGTGGTGGCAACTATTCAAATAGGCACTTTTTATTTTGCAGGACTTTATCGAGGAATTTGGCGTTATTCGAGCACGGCGGATTTGCTACGACTAATTAAAGGTGCCTCCATGGCGGTGGTTTTCTCCTTCTTTGGTGTCTTTTTATTAAATCGCCTCTCTTTCATTCCACGATCAGTTTTTTTTATCGATTGGCCTTTGTTGATTTTAGGACTTGGTGGAGGGCGATTTGCTTATCGCTTGATCCGTGATCAGTTATTCATTTTAGGAGGTCAAGGTTTTCTTGGGGGCCAGGAGTATGCGAAAACGATCATTGTGGGTGCTGACCATGTAAGTGAAAAACTTTTTCGAGAACTCAAGGAGACGCCTAGCTTTGCGCTTGCTCATCGAGTAGTGGGATTTATCGATGAGACCAATGAGAATTTAGGGCGTCATATTCATGGAGTGCCTATCTTGGGGTGTGTAGATGATTTCCCCAAAATTATCCAGCGGGTTTCTCCTAGTCAAATTATCTTTGCCATGGCGTCGAGCAATCGTTTTAAACTCAATAAGATTGTCGATATTTGCATTGGCCATAAGATCGATTTTAAGATCCTAGATCGCAAGAGCAGTAGTGAGGTGATGAGGTTGCAATCATCGCGACTGCGTAAAGTGGATCTTGAAGATATTATGGGGAGAGTGGAGATCAATTTTGCAGATGAATCAAAAATGATGCAAAAAATGCTTTCAGGCAAGCGAGTGCTGGTTACTGGAGCGGGAGGATCGATTGGCTCGGAACTTTGCCGCCAGATTGCTACTTATAGTCCAAAACTTTTAATTTTACTGGATACGACAGAATTTTTTCTTTATCAACTCAAGAAGGAGATGGATGAGAAATTTCCTTTGCTCCCTTATGTGGCCATCATTGGGGATGTGCGCTTACGAGAGAAGATAAAACATGTCATCTCCAGCTATCGACCCGAGATTATTTTTCACGCAGCTGCCTATAAGCATGTGCCGCTGATGGAAGAAAATCCTTGGGAGGCGATTAATACCAATATTCGTGGGACTAAGATTGTAGCAGAGCTTGCAGTAGAGTTTGCGATTGAACGTTTTGTGATGATCTCTTCTGATAAGGCGGTCAACCCGACAAGTGTAATGGGTGCTAGCAAACGAGTGGCAGAGATGGTTTGCCAACTCTTACATCGAAGGGGAGGGGCTTTGACAAAATTTTCTATCGTGCGCTTTGGGAATGTGCTAGGAAGCAGTGGCAGCGTGATTCCGGAATTCACAAGGCAGATTGCCAGTGGAGGACCACTCTTGGTCACACATCCAGAAATTACGCGCTATTTTATGTCAATTCCCGAAGCGGTTCGCCTGGTGATGCAAGCAGGATCGCTTGGCGACGGTGGAGAGATCTTTGTACTCAACATGGGAACACCTGTTAAGATTATTGATTTGGCAAAAAAGATGATTGTCCTTTCTGGGCTTAGACCTTATGAGGATGTGGATATAAAATTTACTGGGATTCGCCCCGGAGAAAAGTTGTTTGAAGAGCTCTTATTTGATAAAGAGAAGACACTGGCAACTTCACACCCTTTGATTAATCGTGCCTTGGCGGTAGATGTAAGGGAAGATTTCGAGAGTGGACTGGAACTTTTGCTGTCGCTAACACCGGCCGATAGTGCAGAGAAGGTGAAGCTTTTATTTCAGAGTGTTGTATTAGAGTATGTAGCGGACATGGCCTTTGCCCGCGCTAGGCCCGCTTTAGCAGAGAAAGGATTTTTCATCGATGGGAATTATAAAGAATAGACCTGAAAATCGTGTTCCTCTTTGGTTTATGAGACAAGCAGGCCGTTATATGGCCCACTATCGAGCGATTAAAGATAGTGCTGGTGGTGACTTTATTAAGATGTGTAAAGATGTGCAATTGGCGACGGAAATCACCATGGGCCCCATTGCTGCTTACGATTTTGATGCTGCCATTTTATTTTCTGACATTCTTTTTCCGCTAGAGCAGTTAGGGCTTGGTCTTTCTTATGGTGAGGGTGGAAAGGGGCCACGATTAGAAAGGAGAATCACCTCACTTGCGGATGTACAGGCAATGCGAGCATGCCAAAGTGCCAGTGACTACTATCAGTTTCAAAGAGATGCTGTTGCCTCGATAAGACAAAAGTTACCAGCAGAAAAAGATTTGATTGGTTTTGTTGGCGGTGCTTGGACCCTTTTTGCATACGCTGTGCATGGAATGGGAGAAATCACCGCTGCAGAAGAGAGTAAACTTGCTCTCTACGATGATCGCTTTAAAGTATTCATGGAAAAGCTTGCCCCTAATTTGCTGGAGAGTATGCTTTTACAAGTTGCAGGCGGTGCTAATGCAGTTGCCATGTTTGATACTTCGGCAGGAGAGCTTGCTTATTGCGATTACGAACAGTTTGTCTTTCCAGTACTGGCCACCCTTTTTAAAAGCTTTCGCAGTGAGTGCCAGTGTCGTTATCAAAAAGAGGTCTCGCTTATCTATTATATGAAACATGCGACCTATGGCCATTTAGATTTAATGAAGAGTGTGATGGGAGAAAATGATGTTGTAGGGATTGATTGGCGCTTTCCCATAGGACGAGTGCTCCGTGATTATGGAAAACATTTTTTGATTCAAGGAAATATTGATCCCTCTTGGTTACTCTTTCCTTGGCCCAAGCTCGAGAGGGCACTGGGTGATTATTGGCAAGAGGTGAAGCTGCATGCTGGAAAAAATTTAGAGAGATGGGTGTGCGGTCTTGGACATGGGGTTTTGAAGGAGAGCAAGGAAGAGGTTGTGGGGAAGGCGGTTCATTATATAAAGGGCCACTACTGCTTTTAGCGCTTTTTTTTGTGTGTGAGGGGGGGATGAGGTTATGGGAAGATGGCCATTGATTGGTAGCGTGGTTATTATATTGATGGCCCTGCTATTTTACTCGTTACATACTCACTTTTACTATGAAACTATGGTGAATAGTGATGGTGCTTATGTTTTTTTACATATGCGAGAGTTTTTACTAGGGAATAATTTTGATCTACTCCATGTTGGTTATCGTTATTGTGGGTTAATTGAACATTTAGGGTCGGCCATTTTAAGTTTTCTCTTACCGAGCAATTGGGCCATTGTCTATGGCATCTCTCTTTTCTATGTAGCGGGATTCTTTTTTCTAAAGCATAACTTTGCTGGTGCAAAAAAATTTGCATTAGCACTGCTACTTTTTTTTCCCATGCCCAATCCTTTTTTCCAATCATACTCCGCGCTTGGTGGACACACTTATATTGTCTTTCAATATTTTGTTGCGCTTTGGTTTTTAACTTCTCCCCGGTTTAAATTTGAAGATGGTGAGTATAAGCTGTGGGCCTACTTGGGGGCCGGTCTTAGCGGAGGACTTGCTCTTTATGCTTATAAATTAGCACAGCTCTTGGTGATCGCTACGGTGATCACGTTTATCGTATGTGATAAGAAGCGGATCTCTTTGCGCTTTCCGCTAAAGCTTATAACCTTTGTTGTTGCTGTAGGGGTTGGTTTTCTTCCTAATGTTCTATCGATTTATTTCTATCCAGGTAAGCACGATGCAGGGGCGGCAACTGATCTCTATTTTAATGTTGGCGCTATTCTTTTGAAATATGAGTCTTTAAAAAAAGTGGTAGCAGCACTCTTTTCACCAGTGTGGAGTCATCAGATCGAATTATCGTATGCCTTCAACCATAGCAACTATCCGGTCTTTGAAACGCTTCGGTCAATTCATTCCCTTGGTGCTTATTTTGCGATTGCAATTTTTTTAGGGGTGGCCGTTTGTTTCTTTAAGAAGCAGATTTTAGAAAAGAGCAAAAGCATCGATAGTTTGATGCTCTTTTCACTACTTTGCTTAGGTGCTTTCTTAAGTGGCTACCTGTTGCGTGCAGGAGAGTACACGCTAGAGCTGGAAAGCAGGTATATGTTGGTGGTTTACTTTTCACTCCTGGTGATGTTTTTATATATTGTTCCGGCCAGATGGTCGATTACAGTGATGGTATTGCTGAGTGTGGTATCACTTTATAGTCATGGGGTGATCTTTTGGAGCAATCAGAACTATAGAGATCTCTTATCTCAAGAAAAGAGCTGCACTTCACTTACTAAAAGTGAAGTTTTTGCTGTTTTAAAGGATGCAGGTGTACGTGCAGTCTCTGGAAGCTACTGGGAAGTGTGGCCACTTGCTGCTGTTTTGAAGACAAACTTGGTGGATGATCCTTTAAAGAATAAATTTTATTTTACACAGGAGCTATTTCATCGCTATCATCCTGTGGTGTATATTACCAATGCCAATCCCAGTAGCAACTTAGCAGTTCAAGCGATGAGCGAGGTTTTGAAGAGAGGGCGTGAGTTTGTGCAAGCTCAAATAGGCCCCTTTTTAGTGAGTGTAGAAACTGTGGACGATTTGCCGAGCAAGATAAGTCAGCAAGTTATATCGAGAAATCCAAATAAAGAAGGGTGTAAGTTTATTAAATTATGATCGATTTACAATATTATCAAGGTCAAGATTTGTATATTGATGGGGTGGAAGAGGATCTTTTGCAAAGACTCTTGGCGGGCGCTTCCGAAGAGGAGATTATCGCCAGTGATGATCGCTTTGGCATCTTTTATCACCTTTCTCCAGAGCGCAGATTTTTACTCGACTGGTATCCTTTTAGAAAGGATGCAAAGCTTTTAGAGGTTGGTGCGGGGCCTGGGGCACTTACAGGACTTTTTTGTGAAAGGGTACAAGAGGTCACTGCCGTTGAGTTATCAAAGCTTAGGGCCACTATTAATCATAAAAGAAATGAACAACAGCAAAACTTAAAGATCGTTGTCGGCAATTTTCAAGATATTCCACTACAACAGGGTAAGTTTGATTATATCACTTTAATTGGCGTTTTAGAGTATACGCGCTCTTTTATCCACGCTAAAGCAGACGCTTATCAAGAACTTTTTGCGATCATTAATAACTATCTTGCAGCTGAAGGAGAGTTGTTAATCGCCATTGAAAATAAATTTGGATTAAAATATTGGGCGGGCGAGCGCGAAGACCATCTTGGAGAATATTTTACAGGGATAGAGGGATACGCCAAGGATACAAAAGTTGAGACCTTCGGCCTTCACGAATTAAAAGAGCTGCTGAAGAGTAATGGTTTTGGTAAGCAAAAATTTTATTACCCTTTTCCTGACTATAAATTTCCAGTAGAGGTGTATAGCGAAGATCAATTGCCAACGCTCGATTCTATGCTAGGTAGCTCACCACTTTTAGGCGGAGAACGTTTGCTGTTGTTTAAGGAGCCACTGGCCTACTTGCAGTTGATAAAGAACCGACAATTTGAATTTTTTGCTAACTCTTTTCTTTGTAGCGCAGCCAGGAGCAACAAAGAATGAAAAGTTTATACGTTAAATATAATTATGTAAGAAAGCTTCCCTATCAAACGTGTACACGTATTGTGGTTGATGAAAAATTAGCTGGACTTAAGCTGGTAGAAAAACGAGCGCTTTCAAGGCACGAAGGAGAGAAACATATTGATTCCATGGAGCGTGCCTACCGCTACTTACAGGAAAACTTAGATCACAAATTATTAACTCTTCCTAAACTACATGAGCGTTTTCCAGATCGCATCTCCTTTGAATATGCAGAGGGTGTGTCGTTAAATGCGCTTTTGTTTGATGCCTTTCTGAAAAAAGATCAAGAGACTTTTTTTTTGATCATTGCTCACTATTACGATTTGATCAAACGCTCGCTTAAGTTAGTTGCAAAATTTGAGATTGCAGCAGAGGAACAATATTTAATTACACCTCGTAAGATCGAGATCTCAGAGATAAAGAAAGAGGAGCTATTCTTAGAGAGAGCGACCTTAGATGTGACTCTCGATAATATTATTGTTCCCAAGGGAATTGGTGTCTATCCTTATTACCTGATCGATTATGAATGGGTTTTAACTTCTAAGCTACCTTTAAATCATCTTTTTATACGCGCGCTTCATAGTTGCTTTTACTCAAAATACCAAATTCATGGAATTGAGGATTTTTATCCACTCGGAGTAGTGTTGCAAAAACTTGGTATTAATCAGTATCTTTTAAATCAAAGTGTAAAGATCGAAAAAAATTTTCAAGAAGAGATTCAGCTTCCACAATCGAAGCTTGCCAAGAATGGTTACTTAAGTCGGAAAGTGTATCCTTTAGACTATATTGTAGGTTCAGTGCTTGACGAGCAAAAAACCTTAGAACGCAAGGCGAGTAATGTTCTACAAGTGATTTTTTTTAAGAAGGATTTAGTGGCCCCGCTGGTAAGGAGAATTATTACTAGGCCTAAACTTTTTGCAAGAGTAAAGGAAGTGGTGGTCTTCGGACATAAAGTGTTCACGAAATCGATAACTGCAGTGAGGCTTTGCTATCGAGGGGTAGTGAACACTTATGAGCGCAGGCAATATACTCTCTTTTCCGGAAAATTAATTACTGCTCACATTGAGGGAGATGTTAAGAAATACTCTTTAGGCAAGCTATGCCTTTTTGCCCACTACGATCCCAAAGGGGAGTTGGCCACGACCACGGTTACATACTTAAAAGCTTTACGCGAATTAAATTTCGAAATTGTTTTTTCCAGTACCTCGCTAAGATTAAATGAAGAAACGCAAAAGCTACTAAAACCGCTTTGTCGTGATATTCTTATTAGAAGAAATGTTGGGATCGATTTTGGTTCATGGAAAACGGCCCTTTATCATGTTACCGCAAATGAAGCCGGGGCCTTGAATCAGTATCAAAAGCTCTTGATCACCAATGATAGCATCTATGGTCCAATCCAAAATTTGGCACCGATTATAAAAAAAATGGATGAGAGTCGTGCTTTTGATGTGTGGGGAATGACCGATAGTTTTGAGCGAAAATACCATCTTCAAAGTTATTTTTTAATGGCCGATCGCAAGGTGTTTTTGCATCCATCCTGGAATAAGTTTTGGCGCTCTTTAAAGTTATATCGCAATAAATACCTTATCATTGATGATTACGAGGTGGGCCTTAGCCGTTACCTTCTTCGTCATAAATTTAAAATTGGTGCTTATTGTTCCTATCTGGAGATTAAGGCCTACTTAACTCAAAATCCCACAGCAATCCCTTCTGGACTACCCATGGATGTGCGTAAAACCGCCTGTAATCCCAGTATCTACCTCTGGGATGTTATCATCGAGCATTTTAATTTTCCTTTTGTAAAGAGGGAACTTTTTTTAAATCCCAAGGTGTACGGCATTTTAGTCAAGGATCGTTTTGAGGAGGTTTTACGGCGCAACTCTTTTTATTCTAGTCAATTAATAAAAAAGAATATTGCTCAATGGAAAAATATACAATAATCAAAAGGTACGAAACAAAATAGTAAAAAGATGAGAAAACAGGAGGGTAAAGGAAAGTGAGCGTATCTGATTCATTCCAAAATAAACAGCTGTTTGAAATTTCCTGGGAAGTGTGTAATCAAATCGGGGGGATTTATTCGGTTCTTAGGAGTAAAGCTGATCATGTGGTGAAAATATTTGGAGATCGTTACTGCTTGATTGGGCCCTATCTTGATTCCAAGGTTGAGAGTGAATTTAGTTCCATTGATGTAAATACACTTGGCAGTGATCACCCCATTGCCCGTACGATCAAACACTTGCGTGAGCAAGGTTATCGCGTAGAGTTTGGCCATTGGTCGGTGCTGGGACACCCTTTTGTCATTCTCTTACATCCTGGGGATGTCTATCAAAAACTCTCCACGATCAAATATCTTATGTGGGAAAAACATAGTATTGAGTGCGATGCTTGTTATGATCCATTGGTAGAGCGGGCACTGGCCTTCGGAGAGTTGGTCAAAAATTTCTTTGTAGAGTACACAAAATTTGCCAAAAAAGAGGCGATAGCACATTTTCATGAATGGATGAGTGCAAGCGCTATTCCTTCGCTTCGGCAATTACAAATTCCGTTGCAAATTGTTTTCACCACTCATGCAACTTCTCTTGGGCGTTACCTCTCTATGGCGGGTAGTGATCTGTATCGGCATATGCCCCACTTGAATTGGGAGTATGAGGCCCGGCACTTTAATATTTTATCGCAAGTGAAATTGGAAAGGGCCGCGGCCCATGGCGCACACATTTTTACTACCGTCAGTGATGTCACTGCTAGTGAGTGTGAATTTTTACTGGGGCGACACCCAGATATGGTATTACCTAATGGGATTAATATCGAACGCTTTGTTGCTATACATGAGTTACAAAATCTACACAAAGAGTTTAAAAATAAGATTCACGAGTTTACAATTGGACATTTTTTTCCAAACTACTCCTTTGATTTAGATAAAACCTTATACTTTTTTACCTCGGGAAGATTTGAATTTAGGAACAAGGGATTTGATATTACGCTCGAGGCGCTTTCTCGCTTAAATCAAATGTTGCGAAGTAGGCCCACACTCTCTGACATTACCATTGTGATGTTTGTTATTACTAAAAATCCCTATTACAATATTGATCCTCGCCTCTTTCATCAAAGGGCGATGACGGAGAAATTACGTTCGGCCTGTGATGAAATCATCAAAGGATTACAAGAAAAACTTTTTACCGAATTGGCCACACTGAAGACTTGGGAGATCCCTAATTTAAATGCACTTATTGATGAGTATGCATGGATTAAATTGAAACGAGTAGTACAAGCGTGGAAGCGCGAAGATCTTCCTTTAGTGGTGACACATATTTTGCAAAATCAAAATGATGAAATTTTACAAAGCATTCGAACTCATCGCTTGTTTAACTATCAAGAAGATAGAGTGAAAATTGTATATCAGCCCGATTTTGTTTCTCCTCTAAACCCACTCAACCAAAGTGATTACAGTCAATTTGTGAGAGGCTGCCATTTGGGGATTTTTCCAAGTTATTATGAGCCATGGGGATTAACACCTGTAGAGTGCTTGGCACTAGGAACTCCCTCTGTAACTTCCAATCTCTCCGGTTTTGGAGAGTATGTTTTAAAAAATATTGATGCTCCTGAAAAGAAAGGCCTTTATGTGCTTGACCGAAAATGCGGCAACTATGATCAAGAGGCCACGGCGCTAGCAGAGTTGCTCTTTGCCTTTTGTCAACAATCAAGAAGAGAGCGCATTCATCAGCGAAACTTGTTAGAATCCCTCTCGGAGGATTTTGATTGGGGTAAGATGATCTCTTACTATATGCACGCCTATGCTGCACTTGATGAACTTCATCATGGATAAACGCTTTTTGGTTTTAATCTTTATTTTGGCCGCGGGTTTGCGCTTAATCGGCATTGGCAGTGGTCTTCCTACTGATGAGCTTCGGCAATTTCCCGATCATTGTGATGAAACCGCTTCTTTGCACTTTTTGTCACAAATGAATTGGAAAGAGGGACGGTTTAATCCTGTGGCCGCTCATGAGGAGGGAACCTTAAGTGTTTATTTATGGATGGCCGGAGGACACATTGCTAAAGGACTTGGTCTTATCAAGAGGCATTCACACCAATTAGTAGGCCCTGGAAAAGATTACAGCAATTATGTTATCTATGGGCGAGTAGTGGTGACATTTTTTGATTTAGCATCTCTCTTTTTGATATTTTTTATCTTACGACGAATTAATTTTATGGTGGGTGCTAGTGAAAATTCCACTGCGCCTTATTGGGGAATGCTTATTTGGGCCATTCTTCCCTTTGAAGTTATTCACTCCCACTATATGCGTGCGCATGTGCTAGGGAATACTTTGCTATTGATCATTATTTACCTCTCACTCTTCTTAAAAGAGGAAAAAAGCAAAATCAAAACTTCCATGTGGATTGGACTAGTGGTCGGTCTTGCAGCGGCCAATCGCTACACCTATATTGTTTCAATGACGATTCCCTTGGCCTTTTTGTTTGTCCATAAAATTTTTTGGGATAAAAGAGTGTTGATCATTCCTTTATTTGCCCTGGTTGGTTTCTTTATTGGAGATATGCCGCTATTTTTGGATTTTGAATCGGCCAAAGGCCCGATCCTCTATCAGCTTTCATTTAAATTGCAAAATGTTCCCTGGTACGATTTTTCGCGTGCACTTGTTTATATCACCGAAATATTGCCTATTGGCACCTGGGCCTTGTGGATTATTTTTTATCCTGCACTCTTTTTTATCCTCTATGAAAAACGCTATCGCTTGTTGGCCCTCTCTTGGTGTGCCTTTATGCTGGTGTATTTTGTTCCTGCAAGTAAAAATTATCCTCTGTATGCAATTCGTTTGTTGCTTCCACTTTTTCCCTTTTTCACTTTGGCAGCAGCGCTGTTGCTGCAAAATTTATTCATACGTACTCGCCACTATGCTGCGGTTACGGTGGTTAGTTTTATTTTTATAAGTACAACTCTGTTTACCTTTGCCACGGTTACTGCAATGGCAGATCGCAAGAGCAGTCCTTTTGTACAATTTTATAACTACTTTAAAGAGTTAAAGGGCGAGCAAAAGCAACTTAGTTTTGGTCTTTTGGCCAAAGGATGGGATTGGTATCAGATTAATAACTTCAATGCCATTTTAGATTCTGTTCCTATCAATTTTAGTGAAGTCAAAAGAAGTGATAGTAACTATTTAGATCCCACTCAAAAAGTTAATTACATTATAGTCTTTAAGTTTGACCATACCAATAGTGACGTTGTTGATGTCAGAATGAATGAGTTATTGATATCTAAACAATATCGCTTGGAAAAAGTATTCAAACGTAAAATATCTATTTTCAATGTCGAAGTTGATTACCAATTTTTTCCTACAGATTTTCGCTACCACTTTCCTGAAATTTATTTGTTAGCAGCGCAAACTCCTTAAGAGGTTATCAGTAAAAATCTGCCAATGCCCTGCGACTTGATGAAGTAGTTAGATTAAATATACTTGAAAAATCAAGGAGAAGAAGGGGGGGGCAATGAAAAAAATTATTACTATTCTTTGTTTTAGTTCCTGTTTTATTTTCGTTTTTATTTTATCACTAGAGCGATCATCGGCCATTGCAGAAGAACAAATTGGCAATTTTACGATAGCTAAAGTATTGATCCAAAAAGAGAGCATAAAGTTTCAACCTAAGCTTGAAGAAAAAATGGGAGCTTTTTATACCTCCTTCTATAGGGGGAGTGAAGAGTTATCTTGGAAAACACTATTATCGAGGCGGGATCGGCGTGGAACAATATCTTCTCTTGATGCAAAAGAGTGGCCCTATCGTTTAAATGGGCTAGTGGTTGTGAAGTGGCGAACAAAGGAGATCAGTGATCCTGAAATTAATAAGATGAGATCGGGAACTGGTCTTTTAATTGGGCCTCGGTATGTGCTTACGGCAGCTCATACTTTGTATAAAGATCGCAGTGATCTGGAAAAATTAAGCTTGGATTTGGATTATAATTGGCCAGAGAGTGTTGAGTTCTATCCAGGAAAAAATTTCACTGCAGGAACTCTGTATGATCCCAATAAAAAAGAGGAGTATTGCCCCTTTGGAAAATTCGCCGCTACCACCATCATTTTAGATCAAAGATACATTGATGGGTTAGCGCAAGTTGACTCTCTGGTCTCTTTTAAAAAGCATGTATTCCCTTATGATTATGCTCTTTTGGTTTTAGATAGAGATATTGGCAATACGATTGGTTGGGCGGGGATTGCAGCACTTCCTGATGATGTTCTAAACAATGAGCTTAGAGCACTACTTTATGGTTATCCTGCTGCCTTAAATCCTCTGATTCAAGATCGAGTAGATGTTGATGTCTTGGATATTTTGGCGGCTTTTCCCTTGGTAGGAATGAATGGCGTAATCAATCATATTGAAGAAAACAATCTCTACTATGACATCGATACTCAAGGAGGTCAAAGTGGTGCAGGGCTACTCGCCTCTGTCAATAATGGTACCTACTGTATTGGCGTTCATACACAAGGTGTAGATTTAAATCCATCAGAGATTAGCTCAAAAAATAACTCAGGAACTAGAATCTCGAAAGAGCATTTTTTTAGAATTGCCAGTTGGATGGAACACTACTAAGAAGAGTTAGCTTTTAGATACCACAGGAAAAAGCTTTTTTACTCCGTGTATGCACGCAACAATCTCTTCCGCATTTAATCCGATGGTATCGCAATACCAGAGCATTGATTCTAAGCGAGGGCGATTTCCTTCGTTTGCTAGCTTGAGCGCGTAGGTGCGCTCGATAGAGTTTTCTCTAATTTGATTACTTCTAAAGGTGTCGTGCTCGGTAAATCCGGCCACAGTATAGTAGATATAGTTGTAAATAGCTGCTGTACCATCTCCGATTCGCCAAGACGATTTGGTGTCAGGTGCTAGTTCCCATTCGTAGTTGTTGATTAAGGTATCCTCGACTTGATGTTCATCCCAAAAGATGTAGCGAAAAAGATAGAGGTAATCTTTAGGAATGAAGTAAGAGGAGATGTAGGCACTGAAAGTATCCAGCAAAGAACTATTTAAATATTTAGGATTGGTTAAGTATTGGGTGGCATAAAAGGAGAGAAGTTTTAGAGAAGATTTGATCCCAATACTATAGGCCTTGCCAACTTTGGAATCGAGAGCGACCCCAGCAAATCCATATTTGAAATCGGTTTTTTCAAGAGCATTATCCGCATAAATCACCAGGTCGATGCCGCTATCCTTTTTTAGTTTGTTAAGATAATAAAAATATTGTTTATCTCCGGCCATGAAAAGCGGAACCATTCCTAGGCATGGATGTTTCATCCACGCTTTCCAATTTTGTAAGATAAAGTTTCGCTTCTTTTGAATATCGGCAGAGATGAGCACGTGCTCGACATTTAGTTTTCCTGTCATCCGTGCTTGATTGCGACGGCCAAGATCTGTGAGCATTCCCCAATCATAAGAGTAGGCAATAGGCCTAAGTCCCAACTCTTTTTTTACATAGTGAAGAGCATAACTGCTATCACGGCCACCACTAAAAGAGACAATGCAGTTAGGGCGATGGTGATGATGTTTAGAATGGGAAAGAAAAGGTGCCAAGTTTTGTTCTAATGCTTTGGTTCCTCTGGTTTCTCTTTGTTGATGATTGTGGCAGTAATTGCAGACGCCATCTTTATCAAAAGTGATAAATGGCATACTCGAGGGAAGAATGCACTTCGTGCAGCGTTTGAGGTTAGAGATAGCAGTTTGATTTTTTTCATATTCAAGAGCAAGCAGCTTTTCTAATTTTTGAAAACTCTTGCCGTTATTCCAGAGGCGTAAATCTTGATTTCGGCGTTTAAAGGGCGCAGGGGCGAGCAGTTGAGTGGTGTTGACGCTGACACTGATACAACAATCCTCTCTTCGCTCAAGTGTTTTGGTGTTAATAAAAATCGCCTTATTGGTTGCAATAACGTTTATTTGATACTTATGGTCTTGGATCGCCGGAAGTAGAGGAATGATCTTTTGAAGAAATTGGTATTCAGAGGCAAAGAGATAGAGATCACTATTACCATCACTATCTTTGCAGCTTAATTCATAAAGAGAACCGGTGTTGGTGGCCAACAAAAGCTCATCGGTGAAATCAAAGAGAGAGAGAAGGGTATAGGAGCCTTTAATCAATGCCAGACTTTTATCGATTGATCTTTTTTGCACAAAAGCATCTTTAATCAGCACATTTAAAATTTCACTATCGACTTCATACTGGCGCTTAAAATGGGGGAGGTCTTTCCATAGATCATCATAATTGACGATAATTCCATTATGGACAAGGATCACACCCTCCTTAATAATGGGTCCGTTATTTTCAGGACGTCCAAAACTTCCATGTGTCTCCATGCGGGTATGGGCGATGATAGCGATGGAGGAGGCAGTGGATGTGGATATGGATGTGGCCTCATTCATAAGATCTCTATAGGGAGTAGAATGAATCAGTTGTGCAGCAGAGACGGCATCTTTTAATATTTTGATATTGTTATCACTAGTTAGTGCAGCTATACCTGAAGAGTCTTTGCCTCTCGATTGGGAGTCGCTAAGAATTTGGTCGAAAATTTTTTGCAATCTTGGAGCTGTTATTTTTAATGCTGATTTACTTTTATAGAGAAGAGCTACCAGTCCACACATAAATATCCTTAATGGGTTATGATTCTTGATTTTTGATTCTTGTTGCAAATAAGATAATTTGTAAAATAAAAACTTAAAAGCAGGGTTAAGATAAAAAAGATAATACGATCAATAGCACTGACGACAACCACTTCTGCTAGAGGCAAACCAATAACTGTTCCTGCGTAAAGCATAAATCCTTCACGGATGCCTAAATTTGCCGGCGTCAGTGAAAGCAACTGTGCAAATGCAGAGAAAATAGAGAGAAAGAGTGCTTGTGCTATAGTAATATTGATATTAAGAAGTTTAAATTCTAAGATCGTCATCACCACTATTAATAAAATGTTTAGTAAGGCGTAGAGCAGTGTTTTTACGATAACTATTTGATGATTTTTTATTTCACGAAATCCAAGAATTGCTGATTTTATTTTTAAGGGTAAAAGTGAGAGGTGTTTTAGGGATAATTTGCCAGGAAGATACATCATCAGGGTAAAAAGCAGAAGGCATCCTACAAAGACCAGTAACACCAACCAAGAAAAAGAGTGATCGAGTAGATAGATGAGCAGTAGTGACAATAGACCTAGAAGTGAATTCAACCAAAAAATGAGGATATTGGTGGCCGCAAAGAGATTTAAAAATTTGAGATAATCAAGATTATAATGTTTTTTAAGATAGTAAGCATTAGTAAGTGCACCACCACGAAAAGGGGTAACACAATTTCCTAAAGCATTGACAACGGAAAGACCGGTGTATTCTAAAAAGTTTAAATGTGCTCCGTAGGCACGAAACCATAGGTTGTTTAGCGCGCCATTGCTTAAGGTAAAAAGCAGCATCACCATCAGCAGTGGCACTAGTAACAGCGGATGATTAAAGCTTAAGAGGGCAAAATCGTTTCGATAGTGATAGAGGAAGATGGTGCCAGCAAGGAGCAAAAGCGAGTAGATAACAAGAGTAAGCAGGTGTTTTTTATTTATAGAGGCGTTCATTATCTTGTATATCCATCCACATGGCAAAAAATAGCGATTGAAAACTTGCAAGCGAGAGAATAATAAAAGAGATATAAGTTCCCGTTTGAATATGCAAATTATAGATAAAAACATCCATAAGGATACTAATCGCTAAAGGGATAATAATTAATAGTAAAAGGAAAGAGAGATTGTAAAATAAAAAGAGTGGATGAAAATTTCGAAGAAAATATTTAATCCATAAACGACTAAAAAAAGATTTGACCAAGAGCCAGCTAATCAAAGGAATAACCTTGGGTATCTTCATCTTAGAACGCTCACCGATGCGATAGATGGGGCGAATGGGAAATTCGCGAATGGAGCAGTTAGCGACATTGAGTTTTATGAGAATATCGTTATGAATACCGTAGCGAGGATAGATCTTATCCAATGCCAGTTGGTAGAGCGCCGCTAAAGAGATGGCGGTGTAGCCAGTTTGGGTGTCAGAAACACGCCAATAGCCGGAGGCGATTTTAGTAAGAATCGTAAGAATATTATTTCCGATAAAACGAATGGTGGGGATAATATACCTGGCCGACTTATGCATCAAGCGGTTGCCTTTGACAAAATCAACTTCACCACTAACGATAGGGGAGCAGATGGCATAGAGTTCCGTGGGATCCATTTGGCCATCTCCATCCATAGTGGCGATGCAATCAATAGCATACTCACGGCACCAGCTATAGCCTACAGCAACCGACATTCCTTTTCCGCCGTTTTTAAGGTTATTAATAAGGATGATACGCTCCCTTTCGGGAAAAGCATTGACAATCTCGAAAGCAACCAGGCGCTTACTTTCACACGCATACATTTGATCTAAAATTTGATCCGCCTGACGATAGCGATCATCAAAATATTGAGGTATTGGGGGACGAGTAATTGTCACCCCCTGATTATTTACTTTATCCTTGGCGATAAAATCGCAGACAACCGCTTTGGTTGTATCGGTAGAGCAATCGTTAACTACTACAATACGATCCACAAAATCGGGCATAGTTTGTAGGACACGTAAAATTTGCGTCTCTTCGTTGTAACAGGAAACTACCACAGCAATGGTTTTATTATTGATCATAGACTATTACTTTTGAAAATCTCTTGTAGTTTTCGGTTGCGAGTTTGAATAGAAAATTTCCCCCCAGGAAGAAATTCACAGGTGGCATTTTTAGAGTATTGTTTCAGCCTTTGTGGGTTTTTGATGAGATAATCTACTTTGCTAACGATCTCTTTCACCAGTGCTTCTTGCACATTTGCTTGCAAAAGATAATCTTTTCCATACCTTTCTTTCGGAATATCTTGGGTATCTAGCGAGAGTGGTGGGTGTTCAAGAAAGAGGCCACTCACCTCATTTTCTACAATTTCTGGGGTTGCAAATTGTTTGGTTAGTAGCACAGGCGTTCCGGCAGCGAGCGCTTCCAAATAAACCATGCCAAAGGTATCCGCCAGAGTAGGCATGAGAAAAAGGTCTGCAGGCATGAAAAATTTTGTGATCACATCATAAGCAGAGTATTTACAAGGGAAAAAGCGGATGGCCGGATGGTTGCGATAGTTGTTGTGCAACTCATTTGGTGTATCAGAAACCACATACAATCTTACATGATAGTGCTTAAGATGGTGATATAAGCGATCGATTGCCGGTAAGACCGCTTGCAATCCTTTGCGGTAAGCATCTTTTCCAACAAAGATGATATTAAATAAGTTACTCTCTTGGTTTTTGTTGATAATGGAGTGATCGATTTTGTCTTTATAGAGTTCTGCATAGAGCGGCAGTGCTGGATAGATGACAGTTACTTTCTTTTGAATGGTGGCATAATCTTGGCCCAAAAATTTTTTCAAGGAGTTTGCTGCTGCGATACTAATAGGAACAACTCCGGCGCATAAAGGATGGGAGAGAAGGGCCACTATTTTCTTCTTGGCCTCCTCTTGGTTCCCTTTTACAAAATTCATTAAGGCATAGGAGTGCTCGATATCGATAAAAAAAGGGCGCGAAGGAAGAGTGGCCGGTTGCATACCTACATAGAAATAGTAATCAGGAAGATTCTTTGAGGGTTTTTCTCGAAATAAAAAATGCTGCGCAATTTGTACTGTTCTATTAACTAAAAAAGAGTTTCCAAAGCGTTGGTAAAGGAAAAAAAGTTTTCCTAAAAATTTCTTTTGCTTTGGAATATGAAAGCTTATGCCCTGTGGAGGATTGGTCCAGAAAGAGCTATAGGGACTATTCAGGGGAATATAGTTTCGATAGACAACTTGTACTTGTATACTCATATCATTTTTTAAGCAAAAATTTAAACAAACTTGATCTTATTCATCGCAAAGATCACCATGCGTAACAAAAGCAATCCATGATAAAATCGTGAAATATTGGTATCCCCATAAGTTCTTGCTCGATAACGAATAGGGATTTCAACAATCTTTAAATTGAGTTTTGCCGCTCCAAAGATGAGATCAAAATCGCCAAAAGGATCAAAGTCACCAAAGTAGCTGCGATTGTGAATCAATTTTTCATAATGTGACTTTAAAATCACTTTAGTTCCACAAAGTGTGTCTTTTAAGCGTTGAGAGAGCAGCCAAGTAAAGGCCATAGAGAAAAATTTATTACCAAGGATATTAAGAGAGCGCATGGCCTCTTTTTCCATGGGATAAACCAAACGAGATCCATTGATAAACTCACCTTTACCAGAGGCAATGGCATTATAAAATTTAGGTAGCTCCTCTGGCGGCATTGTCAGGTCGGCATCTAAAATCATCAAAATATCGCCAGAGGCGTGTGCAAAGCCTTTGCGGACAGCATCCCCTTTGCCTTTTCCCTCTTGTTTGAAATATTTAAGATCGTACTCTGTCGCATATTTATCGCAGACGCGTTTAATCTCTTCGTAGGTATCATCTGTGGAGTTGCCTTCGACGAAGATAATTTCCGTATGCTTTCCCATTTTAGGAATGCGTTTAACGGCATTTTCAATATTGCCTTTTTCATTTCGTGCAGGAACTACCACACTCACACTGTAGCGTGTGCGCGAAATATCTTCAGGGCAAGCATCACTGACTTTGGTTACGATATAGTTATAAATGCCAAAGCTATTAAAGAAGGGCAAGTGCACTAAATACTTATTGCACAAAGGAGCAAGCAGGGGAATTTTTTTAGGACAAAGAAAGCGCTGACCACTTTTAATCACATCATATCCTTCGATATGGAGTAAACTTAAAAGGTCACTATGGTTTAGCCAATTAAGACGCTCTTGTGGCATCTTAGCATGAAACCACTCGGCAACTTTAAGCAGTGGCTGCCACAGAAAATTATGAAAAGTAAAAATGATTCGTGTCTCTTTATTGGAAATTACTTTGATTTTTTGTAGCACCTTTTGAATATCTTCCAAGTGCCCCAGGGTATCGGATATGATGATGAAGTCAAACGCCTCATGAGTTTCTAGCATATCGATATTTTCAGCTCTTAATTGCTGAAAGCTTAAACGAGGATACTTCTCTTGTGCCCGCTGAACCATCTCCTGTGAAATATCAATGCCTACTCCACGTCCACTCATCGGCTCTACTGCACTTAAAATGTCACCAGTGCCACAACCAATTTCCAGCACCGCCGAATTTTTAGGAATGATAAAGCGAAGAAAGCTTTTGATATCAGCATAGTAATAACTATTTTTTTCAATCCAGTAATCGCGAGTCTTTGCTAGATGATCAAAAAAATCTTCAATATTTTGCTGTAAAAGTAATCCCGGGCTTCCCGGGTTTCCCGGATTGGAATTGTTTGTTATCATATTGTTCCCCTCTCCTCTATAGAGGGATAATAAAAATAACTATCTCCTTTGTAAAACAATATCCATAAAACTTGCGCTATTGGGGAGTAGTTTTACCAGATGGTGATCAATGGCAGTTGCTAGAGGAAAAAGGCGCTCTGGGATGAGTGTCCATGATTTAAGCCCACCACTAAGCCAATAGCGAAAGGGTGTGTGCTTACGGATAAACTTGATCTTAAGCTCTGGAAATTTTTCTTCAAAGCGCTTGCGATCACGGCAGAAGATGATCCATGCGAGTGCCGTGTTGGCACTCGAGAGCGGCCCTTGACTAGGAAAGCTCCACTCTTTTACCCTATCGTTGTAGTCCTCATGGTGAAGATATTTACAAATCCATTTAGCATGATACCCAGGAAATTGATCAACAATTAAGCAGTGGCCACCAGGGCGCAAGCAGCGTGCGATCTCTTTAAAGGCAGCTTCGGCGTCGGGAATGTGGTGGAGAACATTAGTCATAAAGATCGCTCGCAGGGAGCAGTTCTCAAAGGGCATTTTAGTGGCATCTACCACCAGGTCAACATTGCTATAGGGAATGATATCGGTATAGAGAATGTCGGGAATAATCTCTTTGCAAAAACTTGCTCCCGATCCAAGTTCGATAGCGATTGCTTTGCTATTGTCACCAGTAACCTTAGATAACTCATACACCTCTTGGTATTTACGATAGATCTCTAGATACCAGTTGCGAACGGCGGCCTTCTTTTGAATAGTGGTGCGAATTGCATTTAAGCGTTCAGGTGAATCCAAATCCAAACTCAAACTCATTTTTAAATCCTTGTGCACTCTTTGATAATAATCTCTGACGGGGATGTCTCATGATTCAAGTTTTCAACAATAGAAGCATAGGTGAAGTCTTGGAGGTGATCTAAAAAATGGTCAATAATCGGATGCTCAAACTTACTGATCACAGCATTTCTTCCTACACCTTCACTTCGTTCCGTAACATTTCTAAGTAGGATTACTGGCTTTCCTAAATAGAAGCACTCCTCTTGATTACTCCCACCGTCGCTTAGAATAAATTGTGCTGCCATTAACAATTTCATAAATTGAAAGTAGTCGTAGCGAGGGCGTAGTTCGATGTTGGGATTTGCTTGTAGCCGCTTAAGGAGATCAAATTTCTTTAAATTACGTTCGGTGGGTTTATGAAGAATAAAGAGTATTTTTTTTCGATTGGCCACGCGTTCTACGCTTTCAACCACTTGTAGTGTGGACTCTTTATTTCGAAAATTTTCAAAGCGGTGTAATGTAGCAATAGCAAAATCGCCTTTCGGTACCTCCACCCCTTGTACCTCTTTGATCGCCGGAAGTGCATAGTTTAGAGAATCGAGAAGCGTATTCATCTTCGTATTGATGCGAATTTTTTTTGCAGAGAAATTTTTTAAATTTTCAAAGGGAATATCACCAGGGCAAAACATATAGTCTGCAAGATAAAATGTTCCAAGGCGCGTGAGTTCCTCGGGGAAGGGTTGCCAAAGATTAAAGGAGCGAAGTCCCGATTCGATATGAGCGACCTTTAGGCCCGCAACTTTCCCCATCAGTGCACCTAAAAGAGTGGAGAAGGTATCCCCATGAACCAGAACCACCCCTTTTGCTCTGAAAATTTTTTTCCGCAAAAGCAGCGTCTTTAACAAAATAGAGAGTGTCCAACGGAACATTTGCGGCAACGAGGTGATATCCTTTCCCGTATAGAGGCAGAGGTCTGGTTTTTTGATTTTAAAGTTGAGAAGGATATCGTCGATGGTGGCCTTATGTTGGCCAGTGGAGATATAGTTGTAAGCAATATTTTGCTCTTGCAGTTTCCTAAGAATAGGCGCCATCTTTATCAGCTGCGCCTTGGTTCCAATTACAACATGTATCATCGCTATCGTCCCCCCCTTCGAAAAAGCTTAAATCAAAAGATCAAAAGCTGCCAGCTTCTTTTTCGATAGTCACCGCAGTGGACGCGATGCGCTTTTGGGTTATTGCCTCAAATGTTCATGGTATAACTTCCATTTAAGGAGTAGATGGCGTTTTTCAAGCAGTCTTCAAATTGGTTCATCTCCATCAGAGGTCGTTCCAGCATTTGCTTGGTAATGAGTGATTGCACGGGAGTGATGTTGTGTTTTAGGTGAATCTTGAGGGCATACTTGGAAAAATCTTTCACTAAAAAGTAAAAGATATGGTCAAGCAGTGTCTGCCCCTTTTCGAGTTGTAAGAGC
The DNA here is from genome assembly GCA_015231955.1 of Oligoflexia bacterium. Taxonomy (GTDB): domain Bacteria; phylum Bdellovibrionota; class Bacteriovoracia; order Bacteriovoracales; family Bacteriovoracaceae; genus JADGAN01. Next base: position 104,299 of record JADGAN010000008.1, on the reverse strand, counting down.
TTAAGGTTTTCAATAATCAGTTGCCCATAGACTACTAAAGTAAAGAGCTCTCCTAAATTTAAAAGAAAATCAAAATCGGAAATTTGCTCCTTAGTAGGGCGGCCCAAAATGAGCAGCCAGCGAAGTTTTCTGATTTGCTTTTTGAAAATTTTTAAGTTGGGCGAATGCACGGTTACGGAGTCATAGACTTTGCGGTAATCGTGAAATTTAATTTTAGAGAGGCCTTTGGTTGGGCCTTGCTGAAAGAGGAAATCATCATTTTTAGAGGATAGCTGTCTAGGAACTTCTGCAAAAGTTCCAGGATTAAAGAAGTAGTTTTTCATAAACTTGATAATCAGGGCCATGTTGACATGGACTGTTCCCTCAAGTTTGGGTAGTGCTCGAATATCTCGTAGGGCCATTTCAAAGTAAGTATCTTTTTCACATCCTTTGGCGGCAATGACGTCCCAAAGAAGACTCATGACATCTTCACCTTGAGTGGTTACTTTCATTTTAACGATGGGGTTGTAGAGGAGGTAGCGCCGATCAATGATCTTATCCTTAACCTGTGCGGCCCTCATGTAATCACAGGCACGCAAAGAGAATAAGCGCATAGAGACTAAACGCATATAGGCCTCAAAGAAGAGCCACTTAATGTGAGTGAACTCCGTAACGTAACTTTTAAAGAGGTAGCGATTGCTTGCATGGTCTAGGGCCTCATAAAAAGCATGTGTACAAATTCCAATGGAGGCCCACCCTAGATTATACTTTCCAATGTTAATGGTGTTAAGTGAATCGTCCCAGGCCTTCCTGCCACGAGAGAGGATATCGGCATCAGTAATGGGATAATTGTTTAATTTATAGTGTGCTACATAGTTTTGAGAGTGCACCGTATTCTTCACGCACTCGTAGTTAGGATGTTTGGGATCAACAACAAAAAAGACGTACTCGTCTTCAGCACCACCCTCAATTTTTCCGAAGGTAGAGACTAGCTTCGCCTCATTGCCATTGCCAATATAATACTTCTCTCCAACTGCACGATACTTTCCATTCCCTTCGGGGATTAACCTCATCTCACTGGCATAGAGGTCGGCACCATGCTTTTGTTCCGAAAGACCAAAACCAAAAATCTCGCCTTCGCTTAAAAATTTTGCGGCCTGCTTTTTTACCGCTTCATTGTCACTCATCCAAATGGGGCCAAGTCCTAAAACTGTGACTTGCCAGGGGTACCAATAATTTAATCCATAAAAACCCAAAATTTCATTAAACTCCACATTGCGAGCAGTATTAAAACTGTGCTTCCCATATTGACTTGGAGTAAGTAGAGAGGATAAAATATTTTCCTCTTTTAAAAAGCTGAGAAAGTCATTGTACCAGACGCACTCATGATCGTCGGCCTTGATTTTAGCAAGGCCCTTTTTTTCAAAGAAGTTAATTGTTTTTTGCATGATCTCTTGAGTAACAGGATCACTAGAGTGCGAAAGGTAATGTTTGGGATTTAGGAGAATGGCCATAGAAGATCCTTTGAGTAGAGGGATAAAAATAGTAAAAACCTCCTTTTCCATGTTTAAGGAGTTTCATACTGAATAGCAAGGAGCAAAGAGACGTGATTTGGGATGAAATAAAAAATTTAGCGCATTATCATCAACTCTGTCCTGAGCTTTGCAGTGTAGAACAGTTTCTTTCGCAAGAGCAAGGGATGAAGTTTCCTGGGCGTTATGAGATCACGGCATCTGCTGCTGGCAGCGGCATCTTTGCCTTGACCCAAGAGTATAGGCCTAAGGTTGTGGATGTGGATGCAGAGAACCCTCTTTGTTTTATAGAGTCGCATCGCCGCTATGTGGATGTGCAGCTGGTAGTAGAAGGGGCGGAGTGTGTTGGCTTTGCTCCAACTTCCCTACTGCTGCCCGATGTGAGCAACAGCTATGAAGAGGAGAAAGATTTGGATAAGTGGAAAGGATTTGCACACCTCTCTTTTTTGCCACTACGCAAAGGAGCGTTTATGATCTTTTTTCCCTGGGATGCGCATATGCCCTCCTTGAATCGCGATGCAACTGTCACTGCAGCTGCAACTGTTAAAAAAGTGGTGGTTAAAATTCCACTGCAACTTTTTGTTCCAGCACGAGTTTTAAAATGAGCAAGATTGGGATACAAAAAATTTTTCTGCTCCTTCCCTTGCTTTTGTCGCTTCTCTTTGTTGTTAACTCAGGAGTCACCTTCTTTCGTTACACGCAAATCGAAAAGATATTTTATCCTAGTCGTATAAAGATGGCACTTCGGCCGTCCTATGCCTTTCTCGATTCCCCTTACACTCCACTAGTAGAGGCCATACCGAAGGAGACAGAAAAAGTGTTAATTGCCAGTCCTAATATCGACCATTACCGCTTTGATTTATGGCCGGTAAAAATTTATAATCTTGCTCCTAATGGAGTATGGGATTGCCAACAGATCAGGCGTGATCCTGAATATCGTAAACCAACACTGCTTATTTTGGGCAATACCCTCTCGCAAATTGAAAAGTTTAAGCGTTGTATAGAAGAAGATCACTGGAGTGCAACTTCTTTACAATCCTCTTACTACACCCTTTTTGAGCGCAAGAGAGAGCTAGAGAGAGAGAGAGGGAGAGAAGAGGGAGGTGTCAAGTGATCTATCTCTATTGCGTTTGGGTTTTGTTTACTGGATATACTTTAGCAGCAACGCTTTTTTTTAAAAGTGAGGAGCTCGAGGCGCGCTTGGCGATCATGCCACTTTTAGGAGTGTTACTTCCAGCACTGATTCTCTATTTTTTAAATTCTATAAAAATCCCCTTCACTCCCTCTTCACTTTGGATGGCATGGGTTGCTTGTACTGCAGTTTTCTGGGGGATCTCTTGGAGATTTCGAGTGCCACAAGCAGATGGAAAAAAATTTTCTCTGTTTCTAAGAACTCTCCCTAAGTTGCAAAAAATATTTATACTCCTTTTAATCCTTGGCCTTATCGGCCTTTATGCGCGAATTGCGATGAATGAGACTTGGCCTGGCGATGGGTTTAGCCACTGGGGAATGAAGGCCCGCTATTGGTTACACCACCAAAGCATCAGCTACAGCGATTTTGAGATTATGGAGTACAAACATTGGATGAGCTACCCGCTCTATCACTCTCTTGGAATGCTGGTACATATGCTGGCACTCCCTTTTTGGCCGCCATCTTATAGTTGCCACTTAAACGATGCTTTCTATATGATAGGAGCTTGGACTACTGCGATCTTTTTCTTTAAGCTAGTGATGCCTGAACTAAAAGCGATTTGGCGGATCTTTTGGGGAAGTGTGGTGGCCTTTGGCTCAAGAGAACTCATGGGGCTTTTAATTGCAGGCTATGCAGAAATCGATTCGGCATATTTCATCTTCTTAAGCGCAACACTGCTGTTACTTGCTTGGCAATTTCCCCAACGAAAAAACGCTTATGTGGCATTAGGATTTCCTATTGGCGCGGCGATGATTACTAGACCAGACCTGACTCTTAAAATGGCACTTCTGTTCTTTGCGTTTTTTATGGTGACTTGGTTTTCGAAAAAGGGGAGAAGGCCCTCTTACTCACTCTTTCCGCTTTTGCTGATTCCGACTTTATTTCTATGGGGGATCGATAAGCTAAGTCGTCCCGATGTTTCCTATCTCATGAAGGTATATAATCAATTTTTCGATTATATTGTATGGGATATCTCTTATATCGTTGAGAGGCTTCCTAAAGGAGTGATGGCCTTTTACTACTCCTTTGCTACTTCGTGTGAAGGGCCACATAAATGCTCTTTCACACTTGCACTGGTGACTATAGGCCTATCTCTTGTCTTACTTGTTGCCAAAGCTATCAGGGCCAAGCTCAAGGGTAGCTTTGGACAAATAGCTCTTTTCCTCTTGCTTGCTATCTCCTTAAACTACCTCTTATGTTTTGTTCCTATTGTGGCCTTAAATAATCACTTAGAGCCAAGTCTTGATGATCCTCGCTACTATGCGAGTGCAGGCATGGGACGTTATGTGCTCCATGTGAATTTTTTGTTAAATGCATTAGTGGCGATGGTAGCAGTCAGATTGTACGCTTATTACAAAAATCTTTTTTATAGCGATAAAACTTAAAGCTCTTATTTTGAAATTCAAGTACAACGTCATCGCGTTTAGCATCCAAAAAATTTTGCAGGTGTTGATTAAAAACAATCTCGGGATTAGTAAGAAAATAGCACACCTGATGTTTAAGAAAAAGTTGCTCTTGAACAGCTACATCGTCAGTTAAATTTTGTACCATAGCTCGTTTTCTTCCCGTATAGAGAGATAGAGCACGTGGCTTGGTAAAAACAATGGTGGCATCTTCTTTGGTGTGCTTTTGGATGTAAGCAAACACCTCTTGGGCCTCTTTGCTATTGGGGCCTGCGATCGTATCATCAATGGCAAAAATATTTTTACCGCGAAAATGAAAAGTAAAAGCTTGCCCATAGCTTACCGCCACCGCAAAGAGGAGCAAGCAGCTGGTGGCCACTTGCAAACGGCGAGGAAGTAGCAGCTTAAGCAGAAAAATCACTGAGAGGAGATAGTATTCATAGATAATGGGTGCAATAGCGATTAAAAAACGCCACCCTTGCTGTGGTGGCCAGATAATCAACAAAGGCAGAAACGAGAAACAAAAAAAATCGCTTAACTCCAATTTTTTGAATTTTACTTTAAGTGCAAGTGCAAGCAAGATTACTGGTAAAGTCAGGATCCTCAACAGATTAGGAAAAGCTCTCCATACGCCGCTTTCCCCTTTGAACCAATGGAATTTGATCTGCTCATAGTAGTAGACAATATTTTGAAAAATATAATCAGGAAAGTTTTTGGAATTGAGTTGATCCCAATACGTTCCATCTTTGGGGATATCGAAGAGCAGGTTATTTACGCTATAAACCAGCAAAGCAGACACAGTGATCATGATCATCATGGCCGCAAGCAGTCGCTTTTGCTTCTTATAACGATAGAGCAATTGTAACAGCAATGCCCCATAGCAGGCCACTCCCACAGAGCGGATTAAGATCGTAAAGGCCAAAGAGATCGTCGCCCAAATGCAGGGCACTCTTTTCATTGAAAGCAGCAGTAAGCTTAGCCAACAAAAGAGAGCAAAAGGAATATCGGAGAGAATATTTTGCTTAAAAGAGATCATCCACGGATCGTAGGCCAACAGGAGTGCGATTATCAGCGCCACCCACACACCATAACGCTTTTTGAAGAAGAAAAAGATCAATAGATTAAAAGCAAAGAGGCAGCTACTTATAAAAAGAGAAAATGCCAAAATGTGATTGCCAAAGATCGCATAAAGAGGGGCCAGCAACAAAGGAAAACCCATCGGGTAGGCCCTTGGTCCATTGACAGCAAACTCTTGGTTATAAAGATAGGTGTCCGCTTGAGAAAGTCCCAACAGGATGTTTTTACTTTGATGGATATATTGAGCAAAGTCGCTGCCCCAATTGTGAGAGCTGTTTAAATTTACAAAGCAAGGAAAGAGGAGCAGTAAAAAAATTCCTGCATATAAAATGAACTTAAGTGTTGAGTTTGTTGCTGGCATGAAATCTCCTTAGCATGATGATTTTTCCTTGGCAATAAAAACGTTGGAAACTAGTTGGTGAAAGTCCAACTTACAGCTGGGACCGACAGCAACCAGGGAAGACTCACTCTCCAGGCTTACTGTTAAATATTTGCAACTGCGAAACCTCAAGTGCATGTCACGAATGGCACGAACGGCACTATTGCAAACCAATCTATGGCAATCACCCCCTCCATACGAAAAATTGATAGGAGATTTGACGGGTGCTTATTCTAGACGAATAAATATTCAACACAAACTTATTTATCAGATTCTAGAAAAGGAAAAAAATGTGAAAATAATTCGATTGTGGACACACTATGAGTAATGGCGAAAAATAAAGATGCTTGATTAATGAAAGTAAAATATTTATCATTACTTGAAGTTCGTTTGTAAGTGCTAATATAAATTAGGACGGTATGTTGAATTTTTTTTTTGAAGAACAAAATCAGAGGGGAGAAGCGGGCCTAAATCAGCGCCTCTTCTATTTTGGAATTGCCTCACTCTTTGCTTGGTTTGCATTTCAGTTGCTCTACTATGCCATAAAAATCACCTATGGAGGAGTGGCCCCTGATGAGTATGAACATTATCATCTGTTAAAACTCTACTACGCCAAGTGGAGCATTTTAATGGATGATACCCCCTCTAGTTACCCATTTGGTCCACGCAGAACTACAGTCTTTCTCTACCATTTTCTCATGGGAAATCTTTTGCATCTCAATCTATTTAAAATGAATGAGTATCTGTTTTTACGTCTCTTTAATGTTGTAATAGGCATGGGCACACTCTTCTTCTCCTATAAACTTGCAGGTGAAATCACTAAAAATCGTTTGATCATTCTTACTGTTTTAGTTGTCCTTACCAATCTCATGATGTTCTCGCTGCTCTCCTCATCCATTACTTACGATAACCTTACCAATTGTATGGCGGTAGCATCTTTCTACTATCTCCTTAAATTTTCAAAAAGTGGTGAGCGTTATGCACTTATGCTTTTTGTTGGCGTAACTTTAGTAGGATTGATCACCAAAGTGACTTATTTGCCTCTATTGGCGGTGCAAATGCTGGTCTTGCTGCCACTCTTCTACCGACGATGGTCGCAACTCTCTTTCTTGCATAAGCTTAACTTCAAAGAGTGGATACTATTACCTTTGCTACTTACGCTGCTCTTCTTTAATAGTGCTATCTATCTTCGAAATCTTGTCCTCTATCAAACTTTAGATCCCAGCTGTGAACAGGTGCTTGGAAGCGAAATCTGTGGAGGTGCGGCAACTAGCTATAAGCGCGATCAAGAGTTAGCGGAACAAGTAGAGGCAAAAAAGCTCCAAGCATTGATGCCTTTGCCTCACTACCTCAAAGAGTATTTCTCGTTAACGATGCAAGGAATTCTCTCCATTCGTGGCCATATGACGATTGGAAAAAACGATGCAATGATGAGCAAAGAGTATAAGCTGCTACTGGCATCACTCCTGATTTTACTCTTGTTTAATTTTAAATACTGCTTTAAAAATACACAATTTAATCTACTCTTCTTTCCTGCAGTTGCTTATCTCTTGATTGCATTTACTCACAATTATCTGACCTATCTCAAGTTTCGCGAATTTGGAGTGGCCTTGCAGGGACGTTATAATTTTCCTGTGCTTGCTAATGTGGTTATTATCTTGGCGTATGGGGGGATGTCGCGTTTTAGCAATTGGATCAAATGGGGGGCCTTGTTGCTCACAACCTATATTTTATTAAAAGGAAATTTTTACTTCTTTTTAAAAAATGTTCCAAGCAACTGGTTTGTCGCCTTATCCTTGTGGTGAGGAGTAAATTTTTAAAGTTTGCCGCTCTTCCAGCACATCAAGAAGTCCTTCTGCTAATGCTAGAATTTCATCTTCTCCGGGAAAAACTTCAACAGGAGCAATCTTGTTCACTCTTGCTGTAATCCAGGGAATGAGATAGTTACGATCGTAGGCGAGACCTCCCGTGAGTAAGATAGCATCAATCTTCCCATCATCAGGAAGGAAGGAGGCGGCATAAGCGGCCACAGCTTTGGCTATTTGATAGGCCATTGCTTGGTAAACTAATTTTGCCTGTTTATCTCCGCTCTCGACCAGCTTTTCAACTTTACGAGCATCGCTGGTTCCAAGATAGGAGAAGAGTCCGCCTTCACCAACGTTCATCAAGCAAAGTTGCTCTTTGCTATATTTTCCTGAAAAACAGAGATCAATAAGGGCACGCGTATCCACACCACCTGTACGCTCTGGAGAGAAGGGCCCTAGCCCATTCATGGCATTGTTGGTATCGATAACCTTTCCTTTTCGATGTGCTGAGACGCTAACCCCACCACCCATATGGGCAATAATGAGGTTAAGATCTTCATAGTTTCGTTCTACTTTTCGTGCAAATCTTCTAGAGACAGCTTTTTGGTTTAAACAGTGAAAAAAACTTTTTAATTCGATCTCTTTCATTCCTGAAATGCGTGAGATATCCATCATCTCATCCACCACAACAGGATCCATAATGACCGAAGGAATGGTCTTGGAACTTTTTTGTTCGATCACGGTGGCGATTTTTTGTGCCAAAATTGCGCCGAGGTTGCAAGGATGCTCATTCAGTGGTCTGGTTTTTAAATCATGAATCATATCCTTATTAATGGCAAAAACACCCGATTGAAAATTTTGAACAGGAACAAATCCTCCTCGGCCAGCAATGGCATCAAGAGTTTCTAGCTCAATTCCACTATCTTTTAGGAAGGTAATAATCAGTTGTGTACGGTACTCTTCTTGTAAAATAACCGGCTTCCCTTTAAAAGCTTTAAGCTCACTATCTTCATGACGAATGGTTTTGCTTGTGACCTCTTTTACACACCCTTGCTTGCCTTCATAAACCGCCACTTTAGTTGAGGTGGATCCTGGATTAATAATCAACATTCTTTTCATAAAACCTTCCATGAGTTATTTAATTAAGAATATAATTTATCAGATTTGTGTAAATTCGCAAAAAAATTCACCAGGAAAGTAGCTGAGAAAAATCAACTTTGTTTTTTTATTAAAGCGCTGGCGTGCTTGCTGAAGCTGTTGCTGGTGCGGCCGGTGCTGCCGGTGCTGCTACTGCTGGAACAGCAGAGAGGATTTCCACAATGTCCTTGGTGTTTTTTACAGCACTAAGGGTAATACTTGTTCCTGCTGTTGCAATAGTGATACCTTTATCATCAAAACTCTTACCAAAAAGAGTGGTTAATTGCTTTTCAAAGGCATCGGCCTGTCCTTCCGAGTAGAATGACATGGTAATCTCTTTAAGATTGGTGGTGAGATCAGCTGTATGTCCAACGGCCTTCATTCCACAAGAGAAGGCCACCCCTGTAACAGCAGTGCAGATGTGTTTTTTATTAAGGATGTTATTTTCTGCTAGATAGCTTTTCTTCCAAGTATCTGCATCTAAATTAGAGAAACGGTTTACCAGTCCATTCGCGCTAGCATTGTAGTCATCCTTGCAAGAGACTTTCTCATACCAATCACGACCCTGTAAGCGTTTTCCTTTGTAGTGGATAGAACCATTTTTTAAAGTCATATCACAAAAATAGTAGTCACTCTCACCTTTGCGTCGTCCCTCTGCTTTGTCTGGGGCCAGCGGCCAGCGATCCATTAAACAGAGGGTATCTTTATCTGGAGTGTCACCGCGTTTTAAAAAGATAGAGAAGGCGTGATCATTTTTAGAGGAGCACTCCATGATGTCACGTTGACCTGCAAAGTGGGCCAAGCAATAGTCAACAATAGAACCCTCACCACAGTTGCCATATTGCTCACCACAATAATTTTTATCGACCATTCTCTCTTTTACCACTTTACAAACTTCATCTCTGTTGGCAGCAATCGCCTCAACAGAGGTTGGTGCCTGATTTTTTGCAGCAGCATTGCCGACACAAAGCCAGTTATCGTTACGATCACAAAGCCACTGATTTTGTCCTGGGGTACGATCTTTGAAATCGACGTGCAAGCAGGTAAGCACCTTTTCTGCATAACCATTAACCGCCGATGGGAGCGTACTTAATGTCATTCCCGCAGGGATTTCAAAGAGGGGAGCGGCAGAGACGTGCGCTGCAAATACAATTGATAAAGTGAGAAACGAGAGTCCAAATTTACTTAACTTCATAAAACTTCCTGTTGTTTTGTTAATATTCCTTTTCCAAAATTGTCAGAGCTGAAATTATAAGTGGAGTGATTTTATTTTTTCGAATTATTTTTTTTGTTTTATATGATTACAAAGAGATAGCTGAAAAAAGTGATCTGAAGGAAAAAAAATTCTGAAAACTATGGTTGGCAAAATGAATTTGAAATTAGTTTTAAATTCATTTCAAATGATTTCAAATGATATCCCAAGGAATTCCTAAATAGTGTGTTTGCGGGTTGATTTTATTGACAAAATTAATGCGCGAACGTCGTCGATCAAGACCCGCAGGGTGTCGGTATTGGCGAAGAACACGTATAAGAAGAGAGCGTGTAGAATCGTTCACCCTTCCGTCGATGAGTACTTTATCACTGTAGCGATCGTGACCGATGGGGAGCTTGGAATTTTGATAAGTCTCTTCGAGTAGTTCGATAGGAATTTTATAATAAAGAGCGGCAGCTTTTCGTAACTCTTTGTTGTAGAGTGGAACCTCTAGTGATGGTGCTGGAATATCTCGCTCTTCTATTGGAATCAGGTGCTCGATTCCTAAATATTTTGCCATTAAATTTCTCCGTTTTAAAAGTTTATACAGCATGGCTTCCTTGTAAAAATCGGGCCAATAGGTGTGTTCTAAAATTGCTTGTAAATCGCTGCGAGTGATTTTTATAATCCGCTTTCCCATCCAGAGGAGGTCAGAGTAAGTGGTGTGCAACCATGCTCCTGGAAGATGAAGAATGAAATAGTTAAAGTGGAGATGCTCTCTGTTGTCATCAATTCGGAGGTATCCATTTCCTGTTTGCAAGCGATTGGGATTAGCAGCGCTAAAAACACCGGCAAGTGATTTTCCCAAGTCGTGGCGCTCTTCTACAAAGGTGGCCCCTTGAATAGCGTTGCCGCTCTCATCAGGAAAATTGTTTAGCAGGTAAGTTTTGCCATTATTTTCTCGAACATCGTTGTTGTTAATCCAACTGTTAAAAAGCAGGAGTCCTCGAAGGCCGCGATCCTCCGTTGCAAAGGCATTCGATTCCGCAATAGGGCCTATATCTTCAATATGGGGAGGATTGATTTCCAAGAGCGACTCCTTGAAGGTGACATATTGTCTACCTAGAAGCTTTTGAGGACGATAGTTTTCTAAGGCATTAGGATGTAGATGCGATAAAATTTTTCCGATATTTTCTTTTGTAATCACGCCCGATTCATGAATGAAGGAGCGAATATTGCTTTTATTAACTCCTCTTCGAGTGGAGTAGACACACTTCGCTAGATCATCAGCGGTAATGGGATTACAGATGGCCTTTGGGTCTGGTATTTTGTTGGGATCATTGAGTATAACCACTGTTCCATCCTCTGCAAATTTTGTGGCATACTCTAAATCAACAAATTTTGCACCAAGTTTTAAGTAGAGTCGATTCGCAATCGTCGCTGCATGAATTTCATCCATCCACTTCATCTTCCACTTGATATTAAAAGCATCTCGTAAATTGATTTTAGGAGAGGTGCCCGTCAGTTTAACATCGTCAAAAAAGAGCACGCGCTGACTCTCTAGTAAATTGTATTTTACATCGTTAAGGCCATACTTTTCTTTCAGAATTTGCGTAATACTTTCATTAACCCACTCTTCATTTCTTGCCCAAAGATCTAATCCAGGATGTTCATCCAAATATTTTTGCGAGTAAAAGACAGTATGATCTTCACGAAGGTCAAGATTAGAAAGCTCTTCGGGGGTCAGTGTAGATAGTGCTTGAACTGCCAAAGACTCTTGCTTGCCTTGTAGATTTTTTGCCTCCTTCAAAGCTTGCTCCATTCCAATCGGTGTTGTCGGATCTTGGAGTGCAACCTTAAGCAGCGTCTTTCGTTTTAAAAAACGCAAAAGCGATTGTATCCTTTCATGAGGAGAATCGGCGCCAAGATTCCTTCGTCCAGCGGCAATGGCCCTTTGATCATACTCTTCTCCTACAATAGTATAGATGATCCTTCTGCCTTGATTATAGTAAGTCATCAGATCTGTATTGCTGGCATATCGGTTATGCTTTTTAGTCAAAAGTTCTATAGCATAATTTAAAAGTTTTATTTTTCCTTTATTTTGATCATTTTCATCTTTGCTTTTCTCCTCGAGCAGCATGGTTTCTGTAGCAGTGATTAATGTGTGATAGGCCGTAGGAGAGTAATCCTCTGGAATTTTCCATTGTTTACTCCACTTTGCGTAGCTGGGATTGGGCCCTTCAGGGGTGAATGCACTTAAATTGGCCGCATATGCTGAATTTGAGATAAGGGAGATCCCAAAAGATAGAAGCACCAAAAATGTTCTAAAATTCTTCATAACAATAACTCCTTGGATATTTTGCTACTGTCTAGTCAACGAAGTTCCTAGGAGCATAGAGGGAATTTATTTGGAAGGCAAGAGAAGTGCATATAAACCTTAATAGTGCCACGGGCCTAAGCGTAGTGAGTTGATCATCATTTGGGAAACCAAAGCAACCAACTCTTTGCTACCACTTCCTACTCCCCAAAGGGCGCTCAACTTCTGTTCAAATTTTCACAAATGTTCATTTTTCTTGGACTGGAATTCAGGAATTTGCATACGGTTTTCTTTTGATTTTTTTTATTAAGTCGGCAAAGATGGTTTTGGTAACGACGGGTGGAGAATGGGGATCCCTTGTTACAACCGCAATGGAGTAACGATAAAGGGGATTGCGACTTAAGGAGGAGGTGTTCTTCGGTGTTAAGTGATAAGATCGTGAAGCGCTATGCGATTGCGAAGGTGGCCGGGCATGCCTCTCCCGATACCACTGAAAAATATATCAAGCGGGATGAGGAGCTAAGCAAATCGGCGGTGTTTAAATCAAAATTTTAATTGCGAAATTCTTGCTTTAGAATTACCTGTAAAAAATACTCGTGTAGCAAATAAATCAAAAAAAATTATCAGTAGACTCAATCACTTAGCATCTTGCTTTTTTTGTTTTTATCTGGTCTTAAACAATCGTTTTCAGTCGTAACCTGAATTTATTACGTATTGCATCCTTCGTGAAAACAGTTTAAATATGTGCCTCTACTGATATTGAACAAGACTAACTTTGGGAGAAACAAATGATTAAGATTACTTTTTTTCTATCTGCTCTTTTACTTCTAATATCCCCTTACAATCTCGCATCTGCTAGTCATCCAGTCTGTGCAATGCCTTATGCGGGGCCTAGTAATATTATTTTGTACAGTCTAGACGGTGCCCATAACCCTATTGATTCTCAGTTTCAGATTGTAGCAAGTATGACCCGTGTTGATGCTCTTGAATCATCGATGAGTAGATCAGTTCAATCTCTTACAGCTACAGACCAATCGCTCTCTGCTGCAGATAGCGATTTAGCAAATAGATTATCTTCTTTATCGAGCGAAATAGTATCCATAAAGAACACCACCATTCCTGCTCTAAAAACCGATCTAACAAATATTATTAAAGACATGCCGGAAACCCTTCTTAACGATGAGGAGATAAGTAAAGTCATGCAGGCCTATGTTGAAAAGCTCTTCGAAAAAAAGAGACAAGAATTAGAGAAACAAATCTTAAAAAAATATAATTTAGTTCAATAATAATTTTTTACTAAGCGCATTATCATACTAGAAGGCAATTAAATGAATCATTTGTGGATGGAGAATTTATGAAAAATATACTCACACCTGGAGCTACCTTAGCTCGATATGGTTTTCTTCTCTTATTTACTTGTATAATATTTTGGCCTAATCAATCAAAGGCCCTCGTTAGTGAAGAAAATTATAATCTTGTTTCAGCACAAAATTGCAGCTTAATCAATGGAAAGCTTACAAACTGTGACCTTTCTCCTAGCGGGCCTCATTCATTGCAGGATTTTATTGAACGTAACATAAAAGAAACTGCAGTCGAATTAAGGACTGAATTTTATTTTATGAAATCTACTGGATGTCGATTTCAAGGAGAAAGAATTCCTCTGGAAATCGTTGCATACGAAAATGAAAACAAAACTGGTGTTGCCGTCAATATTACAAGTGACTTTCTTTATCGAAATAGCGAAGTAATGAAGGCCAGAAATAGTGGAATTCTTAAGAGAATAACCTTTAAGATCAAATCTCCATACTTTTTCTATAAGCTTGAATTTGCACCTGGATGTCAGATTACGCTTAAAATTAAGGCAAATATGCCGGACTTTGATAATAAACAGCAGGCAGGATCCAAATTAAATGAATATCAGCAAAAAATTACAGATGCAGAATTTCAGCTCACTGTTTTGCAAGAGTTAAATCTCTATCAACCAGCATTCTTGCTTATGAAAAAACTAGCTCTAAGTATTCTTAGCACTCTCAATAAGAATAATCTCGTTTTATTAGGAGTGCTTGATATAAACCCAGATATCTTGCAGTCTATGTTATCCTCTGAAACTAACGGTTTAAATAATGATGAAAAGGATACTATAGAAAAATTATTAACGTTTACTCTGACTGTGCAAGCAAATCCTAACATGTATAAAGAGAAGAAAGTAAGTGATTTTTTTACCCCTGAAGAAATCGCTATTTTTAACGAATTGTCGAATAGGAAAGCATTTATCATTAACAAAGAGGATCTAGAAAAACAGCGTAAGCAATTGGCAATTCTTCAAAGGTTATTTTTACTAGCACAGGAGCAGTTAAAAGATATCATTAGTGACAAAGAAAGTATTGAGGTCATTAAAGAGCGATTAGGAGAATTATTAGAAGATAAATTCAATGGAAGATACGGCCTTGTAGATATTATTGATGATATCTTTGAAAGATATCATCTTGGAGGAAATTAATAATGAAATCTAACATCATTACTCACGATTGCCTTTCCTTTGTTGCCTTAATGTTTTTACTCTTAACAAGTCCCTGCACTTTTGCGGATGGCGATATTGAAGATGCTATTATTATTCCCAATGGCCAAACTATAATTTGGACAGAGGCCGATTTTAATCAAGGAATAAAAAAAATAAAAAGACTTGTTTTGCAAGATAATTCAACTCTGATTATTAGTGATTTACCGAGCAAAGTAAGTTTGGAACTTTATGAACTAGTTGCTGGTAGGAACACAAAGATTTTAGTGAAAAAAAATCAAACTTATCCTGCTAAGGCACTAAGCGGAGACAACCACCCCTTTGCGGATAGGTATCATGCCACTTTTGCGCCGCCTGGACTTAATGGATTCCCAGGATTTGCTGCTAACGAACTAGAAATCCTGGCGGGGATTAAGTCAATTGCTGGATTAACCATTGAAGTGCAGGCCTTAAAGGGTCAAGATGGTGGTGACGGTGGTAAAGGAAAGAAAGGTCAGAATGCCTCCTGTTCTTCTAGTGGTGGAAATGGGTGGCCAGGGGGAACAGGTGGAAATGGTGGAAATGGCGGGAATATTGGTAAAGTGATCATTCAATGGTGGCCTTTAAAAAATCAACACTCTTCCTCTGAAGGAGTAGCTTTAGGCACAAGCAATGTCAGTGGTTTAAAGCTCTCTTTGATTCCCGGAAAAGGCGGTAAGAGCGGCCATGGTGGCCCAGGTGGAGACGGAGGAGATGGAATAAACTGTGGTCTTTGGAAAAGAGGAGGAGGAGCTTCAGGTAGGGCCGGTCTCTCCGGCCAAGCAGGTGCTGACGGTATAGCGGAAGATGCTCTTGTTAAAGAATTTTCTTATCCACAACTTATGCCTTTGAAAATGCCAGAAGTCACTGGTACCAATGATAAAGAAAGATATAATCGTGTTAATAGTGCGGTTGTTGAACTCAACAAAAAAATTAATGAACTAAAAAATTTAGAGAATCAGGCCGTAACCTATGGTGAGTCGATGAAAGGCAACCTGGTCGAAGCAGCAGTAACGATTATTAAGAAAAAAGGTGCCGATAAGATAGATCCTTTAATTGTTCATTTGGCCGATCTCAAGAGGAAACAACAAATCGTTCATGAAATCCATACCTCTTACTTAGAGGAACAAAAAGAGTTAAATAAACCCTATCAAGATTTTTTACAAGATTTTCGCCAAAATTATTATGATACAGAATCAAAAAGCAGAGAAAGGTTTACTTCTCTTTCTACAGCGGCATCTCATTCAGAAAGCGTAGAAGAATTAATTAAAATTTCCAATGAAATAACCGGCATTGGTCGCTTCGAATGGAATGCTTATACTACTATCTCTACAAAATTTAATATTATCATTGCAAAGTTTAATAATGCCTATGCTAAATATAAAGAGCAGATGAAAAATTTTGAACCTTTCCTTGTAGAGCTAAAGAGCACATTACAAGGCCCTCCTGAAGCAATTGATAAAATTGAACAAATGCTCTCTTATACTGATGATCGGTATAAAAAATATGTTGAAAAAATAGAGATTTTTCATAAAGAAAATCTACTTAAAATTGAGGAAATAGAGAAAAAAGAGGTCTCAGACTATGTAAGAGATTCAATGCAAAAGCAAGGACACCTAAATGCCGCGGCGGATTTCATGGATATAGCTCAGAAATTAGGGGAAAAATCATTGGAAATTGAAAAACAAAAAAGTCCTCGAATGAAATTGCCTTATTATTTGCCCCGCTATGAGTACATGCTTGAATACTTAAATTATGAAAAAACTTGTAGCAATCTGGACGAATTAAGACAAAGTAACTCGTTCCTTTATAGTGGTTGTAAAGTTATTGATGACGACATTAAGAAGGCCAGGAACTATCTGGATAAAACTTTATTAAAGCTACTTAACGTAGATAAATTTACTTTTTCTAGAGTTAAGGCCCCCTGGATGGCCAATGAATTGATTAAATATAACGATGCTATCGCAAAAGGCCGTTTGGTCGAGGCGATCAAACTGCATGACGAGCTACTTAATAAGGCCGAAGAGGAAATGGCGGCCGCCAGCAGCACCCCAGCAGTAGGAGGAGGTGTACGATGAAAAAAGTCATTCAAATTTTATTTTTCTTTTTGCTATCACTAGTGTTCTATCAAGGAATGAACAACTCTTTTGCGTGCAGTGATGATAGATACGGATGTGTAGAAGTCCTCCATAAAGTTCCAGGAATTGATAGCTGTACTATCACCCAGTCCGCAGTTGAAGGTGATTTTTATTATCTCAATGGATCACGGTTACCTGTTAAATTAGATGAAAAATCTAGGGTATTTTCTACTAATCCCCAAAATGGGGAGAAAACATGGAAATCAGGAAAATGGACTTCCTTGGTCTATCGAGAAGAGATTAAAACAGATGAAGCAAATCAATTTGTTATTAAAGGGTGGGGAAACGGCTGTGATATTGCTACAGTGACTGATATTAACTGGTATCCTCCCAATAGAAACAAACCTGTTCGTGTGTGCAGGATAATTTTAGATCCTCACTCTACGAATAACAAAAGTTGTAATGCTTCCTTTTCTTTACAAGAGCTAGACCCTGATCGAGCACAGCAGGTCCGAGCGTTACGAGCAGAGATCACTAGGTTAAGCAAAGAAATGGAAAAAATAATTAGCAAGTACAATATCGATTCTGGCAAACTTAATGAGCTACGAATAAAAATTGATGAAAGTATCGGCAATCTGCGAAAAGATTTGCTTTTGCTTGAAAGTATGAATTTAGATGAAATAGATCTAGAGAAGTTTAGTGAATTAAATAAAGACGCCTATAAAGTTAGAGGATTGGTTGATGATTTAAAAAAACAAGCAGGAGATCTAGAGAGCGATATTAATAAGAAAATAGCTGAAAATGCTGAAGAAATTAATGATTTCAAAAGAGATTTGGCAGAAGATTTTAAGCGCTCGGAAGTTTCTGTAGAGGGAATTGATTTATCCTTGGATTTTAATATCCCTCCCGTTTCAATCTCTCCTGTGCCTGCTTTCGGAGAAGCAAATTCTTCTCAATTTGATCAGCAGGCCAATGAAATTATTGATCGCTTAAAATTAGAACTTGCAAGAAAGGAGCGATTAGAGTTTAAAAAAATCTTCTACGCTTGGGCGCAAGGCCAAAACAATCTGCGTCCTACGATCCTTAACAACATGATCAGCATCAAAGTTAAAGAAGCTTTTCTTGCTGCAGAAAAAAAGGTCATAAAGTTTAAAGATCAATACCTAGATTCTCGAGGATTTTTTAAGGACATAAAGGTCGAAGAGCATTTTAAAAGAATAATCGATCAAGAGCTGCCTTCCTCCATTGATGCTAAAGATGCAGAGGACTTAAAAGCAGAAATAAACAATTGGACCGGTGATCTCAATGAGAGGCAAAAAGAAGTCTTGACTACTGTTGATGAGTTAAATACGGCCGCCTTAAAATTAAAAAACATCAAACCTACTCGTGTTGATAAGCAAAATGTAAAAGAGTTGGCCGAACTCACTTTAAGTCAAGGGCTAAATGAAACCGTGGCCGCTGCAAAGCTCAGTAAGAAAGGCGGGGATAGTTTTAATGAAAAAATCAGCGAAGTGCGTGCCTATAAGGAATTGGCCTTACAATCAACCGACTTTGTCCTCGGTCTTACTCCAGGAGTAAGTCTCATTAATGATGCTTATGGATTGTACTTTGGCGAAACATTGGCCACTAAAGAAAAACTCTCTTTATTGGACAAGGGTTTTGCTGCTCTTGGAATTTTTACACTAGGAGGATCCCATTGGATACAATCTGGATTTAAGGTATTAAAAAATATTTTTTCTAAGGGAACAGTAAAAGGAATAAAGTTTGTCGGCGAGCATTTTGAGGAAGGGTTAAATATTGGAAAGAAGATTTATGAGTTTTTAGTAAAGTTAGGGTTAAAAACCAAAGAATCAATCACCACTTTTATCTCAGCTTATAAGAGAGTTGCTGAAAAATTTGGCAATAATATTGAGGACTTTACAAATTTCTTCTCTAAAAAATTCGGTTTTACTAAAAAAATTGCTACTAACGAGGACGAAGCTCTCAAAATTATCAACAATCTTGATGATTCAAAAGAAGGAGCATGGAGATTATTAAACTCTCCTAATGCAGTTATAAAAGAAGAAAAGCTAACACAATATGCTCTTAATCCTAATCATCCTGAAGGCATGCATAAAGCACGAGTGTTTGAGTCATTACTCGGATATAACCTATCTAATTATCAAGGGTTATTAAAGCAATTGAAGGAGGGAGTATTAAAGACTATTCCTGTCGAGGGTAGAGTAGATCAATACGGAGCAAGATTTACACTCGACATCCTGGTTAATGGGCCCAAAGGAGAAGGGGTTGTTAGAACTGGATTTATTTTCAAAGAAGGGTCGCAAATCCCAGAGTTAACAACTTTAATGGTTAAGTAGGGAGATGTAATAATGAAAGAGTATGATGTTGTTGTCCTTAACGAAGACATTAATGAATCTGGACTTAAAAAAGGTATGCGAGGGACTATTATTGAAATTTTTAACACCCCCTCTGAAGAAGCTTACGAGGTTGAGTTTATTGATGAGAGTAGTGGGAAAACTATCGCCATAACGACGCTTAAACCAGAGCAAGTTACAAAATGTGAATAAAGCAATCTATAAAGGCTGGACATCATTAGACCTAGTTCCTAATGGACCAAATGCTTCTCCTCTAAGATTCTTATACAAACGAGAAAGTGAAGGAGTTATAAAATGGATGATAAAGGATACTCATTAAATATGAAAAAATACATACTAAATGGAAAAAAAATTAAAAATTTGAATGAATTTTTTCAAGAGTTCAGTAAAATGATCAACAGTGAATCTAGTTATTTCGGAAAAGATATGGATTCTTTTGATGACTGTTTTTTCGGTGGATACGGGATAACAATTCCTTGTGTGATCATCTGGAAAAATAGCGCTGTATCTAAAAAAAATCTTGGCTATGAAGCTCTAGTAAAGTGGTGCCAAGAACAGCTCGATAAAAGCAACTATCTAGATGAAAATGGATTAAATTATCTCATGCAACAACGAGAAAATGCAAAGAATAATTTTGGGGTAACATTATTCGATGAAATAGTGAGCAGAATTTTATCGGTGAAAAGCAGATCTAATGGGAAGATTAATATAGAATTAATATTGGAATAGCAGTCATTGATTATGAAATGTGAATCGGATTATCTCTTACCAATAGACCCATTCATAACACCTGAAATATAATAGCAAGGAATATGTGATCTGGAAAAAGCTGTCTGGCAACTACAACGACAAGTTTTTTCAACCAAAAGAGAAATTTACTTGCTTTATGAGTTCTATGAAAAAAACTTTTACTGCAGCATCAGAAATCTCTTCTGAAGAAGTGGTAGTGTAATATTTTTTCTGTCCAAGCATATGCATTATAGAATTTGTGATTTATGAAACTAGAGTTGAAAAAGTTGTGGCTTCTTTTTTAGCTTGGTATTGCGTTCAACGCAATTGCAGACGGGAAAGGAAGCCACATAAATGTCCACAAAGGTCATTAATTATGTGTCAGTTAGTTTTGACAACTACTTTCTAAGGAGATTTTTATGGAGCTTTTTGAATATACTGCCACAGAACTGGCAAAGATGATTGTAAAACGTGAGGTCTCGAGTGAAGAGATTGTGTGTTGCTTTTTGAAGCAGATCGAATTGGTAAATCCTCATTTAAATGCGGCAGTACAAATCTTTGCAGAAGAGGCCGTGATGGCCGCTAAGAAAGCCGATTCTGTTCGTCATCCAACTACTCCCTTGCATGGAGTACCATTCACCGCAAAGGATGTCTTTGAGGTAGAGGGCAAGATTTCAGCTGCTGGCATAATGGAGAGGAAGGACTTTCGGCCAGCGGAGACAGCAGTTGCAGTTCAACGTCTTTTGGACGCAGGGGCCATCTTATTGGCCAAGAGTAACTGCCCTCCTGGTGGCGCGGGTGGTGAATCAGATAACCCAGTTTATGGACGTACCTTAAATCCATTTTTACCTTCTAGAACTCCGGGTGGTAGTAGCGGAGGAGAAGCGGCGTTAGTCTCTGCTAGGGCCAGCTCCCTAGGGCTAGGTAGTGATTCAGGAGGAAGCTTACGCTTTCCCGCCCACTGTTGTGGGGTCTATAGTTTTAAGCCAACCACTGGGCGAGTTCCAAATACAGGAGCTTACGAACATCCGGGGGGACTTACTGATCCACGCACCCAGATTGGGGCCATGGCCCGCTCTGTAGAAGATCTTGAATTGGCCTATGGAATCCTTGCTGGCCCTGATCCGCGAGATTCAGGCACCTTCCCAGTGCCCGTCACTTCTAGCGCATCGGCGGCCAAGAGACTCAGAGAATCAGGAAAAGGACTAAAGATTCTTTACTTTGGATCAGACAACGATTTATCCCCAACTGCAGAAACTGTTGTTGCTGTAAAACGAGTAGCAGAACTACTTCGACATCTACCTTACACTGAATCGCTCTCAGAGGGAGCTCCTCCCTATTGCCCAAAAAAGTCGCTAGACGTATCTCAAAGGTACTGGCAATCATCAGACCTCTCTGGTCTTGATCGCGATAAACTGCTTACTGACTGGGATGTATTTCGAGCTTCGCTCGCTTTAGAGTTTAAAAAATGGGATGTAGTAGTTGGGCCAGTTTGTGCTACTCCTGCACCAGAACATGGGACAGTAGACGCTGTTACATTTCAGTATACGCTTGCCTATTCTCTTTTAGGTTGTCCGTGCCTAGTAGTTCCTGCAGGGATGAGTTCGGAGGGACTTCCTATCGGTGTTCAGCTTGCAGCGGCCCCATGGAATGAAGATATCTTACTAGCAATAGGTCTGATGCTACAAAGAGAACTTGGACCTGGGCCACGTCCTTTGCGTTTACTTAATACTTAGAAGAAAGTTTAAACTTTCCCGAGTATCATATGCGGGAAGAGTGACGAGGATTTCGCTTGGATAGAGAGAGTGAAAACACGAGTAAGAGTGTTCGTTCGATCAACAAGGATCCAGGTGAAGTGTGTGGTAAGTTAGTGGCCGATAAGTTTTGCAATAGTGAGAGATAGATTGTATATGCCCAAGATTTAGAGGATATTTTTTATGTTGGGAATGATCTGGCAAAGATGAAATGATTGCCGTTTAAATAGAAAGTTGGTATACCAAAGGGTAAAAGTGACAATGCGTTATGGTGATTTATTGTCTTTCCCTTTGTATACATTAGTTCATTAACAGAGGTCAGTATGAGTTTGAGTAAAAATGAAAAATTGTTGAGTGATATAGCAAGAACTACAGAAGAAATATTTTCTCTTGAGCAGCTTCGCGAACGGTTGAATACTAAAAAACGACTTGTCATAAAATTTGGAGCAGATGTGACAGCTCCCTTTCTTCATTTGGGGCATGCAGTAAATTTATGGATAATGAGGCGTTTCCAAGAAGATGGGCATAAAGTTATCTTTTTGGTTGGTGACTTTACAACAAGGATTGGTGATCCTACAGGGCGTGGAGACACGAGATCAAAAATCGATCGAGACGATATTGATAAGAACAGTAAGCTTTTTATTGAGCAGATTAAATCGATTTTAATCACTGACGACCCTGAACTATTTGAGGTAAGGAAAAATTCTGACTGGTTCGATAAAATGAGTGTAGATAAGTTTATTTCACTACTTTCTTTGACAACTCATGCACGTTTGATATCACGAGATATGTTCCAGAAAAGAATTAAAGAAGACAATGACATTTATACTCATGAATTAATCTATCCAATTTTACAAGGGTATGATTCTTATGAGTTAGAGTCGGATCTCACCATTGTTGGCTCAGATCAATTGTTCAATGAAATGATGGGGAAATTTTATCAAGAAAAATTTGGACAAAAACCTCAAACGATTATCACCTCTAAAATCACACCGGGACTAACAGGGGGACCGAAGCAGAGTAAAAGTCTAAATAACTATGTTTCCATCATCGATACGCCAAGAGATAAATATGGAAAAATAATGGGTCTAAAAGATGACCTTATTGTAGACTGGATGAAAGTGTATACGCAAATGCCAATGGAAGAAATAGAGATCCAAAGGAAAGCACTCGAAAATAATTTAAACCCAATAGAGAGTAAGCATGTTTTGGCCCAATCAATTGTAGAGAGATATCATGGGAGAGAGTCCGCTCAAGAAGAGTATGAATGGTTTTTAAAAACATTTTCAAAGAAGGATTTTCCTGCTGAAGCTCCTGTGGTGGAAGTTAATGAAAAGCAAATAAATCTTTTTGAACTAATTAAAACTTTAAAGAATGATTCTTCTAATTCAGAAATTCGTACATTGATTAGTCAAAACGCTATTTCTATCAACGGTGAGAAAGTCGCGGACGGGAAGAAAATAATAAATATTCCTCAAGATCAATTTTTAGAAATAAAAATTGGTAAAAGAGTTTTTTTTAAAGTTAAATCAAAAGATTAAAAGTCACTTTCCGTAAGCCGGGGTGTAGTGTTGTTTGATTTAACTCAGAGGGCTTATTGATATAATGACAGAGGGAGATCTAGTCGGCCCAGTATCTTTTTTTTAGTTATCAAAAGAGGATGAGGAAGTTTTATACTTCATTGTTTTTTTAATCTTCATCTATTATGGAATTTATTGGATGCGAATACACAGTATAAGGAGGTAGAAAAAAATAGGTGTTTTTAGCATGGAAGAGTATGGTAAAATCAAGCAAGAGCAAAAAACGGGAGCTAGTCCTGTTAAACATAAAGCAAGTAAGCAATGCGTATTCATCTTTTTTTAATTGTTATCACAATAGTCATGGCCTTTGTTTTAGGACGTTGGTCTTATCTTTTTAGGGATCAAGCGCTCTATTCTTCTCAGAGTGAACAAGAAGCTAGTGTTGAAAATACTCTCAATAAGATGACGAAGACACTGAAAGCAAGTGGTGTGATCGATTTTTCTAGAATTTATAGTGGTTTTGATAAGAAAAGGCTTTTGGATGCCTCCCTTTATCGAAGCGGTAGTGTTCCCAAAAATGAAAAAATTGATTGTTATCAAACAAAAAAAGAGAGTTATAAAAATTTTCTACATTTTTTTCGAAAAGATCTTTTATGGCAACAGTTTCAGTGCTCTTTGATAGAAGATCTGCCCGATCTTTTTTTTGAATATCCACCCTATATGCATCCCAATGGAAAAAGCTATCTGTATCTCTATTACAAGATCAAAGGAAAAGAGTTAAATCGCGATTGGGTTGAAGGACATCTTAATTTATTTCATATTCTTGAGTTAAAGGAGATAAAAAAAGAACCAAACATTATAAGCAGTAAATTACTTGATCTATTGGGGAGTTTTAATCAATTCCGATTGTCTTATCTTTTAAAGCTAGATGATTTAATCTTGCTTGATACATTATTGTTAGTGAAAAATTTTGATTCATTATCTGAGGGCGACTATTACATTTATGATCTAAGTGAGTTCACTGATTTTTTGGAAAAGGAACCATTCACATTGACTGAGAATGGGCCAAACGCCAAAAAGTGTCTTCTTGTTATAGGAAATGGTTGTTGGGATTATTCAAATCGCTATCTTTTTCAAATGGTAGGGAGTTCTTCTATCTATCTTTTTATTGCAACACTTGTGCTGTTGATTCTTGCGCTTCTGGTTTTAGTGAAAGGCATTAAAAAAGATCGAGAAGATCAAGAACAACGCAGGCAGAGCTTGCAAATTTTGACCCACGAATTCAGAACCCCTGTGAGCGCAATGCTGCTAGATGTCGAGAAAATTCAACAGAACTTTAATCACATAGGGGCGCAGCTGCAAGCGCCTGTACTTCGTCTGTCAAATGATGTCTATCGCCTACAAAGATTGGTGGAGAAGAGTTCTAGTTACCTTAACCTTTCCCGAAAAAAGATTTTTCAGTTTCAATTAAAAAAATTCGATTCAGTTAATGATTTTATCACAGAAATAGCTGATCATTATTTTCAAGATAAGCTAGAGGAAAAACAACTTAAGATCACCCTTTTGCAACAAGATACCTACTTCTTCTTTGATCAGCATTGGATGCATATTTGTATAAGGAATTTGATCGACAACAGTTTTGCTCATGGTACTCCTCCGGTTACACTTTTACTAGAATTGTCGAGGCAAAATGAACTTCTGATTGAAATCAGTGATCAAGGAAATTGCAATTTTAAAACTATAGAGCAGATGTGTGGTGATTTTGTTAAGTCACATAAAAGCAAGGGACTAGGACTTGGACTGAAAATTGTAAAAAAAATCGTTAAAGATTTAGGCGGACAGTTTCGCTACTTTTCTTTTCCAACACGTTTTCAGATTCAATTAAATCGCCATAAATTGGAGAAAATATTTCATGAAATACACAGAGCTTAATGTCTATCTTATTGAGGATGATCTTAATCTTGGCCAATCCTTGGTGGATTATCTTAAAACCTTTTTAATCAATGTAACTTGGTATAAAAATCTCACCGATGCGGAGGAGATTTTAAAGTTAATAACCAAGGGTACAACTAGAGCAATTTTACTGCTGGATTGGATGTTGCCAGATGGGGAGGGCCTGGATTTTTTAAAGAGCGTGCGAAAAATAAACCAAAATATTCCCATTATTATGTTAACGGCAAGAAATGAGCTTGTTGATCGCGTAGTAGGTCTTGAGAGCGGTGCTAATGATTATCTTACCAAGCCTTTTGATCCACGTGAATTGATTGCTCGCATTCGGGTGCAGATAAGAATTTTTGAAAGTGATAAAGGAGAAATAGTTGAGAATAGGCCTAATAATTTCATTGAAGTGGAATTGCTCAAAATTTCTTTAGAGACAAGAGAAGTTTTTTATAACAACAAAAAAATTGAACTAACAAAAATGGAATACGATCTTCTTCGCCTTTTAAGCGAACATCCCAATCGGGTTTTTTCTCGAGAAGAAATTTTAAATAAAGTATGGGGGCTAGAAAACTATCCCACCACGAGAACAGTGGATACCCACATCATGCAACTCCGCCAAAAAACCGCAGATCATCTCTTTGAGACAGTAAGAGGGATTGGCTACAGAATTTTAAACGCCTGAATCATTGATTTTTCCCATCCAAATAGCATCAAATTGCCCCTAACAACAACAACTTGACAATAATTTTACAATACCATGACATACAAAAATTAGATTTGTTGGATACTAACTTTGAGTCGGGAACTTTAATATTGTACATTGCAAGGAGTTTTTTTATGAATAATATCTTCCAACTGAATTGTTATCAGATTATTTTCTATTGTCAAATGATCCCCAATGAAAATGGTAGAAAAAGTGTTCTAATAGTGAACAGGATTTCTAGTGTAATCTCTTGCAAACAACCGACCTTTCGGCAGCAAATTCAATTATTAATTTTTAAATTAAAAAATGGCCTATATGAGTGCTCCCCTGAAGAGAGCACAAATACCAAGCACCATGATTGCCTGCTTTTTGTGGGGTATCTGTTTCGTTTAGAAAATCGATACTCAAATCATTATTATGAAAAACCTATCCTGCAAAAAGCGGCCACATACAATTATTAAGAGTTAATTTTAGGAGCAATCGTTATGAAACAGTTACTGAGTATTCCATTAATTTGCGTCTCTTTTTTACTTTTCAGTTGTACAACAGAAAAACAGCTGAAAGAGAGCATGAAAAAAGTTATTGCTGAAGACCCCTCTGTCATTATATCCGTGATCAAGGCAAGACCACTAGAATTCATAGAGGCGCTACAGGAAGCAGCAAGAACCGCTCAACAAGAAATGGGAAAACAACAAGAGGAAGAGAGTAAAAAAGAGCTAGAGAGTGCTTTTGAAAAACCGCTCGCGCCCAAAATTCGCGTGGATGAAAATATTCGAGGCCCCAAAGATGCTCCTATCGTAATCGTAGAATATTCAGATTTTGAATGCCCATACTGTAGTCGAGGTGCAAAAACAGTTGAGGAGCTTCGAAAAAAATACTCCACTAAAATTCAATTCATCTATAAACATCTTCCTCTCGATTTTCATTCTAAAGCACTTATCTCTGCTAAGTATTATGAGGCGATCCGGATGCAAGATTTTGAAAAGGCCTGGAAATTTCATGATGAGCTTTTTAATAATCAAAAAGAGTTAATTGCACAAGGTGAAGCTTACTTGAAAACATTAGCAAAAAAAATCGGTGCAGATTTGAATAAACTTGCAACAGATTTAAATTCTAAACAGGTTGCTGATCGTATTGAAGAGGATAAAAAAGAGGCCACCGCTTTTGGATTTCAAGGCACTCCAGGCTTTATCATCAATGGAGTTCCTCTGCGAGGAGCTTATCCGATTAGTCAATTTGAAAGCATCATAGAAGAACTAAAGAAACGGGGGAAAATAAAATTATAGATAAATAAAATCAACCAACATTAATTAATAAAAGAGTCGATTTATGAAAAATAAAATCATCCTATTTACTATTGTTATAGTTTTAATTTTCTCAAGCTAAAACTCCGAAGAGAAGGGAGGGCCTTCTTGGCTTACGGTGCAGGTAATACGACTATGGACAAAGTTCTACCGCCAAGTCCTCCATGCCCATACCAGGCACTGGCCCACTGTTTCCACTTACATCCTGTTGCACGCCACTGCAGTTCAATCTTATGGTGACCGGCCGGTAAGAGTTGCATCTCTTGAGCTGCTAATAATGTATCTGTACTGTCTTCTAGTATGCTCCCCGGATGTAGTTGTACTACACGTCCTGATGTCATAACCGGATTGTTATTAATCAATAAGCGAGTGGCCACCCATCCAGCAACAGCACTTTCGATTGCAGATACAGTCAAAGAATAAAAGATCAACACTTTTGAAGGCATCGTTAAGTCGATCTCTTTTACCATTCCATCAATTACACTCCAAGCACCATCCTTGGTGGGAGTTTCTGTTGGGGTATCTGGAGATACACTGTAAATGTTTGTGGCCTGCATTTTTTGTTTTAAAGTGTTATTTTCCTGAATTACCACATTCAACTTGGTAATGATATTATTGATGCAACTATTTAGCTGTTGGTTAGTACAACTAACAGGAGCAATGGTCTCTTCTCTTATAGTGTCCGATGCAAAATTGCGATCACTACTGATAATTAGTATTGGAATCAGAAGTAATATCGCTAGTAAATTTTTTTTTAAAAACTGATTGCTTTTTAACATGGAATTTTCCTTGTTTATTGTTATTTGCTTAACGAGCAATGCATGCGCAATCGGATTTGTTTCTAGTCGTAGTAACATCACCATTAGATAATTTCTGTCTCCCTTCCCAATCAAAATTTACGCCAATTCCGATAATTCGTGGCACATCACCAGTATTTATTTCTCCACATCCCGAAGTAGTTCTATTACGAAACATTGGAAACCCACTAATCAAATCATTTAATCCTGTAAGCGCCCACATACCATTACAATAATCTTGTCCTTTTGCTGCCCATTTCAAGAGATCGTCAATGGTTACCATTCGCTTATGTTGGGACAAACAGTGTTGCAAGCACTCTTTAGGGGTGCAGTTATATAAAATATTGTTACAGCGGAATATTTCAAAATTTCCAAAATCATTGATTTTTGTCTGCAAAGACTCAATCAGCTGTTGCTGATTGTTGATTACTCCGTTCAGAGAGTTAATCTTTTCTAGAATTTTAGTCCCATTAGAATCGCTTGCTTTGGCCTTAATAAGAATATCTTCTACATTTTCCATAATCAAAACATTGTGATCACTCTTGATAATTGGAAGCGGGCGAATATCCTCTGCTCTACAAACGGTACTTATGGTTAGTAGTAACGATATGATAATTAAATTTTTCATGATAAATACACTCCTTTTTTTTGTTAATCTTCTCGTATACTATCTATTACACCCCAGATGAGATCATTTATGTTTGCAGGGCCGCCAGTCGTTCTTACTTGCCTCCATCCCTTGTTTTTTAAATTGCTAACAGTAGTTTTTATAACGTTGGTTTTTTGAAAAAATAAATCACCATAAATGTACAGATCGTTATCAACATCAAACTTTGGTGCTTGTGTACAATTTCCTTTGTAACCATAAGTAAGGCCTCCTCTCAGCCAGACTGCTAATCCAGGAAGAGAATGATATGCCAATGAAATATCTGCAATGAAATCAGAATATACATAGGCAGATCCTGGGCTGTTGTTTATTGCCATTTCCAAATAGTCAGATTGATGTCCCCAACCACTGCCGTGATATACAAACCGTGCAACCATAGATCCCTTAATTTGTCCATCTGCGTGGACGTTTGCGCGTGCAATGGTTAGACGACTCTCTCCTGCGGCCCAACAACTACTCAAATCTTGAAACCATACAGGATAAAAATAATTAGGATCACCTCCAATTTTAAATTCATGAAAGGCCTCTTTGTTTTGCAAAATTGCCAAATCTGATCTTAGTTGATTCACCTCTTCAGTAAGGGAGTTATTTTCGGTGACGAGAGCATTGACGTGAGTAATTATTTTATGCAAACACTCTTTGATTGGAATACTAACAGCATTGCAATCAATTGTTGCTAAATTTGTGGACGCCGAAGCTATGTGAAAGTTCACACTGGTCAAGCATAATGCCACTATTACTAGAATATTTTTTCTCATTTTTTTATTCCTTTAATTAGGTAATAGAACGATGGACAAGGTTCTGCCGCTAACACCTCCATAAGAAGCATTGGCGCTATTGCCAAGTTGCATCCATTTTCCGCCATTAGCACGCCACTGCAATTCGATTTTATGATGACCGGCCTCCAGTATCTTCATGTCTTGTGCTGCTATTGAAATATCTGTACTGTTTTTAACAAGGTCATAGGGCAGCGGTTGTACATGCCGACCAGAGGTCATCAGTGGTATCCCGTCAACACTTACTCGTGTTGCAACCCATGCTCCACTTGCATCTTCAGTGCTTGAGATGGTTAACGAATAAAAAAATAACACTTTGGATTTTATTGGTAAATCAAACTCCTGTATCATGCCACTAACAGCACTCCAAGTGCCATCACTATTTGGCATTGTGATAGAATCACTAGGAGATATGTTGTAAACAGTGGTAGCATCGGCTTTTTGTTTTAAGCGATTATTTTCCTGAATCACTTCATTAAGTTTCGTGATTACACCATTGATACAACTATTGATATTTTGGTTAGTACAGCTAATGGACTCTACTGCTGTAAGATCCATTACCATGCATAAGCAAAAAAGAAATAAACTGGTAATAAAGGTGTAGGGCCTTTTTTTCAGATTTTTGAGCATAAAAATCTCCATTGGCGCAAATGGCGTCCATATTGAGTAGATACTGTAATAATTATTAATTACTAAAAAAATTAATTGGGCCTACGCTTGAAGGGACCGTTTACTTGACCTTTAACGTAAATAAGGTCATTTTTTATAGGAACAAGTTGTTTATTCATCTCCTCTTTGTTGTTTTTGTCATCTTCTTTTAATTGTGCGATCTCATTTCTTAGTTTTTGGATTTCTGTGCGCAATTCAAATGTTTCATTAGGAGTGATAACTTTCACATCTGCTGCTGTTTCCATAACAATTGTTCCATTCTCGTTTTTGATAATGGGATCCTTGGCGGCGATTGCTACATTTGTAATTAACGCACACATTACTGATAATGAAATTGCCTTTTTCATAAACTACTCCTTTTTGTTTTTTTGATGCTTTATTATTTACCTAAGCCTATTAAAATATTTTTTTTATAAGAGAACTCCTCACTGTGTTATTCAAAGTATGTTTTGTTCAATGAAAATTTAATTTTAATGTAGGAAATTTTGAAAAAGAAAATTTATCTCACTAATGACTACAAAAAGGCAATGATTATTTATATTTCTTGCTAGGATTTTATAAGCGTTATTGACGATTGTCTGCGTTGATGTTGGTTTTGTTCGCGAGAAAAAGTTTTAAGTTTTTAATTTGAATTGAAAAATTAAAAAAGGTGAAGAGTGCTTTTTATCGGTTTTAAGCAAGAAAATATTTTACATTCAGAAAAAATCTCTTATATTTACTCAAATGTGCTCACTGGCTTGTTGCTATGCAAGCTTGTGCTTTTGATCTCTTTTTCCACGTTTGATTTCTCTCAATAAATATAATGCTACTGAACTTAAGGAACTTTCTTTATGCGTGCGAACTGCTATCTTAATTGCTTGTATCCTTTTGTGCTAATGCTATATCTGACATTATGGAGTTTTAATCTTTCTGCATTTATTATTGATGATACCCGAATTTTGCAGATGGGAAGCGCACTCGAGTTAGGAAGGGGTTACTCTTTTTTAAATAATAAACCTTACGCCCAATGCTTTAGCAGTATAAATCATACGCGCCAAAGTAGTGATATCGATGTTGAATATCATCATTCAATTACTAATGAGAGAGGTTATAATAATTTATTAGATCGCTTACGCACGGGGAGTGATTTAATTTCCTACCATATGAGAGATTTTATTCTTGAACATATTGGAGGAAATGAAATTTTACCCAATGTAACCAATAAAAAGCGGGTGCACGTTTTTGTATCTATAAAAGTTAAAAGTTATTACTACTCTCTTGATGAATCCAACTCCAAGTTAGCGCCAGAGGCGACGGCATTATTGCAAAACAAAGATCAGTTACAACGTTTTTATGAGGCGTGCGGAACCAACTATATTCGCTCTATAGGAAGGTATTCAACTTTTCTGGGACTTTTAAGTTTTGATGCGACTACGGAGGATCGTAGTAATAAGGAAGAGATGGCCGAAAAGTTAATTTTAAGTTTAAGCAAGCTAGAAAGTAGTAATCCTAATCCAAGTAACGAAAATTTTGATAATTTAAGTATACGATTTCGCCTGATGGGAATTGGCGATGTATCTGGTGTGGGCGTAGGCGTTGGCATAGGCGATGAGAAAGGGTTAAATCTTTTTCCCAAAGACCTGTCAGAATTCAGGGAAACCTTACATGAAGTTGTAAAATTTATGAGTGATCCTAATGCTGGATTAATCTCCAGTATAGAGGTAGTTCCGTGGGGAGAGTTTCCTTTTTTTCAGCAAATGCTGGGAGAGCATAGTAGTGAATCGCTGGGCATGATTTATACTAAAGAGAACTTAGAATTTGTTGCACAACTGAAACAAAATGCTCAGCAAATGGTGGAAGCGTTAGCATACACCAAACGTTGTTCGGAATACCTTCGCAACACTTATCCTATTGCTGACGAGGTGATAGAGCGCGCACGCAGTATGGGGGTGGCCGCTGATGCCATTGAAAGTTACGACACTGAGAAGACTTTTTTTTATAATTTAAAATTCCCTGCTAGCAAAGATAAGCAAGTGAGTCTAGGACGCTTACGTTCGATATTATCTCAAGCGCGCATTTATCAACTACATCAAGAATCTTTAGAGTTCCGAAAAGAGATGCAAATTTGTTTGGACAATTTAAGAGGTAAGTATGCCACTATTACTTATGGTGAAATTCCTATCTGCCAAAAATTGGACAATGACTTAAATAATAAAATTCCTTTTGAATTGATAGTAAATACTTATTGTATGCCTGTAAAAGTAGAGAGTATCTATTGATGAAAATGCACGTGATGGTTGTCTCTCTATTGACGGTAATTAGTATGCTAACTGAATTTGCGCATGCCAATTCAACTTTTTCCATTGAGTTTGATCCTACATTCCCATCATTAAATCGCAATAACCTTATAGGAAAAGGTCTGCGTTTAGAATCCTCCAATTATCAAACTCACGATTGCCTCAGTGATAGTAGGAATACCTATAAGAGCGAGAGTAATTTGCAGACTGCAGTTTTGTGGGGGGATGATTTTAATTCCATTGATAATCTTCATTTGCGACAATTTATTCAGACCACAAAAAGCAATTTAAAAAATTTACCAATAGAAAATTTTTTTGAATTTGTAGTCACTTTTCAGTTAAGGAGTAAAAAAAGTTTTCTGCGAAGCGAAGCGAGAATAGCTCCTGAGTATTTGCAACTTTTAGATAATGATCTCTATGGTTTTTTTCAAAGTTGCGGCAATCAATTTATCTCTTCGATAGGCGATCTCTCTTTTCTTTATTTGTATGTGGCCATCTCCTATCCACGAGATAATCCATCTAGCATAAAAGTGGAGGAAGAGATTAGAAGTGCTATGCGGAACACTCTTGGCGGTAATGGTGGCGTACAACAGATAAAAATTTTCACTGCAATTAAGAATATTGAGCGTAAGTATGGTTTGAACGGTAAGGTGTGGATGGGATTTTCTGCTTTAGGTAATAAGCAAATTGTTCCACCTAAAGAGGTAGATGTCACCTCCAATGCCATTATGCCGCTAGAAGAAATGGAAAATCTCTTGCAAAAGGCGTTGGTATTTTTGCAAGAGGGGTCTCGAGGAAGAATACAGACTATTGAAACCTCTTCGTGGCAGCAAGATTTTCCGCAAGTCTCCCGGCAATGTCTAGAGCGGATGGGTAGTGAGAGTGCAAAAAATGGGGATCAATGTAATGGATGGGTTTGGGAACAAATTTTTTCTTTGAGGGAGCGAATTTTCAATTATCATCAGCAACGGGCCCAAACTTTGTATCTTTATAATCTTCCAGGAGTCCCTCGTGCTGAACTCAATAGTTGTTATTCGCTCTTATGGAAAGGATTAAAACCACTACTTACACTAGACAGCTGGAAAATATGTGAGCAAAAGTTTCTACAATCGAATGCTCTCTCTATAGAACAACAAGCAGAGTGTAGTGATCTTATTTATGGATTAGAGCGTTTTGAAAATGATGAGAGTTGTCGCATACTGCTCTCTAATAGAAGCGATAGCAATTTGAAATATTTTAGTGGGTTCAATAGTAAGATTATTCATCTGAATACAAGTGATCTACGTTTAGGTGATTTGACAGATGAAAATGGAAATAAGATCACCACTGCCATTAAAGATTGTCCCTTGCTTATACCTCAAACCATGGACGCAAGTGGTATTGTGAATTTTGATACAAACAATAGCGAGAACAATCCGATTGAAAGTGAATATAGTTTTTATCCACTCGAAGAAAAGAGATATCGAGCACGCTTTCAAATTAGTCAGTTCTCCAATACTCTTCAAGAAAAAGATTTTTTTAAAACAGCTACATCTCTGTCTCTTCCAGGAGGATTAGATTTATTGATAAAGTGTGGTTCTCATTTTGTTAAAGAGTACCTTGGCATTCGTGGAGTGAATTATGAGATTACCTTTGGTAATCGAGGAGATGAAAAATCTTTAGCATTTGTTGGTGCACAGCTAAGTAAGCTGATTGATTTACGCCAAGCTTATAATAATCACAATAAATCGTTGCTACCACAAAACGTGCAGGTAGTCTTATTACCCTTTGGAATACCAAGCAAGGTACTCGATGAGCTCAACCCTAAGCTATTTAATACACCCTTGACACTAGATACCTATTTGGCCAATAAGACCACAATATTAAAAATTTTAAAAGATAACTCTACAGGCATGCAACTTAGAGATGTTTTGCTTGGAGGATGGAAAGAGTATTTTATCCATCATCAAATTTTTAAAATGGAGGATTGGGCCCTATGTACTGATTCGCAAATCTCTCCAGAAAATTGTTGGGACATCATAAAAACAAAAATAAGTAATGCAGCTATAAGATAATAGATAATAGATAAAGGAGTTAAAAATGCGTAAGTTTTTGTTCTTCGCGATCGTGATTACTGCTACGCTGGTATTGCAAATGCCAATATCTTTTCCTATTTCCAACACTAGTCTTGCAAATTTTCTTGTATTAGAGAGTAATGGACGAGTGGATTTGAAAGATAGTAATAACGCAGAAGAGTTTAGCGGAGATATTAATTCTCAAAACATTAATTTTGAACTTTCAGATGATGGTAAGACTTGGGCGATAAAATATGAAAAAGAGGTTATCACTGGAACAAATATTAAAGAAAAAAATATTTTTATTAAAATTTACAATAGTTCGATATTTGATCGTGTCCAAAATTTCATGGGTGGTTATTTGCCCAACGACAACATTATTAAGGATAGATTTCGAGGCCCTTTTTTGTCTCCAGAAGGAGGCCATTGGGGATGGATTTATAAGAATAGAGAGGGAACTCGTTGCTTTTTGAAAAAAGATTTTACCGTGTTTGGAGGAGAGGAAGGAAATGGATTTGAAGAGTGCCAGCAACTATCGTTTGCTCCTCGTGGAAATAAATGGATCTTTGTTTATAAAGAGAGTGGCGATTGGAAAATTATCATTGATGGTCATCAGGTAGAACTCATTAATCGAGACCTCGACAAAACTGGTAAAATAAACGCTATTAGTGATGTCGTTTTTTCTCCTGATGGAAGAGATGTGGCCTTTTGGTACGAGTATCAACAAGATGATACTCCTGGCACAGGCCGGATGAAGTTATATTTAACTTATAAAGGCGAACAAGTTAAAGGTAAAGATTTTGAAGAATCATATGCAACTGGAGACGATATTGGAAAGCTTCCCGCAAGAATCAAATATGTTGAAAAAAAAATGGGTGCTAATATCGATTATCGATATGTGGTTTTAATCAATAACATTAGTAATAACAGTGCATACCTTGTATCTAATCTGGTAGATGAAGATACTTTGAAAAAAATCAGGGATTGTAAATTTACCAATATAGATGAATTTGCTTTTGCAAAGGAGCGCTGGGGATTCAGATTCAGAAGAGACAAAGTAAATATCTATCAACAATATGGAATTTATGTCAACACAGACAATGCTGTGTGTGGAATAGAGACTTCCAAAGTTAAATACGGTGAGAAAGGCCAGTATATGACTGGGCCGGCCTTTTCACCAGATGGAAGTATTGTTGCATATGGTGAGCGTCCTAATAAAAGCACCCCTTGGAAAATTTCGATGAAAGATAGTCCACTCTCGATGCAATATTATGGGATTACTTGCAGTGATTGCATCTATGATGAGATTAGGGATTTAAAACTAAGTAACAGCAATGTTTATTGGGGATACATTGGCATGGTTAGCCATCTTAATGAGGCCAGAATTTTTCGAGGAATAAAAGAAGGAAATAATGATGGACGCAACCTAGGATCATTTTCTGCTATTGATAAATTACATTTGACGCCAAATGGCAACATGAGCGGTATTACCTATAAGGACAGTAATGGACGAAAAGGGGTTTTTATTATGAGCAAAGAAAAGGAGGTTGATGAAGATCGCATCTTAAATTTTGGCCCCTATGCTGATGTTAAATCTTTGACCTTTTCTCGCAGTAATGCTGATAGCGAAAAGACCTTTTGGGGATTTGCTTTTAAAGAAGATAATCAAACCTGTAGTGAAAAGGGAACTTGTTGGGGGGCAATGATTAATCGGGAGAAATACATCACTAATTCTACTTTAGTAGATATTAAAGAGATTGATGATAAATTATCCGTTGGGCGAGTAGTTGCCAAAGATCTTAGTAATAACAGCAGTTATGCGACTACGTATGGGGCCACGGCACCATACCTAGTGTGTGATTTTTCTGCGAGACCTATCAAAAATGTTGAGTACCGAGGAAGAGATATTGGTAAGCCACAGCTTGACTATATCTCCTTTGAAAAACTAGAGTCTCCGATCGCTGATATTTGCAATTCTGATAACGAAATCAAAGATACTAATGTGTCATGGGGAAAACTCTTTTTTGACTATATTGATATTAGTGGTGATGATGACTTAACTTTGCAAGTAGAGAGTGGTCTTGCTCCTGATAGTGGAAAAGAGTTATTAAAAGGACCAAAGCGAGTTAACAACCTCTGGGTTGATTTTAAGATTCATGAATTTCCCTTGAAAGTATCGTTTAGACGATTGCAATTTAGTAATGATTCTGAACGAAGTGTTAATTACAAAGGATATAAAATAAGCAAATTGGCCTACATTCCTACAGGAGAAGATCGTCAAGCGGTAGATGATGAAAGTGCTGTTTTTGCGGACGTACATATCTGGTTAACGAAGCTAGGCGTAGACCATCAATTCTTTTCTCTAAAAAATCTAACCCAATTAGATTTATCGTTTAAAAACAGTATCGAAATCAACACGGGTCTTGCTAATTTATCTAAATTAAAAAAACTGGAAACGCTAACCTTAGTAGGAATGGACATTAATGATTTTGTTAACAATTTAAATGTTCTTAAAAAAATAAATCTAAAAAACTTAGTATTCTCTAAAAAGAGTGTATTCAGTAACGAATTAAAAGCATTATTAAGAGAGTTAAAAGAGGGAGGAACTTCCATATACATAGCAACATTGATGGATGATGATAGCTTGAAGTTACTTACCTCTGTAAATAGGCACAAGCGAGCGTTAATAGGCAACCGTTGGTTTAGTATAGAAAAATTATAATTTTTAAGTAACCTGGAGTTTAATTAAAATGAAAAAATTACACTTGATAATCTTAGCATTGGCACTGAGTTTAGGTAGTAATATTTTTGCGGATGGAGAGAAGAGCACTCCTACGGAAATTCAACATTTATACGCTACACTGAAACAAGGATTAGGTAACCAACAAATTGGAGATATTCCCAAGGATGTATTTGAAAAGAAGGTTCTTGCTAGAGAATTACTTTATTTGAATTTAAGCACTAATAATCACATCGCTATTAAAGAAAGCCATTTAGATGAGATAAAGCACGTATTAGGCGATCAACTACGCTACATTGATGTTAGCAATAATATTAATCGTAGCAAGGTTGGAGGGTATTTAACGAAAACGGCCAATTATACTTTGGCGGCCGAACGGTTAAATCAATTGCCTAACCCCCATGCATCCACTAAATTTGATAATTTAGATGTAGTGTTTGCATGGGGGTATGACGCTGTTCTAGACTCTCTGAGTCGTCATGTTTGTTATATGACTTCCAATAATTATCGCATGAATCAGGTGCAGTATAAAAATATAAAAGTAATTGGCCAGAGGATAGCAATCAAGGAGGTTCAACGGAAAAAAGTTTTAGATTGTGAAAATTTATGTGAATACTTTATCCGTACAGATGTTCCCTTAACTAAAGAGGAGACTCCTGCGTTGCTATTAGAGAGAGAGGGTGATCAAGCAAAACTTTTTGAGTATATCTGGGATGATGAAGAAGATACAATATTTAAACTTGAAGTGAAATTTGAAAATCTTTCTGAAACACCACTTGCAAATTTGGATTTTAATGACAGCAAATGGCAAACTTTAAACGAAAATCAATGTAACTTTATCAGAAAATATCATGAGTATCTTGAGTAATAGACTGAGTGGAGTATAAGTGAAAAAATCGTTCAAAAGCATACGACTAGTCGTATGGGTGGCATTAAACTTTGTTAGTCTAAGTTTGAATTTGAATTTTGCACTTGCAGGTGTAATGAGTATTACCGATTCTCGTTTGGATGACCTAAGCATGACTCCAAATATTGGTAGAGGTTACTCTCCTGCAACCAATACTTTCCAATCGCTTTGCTTTAATGACATTACTGTTACTAAAAGTTCCTCGGATTTTGAGTATATCTATGAAGAGATCAATGATGATTGGTGGGAGCAGTATAAAACAAGCAACTCGCTGGAAGGAAGTTTTATCTACAATTTTGTAGAATCAAAATTTCATACTTATGGCACAAGCAAGACGAAAACATGGCTACTAGCGAGGATTCAACTCAAGAAATATTATAGTGCTATGAATGAGAATGCTTCCATCATGAGTTCTGCTGCCAAAACATTACTTACTTCCGGGCCCAAACAAGATTTGATCGCCTTCTTTTCTGTGTGTGGACCTTACTATGTACGTTCATTAAACAGGTTATCAAGCTTTTATGCTTTACTTAGTTATGAGACTGCAAATAGCGACAGCGATGAGGCAAAACAATTTCGTCTACGCATCGAAAGTAAAATGCAAGGAATACAAACTGAAGCAGACGATCAAACTTTTAATCAAGAGGCCAATGTTAAAAAGCTAAGAATTTTTATCAGCGGAGTAGGGTTATCGGCTGAAGCACTTAGTGGGTTGCTGGCAACAGACATTAAAACTTTTAGAGCTGCAATTGCCAATGCCCTGGCCGCAATGAGTGATTCAGATGTTGGCAGAATCATTGCGATGGAGCTTTCTCCATGGACTGAGCATCTAGAGTTTCAATCTATTGTGGGAGCAATGGAGGTGCATGATGGTAGTGGAAGTGTCGTTGCCCCTTGGTTGGCAAAGATTTATCAAGAGCAAAATTCAGATTTAGTGGCACAAGTGGCGCGAGTGCGCAAGCAATACCTCGCAAATATCTACAAAGCAAAAAGTTGCAAAGCAGAGTTAATTTATAATTGGGTGGAAAATGGTGAAATTGATAGTTTAAGTCAGTTTTGGTTTTTGAAGATAAACGATAAAAACAAAAGCAAAAATGGGAGGGAGTTTTATCAAGAGCTGGAGAAGGTGCTCACCCTTTATAAGAGTGCACATGATCAACTCATTGCTCTGTCTCGTGGATGTTTTGATTATCTTCAGCGTGAGGAAGTTTTCTCCTTCCGTCCCTATTATGAAGTGAGCAATTGTCAGCGCTTGGAGTTTCATTTGTCGATGCCAGTGAAGGTGGAAATCCTAAACTATTGTATGCCACAATTAAAACAATAAAAGTTAATAAAATAAAAGGAGAAATGAGTGAATATGATCACAATCAAATTTATAAAATCAATCACAGTGGGTTGCTTGCTGATTATGAGCGCAAATAGTGTTTATGCTGGTGTCATGAGCATTACTGACTCTCGCTTAAATGACATTACGGTGACCCCAAATGTTGGGCGGGGTTACTCTCCTTCTACAAATACTTTCCAATCTGTATGCATGGATAATATTGAAGTAATGAAGGGTTCTAGTGATTTAGAGTATACTTATGAGACCATAGATAAGAGCTGGCTGGAAAGCAAGATGCAATCGCGCTCTTATGATAATGCTGAAAATAAAACTGCGTTGGATATGATTAATAACACGTTAAAGAGAAATGGTACCAATATTATAAGTGCAGTGGATGATGTCAAAACAGGGATGATCTTGGTAACCATTCGTTTGAAAAAATATTATTCGGCAATGAATGAAAGTAAGAGCAAAATAAGCGCTTTTGCAGAGAATTTATTAGGTGGTGACAAGAAAGATTTGATCAGTTTCTTTAACTCTTGCGGCCCTTATTATGTGCGCTCAATTTCCAGATTATCTTCTTACTATGCTTTTTTGACCTTTGAAAGTAAGGGAGCAACCGATACCCAAAATTTTAAAAATCTTTTAGAGCGAAGCACTCAAGGCGTATTAGTAAATTCAGCTGGTAGTAGTAGTAGTGATGATACTTTTAATCGTACTGCTGATAATAAAAATCTTAAAATTTACATTTCTGGAATTGGCCTGGATTCTGACGCTTTAGAAAAGTTGCTGGCAACAGATGTTGCTACTTTTAGAGAGGCCATCGGCCATGCGTTAGCTTCTATGAAAAGCAGTGATGTTGGTAGGGTCATTGGGATTGAGATTGCACCTTGGACCGAAAATTTAGGATTTCAAAATAGCATAGGTGTAATTTTAAATGACGGAGATTTCTCTGCTCTTGATGAGCCATGGCTAACCAAAATTTATCAGGAACAAAATGCAGAGTTTATTGCTCAAGTGAATCGTGTGCGTAAGTTTTTAATGGCAAACTATCAACGGGCGCTTAGTTGCAAAAGTGAATTAGATCTTAATTGGGGCGATGACTTAGCAAAGATTTATTTTAAAAATTTAACCGATGTTAAAAATGAAAATCAAAGATTAGGAACCACTCTGAGACAAAATTTAATAATCGCCTCAGATAATTTAAAGAAAAAACATGAGGAGTTAGTATACGCTACAAAACTATGTTTTAAAAAAATTGCGACTACCTATGCAATGTCCACACAATTTTATTATCAAGTTCCTGATTGTAGAAAACTGGAAGAAAGCTTGGCCGCTCCAAGTAATGTGGAGGTATTTAACTACTGCATGCCAGTGTTTCATTCAAGTGTAAAATAGTAAATAGTAAGTAAATAGTTTAGATCTCATGATTTATTTTTTTAACTTCAAAAAGGAGTCACTATGCAACTAAATCGTTCGAAAATGGTAAGCGTGCTTTCACGCGCATTTTTAGGATGCTCCCTGGTTTTTCTAGGCAGTAGTTTCACTTTAACTACATCTACTACTGCCATTGCCAGTGTCACTGGAATCAGCGATTCGCGCTTGGAGGACATTAATGTCACTCCAAACATTGGTCGTGGATACTCTCCTTCCACCAACACCTTCCAGTCACTGTGTATGGATGAGATTGTAACGACCAAACCATCGGCAAATTTGGAGTACACCTTTGAAGAGGTTACTGAAGAGTCTCTTCGTAGTTCAAGCAGCAGAACTACTGTTGATGGTAACTTCCGTTATGCATTCCTCAGAGGGAGTATCCGCGCTGAAAGTAACACTAGTGGGACTGAGACCAAGAAGAGCTTAAGAATTTTGGCCACCATAAAACTTAAAAAATATTATGCTGCCATGGATGAGAGTAAGTCGACATTAGCACCAATGGCAGCAGAGTTATTAACCGGTAATGAAAAAGATATGGTCAGTTTCTTTAATGCTTGTGGTCCTTACTATGTCAAATCACTAACTCGTGTTTCAACTCTTTATGCACTATTAACTTTCAACTCCACCGATACTACTTCTGATTCAAGCTTTGCAATGCAATTACAAGCAAGTCTTCGTACCTTTGGTGGCGGTGGTAGTATAAGTGTTGGCCACTCCAGCACCTTTAGATCTCAAGCAAGTTCAAGAAATCTTAAGATTTATATTTCAGGTATGGGTCTAGATCCAGAGCACCTACAGGGCCTACTAGCAACCGACATTCCTACTTTTAGAGCTGCCATTCAAAACTCCTTAGAAGCACTTAAGGGTTATGATGTCGGAAGAGTTGTGGGAATGGAAATTGCTCCTTGGAGTGAACACTTAGGTTTTCAAAAAGCAGTTGCACTTCCACCAGCTGGTGTTAACCCTCCATGGCTATCAAAAGTTATCGAAGAGCTAAATGGCGATTTTGTAGCGCAAGTAGCACGCGT
This sequence comes from Oligoflexia bacterium, assembly GCA_015231955.1. GTDB lineage: Bacteria > Bdellovibrionota > Bacteriovoracia > Bacteriovoracales > Bacteriovoracaceae > JADGAN01. The sequence continues at coordinate 62,671 of JADGAN010000008.1, read as the reverse complement.
ACGTAAATTTACTTTGGCCAACTATTACACTGCTAAAACATGTTTACAACAACTTGTTGAAGGCAATTGGAGTAACGATGGTAAGTGGGAAGATTTGGCCTTCATCAATTTAACTACTGGAGTAGCAGGAGCAACCGGAAAAGCTATTAAGGAAAAATTGGATAAATTAGTTGAAAATCCACCTATAGCAACCCCAGCACCAAATCCAAACCCTGTTGACGGCACAGGCGGTACTACCAAGGAAAATGAAGAACCAGTTGCAGTGCCACTGTTAGTTAAGCATCAGTTAATTGTTGATAGTGCTAAAAAATGTTTTGCAAAACTTGCTTCTGAAGGTGGATACCTCGGCAAGACTGCATTTTATGAATTTACAGAGTGCAACGTTATGGTGAAAGATCTTTATTTGCAACCAGACAAAACGTTAACTGACTACTGCATGCCTATTCGCTAACTCGAAAAGTGCCATCCGACTTTTGGGACTTCATGCGTTTACATACCGAGTCCCGAAAGTCGGATGGCACCATTAGACCATTCCGATTTCACGATGAGGATTTAAAAAAGTGAGAACAACCTTAATTTTAAAAGAAGAGCTAATAAAAAAGGCCCAAGAGATAACAGGAATTAAGCAGAAGACTGCACTCATTCATAAAGGGCTGGAGTTACTTATTCAAAGAGAGGCCAGTAAACAACTGATCAAGCTAGGAGGAAGTGATCGCTCTGCCAAATGTGCGAAGAGAAGGAAGGTAAAGTGACCGTGAAAACATCAGTCTTGGTAGATACCTCTGTATGGATTCAACATCTCAAAGTAACCAACAATACTCTTGTTAGTTTTTTGGAAGAGGGAATCGTTTGCTGTCATCCTTGGGTGGCCGGAGAATTAGCGGCCGGAAATATCAAAAATAGGAAAAAGTTTTTAGTTAACTTATTGCTGCTTCCAACACTTCAAGTGATGCCTTTTGAAGAAATATTTGTTTTTATCAATGACCATAAACTTTTTGGAATTGGACTAAGTTTTGTTGATATTCAATTACTCCTCTCGACCATTAAAACTCCGAAAATGAAAATTTTCACATTAGATAAAAAACTCGTAGAGATCTCGAAAAAATTTGGAGTTGCTGTTTAGTTGTTACCAGAAAAAAGTAAAAAATAAAAAAAGTATGGCCTCTCTTTACGTATGGGATCAACACCCATAGTCCACTTGTTGTGAATAAAAGATCTAGGTCGCTTGAAAAAGTGTGATTTTTTTTATGGCGAGTGCTGCAAGCGAATCGTTATCACTGATCTGTAATTCTAAGGCCAACTCGCGTCGAAATGCTTCATAATCGCGACCAGTAACACCACGAACATCAAATGAAGATAAAAAGGTTAAACTACACTCTTTTAGGAGTTTGCAATATTCAGATTCCACCATTGGTGGGTGGCGCATGGAAACGCCTCTACAACAGAATTCTGCCAGAAAACGTTGTTGTAAAACCGACAAACTACTATCCAGCATAAATTCACGTAAGATTAATATCCCGCCTGGTTTTAGGCATTGGCGAATACCCATGAAGTGCTTTCTAATGGAGTTGGAAAAATGGGCACAACAGATAGAAAAGGCAAAATCAAAAGAACCATCAAGGCCTTCGGTTTTAGAAGCTTTGTCTGCAGTCAACTGGTGTAAGGAGTGATTAGGTGTGGATTTTTGCTGTTGATTGGTATTAGCAATCAAGAACATGTCTGGTGCTGGTTCAAATGCAGTGAACATCCCCTTTGGAAACATGGCCGCTAATTGAATGCTTCTCATTGCAGTTCCTGCTCCAAAATCGGCGGCGCGGAAGGTAGGTGTAGTCAAGTGCTGCTGTAATAACTTCTTAAATGTAACAACTGGCGGTCCAAAAACCATATCTTGAGGGACATCTTCTAGTGCCCATCCAATGCTAGGGATGCATCCATCATCAGATGATGAGTGATAAGTAAACCAAGAATTCAATTCTTGCAAACTCCATCCGCGTTGGTACTTTATTTGCTGAAGAAAAGGATCAGCGGCCACGTGTTCATCTGTCAAGAAACCTCGTAACCGATATGTTTGTAATCGCGATGGAAGTTCATTTGTTAAAATTTCAAACAAAAGGTTTGGAAAATATTTTTTCACAGATGGGTCCCTCCTTCCTTCTATAGATTGATATTCTAATACAGATGATGATTTTTCAATAGGATTAATATTTAGTGGGGGCAAGAACGTTAATTGAACCAAAGAGGTGTAGAGTGTTTCAGAAAGTAGTATAAATTTCCTTTGACAAACGTGTAGGTGGTGTAGAGGAGCAGCGCCCACTTGATTTTGGAAGCAAGGCCATGCATACTTCCGTAGACTAAGATGAGGACAAGATTGAGGAGGACAGGGAAGTTATAGCGCCCTTGAATGGCATGCCCGATGGAACGTATTTCGATATAGCTTTGATAGTTGGTGTAAAGGACAATAGAGGCGTAAGCGAGAGCACTAATAAAGAGAAGGTTAAAGCTTGGATTACTGAAGCAGTGCTTTGAATTGAAAAGCAAAAGTAGTGCCAAGGCGAAAGCGATGAGCATGAACTCTTTTTGAAGGGCGTTTGTGTCTTTAATCATCGTCATGTGGCCGTGCAGAGCAAAGGTGGAGCCCAGAGTGTGTTCGATATAGTTTTTGAAGTAGCGCTGAAAGGGGAGGAGTGGTTCGCTAGCGTTTTCCTGTTTTAAATGGGCATCTCGTTTGACCATACCGGCGGTAGTGGAGCAGATCTCTTCGCCAAGAACTTTTTGACAACTGGGTACAGGGGTGTGATAGAGGAGGAGATTTCTAAGATAGACGCCTCCGTTTAAGCTAAGAAAAAGTACAATGGCCATGAGGAGAAGATAGTTTTGGCGTGGTATCTGTTGCCAAAGCTGAGGGTGAAAAAATTTTTTTCCATAATAGAAGAGGATGGGAATTTGAATGAGTAGCAAAGGAAGGTAGGTGATTTTAGTTAAACACCCCATGAGAGAGATGAGAATGAAATATAGAAGGTGTTTACGAAAAAGTTGGAAGTCGGAGAGCGGGGCATTGGCGATTTTGATCAGGTGATAAAAAGAGATGACTGCAAGGCAGTTGGTTAAATTATCATAAGAGACCGCTGCAAAGAGTGATACATACATCATGGTGTTGGTGAGGATTAAGAGCGTGGTGAATTTGATCAGGCGATCTTTGGTGAGTTCACAAATCGTGCAGTAAGAGAAGTAGTAGGTAAGCATGCCGAGAATGACATTGGCCAGGCGTAGGAAGATCATGTTATGCAGGCCTGGGGCCAGATAGGGTTGCAAGTGTTGCAAATTTCCCATCAGGAAATGGTAGAAGAAGGGTGAGGTGCTGATGGGTCCATAACGGTAAGTGGAGGGGAGGTCGTGAATAAAGAGAGTGAACTCGCGAAAATAGTATTGGCAACGTTCAAAGTGTTCAAGTTCATCGGGAAAGACAGCTCCATTGGCGATTTTAAACGCGTAAAAGAGCAGCTGTGCTAGTAGGGTGAGAGCAAAAAAATTGCGAATAAGCATATGCTAACTTTTAAGGGGTCAATTTTTGTTGTAGCTCGCTAATTACGCTCTCATCGTGAGCAGAGCTTACAAATCCTACCTCGTAAGCATTGGGAGCGAGATAGATACCTTTTTCAAGGAAAACTTTAAAAAGCTCAGCAAAGGAGCTGGAGAGTGTTGAGGGGATTTTAGAAATTGCTCGAATAGGGCCTTCACAGCGAGGAGTGATCCAAAAGAGCGATTGAAAGCAGTGTACCTGTAAATGCTTAAAAGCATCACTTTTGTGATGAGAGAAGTAGCTTTGAAAAAGTTGTGCGATTGTTTGCGAAGATTTTTCAAGAGTTGCATAGAAGTTATTATTTAAGGTCTGAAGGGTGGCCATCCCTGCTACCATCGCTAGGGGATTTGCCGAGAGTGTGCCTGCTTGATAAACGGAACCTACAGGTGCTAACTGCTCCATAATTTCTCGCCGTCCAGCGACTGCACCTACAGGCATCCCGCCACCAATGATTTTACCATAGGTGACTAAATCAGGAGTGATTGAGAGCAGTTCACTCATACCACCAAAGGCCACACGAAATCCGCTAATCACTTCATCAAAGATGAGAAGGGCACCGCTTTGTTTTGTCAGCGTTCGCAGTTCTTGTAAAAATTCTTCTCGTTGTACAAGTAATCCATTGTTGGCCGGAAGTGGCTCAACGATGACGGCCGCGATCTCTTTGCCATGCTTGGAAAAGAGCTCTTGAACGCCCGCGATGTCATCGAGCTCTAAGACTAGCGTATCTTTTGCTACTCCCTGGGGAATTCCTTTAGAGGAGGCCTCCGCTAGTGCAGTCACTCCCGATCCCGCCTTAATCAACATCGCATCCATATGTCCATGATAGCAGCCATTGAATTTAACAATTTTTTCTCTGCCGCTAAATCCACGTGCTAAACGAATGGCAGTCATAACCGCCTCTGTACCGGAATTGACAAAGCGAATTTGTTCAACAAAAGGAATGCGCTCGATGATGTATTCTGCTAGCTGAAGCGAATAGGGTTCTGCCGCTCCGTAACTCCAACCACGGTGAAGAGCGTTTTCCAACTCCTTGCCGACAGAGGGATCGGCATGGCCAAGAATCAGGGGTCCAAAACTCATGCAAAAATCGATATAGGAGTTTCCTTCAACATCGTGGAGATAGGCGCCGCTAGCACGCTCAAAAAAAATGGGAGCACGATGCAGACCCTTAAAGCTACGAACAGGAGAATGGACTCCTCCGGGAGTTACGTTACGAGCGCGTTCCATGAGTTCTGAAGATTTCTTAGGAAGTTTGCCAAAGGGAAGAGTAGGTATTGTCATCTTTAGTAATTCCTTCTGTTCTATTCTATTATCTATTCTATTCTAAGCTTAAAGAGGTGGCCCCATAAGTGATGATGATATCGGAACCGGCCCGCTTTAGTGCGATCAAACTTTCAAGGTAGGCACTTTCAAAATTGCAACACCCTTCACGTGCGAGCAAAGCAATTGCTTGATACTCACCACTGACTTGATAAGCAGCAACAGGGACAGGAAAGGGAACTGGAGCAGCAAGCAGGGCCTCATGTTTTAAGCGATAGATGATGTCGAGATACCAACCGGCCGGTTTGACCATGATAATGTCGGCCCCTTGTGCGACATCGCGAATCGCACAGCGAATGGCATCGAAGGTTTGATCTTGCGCCAATTGATAACTTTTTCGATCACCGTGCGAGGGCGCAGAGTTAGCGGCCTTGCGGAAAGGACCATAAAGGTTAGAGGAGAATTTGCTACTGTAACTCATGATGAGCTTATTATGATATCCATGATGATCCAAAATTTCACGAATGGCGAAGACACGATCATCCATCATATCGGAGGGAGCAATCCCATCAGCACCTGCTTCGGCATAGGCAAGGGACTTTGCCTGCAGTTCACGAACTGTGAGGTCATTGTCCACTTCAAAAAGTTCTGTTTGCTTGGGATTTTTGTTGAGAAGATTTGCTTTCAGGCGAAGAGCACCACAATGCCCACTTGAGGTGTTTGAGCATAAGCACAGGTCAGTCCATAAAACCAAGTCATCACCAAAACTTTTTTTGATCTCACTGATGGCCTTCAAGTCAAAGGAGAAGTTAAAACTCTTCTCACGCTTCTTCTTTTCATCTGGAACAATGAAAAGCAAAGTGCTGTTGATCCCAGCTTCCAACATCTTTTCTAGTTCTCGCTTGAGTGAAGAGAGCGTATGTTGTTGCTGCCCAAAGAGCGCAGGAAGTTCTCTTGCTGTTTTGATCCCTTCTTGCAAAAAATAGGGTTGGATCAAATTTTTTTTATGAAGCGTGACTTCACTCATCAAGCGACGAATAGCGGGAGTTTGGCGTACTCGCCGAAAATTCATGGGAAAACTGGGGGCATGATTGTGTTGTTTGCGATTACTCATGAAAGTTGAAACCTTTCTAAAAAATCTTCGATGGAAAAGAAGGGAGTTACCATAACTCCCGCTTCTCTCATGCGCTTAAATGTTTTACCCAGACCGCATGCATGGAAGCTTTCTGGATTGTCTATGATCTCCGGAAAATGCTCTTTGTAAATCTTATATTGGGTAAAGCTTGTCCAGTAAAAAATTTTAACATTGGAAAGATCGTGATCAATCAGTGTTGTCGGAACGATTTTGTGTTCATAGCAAGGGACTATTTTACCTAGAGAGGTTTGTGCCTTGCTGTGAGAGAAAAAATAGCAGGGAAGATGTTTGCCTTTAAAGAGCGACAAAAACATGGAGGAAGAGAGTTCTACTAATTCCGACTCTCCCATTAGACTTGCACTTCCATGCACCCAATATCCACGTTTAAAAAGCGAGAACATGGTTTTGACCCCAGCACTCCAAATTTCATCACCATTGTAAAAGTTGCTTTGTTCAAGTGCTAAGAGGCAATAGCTAGAGGTGATATAAAAAATTTTGTTACCAATGCTGGTAACCTTTGCATCTACTATCGGGCGCTTCTCAAGTAGGCGATCCAAAACGATAGCTCTTGTTTGGTATTGCGAAAGTAAATGCTTCCCTTTCTCTTGGGGCAACCCAACAAAAAGAGGAGAGGGGTCTCTCTTCTCTATAACTTGATAAGTGGGAAAAATATCTCTTTGAAGAACGGTTTTGCCATCGACAACTCCCCGAGAATTGATGAGATAAAAATCATCAAAACTTTTAGCATAGACTCCTAAAGGGAGGTGACAACCTCCACCGTAAGCGTGAAAGATCTCCTTTTCTTTGCCGATTTCAAATCTGGCCAGGCGATCATTTAACTGTGTCAATAGTTTAAAAAGATCGCTGTTTTTATCTTTCTCCTCACTCCTGCACTCAATTGCGAGCGCACCTTGAGCCGGGGCCGGAGGGCATTCGCTTAAAGGTAAAACCAGGTATGTTAGCGCTTCAAGTGATGGAAGAGCTTCTTGATCATTAAGTGCTAAGCGCTCTAATCCGGCCAGTGCCATGATGGTGGCGTCATAGTCCCCGCTAAGTAATTTTCTTAAGCGGGAGGGTACATTTCCTCGAAGATTTTTAGTCGTAACTTTAATCGCCGGATTTTTTAGTGAAAAATATTTTTCCAGAAAAGGTGAGTCCACAAGCGTTCGCCGAGGAGAGCTCGTCCCAATGATGAACTCTTTATTTTGCCACTGGCCTTTAAGCAGTGCCTGCGCGCTCTCCGTCCGTAGAAGCAAAATATCGTAGGGATACTCTCGTCTACTGACAGCGGCCAAACAAAAATTACTGGGCCTGGTAAATCCTAAATCTTTATAGGAGTGAACAACAAAGTCGACACTTTTTTCAGTCAAAGCGGTGTCTAACTCTTTTGTAAAGAAGCCTTCTCCGGGAATTTGCCAGAGTGGTACTTGAGTTTGAACATCGCCAATAGTCTTTAAAGGGACGATTTCAAAACGAATTTTATCATCATAACAAATTTTTTCCAAGAGTGTTTTTACTCTTCTTGCTTGAACCATGGCCAGTGCACTATCGCGAGTTCCGAGGCGATAAAGGATGCTCATATTTCTTTCAACCTCATTTCCATATAACATTATAGTGTAATTAATAAATCTAATTAGACTCTCTGGCCATAGCTGAGGATGATAAATGCTAAAATCTTGCCATCTTGCCACCACTGTGAGTCATGAGGTGAGGACAGAGATAGCGAAGGAGTTAACTGCCGTGACAAAGAAACTTGCTCAGAAACTTTTTAAACAAAAGCTCTCCAAAGATGGTGTTCATTATCTTAATAAGCAGATGATTCACGATTTTTTACTGGAGGTGTTCGATATCACCAATCCGGAGTTCTCTGCTTATGGGTACCATAATGAAAATGAAATTTATTTCTGTCTGGAAAAGATGCGAGTGCGATTATTGCAGATTTTGATGATGTTTAACCTCGGTGATGTATCGGCAGCAAGCTCGACAACATATAGTAACTATCAGAAAAATGTTGCACATTATGAGAAGATTGCCGATAAATTTTTTCGCGAATTTGAGGAGATTTTGGATCTTCTTGATAAGGATGCAGAGGCGATTTTGAATGGAGATCCGGCCGCTAATACCATCCAAGAGGTGGTGACCACCTATCCAGGATTTTTTGCTATCGCTATCCATCGTGTGGCCCACTTTTTTTACAAGCAAGAACTACGAACACTTGCACGAATAATGAGTGAGTATGCTCATCAACTAACCGGCATTGACATTCACCCGGGAGCAAAAATTGGAGAGAGCTTTTGCATCGATCATGGTACAGGCGTGGTGGTTGGAGAGACTACCATTGTGGGAAAAAATGTTAAAATTTTTCAAGGGGTGACTTTTGGTGCTCTTAGTGTAAAAAAACATTTACAAAATTTAAAACGCCATCCTACTATTGAAGATAATTGTGTAATTTACTCCAGTGCTACTATCTTAGGAGGTGAAACAGTCATTGGTGCCAATACCATTGTTGGTGGTAACGTCTGGCTTACTCATAGTGTTCCCGCAAATTCGATTGTGACCAATAAGAGTGAAATTAAAATGGTTTCTCATCAAGAGAAAAAATTAGAAGAACTCGCAGAGTCTCATGAGCAATATGGAATTCAAAAAAGGAAGAAACGACGATGAAGTACAAAACAATTTTAGAGATGATTGGCAACACTCCACACTTAGAAGTTACTGCCCTCTATCCAGAGGCGGTTAAGCGCAAGATTGAAGTGTGGGCGAAAGTGGAAAAAAGTAACCCAGGTGGAAGCATCAAAGATCGTATTGCACTTGCCATGGTTGAAGAGGCGGAAAAGCAGGGCGTGCTAAGGCCTGGAATGACGATTGTGGAACCGACTTCTGGAAATACTGGAATTGGGCTTGCTATGGTGGCGGCGATAAAAAATTACCCTATTCTCTTGGTCATGCCTGAATCGATGTCTATCGAGCGCAGAAAGATCTTGAAAATTTATGGTGCTGAGCTTGAGCTTACTCCGAAAGAGAAAGGAATGAGTGGAGCTGTTGCCAAAGCATGTGAAATTTTGGGTAGTGAACCTTCTAAGTATTGGATGCCTTCGCAATTTGAAAATAGTGCCAATGTAAAGATTCATCAGCGGACAACAGCACAAGAGATCATTGACGATTTTGGATCCTCTTTAAATTATCTCATTACAGGAGTCGGTACGGGCGGGCACATCACTGGAGTTGGATCGAAACTTCGAGAGACAAATCCTTCTCTTAAAATTTTTGCGGTCGAACCCAAAGATTCATCAGTGCTCAGTGGAAGCGCCCCAGGGCCACACCCCATTCAAGGCATTGGCGCTGGTTTTGTTCCAGCGATTCTTCGCCGTGAGCTGCTCGATGAGATTATTCCTGTCACCAATGATAAAGCATTCGAGTATACAAGGCTTTCAGCAAAAAAGCTTGGCCTTTTCATAGGGATCTCGTCTGGTGCATCACTCGCCGCTGTCGCAGAGAAAATGACAAGCTTCAAAGATGGTAGTATTGTCTTAACATTTACATACGATACCGGAGAACGATACCTCTCCATGGAACAAGTTTGGTGATTATGGGCGATGAGCAGCAAGAAGAGCAAGTGTTTCCAAAGCCGTTAAGTGGGTCAATGATTGAGGAGCTCAATCAATACGTTATTGTCGAACCTTACCCCTTTGTTATAGATCTTGAAAAATCAAAAGGGATGTACCTTGCAACTGTCGATGGCGACCAGATCTTTGATTGGAGTGGCCTTTACGGCTCTAAGCTTATCGGTTTTAATCACGATCGCATGTATGAAGCAGATTATTTAAAACGCCTTGCTGTTGCTGCCAACAATAAGATGGCAAATCCCGATTATCTGACCAAAGAGTGTTTAGATTATTATAGACTCCTTTTTCAGTTGGCCCCTAATTGTATGGCCAAGGCTTCAAAGAAGGTGGAGCTTTATGTGGTCAACTCTGGTGCAGAGGCCGTAGAGAATATGATGAAGTATTTTATCTATCTTCATCACCAACGCCTGCTTCGGGAGCAAAAAAGCGTCAACAATCGACGTTTTGTCTACTTTGATCAAGCTTTTCATGGACGCACGCTCTTTGCTCTTAATATTACAAAATTAGCACACGACCCGCTGATCACTCGTGATTATCACGGACTAGTTCCCGGTAATATGCAAGTACCTTTTCCTGCTGTCGATCACTCGTTGTCTTACGAAGAGAATCGCAAAGAGATGGAGAGTGCGCTACTTACTTTAGAGCATCTGGTTAAGCTTTATCGTGACGAAATTGTAGCGGTGATCTTGGAGCCGATTCAAGGTGCCGGAGGACAAAGAGTGGCGCTACCAGAATTTTACCAGCGCTTAAGTGAACTATGCCATAAGCATAGTATTTTGCTCGGAATCGATGAGGTGCAGACCTCGGGTGGGCAAACTGGCTCCTTCTTTTGCATCGACCTTTTTAATCTTCCTCATCCACCACAGGCGGTGGCCAGTGCGAAAAAATTGGGAAATGGTGTGCTCTACATGTTGGAATCAATGGATGATGTTGGCCTGTTAGACTCTACTTGGGGTGGTTCACTTTGTGATATGGTTCGCTTTATGCAAGAGTGGAAGATCATTCGTGATGAAAAACTTTTAGAGCAAGTGGCCGCTAAAGGTGCACATTTGGTAAATTGCCTCCAGGAGCTTACTGCAAAATTTCCTCATCTTATCTATAATGTGAGAGGGCTGGGGCTTTATCAGGGATTTTCTTTAAAGCTACAGTCCCATAAGGCCAAGCTTATCGATCTTGCTCTAAATCAAGAAGAGATGCTTCTCCTTGGAGCAGGAAAAGAGAGTATCCGTTTTCGTCCCCCTCTGGATGTGACTATGAATGAGATCGATCTCATGATTCAAAAGCTTGCCAGGACGCTTTCAAAACTTTAACAGGTAAAAATTATGAAAGAAAAAAAGTTACTTCATCGGGATTCCCGGATTGCTATCATCAATCGTGGTGAGGCCGCTGTGAGATTTATTAAAGCGGTTAATGAGTTTAACCTTCAAGAAAATTATCACATAAAGACTGTGGCCCTCTTTATTGAAGAGGAGTGTGATGCCCTATTTGTGAAGCAAGCACATGAGAGTGTCATGCTTTCAAAAATAAATGGCATTCCCTATTTAGATCAAGAGCTGCTCTTACGAACGATCAAAGAGTATCACGTTGATGCGGTATGGGTGGGTTGGGGTTTTCTTTCTGAAGATGTCTCCTTTGCCAAAAGCATCGAGGAGAATGGTATTGTATGGATTGGCCCCTCTTCTGAATCGATGGCGCTTTTAGGGGACAAGATTGCTGCGAAAAAGGTGGCCTTTCAGGCAGATGTTCCGATTTTGCCCTGGAGTGAGAGCGGACTTAAAAATGTTGAAGAGGCGCGCATCTTTGCTAAAAAAATTGGTTACCCCGTGATTATCAAGGCAGCAAATGCTGGCGGTGGACGTGGGATTCGTAAAGTATTTTGTGAAGAAGAGTTGGAGATGCAGTTTAACTCTGCTCGTGAAGAGACCATCCGAATTACCAAAAATGATACTCTCTTTATGGAAGCAATGGTGATCAAGGCACGCCATCTTGAAGTACAAATTGTTGCCGATTATTTTGGCAATGTTCACACCTATGGTGTTCGCGATTGTTCGGTTCAACGAAACAATCAAAAAATTATCGAAGAGACGTTACCGATCAATATCGATGCAGAGACTATCGCACGCATGGAAGAGGCCTCCAAGCGCCTGATTAAAACTTCTGGTTATTACAATGTGGGAACAGTGGAATATATCTACGATCTTCATCGTGAGCAACCCTTCTTTATGGAGGTCAATACTAGATTACAAGTGGAACATCCTATTACGGAACAACTTTTTGGTATTGACCTGGTGAAGTTGCAATTAGCAGTGGCCTTTGGATATGAGCTTCCTCGTGAGCGCCGAGAAACGCCTCGTGGATTTGTGATTGAAGTGCGTTTAAATGCAGAGGATGCGGATAAAAACTTCACCCCTTCTCCGGGGCCAATCTCTCTCTTTGTTCCACCGACGGGACCTGGTCTTCGCATTGATACGGGTGTGTCCGAGGGAAGTATCGTGCCTTCTTGTTTTGATTCGATGATCGCCAAAATCATTGCAGTGGCATCCACACGCGAGGAGGCGATTGCACGCTTGGTGCGTGCTCTTGACGAATTAAAAATTAAAATTGAGGGAGGAACTACCAATCGCGCTTTCCTTAAAGCGATCTTGCAACACCCTCAGTACCAAAAGGGAGGAGTGGCCACCAATTTTATCGAAGAGCTTTTAAAGGAACACAAAGAGATCTATAAAAGGAATCATTGGGGAGAGGCCTTGATTGCCGTGGCCTTGCACAATTATAAGGAAAATTACCAAGAGGAGGTGGCCAATTTTTTAAGAAAATTTGATCGTCCTTCGCTTCCACAAAATTTAAGCAAGTCCTCTTTTTATGAAACCGGCCTTAATTTTCAGGGACAAAAATATATTTTCAAGATTAAACAAGTCTTGGCCGATTATTTTCATTTGAGTGTCAATAATTCGCCTACAGTGGTGGTGCATTCGAGGAAAAAAGGCAACGAATTACTGCTTACCATTATGGAGAAGGTTCATAAGATTCAATTGGTGCTACGAGGAGATGTTTTTCAATGTGAAGTGGATGGTATTCCCTATCACATTGAGAAGGATTCTCAAGGCATCGTGAAGTCGCCTTCGCCCTCTATGGTCTTAATGGTGAAGAAAGCTGTTGGAGATTACGTCGTTAAAGGGGAACTGATTTTAATTTTAGAGGCGATGAAGATGGAGTTACCCATCGTGGCCATGCAAGATGGAGTCATTGAGGCCATTCATGTGCGCAAGGGAGAGCAAGTTTCTGCTGGGCAAGTGTTGGTACACTTAAAACCCAGTGAGACGGGAAAAGAGAGCTTGCAGCAGGTGGTTCCTAAAGGCAAGGGTGAAGAGCAGCTATCTCTCATACACGAAGAGATTTACAATTGGCTACACTCCTCCTCTCATAACGATTGGCCGACACTAGAGCGTGAGTTTAAAGCAATTTTTTTAGGATTTGATTACGATCTCCCTATTAAAAATATTTTAGAGCGAACTTTGTTGTTAGCACGGGAGAATATTCAACTTGAGGATAGTCCCTATTATCTTTTTAAGGAGATCTTGAAACTTTACGTTTTGATTGAACGCTTTTTCTCAAAGGTTGCAATCCATGAAGAGGGTTCTGCACGTGCGCACCCTTTTCAAGAGTACTTAAAACACTATTTTAAACGGCAACACCAAAAAGAGAGTGGGCTTCCTGAAAAATTTATTACATCACTCAAAGAGGCACTCATCTCTTATTCTTGTAATGATAGTTATAGCGAGAATCATGCAGATAATGAATTAAGCGATGATATTTTGTATCGCATGTACATCTCTCATGCTCATCTCGATCAGAAGAATGAGTTGTTGTTGGCGACTATTTTTGAGTTACAAAATTTTCTTTGTGATCTTAAAGCACCACTGCCGGATAGTGAGCAAGTCTCGCTCTCCAATCTTCTCGATGAAGTGAGTGAACTGGCGCGTGAAAGCGAAAACACCAAATCGCTTGCTAATGCGGCCTCGCATACACGCTATCAATTGATTGATAAAGAGTTCCAGCGCTCTGTTCGAAGAGCGAAAAAAGAGAAGGTAGAGAATTTATCCAGCTCTATGCTGGGAGCAGATGCTACCGAGGAGATCATCGCTTGTGATGATAGTATTGTTTTTGAGCTCTTGAAATCGATTAAGAGTCGACTAAAAATTCAAAGAAACACCGCCTTTCAATTATTGGCCAAACGCTATTTTCGAGATATTTGCGGCGTAAGCGAGGAGTTTAATGAAAACTTTTTGAATGCACTTCTTTATCGGAAATTTTTGGCAGAGCGGACTTCGGTTGAATGCGACTTCCTCTTAGTACGCGAGAACAAAGTGATCGACGCTTTAAAAGAGTATGCACTTGATCTTGCGCTGAAACGACGTTCTCCACGGGAGTTAATCGCCTTTGTTATTGAAGAGAGCGATAGCTTAGAATTTTTTGATCGCTCTCGCATGGATGCTATCTCTGAACGCATGGAAAAAACTTTTTTACCCCCAGATGCGTGGCCTTTGTGTACCACCTTGGCCTTTCTCTCCTCGGAGAGTGAACTTGCCTTTCGCAGTTATGAGGTGGTGACCTCTCCCGAAACTGCACTTAGAGAGATTCTTTTCCGCAGAAATATTTGTCCATTGAAATTTAGAGAGATGAATCTCGATCTTTATAAAAATTTTGAACTCTCACTGCTTGAGCGTAGTGAGCACCTTTTTGTAATGCTGGCGCGTGCCTATGAAAATCCTAAAGACGAAAGATTGCTGGCCTTCCTCGAGATTCCCGATGTTAAACTTGAATTCTCTTCAAAAAAATCGATTCGCCGAGTGGTGGGGTTTGAAGAGCATCTGCTTACGGCCGCCGAGGCCATTCGCTTTCAGCAGAGCAAGCGACAAAAACAAGCGCATTGGAATCGTATTATTATCAACATGCTTCCTCCTGTTGCTTGTCACTTTGAACGCTTAGGCCCCTATCCTTCCGCCATTACTGCCGAAGTGAAAGATTTACACCTGGAAAAGGTGGTCTTGAAATATCGCTTGAAACATGCGAGTGGTCGCATTGATCTACGCGAGACGCGTTTTGAAAATCCTTCTACACCTCCCGTTGTTGTTAAAAGTGGAATTCCTTCCACAGAGAGTGTGCGCCCTCTAAATAGCTATGAAAAGAAGTTGATTCGCTCGACTCAACTTGGTGCTTACTATCCTTACGCTTTAGTTACAACCCTACTCAATTTTGAAAACACCAAGAACAATGATTTTTGTGAATATGAAGTGCTACCAGAAAAAGAGAGTGGGGAGTGGAAAACAATAGAGGTTGCTGGTCGCCCCTTTGGTCAGAATCGTTCTAACATTGTTTTTGGAATTATCAGTAACAAACTCAAAGATGGCAGCGAGCGATTACTACAACGAGTTTTAATTTTAAGTGATCCCTCCTCTAACCTTTGTGCCCTTGCCGAGAGTGAATGTCGTGCGATTATTGCCGCCTTTGATTTGGCAGAAAGTTTGTCTTTAGCTATCGAATGGATTCCTATCTCCTCTGGTGCACGCATCGATATGGAGAGTGGAACGGAAAATCTTGATTGGACTGCTAGTGTGCTTAAACGAATTATCAACTTCACTCAAAATGGGGGCGAGGTCAATATCATCGTCTCTGGTATCAACGTAGGAGCGCAGTCGTATTGGAACGCTGAGGCCACCATGCTTATGCATACTCGAGGAGTGCTCATCATGACCGAGCAAGGATCGATGTTGCTTACAGGGAAAAAGGCCCTGGAGTTTTCTGGAAGCGTCTCTGGTGAAGATAGTTTGGCAATTGGTGGTGTGGAGAAAATCATGGGGCCAAATGGAGAGGCACAATTTCAGGCCAAAGATATTGGGGCCGCCTATGAACTGCTCTTTAAACACTATGCACTCTCTCATGCCAAACGGATCGCAACCTCTGATCCAAGTGATCGCGATGTGACACTTTACCCTTATGATGACCCTTCGAAACAAATGGTAAAGATTGGAGATATTCTCTCTGGCGACTTAAATCCCGATCGTAAACGTGCTTTTGATATTCGCCAAGTGATGAGGTCGGTGATCGATCAAGATCATGGCCATCTTGAGCGATGGGCGCGCATGGAAAATGCTGAGACCGCCGTCGTCTTTGAAGCGCGCATTGGTGGATTTGCAACAGGCCTTCTCGCTATCGAAAGTCGTCCGCTAAAGCGCTTAGGCCACATTCCTAACAATGGACCAGAGTCGTGGACAGGTGGAACACTCTTCCCCTACTCCTCGAAAAAAATTGCTCGCGCACTTAACGCTTTTAGTGACCGCCTTCCAGTCGTGGTGCTTGCAAACCTTTCTGGTTTTGATGGCTCTCCTGAGTCGCTTCGTGAATATCAGTTAGAGTTTGGAGCAGAGATTGGCCGTGCTGTGGTGAACTTTAAAGGTCCAATCTTTTTTGTGGTGATTTCTCGCTATCACGGTGGGGCCTATGTGGTCTTTTCTAAGGCGCTAAACTCCAAAATAAGAGTTGCCGCCATTCATAAAACTTACGCTTCTGTCATTGGCGGAAGTGCTGCTGCTGCTGTGGTTTTTCCAGGAATGGTGGTTGAAAAAACGTTGAACGACTCGAGGATTATTTTTGCCCGTAATCAGTTAAAGTCCGACCCATCATTTAAGGAGAAGGATTATGAAAAACTGTATCAAGAGGTGTTTAGCGAATATCAAGTGAAGGTTGCCGAGATCTTTGATCAAATTCACAGTATTGAGCGTGCTCAACGGGTAGGATCGGTTGACGATCTGATAGCGGCAAACTCGCTTCGCCCCTATCTTGTAAAATCGTTAGAGAGCGCTTATGGGC
This sequence comes from Oligoflexia bacterium, assembly GCA_015231955.1. Lineage (GTDB taxonomy): Bacteria > Bdellovibrionota > Bacteriovoracia > Bacteriovoracales > Bacteriovoracaceae > JADGAN01. The sequence goes on along the minus strand of JADGAN010000008.1, from coordinate 46,200 downwards.
AATCTCTTTGATCGCATCCCGTGCAGAGTCCACAACACTTTCGCTACTGCTCTTATCCACAGATTGGTAGCTATTTAATATATCACTTAGCCGATAAATCCCCTCATTTGTTCCAAATTTGCTTTCAATGATAGAGGGTTTCCCAAAATCGACAAAAAAAGGCAGGAGGTTTTGCTGTTGATGGTATAGCATCCACTCTTGAAAGAAGTGCTCATCATTAAAAAGAGTCTCTTCGTTTCCAATACAACAACAGATGTAAGGCGATTGCAAATAAGTGCGAAAACTTTTCCAGGGAAGAGTGCTTGCTCCAAAGTTTCTATGCAGCTCCTCTAATTTACTCTCATTCCGGCCACTCACAGCGATCTTTACACGATCTCGCAGCACCTTAACGATCTCCACCGCCAGCTCTCCCGTTCCTAAAACCAAAAGCGATTTTGCCAAAAGCGATTTTGAATGATGGGCCCGCTCTTTGAGCAGACGGCGTACCGGTCCTGCATAGCTATTGTGAGAGAGCGCTTGCAGATAATTTGAGCGAATCTCTTTGGAATCCTTGAGTAGCTTTTCCAAAAGGCGCATGACAAGTGAAGACTTCTCTTCCATTCCCAGGTACTCTTGATAACACTTCTTAAATTGATGGGATACCTCTTGCTCACCAACCACAGGACTTTGCAGACCAGAGACCACCTCGAGTGCGAAGGAGTAAGCTTTCTCACCTTTGAGGTAAAGCACCTTTGCTGGCATCGGATGAATGGCATGAATCTCTAACTGATCTACCCAAAGCACCAGCAGTCGTTGGCAAGTTTTTAAAATAAAACTAGAGGGAGGAAAGTAGGTATAGTGATGGGGAGAAAATTCACTAACTTTCTCGATGGGAATATTTAATAGTTTGAAATTTTTAAGAAGTTGCACTGCTCTTACCGTTCTCCGTGTTTGCTGCCTTTTCTATGTTCTACATGCTGTCGATAGTACCTCTATTTGCAAAGTGATACTTCCTTCTGCACAGATTGTCGAGCCACCTCTTATGACGCATTTTGCCCTGACATTGTGCGCTTTATCTGTCACTGAGAGAGGTGTAATAGGATTGTTACGAGGGGCCAACTAATAACAAGGATTAGTAGTGATGAGTATTGATCGTGTAGTAGAACAGATCCGCACCTCTGTTTTTTCATATAAGAAACTAGCAGATCGCTTGGCAGAGCGTCCCAGTGAGCGTGTTCGCGCCATGATCTACTTAAAAGAGATTGCAGCCGAGTACAACCTTGGAACCATCGAAAAATTTAAAAATTTGCTGAGTTTTACCTTGGTGAAACTTTATGACGATATCGATTTCTCTTTGCCTACGGGACTTGACCTCGAACGCATCGTTAAAGAGAACAATGTGGTTTTTGTTCCCAACCATCAGTCGCATGCCGACTATTTGATTTTAAGTTACGTTTTATTTGACCGTTTTAAATTTATTCCCCTTATTGCAGGTGGAATTAACCTCAATATTTTTCCGATAGGCGACCTTTTTCGTAAGTCGGGTTGCTTCTTTATCCGTCGTAGCTTTAATAACAATATTCTTTATAAGCTAACATTAGAGGCCTATATTTCTCACCTTCTCTCTAGCGGACACGCCATCGAATTTTTTTATGAGGGAGGGCGTTCGCGCAGTGGTCGTTTGCTTCCTCCTAAGTATGGGATGTTTCAAATTCTCATAGAGACGCACTCTCAGCTTGATCCTGCTGTTCGTAGGCCTTTGCTCTTTATTCCAATCTCTATTGTGCATGAGATTGTGCCGGAGCAGGGAGCGCTCACACGAGAGCTTGAGGGATTATCGAAAAAGCCAGAAAGCTTTACTCAATTGCTTCGCCTCTATAAATTTCTCTTTAAGCGACTGGGAACCGTGCATATCAAGGTGGGAAGACCAGTTAACTACTCGGAGTGGGTGAGCGAGCGGCAGCACTTTGCAGCACTTAGTATCCGTGTGCGCACCCAACAAGTGGCGCATAAATGTTATCGAGAGGTAGGAAAGGGAATGGTGATTACACCCTCATCGCTTCTGATTTTAATCCTCTTAAATGAACCGAGTGGACCACTCACTATTAGTAGCATCGTTGATCGTGCCAAACCTATCGTCAATTATTGTGAAAAATTTGATATTCCACTTGCGGCTTCTCTTCGCTTTGGTGATTTAGAGAGTGCTCTTCGCAATGTGATGGCAATTTTTCTGGAGAATGGAAAGCTAAAAGAGATCCGTAATCAAAAACTGGATCAAACCTTTTACACTGTTGAGCCTGATGCACGCATTGAGCTTCTCTATTCAAAAAATACCATTCTTCACCACTTTTTGGTGCCCTTTTTTATTCACTCCATTTGGATTAACGTTTTTAATGGGGCGATTAAAACACCAGAGGAGTTGCGTGAGTTTTTACAGGAGCGATTAGAGGAGCTTAAGTATGAGTTGCACCTGCCAACCATCAATGAACTCTTCTATCAAAGCGTGGATATTGTTGCTGACTGTATTGGGCGCAGGCTTCGAAATATTGATGATTGTTTTTCTCTCACTCCAGCAGAGATGTACTCGATTGCTTTGCGAGTTGCTCCTTTTGTGAATGCTTTTCGTCACATCTATGAAGGACATTATATTGCAGCGATTACTCTTCGCTACCTTAAGAACAACTCCTTCGATTCAGAACAATTTTTAAAGGTGAGCAAGGAGCATTTTGAGTTAGAGCGTACCCATGGTCGCTTTATTCGCTACTCTGAAAGCTATGCCGTTCCAACGATTAAAAATATTTTAGGCCACTTTGTTTCTGTTGGACTGGTAAGGCCAGTCTCCTCTGCTGCTGTTGCTGCTGGAGCTGCTGGAGAGGAGGAGAGGGAAGAGTTAGCTCCCGTAGAGATCGAGGTTCGCAAATCCAATCTCTACTATGTTCCTAGCCAACGCAAGGTAGAAGAGGTAATTACTCGTTATGCCAAGGAATTGACAGAGGCATTGATTCTTAATTTGCGTGGACCTGATATACTTTGATAAAATTCTATTGTCTAATTTTTGTATTCAGTGTAATTTTTAGCGTTGTTTTCTTACTTTTTTATCATTTATTATAAGGAGGTCGGTTATTAACGAAAAAAAGAGATCAGGCGGTGGCCCTAGAATTAATGGGGAAATTAATGTGCCTGAGATACGTCTTATTGGTGAGGATGGAACGCAGTTTGGTGTCGTGAAGATTAATGAGGCGCGTAGAATTGCCCATGAGAAAGTTCTCGATTTAGTCGAGGTTTCTCCAGGAGCAGTTCCTCCCGTGGTAAAACTCATCGATTATGGCAAATTCAAGTATGAGTTGCAGAAAAAGGCGAGCGAAGCTAAAAAGAAGCAGATCGTCGTTCAAGTGAAAGAGGTGCAGTTCCGTCCTAATATTGAAAAGCATGACCTAGAGGTGAAGACTAAACGCATCGAAGGGTTCTTAGGTGACGGTGATAAGGTTCGCTTGGTGATGCAGTTTAGAGGACGCGAAATTGCTTACAAAGAAGCAGGACTCGAGAAATTTAATAAAATTATCGAGGAGATTGTCTCTTTTGGAGCACAAGTAGAGAGTCCTCCCACATTCATGGGATCGAAGATCTTTGCTATTGTGATGCCAGTGAAAAAAAGTAAATAAACTCTTTCCCGTTAAGTTCTAACGTGATAGATAGGAAAACATTAAAAAGATGTAGCATGAGGGATTGTTATGCCAAAGATGAAGACGAAAAGAGCAGTCTTGAAACGATTAAATGTGACTGCTAATAGGAAGCTGAAGTTTAGAAAGACAGGTTTAGGACATAAGCTAAGTAAGAAATCTGCAGATACCAAAAGACAAAAAGGGATTGCCGATTACGTAAAAGTTTGTGATCAACGTAGAATGATTGAGTGCTTGCCCTATAGCTACTAGGTAGAAACAGAAAATATACGGGTGAGTGTGCTACTGAGGTATAAAAGTAAAAATTAATTTAAATTTTAAATTGAATCTGAATTTGAATGAGGAGAAGTTATGGCAAGGGCCAGAAGAGGTTTTAAAGCCAGAAGAAGAAGAAACAGAGTTCTAAAGTTGGCCAAGGGTTTTCACTTTGATAGAAGAACGAAGTTTAAACATGCACTGATTACGGTCAGAAGGGCCCTGCACAATGCCTACATTGGTCGGCGACTCCTAAAACGTGATATGCGCAGACTATGGATTGTGAGAATTGGTGCTGCAGCAAGATCACTGGGCTTTCAGTACTCAAGACTTATCAAAGCTTTTGCTGATAAAAAGATCATGCTCAACCGCAAAATGCTTGCTGAATTGGCAGTGAACGATTTTCAAGGTTTCACAACCATCTGTAATGAAGCGATGAAAAAATAGAGAGTATTTGCTAATCGCCCCCTGTTCATCATTTCGTGTCACAACGCCGCTTTTTTTATAGAAAACAATTCTGATGTTTGTTAACCTTAGAGATAAGGATGCATGGAGAGTTATTCTTATTTTCGAAGGGGAAGGAAGTTATGACATTGACTAAATCCGACATTGTTAATCGGGTTTGTAAAGAGATGGCCCTATCCAAAAAAGAGGCCAACGATCTTATAGAAACCATCTTCAAAGTGATCAAGGATACTCTTTCTAACGGAGAGAAGGTCAAGATATCGGGGTTTGGAAATTTTTGCATCAGAGATAAAGGGACAAGGGTAGGAAGAAACCCACAGACAGGGGAATCAATGGAGATCACTGCCAGACGGGTGCTCACCTTCAAACCATCACAAGTGTTAAGAGATGATGTGACTTCAAAGTATGCCCACCGAATAAATAGAGAGGGTGAGGAGAACACCTCCCTTCCTGCTAAAGAGGGGCACTCTAGAGCGCTTGCAAGCTTTATGGGGGGTGATGAGATTGATGATGATGAGAGTGCCGATGATGATGTTTACGAAGAAGAGTTTGATAAAAATTAGATAAATAGAGCAAGGAAAGTTCGTAGGAAAAATTCCATCTTCCAAGAAAATAGCGACAATGTTTTGGTTTTGGTTCAATGAATAATAGGATATAAATTATTTTCTTTTCTTTTTTTAACTGGGGGTTAAAAAAGTGGATGTATCGTTAGATCTGCCTCGGAAATCTTTTTTTAAGGCCGAAGAGGTTTGCAATATTGTAGATATTAAGCTGAATGTTTTACGCTTTTGGGAGAGTGAATTTAAAGAACTTTCACCGATCGTATCTGCTTCGGGGCAAAAGTTGTATGAGGAGCGAGAGATTGAAGTTGTGCTCTTGATAAAAAAGTTATTGGTGGAAGATTTGCTTACTATGGAAAAGGCAAAAGAGCGCCTTACAGAGTTGGTCTCTCAGCTGGCCCTCCACTGTAATCAACAGATCCATGAGTTAAAAGAGGGCGAAAGTAGTTTAGAGATGGGGATGTCGTTTGAACGGAAGGTGCGAAAAGTATTTAGAGCTGGAGGAGGAAGCAGCAGTGTTGGTAAACCGATGGCAGTGCCAGTGACAGTCACCACCACATCAAGTAATTCTAACACTAACACCAACACCATTACTCATACCTATGCGCAGAAAGACTTAGAAACCATTGTCGAAATTCGCAAGCAAATAGAAGAATTAATCTCATATGTTGATACGATCAAAGAAAAGCATTCTTGGAACTCCTAATCTTTATATCTTTTCCTCCTTTATCGCAGGGATATTATACGCCTTCGGATTTCCTTCAGTTTTGCCAGTTACTCTACCGCTGTTGTCGATTTTAGGGGTTGCATCGTTACTATGGACTTTTGAGCTTGATTTTGATGAAAAGGAGGAGGGGGAGCGCAGGCAATCTTTCAAGCGCCAAGAGATCATTGCTGTTTTGATCTTTTGTATTGTGATTAACTACGTGGGGTTTTATTGGATCGCTTATACGCTTCGGGAGTTTGGCGATATTGCTTTTCCCCTGAACTTTATCATTAGTGCTTTCTTTTCACTGATTGTGATGCCTCAGTATTGGGCCTTTTTATTAGTTATATTCGTGCTTCGCCGTTTTTTTTATCGCCCGCTCTCAAAGCTTGGTCGAGGAGAGCAAAATATCTTATTAGCGTTTCTATTAACGATTTGTGAAGCGTATACGCCTTCACTTTTCCCTGCTCATCTTGGTCACACTTTTCTTGGGTTTGCCCCCTATTTGGGGGCGGCAACAGTGGGAGGAGTGCCATTGTTCTCTTTTATGGGAATGTGGATGGCATTGTCATTAGTTGATGTGTTGAAACGAAAACGCTACGACTGGTTTGCGTTTGTGCTTTTTGCTTTGTTTTTGCTTTTAAATGCATGCATTCCACTTGCATCTACCTCGAAAATTTCAAAGAGTGTTGGCAGTCACAGTAGCAATATGAGAATCGTGCAAGCGAACATCGGAAATGTATTTAAGATCTCTGCAGAGAAAGGGTATGAGGATGCTCTTAAAGAGGTGATTTCTCGCTATAAAAGTTTAAGTTTGCAAAGACAGACGCTACCACTCGATTTAATCATCTGGCCAGAGACCGCTTATCCCTACCAACTCTCACTCGATTCTTTGCCCACTCTGCTGCCTCCAAAGGGCGAAGAGGAGCGTATGTTGCCAGCATCCATCCTTGAAGTGTTGGTGGTGATGAAGGCAGAGCTGCTGATTGGTGGATACTTAAAAAAGGAGAAATTAAGCATTCACGATGAGGATTATGAGCGCACATATAACTCTGTTCTCTTTTTTAATCATCAAGGGGCCTTGACCTCCTACTATAATAAACAAAAATTAATTCCTTTTGGAGAAAACTTGCCTTTTCCTGATGAAATCAATCGTACTATCGGCAGTATGATTCCCTCCATGTCTTTTTTTGCTCGTGGAAAAGATTTCTCTCGCTTTGAGATGAAAAATGGGGTCTCTTTTACAACTATTATCTGTTATGAAATTTTGTTTCCAGATTATGTTCGGGATGTTTTGAATCATTTGCATCAGCAATCGACCGCAGGTGAAGTGGATTTTATTATAAACTTAACTAATGATTCTTGGTATGGAGGTCTAGAGCCGTATCAGCACCTCTATTTAGGACAGTGGCGGGCCATCGAGTTTGATATTCCTATTGTTAGGTCAACGAATACGGGAATTAGTACAGTGATGTATCCTGATGGATCGCTTGGGGCCAAGCTTTTAGTGGGTGAGCAAAATTTCATGGATTTTGAGCTTAAAACCAAAAAGCGGAAGGCCACTCTTTATCAGCAGTATGGATTTGCCATCGTGAGTATAGGGGCATTCTTGTTATTTGTAGTAGCTTTTTGCTTGAGAAGAAAACCTTCCCTTAAGAGATCGTGAAGGCGAATGATCCCAAGAAAATGATCCTCATCATCGACGACCGGGAGAACAGAGATTTGGCGTTCACGCTTTTCCATTAGCTCTAAGGCCTTGTAAGCAAGTTCACTCGCCTTGATTGTAATGGGGGTGGTATTCATGATCTTAGAGATGGGGGTATCTAGAGCATCACCACTATGGTTACTATTTTCGTGGAGAGATCTTGCGGAAAGCACTCGTCGAATGTCACCGTCGACAATAATTCCTAGTAATTTTAAATGGGTATCAGCGTGAGAAACGATAGCGCAAATACCAAGAGGATTTTCTGTCATTAAAAGGATTGCATCTTTAAAGGGGCGACTGGTATCTGCAGCGATTGTCGGTACATCTTGGCTTGCAATCATCAGGTCACGCACATGGAGGCGTAGTGATTTTCCAAGGATGCCACCAGGGTGATTGGAGGCAAAAGCCTCCTTAGAGATGCCAGCTACTTGTTCGTAAAGCACTGTGAGGGCATCGCCAATAGAGAGAGTGACGAGAGTGCTAGTCGTGGGTGCTTGGTTATTAAGACAGGCCTCTCGTTCCACGGAACAGTTAAAGAGAATGCTTGCTTTGCTAGCAAGGGGTGAAGGGATTTCACCAATCATGCCAATAATCATCTCATGGGGAATAGGGAGAAAAGGTAGTAATTTTTGGATCTCTTCGGTGGTTCCCGACTTACTGATAATGACCAAAGCATCCGATTTGCTTACTCGGCCAAGATCCCCATGAAGCGCTTCTGTGGGATGAAGAAAATAAGAGGGAAGCCCAAGGGAAGAGAAGGTGGATGCCAATTTTTGTCCAATAAGTCCCGATTTGCCTACGCCAGAAAAGACAAGGTTGCCTCCGGTATGGATCAGGAGATTAAAGAGGTTTACCATTTGTGCTATACTCTCTTTTGAGAGTAGCTGAGCAGTTCGCTCGATGGCCTTAGCTTCTAATAGCAGTGTTTGTCGGAGGAGTTCATATTCGGGAAGATAGTCTGGCGTTTTATTCATACTTGGTCTTTTATATCCCAATTTGTTAAGATGAAATGGTGGACATTTTTATTCCTTCATAGAACAAACTTTTCATGATGCAAAGATTTATTAAATGGCCCTCTTATCTTTTCTTTCTCATGCTCTTCTATTCATGCTCCTCCTATGAGGTGTTTCGGCATATTACAGAGGATTTTGAGTTGCCCACCGAGGTGGTAAATGCTGATTATAACCAGGCGTGGCAAGCGGTGATTCAGGTAATGAGGCGCTACGATTTAGAACATCAAAATCAAGAATCGGGAGTGATTCGTACCAATTGGATTGATAATACCACCGAGGTGAATTTTTCCGATTCCTTTGCAGCGAGTGATGCGGTTAAAAGTGCTAAGTTTAAACTAATTGTTAATGTGGCCAAAGGTTATCGAGGTACGATAGAGGTGGCCAAGGTTAGTGTGCTGAAACGCCAGCTAGTGGAGCAAGATTTTTTGCAAGGATGGAAAGAGATCCCCACAGATAACATTCTAGAAAAGAGTATTCTCTATCGGATAGAACGTATTATCTCTATAGATAGGCGGTTGCGCGCAATTGAGAAGGCCAAAGAACAAGAAGAGTTAAAAAAGATTTAAAGCTGGTCTAGCTAAAGACTAGAGAAATTTTTCCAGAAAATTTTTTTAGTATTGATATCTTTAGAGGGTGATTTTTTGCCAGTAATTTTTTCTAAAGCATAATTAATTTCATCGTAAAGATCTTTGTAAGCATCTTTTTGCATCATTGCTAGCAGGTGCTTTTGGGAATCTTTGTATTGCAGATCACCAATAGTAGTGATGACTTTACCAATAATTGCAGAGCGTTTGTATTTTCCTTGAACCATTTTATAGTTTTGCTTTTGATAGAGCATCTTCCAAACATCACTTCCATGTTGTTCAAGTTTTAGGGTGCGAATATTTTCTAGTGCCTGAATGCGTACAAGTAACGATTGATCACTGAGCAGATCGGCATATTCCCTCCCATACTCGTTTGCTTGTAGTGCGAGCAGCGATTTTAAACCGGCCATACGTAAAACCCAACTCGGGTGCTTGGTAAATTTTGCAAGAAAGGGGGCGGCCTTTTTTCCCATGATTTTACCAATAAGAAAAGTTGCTAGCCAACGGTTGGGATCAGCATATTGATCGCTTTTCATGACTTCGATCAAAATCGGTACTGCCCTCCCTTTGAGCTTTAGAGAAGCACTTTGCAAGAATTCGCGATCATGCTTGCTTTTGGCCATATGCTTGAAGTTATTTTGTAGCTCGATTTGCTCGCGATCAAAAAGGGAAGGAGAATTTTTTGCAAAAAGCAGAGGTGCTGAAAGTGAGGCAAGTGCTAAGGAAAGAAAGAGGACGATAGTTTTCAAAGATAAATTCCTTGTGCAGTTGAGGATTGTTTTTTTATCCAAGCATTTTTTCAAACTCACTTAAGAGATCTTCTGCAGACTTTTCTTCACCGGCAACTTGAGGAGGTGCTCCGGCCGTATCAGCTGCTACCGGTTCAGGTGCTGCGGGTGCTGCTACTGCTTCAGGTTCAGAAACAACAGCGGCCGCAGCAACTGCCGTTGCTGCTACTGCTGCGCCGCCACCTTTTAGTGCAGAAATCTCTTTTTTGAGTTCATCATTTTCTATCTGCAAGCGCTTAAGATTTGCAAGATCGTCTTCGATAATTTCATACTCTTGTAAGCGCGCCTTGAGCTCTTCTTTCTCTTTATTGACTTGATCCACCACTGCTTGATCGACCCCTCCTCCACTACCCTCACTTGCCTTACTGAGGGCATCTGCAAGCTCTTTTTCAAGGCGATCGATCTCTGTCTCTAGCTCGCTGATTTTTTTCTGAAATGGTTCAACATCGACACTGTTTCCACCACCACTGCTTTGAATGTCTGAAACCTTTTTCTCGAGATCACGAATAATATTTTGACGCTCTTGCAGTTGCATTTGCAGTGCAGAGATTTCAGCATTCTTTTGAATCATCACCTCATTGGAAATGCCGCTGCCGCTAAGTGTAGAAACAGGTACCACTGAGGATATACCAGGCCCAAGGTCGAGTCCTCCCCCACGAAAAAGTTGTGATTTTAAAGAGGTGGAGTTTTGGATAATGGTATCAAGGTAGCTTTTGACCACGCTAGCAGGGATTTGGTGGGTAAGCTGGTGAAACTTTCTCCGATTATAGACCCAATAAAAAATTAAAATGGAGAAGACTAAAAAGAGCGAAGTTGATGAAACGATCAGAGTCTCCTCATTAAATTTAGTGAAAACAAGTTTAATTGTCTCCAGCACATATCCCTCCATGGATAAAAGACAAGCACGATTAAATTCATTCTAACTTAATTGCAAGCGCGGAGAAAGGAGGAAAGTACGCTACTTTCTTGACTACTTCTCTCCATTTTCATATACGATCAAGAAGCTTTGCTGTTTTTAAGCTTTGCATGCTAAATAGATTTAAAAAAGATGGAAGAAATGGAAGAAATGGAAATGATGGGAAAAAAAATGGAAAAGAAAACCAAACTAAATACACGGGTACTGCGCTCTTGGAAAAATCAAGGGCGGCAACTACAGATGCTCACTTGCTACGATTTTCAGACGGCAGAGCTACTCGATGAGATTTCCAACCTTGATTTAATTTTGGTTGGAGATAGCCTTGGCAATGTGATCTTGGGATACGAAACCACCGTAGAGGTCTCTTTAGAAGAGATGATCATCTTCTCTGCGGCAGTTAAGCGAGGGGCCACCAATACCTTTGTTGTTGCAGATATGCCGTTTGCTTCCTATTCGACGATTGTCTCTGGCATTCGAAGTGCGACTCAGCTTTTCCAGAAGAGTAAAGTGGAGGCGGTAAAATTGGAGGGTGCTGAGGAGTATAAGTGTAAACTCATTAAGCGGCTAACAGAGATAGGGATTCCGGTAATGGGCCACATCGGTCTTACTCCTCAATCGGTGCATGAGCAGGGTGGGTACTATATCCATGGTAAGAGTGAACGCGAAGGGCAGGCGCTGGTCGCTGCCGCTAAAAGCTTAGAGGATGCAGGCGCTTTTGCGGTTGTTCTGGAGTGTGTGACCGCTGAGCTTGCACACGAAATTACTACTAGTATCTCGATACCAACCATCGGTATTGGTTCTGGCGATCGTGTTGATGGTCAAGTGTTAGTCATTAACGATTTATTAAAACTGGGGCGGGCCACTCCTCCCAAATTTTGTACTCCAGTAGCGGATCTTTATAGTGAAAGAAAAGAGCATATCCAACGCTATCTTGATGCTCAGGAAAAAGAGCGACAACTTGAGGCCCACACTCATGATTATCTACACCATTGATAATGGCAATACCAATCCTAGTGTTGCTGCATTTGATAAGGAGAGTGGTACACTTTTGCCTCATCAAGCAATCGTTACTTTTGAAACATGGCAAAGCTTGATCTTAAGTAGTGAGCATAAGAAGAGGCACGATAAATTTGCAATTATCATCTCTAGCGTAGGCAAGAAGGAGATTGTGGATTGGATCTATGCTCACTTTAGTAGAGAGTGCATAGTGGATCTTGCTCTTTATCGCAAAGAAAAAAGTTTTTTGGATATGCCTGTTGATTACAGTAACTCTTTGGGTGAAGATCGTTTATACCAGTCGTATTATCTTTATAAAAAATCTTCTACACCTAAAGTTCTCATCGATGTTGGAACGTTTACTACCGTTGATTATATTTCAGAACATGGTTATGAGGGAGGATACATCTTTCCTGGGCCACAAACTTTTTTAGATAGTTATGCTCGAGGTGCAAATCTTCCCGTGATTAAATATGATGAAAGTTGGTGGAATCTTGGTGATGCCGCTGATGATGCTTCGATTGGGAAAAATACCAGCGATGCTATTCGCTTGGCCTACATGCTTTTTCAAAAAAGTCTCTATCGCTATTGTCATTGCAAGCGTGAAGTGTGGCTAAGTGGTGGGTATGCACTTCACCATGCAAAATTCATTCAGGAGCAGTTGCAGCTAAGAGTGCATGCAGATTCACTGCTTCTTCACCGTTCACTCTTTTTTTTAAGTAAGTCAGGGGGTTTTGTTTATGAGTGATGTAACTTTTAATGATGTAGAGAATGCGTATAAGCGTTTAAGCGTTTATTTGCGGCCGACACCCTTACTAACCCATGAGGAGTATCCATCCTATTTTTTTAAGGCCGAAAACCTGCAACCTATGCACGCTTTCAAAATTCGCGGTGCTCTAAATACACTGCTTGCTTATAAAGAGAGTCATGGAAATTATCCTAGTGAAGCAGTTGCTTTTAGTTCGGGCAATCACGCGTTGGCGGTAGCTTATGCTGCAAAAATGTTAAAGCTTAAGGCCACCATTTTCATTGCAAGTTTTGCCTCTCAAAAAAAGATGGAGGGGTGTCGTGCTTTGGGGGCGGATCTCCACCTCTTTCCCGAGCGTAATGAAGTGGAAGAGCGCTGCTTACAGTATATAGAGCAGCACTCCCGCAGTCGGGAGATTCTCTTTATCCCACCCTACGACCATAAAGAGGTGATTGCCGGGCAAGGGACTGCTGCCTATGAAGCGCTCTTAGAGTTAAAGAAGAGCAATGCGCTTCCTCCAAGTGCAGTGATTGCTCCTTGTGGTGGAGGTGGGCTGCTCTCTGGTACACTGCTGGCAACAAAAGCGCTCTATCCGGAGGCCAAAGTGATTGGAGTAGAGCCAGAAGTGGCCAACGATGCAATTCGCTCGCTACAAAGTGGAAAGATTTTTCGTTTTGAGACCACTCCTAAGACGGTGGCCGATGGAGCACGCACGCTTTATGTTTCAGAGCGTACTTTTTTCTATCTTAAACAACTAGATCATCTTTTTGCCGCAAGTGAAGAGGAGATCATCGATGCGATGGAGCGTCTTACAAAGCATTTACAAATGCCAATTGAACCCACTTCTGCCATGGTGCTGGTTGCTGCTCAAAGATTGAGGGCATCTCCAGCAGGCCCTATCCTGATGATCCTCTCTGGGGGTAATATCTAAATTATGCCAAACAGAAAGACCCACATTAAAATCAATCTTATACTTGCTTTGCCCCTGGGCCTGGCACTTTTCTATTATGCTTTTAAACCTGTCCCTCTTCTTTTGTTGTTGGTGTTTTTACTCTCGTTTCTTTACAACACCTTTGTCTTTAATCCCGACTTGGATCTTGCTCGCTATGTGAGGCCACTATCACTGAAAGGATTACTCATCTTTCCCTTTATCCCTTATAGTTGGTTTTTTCGCCATCGAGGCCTTAGTCATTCACTGCTTTGGGGAACTTCAACCAGAGTGCTGTACTTGATGTTGGTGATGTTTGTGATCTATGGCATGTGGTGTTTTTTGACAGGGGCAAAAGGCGACTGGAGCTATATTCTAGGGATGTTGGAGACGAAAAAAGAGATTTTTATAACGGTAGCAGCTGCTTGGGTCTATGGAGATATATGGCACATTACTTTAGATCGCTGCCGCTATTAGTATTAGCGTGAAACCACAAGAGTAATTTTTTTGCAAGCTCGTGCTTGGAAAGTTTTTCTGTCAAGGTTGAGGAGAGGTTTGTCTTTTGATGCTCATGAAAAGAGTAGTGGCCTTCTGGAAGTGCAAAGCCTTGGATGCTGCTGGTGTGGGCAAGCCCGCTATTCACGGGGTTAGCAACGAGGAGATCAACAGGTTTGCGCTCTAATTTTTCTTGGAGCACCTCTTTTGTAATGGAGGTTTCTGCAGCAAAACCGATGATTTTTTGCGAGGGAAAGGGTCTTCGTATTTTTAAAACAGAGGCGAGGATGTCGGTTGCGACTTTGTATGGAAGCTTGCCAAGAGAACCGGTGGGGCCTTTTTTGATTTTGCTGCTGATAAAAGGAAATTCAAGATCTCCAATGGCAGCAGTGGAGATATAACAGTCACAGGCCGGAAAGAGTTCTAAAATTTTTGTGGCCATGCTTTCAGTGGTGGTGACTCGATGAAGAGTGAAGTTAGGAAGATTTTTTAAGTAGTCGAGACTAGCAACAGCGTTGATGCCAGCAACCACAGTGACTTCATAACCTTGGACTGCAAACTCTTTAGCAATATGGTAACCGGTGATTCCAGTGGATGGGTTGGTGATGTAGCGAACCGGATCGAGAGGGGAGATGGTTGCCCCTGCAGTAATTAAGATTTTTTGTGGGCCACATTGGGGCGCAGGAGAAGGAAGAATGATGGGGGCGAGCTCGCTTATGCATTTTACCTCGGGGAGCTTTCCTTTCCCTGTATCGCCACAGGCGAGAATACCTTCAGCGGTAGGGTGGATAAAAACATTTTTAAGCGAGGATAATTTTTTTAAGTTTTCTTGAGTAAAAGGATGCTCCAGCATATTGGTATTCATTGCAGGATAGAGGATCACCGCTTTTTGTGTTCCAAGTGCGAGGAAGGTGGAGGTGAGCAGGTCACGTGCATCACCATGAGCAAGGCGTGCAAGGGTGTTGGCAGAGAGAGGACAGATCACCATGCGGTCACACCACTTAGCAAGTTCAATATGCATAACGTGGCCCTTGCGAGTGGTGCCAACATTTAAATCTTCCATCGCTGCAGGATTAAAGTCATCACCGGGAAGATAACAGGCATCTGCACCAAGATAGCGGTACATCTCCGGACGCACCAGTGCCTCACCACCTTTGGTGAGGATCACGCGCACATGGTGATTTTCCGTTGCATCTTTAATCCATTCACGAATGAGATCGTAAGTTTTATAAGCAGAAATAGAACCAGTGACACCGAGAAGGATATTCATCTATTACACCATTGCTAGTAAAATTTCTCGAACGATGATTGCGGCAAAGGAGTTGGAGTTTGCTGTAGGATCGATATTAGGAGCAAGCTCCACCACGTCGGCACCAACGAGATTTTTGGCCTGCAAGGCCTTAATGATTTTTAAGAAGGAGTGAAAATTTTCTCCACCCGGCTCAGGTGTGCCGGTTCCAGGACAGTAGGCCGGATCAAAAAAATCGAGATCGAGTGTTAAATAGATCGGCCGTGTGGCGGGCGTATTTTCAATTTTATCAAGAAGGTTGTTTAAGGAAGCGCAAAGGGTATTGTGCTTTTTCATAAAGAGGAACTCCTCCTTCATGCCGGAGCGGATTCCATATTGAAGTAGGGATTGCGTGGGTTGCATCCGCTCATGCACGCGCTTGATGACCGCTGCATGAGAGTGTTCGTCGCCGAGGTAACCATCACGAAGGTCGGTGTGGGCATCGAGATGGATGAGTAAGAGGTCGTGATAGTCTCGAAGGTAGAGGGAGATCGGGGTGAAAGAGATCGAGTGTTCGCCCCCTAAGGTGAGAAATTTTGCCTTGGTCTCTCGAATATTCAAGTGCTTTACCGCCTCATCGAAAATATTTGCAGAGAGCTCTCGGCGTGAGGGGTGAAAAGGCAGATTTCCTAGATCGAAGATGGCATAGTCCTCCATATCGAGGTCGGCATAGGGGGAGTAGGTCTCCATGCCTACAGAGGCGACGCGAATGGCATTTGGTGCAAATCTGGCCCCGGGCCTAAAGGAGGTTGAGCCATCATAACAGAAGCCGATAATGTTAATGGCATTAGAATGAATGGCATCACTTGCCTTAGTGCCGAGGATTGGAGTAAATGATTCAAGAGAGGGGATTTGTATTGATATTGTTGTTGTTGTATTCATAGCGCGTATATAAACACGCTTTGTGGTAATTGTAAACTTGTGAGGTAGAGAATATGAGAGTTTTAAGAACGGCAGCAGAGCTGTTTGCATGTAGGAAAGCAATGGCGGAAGAAGCGGATGTTGGGGTTGTGCTTACTATGGGTAATTTACATCAAGGGCACCTCTCGCTTTTGGCAGAGTCACTTCAAAATCATCCCACCACTTTTTTTACCATTTTTGTAAATCCTAAGCAGTTTGCTCCTCATGAAGATTTTGATCGCTATCCACGAACATTGGAAAAAGATCTAGAGCTTATTCGAGAGGTTTATGAACGTAGTTGCAAGCAATTGGTGATCTTTGCGCCCTCTTCAATCGAGGAGGTGTTTCCACCAGGGTATGATAGTGTGATTTCTGTAGGCAAGCTAACCAGAGGGCTTTGTGGAAAATCACGTCCTGGGCACTTTGATGGAGTTACGACAGTGGTGGAGCGCTTATTTGCGATGATTAAACCTCGGGTTGCTTACTTTGGTCAAAAAGATTATCAGCAATTTTTAGTGATTAAGAAGATGGTGTGTGATTTACTTTTGGATATTGATGTTAGAAGTATGCCGATTGTTCGTGATGATGATGGGCTCGCACTTTCCAGTCGTAATAGCTACCTTACAAGTGAAGAGCGCAAGCACGCTTTAGTGCTAGCGCAAACACTACAAAAAATTTCTGAAATGGTGGCCGCTGGTGATGTTGCTAGAGCAAAAGCAGTTGCGAGAGAGGTTATTGCGAGCGATAATAGGTGGGAGTATTTGGAAATCTTGGATGGAGAGAGTTTGCAAGAGGTGGCAGATGGACAGAGCAGTGAAAAAGTGGCCGTGCTAGGCGCTTTGCGACTTAGAAAAACAAGATTAATTGATAATGTCGTATTAGTGATTGGGGGAGTGTAATGTTTGAAAATTTTTCCATTCCAGTGGAGTCGAAGGCAACTCTAGTATCAATGGTGTGTCCTCATTTTAATGGACACGATAACGATGCGGAGACAGCAGCGTCGTTACGAGAGCTGCGTGAGCTTTTAAGAACGCTTGGAGTGGTGGCCCAGAGTGAACATATTCAGCAGCGAAAGAAGCTTGAAGCAAGCACTATGATTGGCAAAGGAAAGTTAGAAGAGATTGCTGAGGTGGCAAGAGCAGAAGATTCTACTTTTTTAGTGTTTGATTTTGAATTGACTGCAAGTCAGGTAAAAAACATCAAAAAAATTACAGGTTTTGAGGCCATCGACCGCTGTAGTGTGATTTTAGAGATCTTTGCAAAACATGCTCATACTCGTGAGGCAAAAATTCAAATTGAGATTTCACGTTTGGAGTATCTGCTCCCAAGATTAACCACCTTTTGGACTCACTTTACAAGAATTCGTGGAGGTGCTTATCATAAGGGCGGAGAGGGTGAGCAGCAGCTAGAGCTTGATCGGCGAATGGTGCGAAAGCGTATTGAGCACTATCGAGAGCAGATGAAGGAGATTGTGGTCTCGCGGGAGCAACAGCGCAAGCGGCGAGAGAAAAATGTGGTTACGGCAGCAATTGTTGGTTATACCAATGCGGGAAAGTCGTCGCTGATGAATCGCCTTTGTAAAGTGCATGTAGTGGAGGAGGATAAGCTCTTTTCCACTTTGGACGTAACTTGTAGAACTTTAAATCCTGAGAGTCGTCCACCGATGGTGATGATTGATACTGTGGGATTGTTGCAAAATTTACCGGCCTCACTCATCTCTGGGTTTAAGACAACTCTAGATTCGGCGGAAACGGCAGATCTTTTGGTAATTGTTTGCGATATCTCAGACCACAACCACGAGAAGCATTTACAAGTTACTATCGATTTTCTTAAGGAGTTGGGCATAGGAGATAAAGATCGAATTATCGTCTTCAATAAGAAAGATCTATTAGCGTCACCCGATGAAAATTTAAATGCTATCATTATGTTAAGAACACACCCGCATAGCTTCCTTATCTCTTGCCACGATCCTCAAGATGTTAAAAAGTTGCGTGAATTTATTATCAACTTCTTTTTAAATCAACAAAGTCACTACGACCTGTTTATCCCTTATGAACAAGGGGAGGCGCATGCGATGGTGTTGTCGAAAACAAATGTTATGAGTCAAGTGCATCACCAAAATGGTATCTTCTACCGCATTCGCGTTCCCGATTTTATTATTCAACATTTAGGCGTTAGTCGCTATATCTTGTCTCAAGATGATCCGAGAAGGAGCGAATTCTAGAAGGCCCCACTTCTGAAATAGAGAACAAAAAGAAAGAACCCAACCGTTAGTAAAGTAATCCCTAACGTGACGATGATATCTCTGCTCATTTTGTAAATCCCAAAAGTAATGTTTTTACTTGCATCCACAACTACAAGAGGTATCGGATGTTTGCTTAAACTCTTTTAGCAAAGAGCGGGAATATTCTGCAATTGCAAAGTTTGACCTCAAGTTTATGGAGAAAAAGCAGAAAAAGTTTTAGCTGCTCATCAAGTCAGCGCAGTCGTGTCAGGATGGGTGCTAAAAAGTGTGGAGAGGGGAATGGAGTATCTTTGGTGGAAAATTTTTACAGGGATTGGCGGGGGATTGGCCATCTTCCTTTATGGAATGGACAAGATGTCCAAGGGATTGCAGGCAGCTTCAAACCACCGGATTAAATCGTTTTTAGGGTTGCTTACAAGCAATCGCATTTTAGCGATGATAATAGGAACTGTTGTAACTGCTTTGGTGCAATCGAGTAGTGCAACCACCGTGATGCTGGTGGGGTTGGTACAATCTGGACTGATTCGTTTTTCTCAAACATTAGGAGTGCTTTTAGGAGCAGATATAGGAACAACGGTTACAGTACAGCTTATTGCACTTAATTTATCAGATTATTCCTTAGTGATGGTGCTCGTAGGATTTATACTGATTGTGTTTAATGAGAAAAAAAAGCGAGGATGGTTTCATCTAGGTGAGGCGATTTTTGGCTGTGGACTGCTCTTTTATGGAATCAAGATGATGAGCGATACTATGATTCCGATGCAAAAGTCACCACAGATCTTGGCGATTATCCAAGGGCTGGAAAATCCTGTTTGGGGTATGATTGCCAGTGCTGCAATTACTGCCTTTATCCATAGTAGTGCTGCTACCATAGGGATGGTGGTGGTGTTGTCTCAGCAAAATTTAATTTCATTGGAGGCAAGTATTCCGATTATTATGGGGGCCAATATTGGGACTTGTGTTACCGCGGTAATGGCCGCTTGGAGGGCCGATCGCCCTGCTCAGCGAGTGGCGCTGGCACATGTTCTCTTTAAAATAGGAGGAGTGCTGGTGTTTGTGGCCTGGATTCCCGCATTTGCAGAGGGGGTGCGCTTGCTATCGAGCTTGTTGTCGCATGGAATTGAGCGCCAAGTTGCCAATGCTCATACACTCTTTAATGTGGGATTGGCCTTAGTCTTTTTACCTTTTACTAACTATTTTGCAGAGATTTTAGTTAAAATTTTTCCCGACAAAGAGTTGCCCGAAGATTGTGTGCCTAAAATTCGTCACCTTGATGAGGCCTTTCTTGCGACACCAGCGATGGCGATTGATATGTCGAGATTGGAAATTTCTCGAATGGCCAAAATTTTAGACGGCATGCTGGGGCCAGTGATTGTCCCTTTTATTTCTGAAGTTGAGGGAAAGCTTGTTAAGAAAAAAAGTGAGCTAACCTTGGAAGAGTCGATCTTTTTAAAAGAGAAGCATCTCGATTTTTTGGAAAAACGGATCACGCGCTATCTTTTGGAGATTTCAAGAAGCGATACCAATGCTAGGCAAAGCAATGAGATTTATGCGCTGATGTCGATTACTAAGGATTTAGAGAGTATTGGAGATATTATTAATAAAAGTATTTTACCGCTTTTAAACAAGAAGCGCAGACTGAATGTGCATTTTTCTTTAGAGGGATCGGAGGAGTTGACCATCTACCATTTAAAGATGTGCAAGCAGATATCGAGAATCCATAATCTCTTTGCCGAAATCGATGCAGAAAAGATTGGAAGGGTGATTCAAAAGATGAACAACTATATCAGTCTTGAAGATAATTATCGGCGAAAGCATATTGAGCGGCTTCGAGAAAAGGTTAAGGAGTCTATCGATACTCACGAAATTCATATGGAGCTGATGGATTACTTAAAACAAATTAATGTGTATACGGGAAATATTGCAAAGGTGATGAGCATTTATACGAGGGAGGATGATTCCGATCTTACAAGTCAAATACTCCCTGAAAGATAGCGAGCATAGATGCCTCAATATAAGGGGCGGCCACGCTTGGAAGCAGGTCGATAGAAGGAATAACTCTGGTGACCGCGAGAACATAATATTTTTGTTTTTCCTGATCGAAGCGAGCAAAAAGTTGCCCGTATTTGTACTTAAGTCCCCAGGAGTCGGTAAAATCTTCGCCAAGAGATGGTATCTGAATTCTGCCTTTCTTAAGATCAAATTCCCATGCAACTTGTGCATCAGCATATGGGTTAGGAACTATTTTGCGGTAGTAACTCACCTCTTTTATTTGCATACTCCAGAGAGGGAAAGGTGCTTTGGTGTAGTAGTGAGAGAAGTGCCAGATGTACTCTCTACCATCGGCCTCAACTGTAGTGGGTAAAGCGGTCGATGTCACCAGGCGAACAGCATCTTTACCATCAAGATACTCGAACCAATGATCAAAATCGAAGTAACGGTTAATAATGTCTTGAGATGTTGCAAATTCACTCGCATCGATCTCTGCATGGATGGTAACTTCAATATAGCGAATGTCATTATCATAGACAATCTCATATTTGTGACAGTAGCTTTGCTCTGCAAAGCAATCTTCTGGTGGGGTTGGCATAGTTGCCGCAAATAGCGTATGCGGTAAAGTGAAAATGAATAGAGCTAAAGACATTAAAATATAATTCATAAATAACCTCCTAAAAAAACTCTCTATACTTTTATATACTTCATTAACTAAAAAGAGAGAGATTTGTCAAATGTATGTTTTGGACGCGATAAGGGCCCTAACCACTCTTGCAATAACTTATATTGATTGTTCCAATCTTGATTTTGAGGTGTGCTTAAGCGGGAAAGAGATTCCATGGTGTAGATAAAATCTGCTGAGGCATGATCACTCCATTTTCCACGAAGGGTGATGTAACGAGAGAAATTGTGAGTGGCCGGAAGCAACTTATCTGCCTCTTGGAGTGCTTCCTGGTAAAGAGAGATGGGTACTTGCTGTAATGTTTGTAGTGCCTTGATCATTTTAGTGCGAGACGATTTTACTGTAAGTAAGGGCACAACTGTATTTTTCCACTCAGGAATTCCTGGATCATCAAGAAGCTCGACTAAAGATTCTAGTCCCGGTTGTAGCGAATCCAGATGTAGTGGCATGAGGTAAGAGAGCATGAGCTGTTGAAAATAATTTTCACTGTGATCATTGTAACGGTCACGGTCAAGACCACTTTGATGATCTTGGTAAATGGCCAATAAGTCGAATCCATTTTTAAAAAAGAAATCAACATATTTTTCGAGATCCTCAATCAAAGGGGCATAATCTCTTTGATTAAACGATTGATGAGAAGAGAGAATGGAATCGAAAATGGAATTTAGAGATAGTGTGTACTCTAAAGGATAGTTGGCATTGACCATTCCCATGACATCTTTTTGAACCCGATCAATCATTGGAATGTTTTTATTATCAAGAGTGACTGTAGTCAGTGCATCTTCATACCACTGAAAAAAGGTGTTGACGATTTTAGGAAGGGAGATATTTTTCGAGCTGTTGGTGGCATGAGTAATGGTATAGGAAAACGACTTTACAGCGCGAGTAATCTCTTGCGGAGAAAAGAGGTGAGTTACACTCATAATTGCCAGCATGTTCTCGGCCCTAAAGAATTGTTTAAAGATCATCATTCCCGGATCATTCCAACTAAAGTGGTGATTTGGATCTTTGTCGCGTAAATGTTGAACGACCATGGGAAGTGCAGAATTATAAATCGGAGGTGTCTCGGTATCTTGAGGGTAGGAGAAGAGGTGTCCTAACATCTCTAGATAGTAGGGATGCTTATGCACGGAAGAGATGACGTTAATGAAATAATCGATGACAGAGAGATCTTGTTTTTCTGCTTCATCTTGTAGCGGGATTAAAACATGTTTTACAAAGTGAAAGAGGATACCCCACTTGGCCTCTACAGGATTGCTGAGCGTAGGTGCATCTTTAGGGTATTTCGATCCTAAACGATCTAAGGCATTCTCAATAAGATTTTTTGTCATAACATATTCACGACTGGAAAGGGTGTATTTGCCTACATACTCTTGTTTGATAAAATTGATATAAGCGGAGAGGAGTCCCGGAGGAAGCGTGAGCCCTTTATTATCAGAACTCTTCTTGAAGATGTAGGCCCAAGATTTGAGAGGATAGAGGTAGGAGGAAGAGTTGATGAAGGAGAGTGCAAAGAGATGTTTTTCCGTTTGTGCGATAGGGGTAGGGGTATTGTGATTATCCTCAAAGGCCGGAGCATACTTTTTTAGGAGCTTATAGTGGCGAATGTGGGCACCAAGTTCGGCCAGTGTTGCTTTTAATTTAGGATTTTTTCCCATACGCAGGAGGTCATGTAAAATCTTTTCACTTACCATAGGTTTGAAAATTCGGGAGTTCAAGCTTGGATGTAGCAGATTGTAGTTTGCTTGCTCACAAAGTTGCTGTTCGCTAAAAGACAACTCTTTTAGGGCCAAGGATCGGGCCATTTCTTTTGTAAAGGTGGGTGAAAAACCATAGGCGTTGCTGATATAGGGACAGTGGTAAAGGATGGCGATTTGGTTGATATAATTTTTTAGTTCGGCATACTTTTCACTGGGGAAAGTGATAGGACAAGCGATCGCCTGAGAGGCCTTATTCCAACAGCTCTTAGTAGTAGAGAGGAGAGGCATGAAATTGGGTTTAGACTCGCTGGTTGCTGCCAAGAGATTTAAGGTCGATAAAATTTTAAAAATTTCATCTTTAGGATCATCTGCGGCCAGCAAAGAGAGAGAAGACAGGCGATAGATTTCACTCTCTTTATCAAGAGTGAGTGACCATAGCGATTTATTAAAGATCGTTTTATAGGTTGCCTCATCAATCCCCGCGAGAGTGGTAATATCATCATTTCCTTCACTGCTATAGAGGGAGACAAAGGGCGTTTTCGGGTACAGGGAGAGGAAAGTTGACCATTTGTTGTTCCGATAGGAGGGGATGCTGAGAAAAAGATTTTTAGGCCCGGTTGCGGTTGAAGTACTGACAACGGCATCACTCTTGTCGGGAAGGAGGGCCGGTGCGACCAGCATCTGCTGAGAGTAGAAAAGCAAGAGCTTTCTTACCTCTTCAGGGGAGTACGCTTTACGATCAAAATAGTTAACTTCGTTTAAGTTGGAAATTTTATCTAGGCGGTCATTGACAATTTTTGTCCATAACTCAATTTGTTCTGGCGTTTGCATCTTGTGATAGGCATGCAGCCTTTCTCTTACCCAAGTAACAAAGATATCGCTTGCCGGTGCCTTTTCTGGATTTAGCATGGCGGTGTCAAAAATGTCCTTACCAATAAGGTCGCCCTCGAGGTCACCATAGAGTAAGATTTGCTTTAAACGGAAGTGCCCTTCATTTTTATCATTAAAAAGTTCTTTGGCCCCTAGGAGTGCTTCTGGTTTATTAAGTTTAAGTTTGGAGTTTTCAAACTCAACGCTAAGGCCCTTTTCCCCTAAAAATTTGTAATCGACAGCTTCATCAGGACGGGTACGATCCAGCCGAAAGTTTTTAAAGAGGGCCGCTGGAGCACGCAGGCGAGATAAGAGTTCTCGCGTTCTAAAGAGATCCATATGAGAGTCGTATGCTGTAGGTTCGATAGCAGCAGGCAGGTTTTCAAGATAAAAGTAGTCACTTAAGATTTGCTCAAAGGGGCCTCCTACATAGGTGCCACTAAAGAGTTGCATAATTTTAAGGTCGCTGCCGGGTACAAGCATATTGGAAAATTGGTCTTGAAGTGTGAGCAAATATTTTATTTTTTCATTGATAAGATTTTCTAAAAAATTGGGAAAGAAGAGGCGCTTTTGCAAAGGATGCTCTGCAATCTTTTCATCCAGTCTTGCAATGTTGTAAGCATTAAGCGGTGTCGTGGTGGTGATATTGTTAATGATTTCATCAAGGGATTCTGCTTTTACTCCTCCTCGCGCTAAGTGCTTCCAGCGAAGATAGTAAGGATCGTGTTTTAGTTTGCTCTGACTCTCTTTTAAGAGTGCTAATAAAAATTCGCGTAAAGTGGAGTCATCACTACTCTTTTCCGAGATCAGTCCACTGTCACTTTCGGCCTCTTGTTGGATTTTGAGTGCCAGTGCTTTGATCTCCTCTTCTTTAGGACAGAAACGATCCTCGTCAGTCCCAGTCCCGGGGTTTCCATCATGGGTTTGATTTTGGCAAGAGAGTTCTTGTTCGATATAGGAAAAGATAGCAGCTGCTAGTGGAGGTAATCCTCCTCGGCAACGATCGCTAGGCAGCAGAAAAGATTGTAACCGCCTTGACCACTCTTCATAGGAACGGTCAGTGATTTGAGTTAATCCCTCAAGGTTTAGTCCCTGACAATCGGGGATAGCGCCACCATAGAGGAGCAGACTTTCCATCATGGAATGGATTTTTGAAGAGCCAATTTTTGAATTAAAAGGGCCAATGGAGCGAGGATCGTTTTCAAGAATTTCCAACACACGATTGATCACGACGCGAAGATCTTTAGCCTTGGTTTCCTTGAGCAGCCAGATGGTTGCTAGCATGTTTTTAATCGGCCACTCTTGTTCTTGAAAAGAGTTTTTTGCACTCTGAGATAATCGCTCAAGTATACTTAAGCGTTCGCTAGAGGAGAGTGCTAAAAATTCATGGATAAGAGTGGATACAAAATCGGTGATGACATTTTTTTCTTGATCATTAAGGTGGGTAAGAAATGTTTTAAAGCGCTCATCGCTTCTTGTGGAGTTCGCAAGCAGAGAGGAAGAGAGTTGTACCGTAGTTGCATGTTCATCGTAGTTAGTTTGCTCTGATGCGCTAGAGTTTGGATAGCGAGGATTTAGCCAGTCGGCAAGCAGTTGCCGTTTAAGCGAAAGCGGAATATCTACACTTCGTTCAAGCGTGGCCAGGGATTTTGCATGATTATAGAGTTCCCCTTTTTGAAACCAGTGCAGAAGTGTATCGGTAAAATCTCTCCGGAGGTGCTGATTTTTCAGAAGCTCCCTCGCTAAAGAGAGGAGTTTTTCTCCCTCAATGCTACTTAAAAGGGGAGCGATAAGATCTAAACTTTTGGCCAGTGATTGATCGCTACTCATGGAGGTGGCAAGCCCCACACTCCAGGAGGGATCAAAGGATAAAAGGAGTTGTTGCAAGCTGGGATCTTTGGCCTTGGGGTTTAAGCAGACATTTTCTTCCGGCGATTTTTTGAGAAGGCAACTGCCACGTTCTGTGAGCACCATCATGGTTTTCAAAAGAGGATAGGTTGCAACGTGCTCATGACTCTTCTCATGGGATAAAAGCGGATCGTTTGGATCGAATAGTAGAAGTGCAATTAAAGAGTCAATGCCACTCACATCCAGCTTGTTTAGTAGAGTAATCGACTTTTCTAAACTCTCCTTTCCTGTCTCCTCATTGATATTGCTGGCACATTGGATGAAACTCTTTAAAAACTCACCATTAAAGCTAATTTCACTAGGGAGATGGATGCTTTGGCATGCGATCTTACTTGCTTGCGATTTTGACTTGTCATAGCTTGGCCGCATCTTGGGAAGATCAAGCTTACTGCGACCACAGCCTATGGCCAAGAAGAGCAGCAGAGAAGAGATGCAAACAGCAATATGAATCCTAAAATATGTATGAATTTTAATATTGAACACCAAATTCTCCTATGAAGGCAAAGATACTTCCTCCAACATGGGCAGTTTGCGTGATTTGTCCACTGCTGTTGTCGATAACTTCAAGTTTTTGCTCGTGCAACAAGATCCATTTACCTCCCATACCAAATTTAAAGCTATGTTCTTGACCAAGCAGCTTTGCTTTGCAATCCAAGTTTAACCCAAGGCCCAGAGCGCTTTTGGCAGTATCGACAATTGCTAAGCTTTGTAATTTATCGGGCAGTGCTGAAGGGTGTTGTTCAAAACCTAAAGTGGTGGTTAAAAGAAAACTTTGATTGAACAATAAAAACTCCAACTCTCTTTCAATTCCTGCGCGTAAGGAGGTGGTATTTTTTAATTTAATAACCTCTGGTTTTAGAGCGCTTCCGGTGAGTGTTTGTAGATCCTTTCCCTCAAGTCCAATGATCGGCGCTCGGTAGTGTGACCATAATCGGTGCTCTCCTCCAGCATAAAATCCCCAGTCACCAAGATGGTAGGATCCTCCAAAACCGTAAGTTGCAGGATCATAAAAGGCCACGAGCTGCGAGGAGGATTCAAAAGGAATAGTTGCTAAGTTGGAGTTTAAATTGAGTTCAAAGTTTACATCAACATCAACTTTGGCCTTGGAAGATTGCTCGGCCCGATAAAGAGTACCAAATGAGAGATCATTATAGTTATAAAGAACTCCGAGGTAAGGTGTATAGACAGGAATTAAATCCACCAACATCCTTGCTTCTGCATCGTTTTGAGTAATGGCGATCTGAACATTACCTGCAACCTCTAAAGAGTAGAAAAGTCCTGCTCCCACTGAAAATCCATAGGGCAGTTTTAGTGCAAGTGCAGAGAAAATTTCCGGTTTTTGGGTGCGCGGATTGAACGAGAGGTAATAGGAGTCGTTGCCGGAGAGGGTGAAGATGCGGGCCAAAGTGTTAGAGGGCAGGTAAGCACTAAGACCAAAAGCAAAATATTTGCTAAGAGGAAAAACTAGGCCAACTCCTACACTGCGAGTAGAGACGTTAGGATCACTCTGTTCGGTTGCAGAGGGTGTCTGCCTTTGGGCCAGTGTGTTCGTATTGATGAGCGCAGGCGAATCGAGATTTGGTTCATAGTAATCAAAGGAGAGTGAAATTTGCGGTGCTTTTGCCAGGATAATGGTGGCAGGATTTCCAAAAGCACTGAAGGTGGTTCCTCGGGTATAGGAGGAGGCGCCACCAAGTGAGTTTGCCTCTAACCCAGGGCCAACCATAGGGTCGTGAAGAGCTGCTAAACATTTTTCGGGAGCGAAGGAAAGAACGAGGAAAAGAGTAAAGATAAATACGATAGCTGTGAGTACGGTCAGTGTAAATTTTTTCATGTATAGGCCAGTCTAGAGTTTGTTATAAATGTTTGTGGGATGTGTATATGCAATAGCAGAAAAGATGTAAAGATGCGGTGGTCAGTGTAGTTATCAGTGCAGTTGTCAGTCGATTTTCCAAGCAAGGGCAGCAGTGACGCGCCCACCGCCATCGGTAGAGCGTCCTTTCAACAGAGAGGACCACTCCAGCATGACTTGCCACGAAGAGTGAAGGCGCAAATGCAGACCGTAAAAGTGCATGAGGTAGGAGCGATTGATACTGTTGTGGAGATTGGTAGGCCCCGTAAAAATGGGCGGCTTGCTTTCATAATTATTGCGTGAACCATCGGTGCTCAAGCTGTGAATTCCACGAATACCAGCAAAGAGATCAAAGTAGTTGCGAATCAGCAGCGCAATTTCCAAGGCATAAGGAATTTCTTGAGAGAAGTTTTGACGTGCTTGATACCCAATCTCACTAGAAAGGATGAAATTTTTTTCTGAAGAGCGGGAGAGGAGCAGGGCCGCACGGTATTCGCGAGAGGCATCACCAAGTGTGGGTTTGGTGGTTGTATTTCTTCCCTTTTCTTGTGAGGGGGCCATGCGATTTTTATAAGCGGGAAAACGTAAAGTATTTCCGACAGTGAGACACCATTTGTTGCTGCTGTAAATTTTGCTTTTAATTCCAATCATCCATGACTCAAACCCTCGATTTTTTCCGCTGTAGCGGCGTCCTCTCCAATCCATGGAGCTAGAGGAGTTATCGCGAAAACGTGCTCCTGTTTGCAGCTCGACTTTCGGGTAGAGTCCGTAGGCAGCAAAGAGGTTGATATCATTTTGCTCATAGCTCTCTCCTTCCCCAGGTTTGGTTTTTGTTCCGGCATAGTCATAGTGTTCTTGGGTTTGAAATGTTTGTGAAGCAATTTCCAGGAGGAGTGATTCCAAAGGGAGTGTTGCCGCAAAACCTTGATAGATCCATGTGCCAGCTTGAGGTTTATTAATCTTTGTGCTAGATTTTTGGGAAGCATTTTCATCAATGAGTTTTTCTAAGGTAAGAGCTTGTGCAAAAGTTTGCACAAAGAGCAGTGATAGCAGCAAAAGTAGATTTGTTGTTATAAAGTATTTTTGCATGTATTCAAGTGTATTATAGTTTTTATATGAGAGAAAGGGGGATTAAGAGCATGAAGAAAATTTTCATTACAGGGGCCTCCTCTGGCATAGGGTATGAGCTAGCAAAATTCTATTTATCAGAAGGCAATATTGTTGGCGTGTGCTCACGAAGTTTAAAGAAACTCACCACTGCATGGGAAGAGACCTACTCTATTTTGCCCAGTAATCTTTTCCTCTATGAGGCCGATGTGCAAAATCGTGAGCGCTTACATGAGGCCGTAAGTAGTTTTGCCTCTGAACATGGAGGTCTTGATATCGTTGTTGCCAATGCGGGAACCATGATTACAGATAAGAGTTCTATTCCCAATTTTGATAATGCACGTGAGGTGATTAACACCAATGTCATAGGTGTGCTCAACACTTTTGAGATTGCACTAAAATGGATGTTAGATCCTAAGAGGCAACCGTGTGCTGGCCACTTGGTCGCAATTGCATCAGTTGCGGGATTTGTGGGATTGCCGCGAACAGCACCCTACTCTGCTTCCAAGGCAGCGGTGTTAAAGCTTTGTGAATCGTTTGCAATCGATTTAAAGCGGATGGGGATTACGGTCACTGCTATCGCTCCGGGATTTATTGATACTCCTTTCTTGCGATATAATAAGCATCCCATGCCTTTTATGGTGCCTGCTCCTAAGGCCGCCAAGCTGATTGCTATGGCGATTAGGAAGAAGAAAGAGTTATACGTTTTCCCTTTGATGATGGATTTACTGATGACGACTCTTTATCACTTGCCTCGTTGTATTTATCGTTTGCTTGCGAGAAATCTTATCTCTATTATCTACAATCAGAAAAAGAGCAAAAAACTTTCACTGCTTTTGATGTTCTTGTTAGTGTCTTGGATGAATGTAAGTATAAATGTCCATGCTGCTACTGAAGAAGGTGTGAAGATTGTGATGACGGTTGATTGGGAGGGCATGGATTTGCAAGAACATAATTTGCAAGCGATGCAGGCCTTTCGGAAAAAATACCCACACATTCCCATGCTACACTATTTAACTCCCTCCTATTTTACTAATCCTGCCGTAGGAAATTTAGAGCTTGTGAGAGCAAAAATTAAAAGTGTGATGTTGCCTATCGATGAAGTGGGGTTACATCTTCATGGGTGGAAATCGCTCTTTGAAGCAGCAGGAGTTGTGCACCGGCGATCTCCTAATTGGCTTCCAGGTGGCAGGCCTCTTAGTGATGAAGAGTGTGCCGTGGAGTGTGGCCATAATATCACCATTACCGCCTATACTCGCGAGGAATTAATTCAAGTTTTAGAGTTCTCGCGATCGATTTTAAAAGAGCAAGGCCTCGGCCACCCTTTGCATTTTCGTGCTGGCGGATGGATGATGTCACAAGCGCTGTCAGAAGCTTTGGCCGCGACTCGATTTGTGAGTGATAGCTCTGCAGTGACGACGAAATACCTCGACCCCGATTTAGAAGGGTATGCTGTCTTAGATTGGTTAAAGGCACTTTGGGGAGGGACAATTTCTGCAACTTCACAGCACTATAAAGTAACTAATGATTTTGGAAGTTATTATGAGGTTCCCGATAATCTTGCACTTGCCGATTATATCAGTGGAGAGGAGATGCTAGAGGGCATCAAGAAAAATATGGAGGAGCATAAACTTGTAGATGCGAGCTACGCTCAGACAACTACCTATATTGTTTTAGGTTTTCATCAAGAGAGTGCAGCTGAATACTTATTCGAGATAGAGAAGATGGTTTTGGGTGTTTCAAAATTGCAGGAGGAGGCGGTCAATGGGGATAATGGAGATCATAGAGATAGTGGGAATAGTTGCACTCTGCGCTTTACTACACTACCACACGCTTTTTAACCTAGGAATTTATAAAAAATTGTTTTCACTTATGCTGCTATTGCGACTGCTGTTGCTGCAGGAACCACTTTATGCTGCTGATGGGATAAGGGATGCGGTAGTTGGAGCAGAGGTCGTTATGGAAAAGGCCTTGATTTATGCGGATGATACTTTAAGTGCGCCCATAGGATACGTTTTAAAAAAACGCAAACTCCTTGTGAAAATTTTGCATAAAAATGATCGTGCTGTCTTAGTAACAATTAAAGGCCAAGATAAAGTTGCTTACATGAATCGAGAGGATCTTGCTTTTGATATCGATCCTAGTAAACAGCAAGAAGAGATCAAAGGTGATTCTCATCAAGAGTTGATGCTTAAAGAGGGCAACATAGAGCTTTTAGATGAGTTAGATGTTGTGCCTGTAGAGGCCGATGTTGTGAAAAGAAGACCAATGATTGATGAGGAGATGGAGGCAAAGAAGATTGAAAAACGCACTTGGGGAGCTGCTTATCGGCTTTTTTCCCTTAGTGGTGTTAAAGAAACTCTTTCTGATGCCAAAAGTTCCAATCGTGGAAGTCTCTACTCCTTCTATCATGAGATGTGGCCCAGGCGTGACGAGGAGAGTGCTAGGAAGTATGGAGTTTCCCTTGGCGCCTTTTATCTCAAAGACGCTCATGAGGAGCTAACAGCGATAGGGGCCATCTCTTCCTTGAAAACAGGAATTCGCAAGGTAGGACGGGGCAATTTAATGGGAGCAGTTTCACTGCTCTACTCACCTCTCCTGCAGCTTTATAGTCACAGTGAAAAAAATGCTTACCGGGGTTCTATTTTTGGTTACGAGCTTAATTTTTTTATGGAGTGGGAGCTTAGACGCACTTTCTTGATCGATTTAGGTGCAGGTTTTTTACACTTGATCTCCTCTTCTCTAACCTCAAAGCATGAAGATGGGACAAGCTCAAAAGTCGATTTTTCTAATAAGGCCGTCTCCTTTTATATAGGGGCAGGCATTAGCTATTGACGATCCCTAACATTGAGTGATGATTTGATCGCACACAAGTTGATTCATTAGCATTGCACATTCGCTTACGATGGAAGATGCCATCTGATTACTTTGTTGGAAATGGTGTAGAAGTTGTTTTAAGGCCACTGTGGAGGGGAGTTTTAATGTCATTACAACTTTAGAGATAGCATGGCCCTCCGCACTCTTTAAGAGAAACTCCATAAAACGCAATGACTCAATTTCAGCATGGATCCTAATGGCGGTTTTTTGTCCCGAGATGAGTTCTATGCAATAATCATTGCTACTGTTATCACTATTAGTGGTGCTAGCAATTGCAACAGGAGTGATTTTGCTGGCAGTTAGAGTTCGCGAAAGCTCTTCTTGAGAGGTGGCAACAATCTCTACAAAGAAGTCATTATTTGCAGGATAGATAGCGTGTGTTTTTAACTTGAGAAGCGATTGCAGGAAAAGAGGATGAGCGTAGTTGATTTCAGCATTGCTCTCACTGCTGAAAATATTGCTGTTGCTATAAAAATGACCAAGTAATCCTAGAATTGGCCAAGGATACTCTTTGGCCAAAGAGAAGAGCAAGCTCTTTGCATTTTGCAAAGAGTGATTAATTTCATTGGGGGAAAGTTTTTGCAGCTCTTGCTCTGGAAGCGCTAAAAACCGTAAAGATTGGTTATACTGAGAGGGGATTTCTTGCGGTTTTCCTAGAAATTTAGGTATTAAGATGGAGGCAACCCTTGCCTTGATTTTATTGATAGCGCCTGCTGCAAGAGAGAGTTGAACCATTTGCTTTCCAATAGA
Organism: Oligoflexia bacterium; assembly: GCA_015231955.1. Taxonomy (GTDB): domain Bacteria; phylum Bdellovibrionota; class Bacteriovoracia; order Bacteriovoracales; family Bacteriovoracaceae; genus JADGAN01. The sequence goes on along the minus strand of JADGAN010000008.1, from coordinate 14,208 downwards.
GGTGCTAAAAAAATCGCGAAAGAGGTTTAAGTTTAAATGTGGTATTTTTGATTTAATTCCAAAATAAGCACAGAGAGCAAATCCATATTCTTGCATTTTCCCTCGAAAAGAGGGGTAAGGTGCAATCTCTATTTGAGGTATGGATTGGTTTCTTAAGTCGACGATGAGAATATGCTGAAAGAGACCATCTCGGTTAACTTGGAGTGTGTTATGCTCTTGTTGAAAATAGGTTTCAGTGTCTTTAATCTGTTCTAGGGTAAAAAAGTTATCTAAAGGTACACACGATTTCAGCAAATTTTTTAAGAAACTAGGATGGGTGACTTTTGTTGGATCTTTACTGTTGGAAGCGTGTAAAGGTTTACCCTCTGAAATCAGATCTTGATAGAACTCAAAAGTTACATTGCTGGGTAGCTCTAGGTGATAAAGAGGTGTCGATTCTACTGGTTTATTTTGGTAAAATTTTTCGAGTGCTTCGTTAATGCTAACGAAAGATTTACAAGAGTCCAGCTGTCCTATAAACTGGAAATTCATATAAGAATTTTGGTCTTTATCTAAGTTAACATTTCGGGAAATCCTTTTCTCTTCTGCATTGATATTGGATATAAAATCAAAGGGAAGATCCTCTGTTACTTGCTGCTGCTGTTTGGAGAAAATATAGAGGTAAGGAGCAACCTCTTTTGATCCTACGAGCTCTTCTAGGTTAACCACGCAGTCAAGTTTGAAAATTTTTAGAAATTGATCGAACTTGTCACTTTGACTAGGGACAAAAAGTTTTTTAGTGGTAAAGACATAGACTTGTCCATTATTCGAGAGAAACTTCTCTTGAGAGGTGATCTTTTGAAAAAGGAAAAAATGAGGATTGTTCTTGGGAAATTCTGTAACATTCAAGACAATGCGTTCATATTTGCTGTTAATATTGGGATCCACTTCTGCAAAGAGATTCATTTGCCTGCCATGATTTGCATTTTCATGGCCATAAGAGAGGTGATAATTCATTACTTGAGAAATAAGCACATCAGGGGTCACCTCATACTGCTCAGAAAGAGTAGCAAGAGAGGTCATTAACTGTAAGTCATAACTGAACTGCCAATACTTTTCGCAAGAGGTATCATCAGTTACGAAGTGTGGATAGACTAAATTTTTATTTTTATGGAGATGAGGTGAGTTTTCTAAATACCAGTTCATCACTAGAAAATGATCACAATTATCACCAGTATATTTACAGCTAATGATTTTTAATTTGCGGTTATGCCCAGGAAGTGACAAAGGGAAAAAAGAGTTTTTTTTCTCTCTCTCTTCGTTGCCATTTAACCAATCGTTATAGTTGACTAAAAATAGTCGCAAGAAATCGCTAGAGATTTTTATATTTTGAGGCGATAGCCTATCTAAACTTGCAACAGAGTCTAAGTGATTATCGAGTTCTGATGATTTGCGGTGAATGAGTGTATGAATTTCAAAAATAGTGACTTTATCGAGGATAGGGACGATTTTATTGGCATGAGCAATATTGGTACCGGAGGGGCGAAACCACGTGTAATGATTTGCTTGGATGGCGTCGTTATTGATCTCAAAGGAACCACCTTTCTTGAAAATTTGCGAAAAGAAAGAGCTCGGATTAGCAAGGTCTCTTGAATAAAACTGCAATTTTAATTGTTTGCTTAACACCACCACAAGGCGGATTTTGAGTATATAAAGAACTGCGACTCTATAGCAGAAAAGTGCAATGAAATCATTTAATTCGTCTCGATAACAGCTTTCAGGATCAAAAAGGTGATGTGAGAAAGAGAGGAAGTTATCAATTTCAATAAAAGTAAATTTCTGTGCCTTAGCGTAAGTGACAAACTCATCAAAAATGAGCTGCTTCATCGACTTGGTAAAGCTGGAAAAAGAGACTTGAAATTGCTTGATGATATCGCCAAGTAATTCATGGATGGTTTGATAAATGGTAAAAAGGCGATCTTTAGCATGAGTAGTATCAATATCAAGCGTAAGTTGCGATGACAAAGGTAAAGACGATGATGATGGAGATAGTGAAGGGTGAGATGCTCTGGCAACTTGCTTGGCAATGTTTTGTGCTGAATAGGTAGATGGAAAATGGGTATAGCTATTTTGATTAGAATTAGAAAATGATGATAGTGACGATGGATTGGTATTGAACAACTCCTCTAATGAGGAGTTGTTCATATTGCTATTCACATTCACATTCACATTCTCACTCGCTTGAGCAAAACTCGGTGACGTTTTGAATGAACCAAAACTATCTTTTTGAAGCCAAGAAAGGACATCAAATCGTTCTTTGCTCAAGGTGGTTCCTCTAAGCAACAAAATTAGTAACATTCATTGTTATTAGTTTTGTTATGTTTTTGAAAAATAAGGCGTAAATAAATAATTCTTAATCGATTTTATTAGGACTGTCATGAAGAAAACAAGGTGGTGGTGATGAAAATATTTGACGCTACTTTTTGTTGATCATTAGAGTAAATTAATAATTAAATTTCGGAAGTTAAATTTTGCCGGGAGTCCATAATTTGCTGTAAGTAGAGTAAAATTGAAATAGAGTGTTGATATTTGAGTATTTTATCTGGCAATTTAGGAGGAAGGGTTTCTTATGGCGAAGGAAGCTACAACGGAGCAAGGGTTTGATGATGCTGAATTGGCCGACATCATGAATGAGATTGAGGATCTCGAGAAGGAGTTCTTGCAGGAGGGAGGTTCTTCTCTGGATGCCACCGATGATGCTTTGGACTCTAAAGATCTAGGAGATTCTGCTGTCGATGCTGGTGGTGACGATTTGAAAACTGATGACACATTAGATATCAGCATGGAGGAAGAAAAAATTGCAGCAAAAAGTAGTGCTAAAAAAGCAGAGGCATCAAAACAGGTAAGTAAGATATCCGCAGAACAGAGCAAGCCTAAGCAAGCAGTAGCAGCGGTTGCGGAGGCAAAGAAAAAGAAAGAGAAAGAGGAAAAGGAAGAGGTTGCAGCAGAAACAAGCGCAAAAGAGATTGAGGAAGTTGCTTCTGAAGTTGTTTCTGACGAAGCAGTGGCGTCTGAGGCCGCAGAATCTACTGTCGAAGCGGTGCCGGCATCTGAATCTGTTACAGAGGGTGCAGCAACAGCAGGAGGTGAGAATGGCACAGAGGATCTTCCAGTCGAGGCCTCTTTGAATAGTGAACCAGCTATTGCAGATGTTAATCCTGAAGATTTAAAGCTTGACAATGCAAAGGTTAAAACAGATGTGCAAAATGAGGTTGATGACTATCTCACGAAGAATTTACAAACAGAAGTAGAGATGATTGGTGAGCAAGCAGAGTTGCAGCAAGAGATGGAAAAAAATTCAGAACAAACATCAGTATCTGCAAAAGGAGGGAATATCTTGGACTTTTCTTCATCGACAAAAAAAACGAATAAGAGTGGTGATGCCGCTTCTACCGAGGGATCGATTTCTAAAATGAATTTTACAATGAGTGGAAATGTAGATGTTGAACTTGCCTTCGATATTTCCGGAAATCTGCTTATCCTTCGAGTGCAAAAGCAAAATGGGCTAGAAATTGAGATGGGGCATGGAATGAAATTCGTAATGCCCTTTGCTCAAAACGGATAAGTTGCCATTCTCTATACTTCACAGTAAATATCAAAGTAATAAGGTAACTGCTCACACCCCTCAACCTTCACCTCTCAACCAAATGCTGTTAGCTAAGCAACTTTCAGCATCCGGTAGAGGGTAGATGGCTGAAGGGTGTGAGCAGTTACGTAATAAGATCGATAATTTTCAGTAGCAAAATTCAAAAACTAAAATAAGGTAAGTATAATCATGTCAGTTAAAATCCTAGGTGGGATATTAAAGGGAATTTCTATTACTGTCCCTGAGAGCGATAAACTTCGTCCTACATCAGTGTTATTGAAGCGGCGAATCTTCGATTGCTATCAAAATTTACAAAATACTTTTTTTATTGATCTTTGCTGTGGTTCTGGTGCCATTGGGATTGAGGCGTGGTCACGAGGCGCAGAGAGTGTTTTTTTGGTTGAAAAGGATCGAAAAAGTTTTGCAATCACAGAAGAAAATATCTTTAGAATTCGCAAAAGTGTTCCCATTGAAATGGAAGCACGAGAAATCAAGGCCTATAATGAAGAGGTGGCATTTTTTTTAAAGAGTGCAAAGTGGAAAAATATTCTTGTTAACAGTAAAACTGATAAATATGTATTGTTTCTTGACCCGCCTTACGCCAGAACTGATATTTATCAAAATGTTTTCCAGATAGTAAAAGAACAAAAACTGATTCACAAAAAACAATTGCAACTGTGGATTGAATCTGATGTAAAAGAGGGGATCTCTCCGGAAAAAATTATCGAGAGTGTGGGAGAGATTAAAAAGATATTCTTTCAAGGTTCAAAATTTGTTGCTATAACTTAAAAGAAAAATATAATCTATCCCATAAAATAAATGGAGAGATAACAGTGGAAATTAGTGCAAGAGCAAATGCAGTTAAAGAAAGTGTGACTTTAAAGTTAAATGAAAAAGTTGTGAGCATGAGTGAGAGTGGTAAGAAGGTTTTTAATCTTACGGCAGGACAACTTCCCTTTCGACCGATGCCAGAGCTGGTGGAGGGAATTGGCAAAGAGTTTGCTTTCTTGAAGAGTTTTCAATATACAGCAGTACCAGGTGTGGTGGAGTTGAGAAAAAAAGTGATTAATTATATCGAAGAGTCGCGAGGAGTGCGATTTCGCGATTTAGGTATAGAAGTTGACTGTGTGGTTAGTAATGGTGCTAAACATTCCATCTATAATATTTTAGGGGCCTTGATTGATCCAGAAGATGAGGTGATTATTTTATCCCCCTATTGGATCTCTTATCCAGAGATGATTCGCTGTTGGGGAGGAATTCCAGTTGAGGTTGCTAGTAGCAAATTTGAGTCCTATATCCCTGCGGTTGAGGAGATTGAAAAAAGTATTACTAAAAAAACACGAGCGATTATTGTTAATAGTCCTAATAATCCATCAGGTATTAGTTATCCGAAGAGCTGGATGAAAAATTTTGCAAATCTTTTGCTGAAACATCCTCACCTCTCTATCGTAAGTGACGAGATCTATTTTGAACTAAGTTATTTTGATCCTAAACCTACTTATTTCTATCAATTTGAACCATCGTTACTCAAGAGAACAATAATAGTTGATGGTATATCTAAATCATTGGCCTGCACGGGATTACGGGTTGGTTATAGTGTGGGGCCTAAGAATTTTCTTGCGGCTGTGGAAAAGATACAGGCACAAACTACTTCAGGAGCGAACTCTTTGATTCAGCGTTCATTAGTTACTTTTGATTTTGCATTGATGGAAAAATTTCTTTCACCCATTAGAGTGCACTTAAGAAATAATGCTAATGTTATTCGCAAAATTTTTGAAGAGAATGCCCTGCAATCATCATGGTATCAGGTGAATTCTGCTTTTTATTTTTTGGTGGATTTTCAAAGCACTCCAGTTTTTAAAAGGTATTTAAAGAACGATTCTATTAATCATGCGCTAAAAGACGATTTTTCCGTTGCTATTTGTAGCGATCTTCTCGAGAGAAAGGGTGTGGCCATTGTTCCAGGAAGCGATTTTGGTATTGCTAATTCCGGTCGTTTGAGTTTGGTATTAGAAGAAAAACCTTTTCTAGAGTCGATTAAGTTACTTGCTGAATTTATGGTAGGTGAGTAATTCCTTTTGCATCTTTTTTTCTATAGTATTTTTTTTACCGTTTTTTTAATGATTTGATAAAATATTCCTAATAGGGATATGAATCGACACTTTACTATAGCGATCAAATCAATGAATAAAAACCGGATTACCTTTTATACCACTATTTTGCTTTTGATAAGTGGAATTTTAGGATGTGGTACAAGCAAGAAAGAGAAGCGAGAAATTGCTGTCGATACTGCAAAAGTATACCTTACAAATACAGCATGCGCTGATGCGATTTCTGTGCTTGAAGATGCAGGTCGAGATCAAAAAGATGCAAAATATTTACAGACGCTGGCCTCAGCTTATGCCTGTCGCGGAGGTTACTCTGCCTTAACTTTTTATGGCGTCAACTTACCTAAAATTTCCGTGACTCAAGAGCAGATTTTCGGTTCACTGACCATGTTTTCTACTTCAGGGATGATCGATCCTGAAGATGCAGATTATAATGATCTTTTGCTGGCCATTAATATTCTTGCCTATGCAGGAGATGTTTCCGCGCCAACAGTGGCCGCGCGTGCAGAGGTCTTTTCCGCCAATGAAGCGGGGGATATCAACTTACAAAATCTCTATATGCTATTTACTATCTTGGGAAAGTATCTTTTCTACTACGGTAATTCCGATCCTAGTACGGGAACCAAGGGTGGAGGAACTGCGGCCAATGGTAATCCTAATGGTTTTAGCAATGGCTGTTTTTACGATTATAATCCCAGTAATGCAACTCTTAAAGCATTGATTGATGTTGCCAGGGCCAGTGGTACACTTGGCAGTTGTACCTCTACCGCAACCGGAAGTCCTAAATTACAAGCACTACCCAATGCCAATACGGTTAAAAGAATGTGTCAGGGAGTTGTGCTTTTGAATATCTTTATCGATATCTTAAGCAATACAACGCTACCTGACGATAGTGCCATGGATTCCGTTGGAGAGGTAAAAAGTTTGTTCAATGCTTTATGCTCTGACGGGATCTATAGTGCGTACGTTGGTGATCTGTGCAATATGAGAAGCCAAATCTCTTGCGAGACAAACTACGCTACCGCGCCAGAGTCGGATAAGTTGGAGGCCTATTTTTTTATAATGTTTGAAACGCTTTTTAATTAGGATGAGAATTAAGATGATAAGAGTGATTGCAGTCTTTATAATCTTAACTGCAACTGTTCAGGCAAGGGAGTTTCACTATCTTGCAAGAAGCCCAAAAGCTTTGTTAATGGGAGATGCTTTTACAGCAATTGCAGATGATGAATATACACTTTTTTATAATCCTGCTTCACTTTCAAAGCATAAAGGGTTATCTGTTTTTTTCATTAATCCCGATGTAAGCGCAACTAATGTGTTAGGAGAAACAGATAAGTTTGAAAATTTTCCTTCGCGTGATCCTGTGGCGATCGCTGATCGAGTGATTGGCATTCCGTTGCACCTGCATGCGGCAGCAATTCCGGGCCTAAAGTTAGAATCTTTTGGGATTAATCTTTTTGCAAATGTTACTGCTAATGCTGAATTAAGAAATAGAACTCATCCTGCCTTGGATGTAGACTATCGCTATGATCGAGGATTTATTTTTGGATACTCCTTCTCTCTTGGTAAAGGCTTTAAAGCAAGAAAACCTAGTCGTAAAAAACAGAACTCTAAAAAGTCCAATGTTTCAGGTTCCACCACCTCTTTTGGCGTTAGTGTGAAAAATATGAACCGCCAAGGGATCTATGATAGCTACGATCTTTTTGGACAAGAGTTGTTAAATATTATTGCTGAAGGAAAAACCGACGATTACCACGATATTCGCAACTCTCTTGGATATTCTAAGGGAAGTGCTTGGGGAGTGGACACAGGATTTGAATTTGCTTGGACCAGCAAAATTTCACAGTTTAGTACAGGACTGTCAGTAATGGATGTCGGTGGGACAAAGTATAAACGTGAGTCAGGTGTTGGGGCCATTCCTGATCAAGAGATGGCGATTAATTGGGGGATTGCGTGGAGGCAAGATTTTTGGATTATTGATTATGCACTTACCTTTGATGTTCATCCCATTAATTCGGCCGTCGATTATCGTCGGAAGATTCACTTTGGCATGGAGTTTGGTATTCCTTTGATTAGTGCCATGTTTGGTTGGAGTGGTGGTTACATCTCCTATGGGGCACAATTTGAGTTTTGGCCTCTGAAAGTAATTGGTGGTTTTTATGGCACAGAGATTGGAGGTGGTTATCGGCAAGAAGAGGGAAAACGAGCACTGATCTACGTTTCTATACTACACTTTTCCTTCGATGCTTAATAAAAGGAGAGGCAACCAGGAGGTCGCTATTTCAAAAAATTTTGTAGTGCAAATCAAAGATAGGAACTATGGTCCACTTGATCATGCAGGAATGGTTAGATTTTTTCAGCGCAAAATATTAACACTGCATTCGTGTGTCTATCGGATTAAAGAAAAACAGTGGTCGCTTTTAGGAGAGCTTGTTGATTTTACCGATTTGCTTCCTGCTAAACCACAGCGAATGATCGAAAAAAGAAATATCTTTATTTCTGTTGGAGATAGAGTAAGTGGTCCTTATAGCAAAAGCGATATTGCAAGTAGGGTGAGTGATGGTGATTTAAGTATTTTTGATTATGTCTTGATTGAAGAGGAAGGACGATGGAGGTGCATTAAAGATCTTCCTATCTTTTTGAATCTGATTCCTAAAATTCCCACTGTTATCCCTGTGCTTGAGGGGCCAGGGCCGGAACAGCTACGACCTAATGATGCTGATCTGGATATTCCTGATCTAAAAATTCCTCCAACAGGAGATGAAGAGGATAGAGAAGTTGCGGACAGCAGGGATGATGAGGTTGAGGAAGGTATTGAAAATGTAGAGGAGAGTGGTGTTTTAGGAGAGGATAAAAATTTAACTATCAAAAACGATCCTGTTTGGATGGTCGAGAAAGGAGATAAAACCTTAGGGCCTTATCGTTATCTAGAAATTATTAAGATGCTACAAAAAAATAGTATTACCCAAAATAATAAGATTAGAAGAAAAGATGAGCAAAAGTGGCGGCCATTATCGGATATTGGAGAGTTTCACTCAAACATCGTAAAAAAAATATCGTCGCAAAAGGATAAAGATGCTAGCAAACTTTTTGTGCAGAGGAAATACAAGCGTACATCTTATCTTGGTCCTGCTACAGTAACTTATAATGGCAAGCTTTACCGAGGGACATGCACCAGCATTAGTGAAGGCGGCTGTTTTATCGAGCTCCGTCCTAGTGATTTTCAATTGCATAAGGAAATTATGATAAAAATTATGCCAGGAACTGTTCCACTTGCAATTGAGGCACGAGCAAAAATAGTATCGATCAATGAGCGGAGCCCTCGGGGGATTGGCGTTAAGTTTATAGGCGTGAATGAAGATCAGGCCGGTCTAATAAGAAAATTTGTAGAAAAGTTTTGTCGATAGAGTTAGAGTGTTTAGTCATCGTTTCTGTCCTATTTAATGATTGATGACTTATATTGACGATTTATAATGTGGATTTTTTAACAAGGGGTTAATCAGAGTGAAAAAAACTTTTGTATTAGATACCAATATCCTTTTATTAGATCCGCTCTCTATTTTCAAATTTGGTGAAGATGATGTTGTTATTCCTTTAATTTGTATTGAGGAGCTAGATCGATTTAAGAAAGATCAAAATGAGAATGGAAGAAATGCTCGCCATTTTTCAAGAATCATTGACGATCTCAGAAAAAAAGGAACATTGGCCGATGGAATAAAGTTAGATGGTGGAGGGACATTTATTATTTGCAATAATAATGGATTAGAGAATTCAACAGTTGCTAATGCTATTGCCAAGAGTCTGGTGACTGATAAGAGTGATAATATTATTTTGGGCCTAGCACTCTCTCTCAAAGAAAAGGGTAAAAATGTTGTTTTAGTCACTCAAGATATCAATTTAAGATTAAAATCCGATGTATTTCGTGTTGTGGCCGAAGATTATGGATTTAAAAAGGTTAATCCCGATCTTCTCTATAGCGGTTACGTGGAGTGTGCATTGACCCAGCAGGAGTTTGAGGAGTTTACAAAGAGTGAATTTTTGCCGATTACCAGTGTAAAGGTGACCACTGCCACTGGAGCAGAAGAGAGTGTTGAGCTTTATGCTAACCAATATCTTATTTTAAACAATAAAGATAAAGGGGCCAAAACTTATGGTCGCTTTAGCGACCATGGGGGGCGTAAAGGCATTATCCCTTTGAAAAGTGTAAAAGATGGAGTATGGGGAATTTATCCTAAAAATATTGAGCAGCACTTTGCTTTGGATGCACTCTTAAGCGATGAGATTAAGCTTGTAACCTTGGCCGGTAAAGCAGGCACGGGGAAAACTTTAATTGCTATTGCTGCTGCACTCGATAAGACGATTACAAGAGGTGAATACATTCGTCTCTTGGTTTCAAGGCCGATTCAACCGATGGGAAAGGATCTAGGATATTTACCAGGAAGCATTGAAGAAAAGATGAACCCATGGATGCTGCCAATTTTTGATGCTCTCGATTTTATTTTTGGAAAATATAAGTATCGCGATAGCAGTGGCCCTGCTGCTTGGATGGCGTTAAAAGAGAAAGGATTACTCCAAGTTGAACCACTTACTTACATTCGTGGCCGTTCCATTCCTTCGCAATTTTTTATCATTGATGAGGCACAGAATCTCTCTCCTCATGAGCTAAAAACAATTATTACCCGAGTGGGCGATGGTTCGAAAATTGTGTTAGCGGGAGATTATGAACAGGTGGATAATCCCTATTTAGATACTGTCAATAATGGTCTTACCTTTGTGATTGAGAGGATGAGGGGACAAACAGCATCCTCGCATGTGACTTTGAAAACGGGGGAGCGTTCGCCACTCTCAGAACTTGCAAGTAAATTATTGTAATAATAATGTTGTTTTAAGACTTTGTGAAATTTGTTGCAACTCTTCTCTAAGCAGTGAATTGTGGTCTGCACGCTCGGTCAGCTCTTTTAGTAAAGCGATTGCGTACATGTTACGATTTTCATTAGAGATGTTACAAGGTTTACAGAGAAAAAGTGCTTCATTAACCAGACCATAGAGTGGAAGCTCTGTTAGATAGTTGGAGTAGTCGAGGATTGCTTTTGCTCTTTCACTGGCGCTGGCACTGGCACTGTTTGCATTGATTGCATGAAAAAATAAAATATTTGAGTTCATGATTACAAATCCATCTGTAAGTTAATAGTTCCTGCTTTAATTGTCGTTAAAGCCAGGGCAACATACCTCTGGAGTAAGGAGGGAGGCAAGAAAATTGAAATAAAAATTTTAGACAAAGGGGGCCTCTGAAAAAAGTTCATGTGGTTAGGCCCTAACCTTACTCTTTAATACCAAGTCGTAAAGCACGAATGGCCTTGGGGAGTTTTTGAGGATCAAAGCGATGGTTTTTATCGCGTTCCAGTGCATTGACAGCAGCAATAGAGCGCTCTTTAAGAGAACCTTGGCCACTACGAATGAAATTATCAAAGGCGTTGGCAATAGAGACGATTTTAGTGAGATCGTAAATAAGTTGGCCTTTTTTTGCTAGAGGATGTCCACTGCCATCAACGTTTTCATGATGCTCTTCTATAATTCTCAACACCTCTTCACTGATGCCTTTTAAATTTTTGAGAGCATCTCTGCCTTGATTAGGATGATCTTTTAAGGCATTCTCGAGCATTTGTGCATTTCCCTCGTCATAGAGAGAGGCATCGATAAAAGTCTTTCCAAAGTCGTGTAGAAGTCCCCCAAGAAAGGCCGTCTCTAAAATTAACTGCTGTTTTAGGCCTAGGTGATGGGCCAGATAGACAGAGAGGATGGCCACATTAATAGAGTGTTCGATGATGTTTTTTGCCTGAGTGGACATCTTAACTAACCCAACATCTGCAACAGGCCGTTCTCCCACAATCTTGGCAAAGCTTCTCGTTTCCCAGGTGATGTTACTAAGAAGCTTCTCATCAGCGCCTCCGGAGAAGAATTCGGTCATGTAGTGCTTGATGTTTTGTTTGATAGTAATCAGTTCTTTATTTTCATTTCCAGCAATGACTGTGATATCGTTACAAGTGTTCTTGCGAATGCGTTCGATCCACTCATTGTAGATATTGATATCGGCAAGTTTGATAAAAAAATAGGGGAGCTTTTTTAAAATAAAAAGTTCATGCTTTTCACTAGGAATGAAGTCGCCTTTTTGCTTGAATTCTAAAAATTTTCCTCCAATAAAGAGAAAGAGAGTACCGGGTAGCTCTGTGTCTGCTTCAATATTTTCAATATGGAGAGATGCCCATCGATTCATTAGAGCAACATCTTCTATTTTCATTGGTTTAATCCCGTAAAGAGAGATTTTAAGAGCGAAGGGACTAAAGGATTCATCGCGTATGCTGTTGCCATGATGATAATGGGACTCTCTTTGATAGATGCCAAAAGCAAGTATTCACCCTTTTCACTAACAGCTTCGCTAATTTGAAAGGGAGAGGTACATCTGGGTGCATAGATCTCCAGAAGTTTTGCCTCTAGTTCGCCTCCTGGAGAGGTGGTTGGCGTGGTTGTGCCCTCTGTTGTCATATTGACGAGTCGGCCACGTCTATTCCTTTGAGGCTGAGACGCAGCAGTTGTTGAGGTTGTCTCTGTGTTTGGCCTGTCTGTTGATGAATTTTCCGTATCTTCTGTCGCTGTAGAACCGCTACTCGTCGGTGGCCGCACAAGATCTTTATAGATGAGTTTAAGCGAGCTAGTGCCAAGGTTGGATTTGAGTAAGCACCATAACTCTTCAAAGGCGGCCACGCGGTCTTGATCCATCTGCTGCTTGAAGTATTTGGTGAGAGGAAAAAGCTCTTCCAATAAAAGAATGTTATTTTTTAATGTCCATTTTGAGTGACTTTCTTGGAACAAGGGTTGCAAATCACCAAAGGAGGTTTGCATAAAATCTTGGTAGGGCATCATTACGTTGCCGCTATCGGCACAAATAATAGGGTAATGTTTTTCTTGTTGATCAAGGAGGTGCGAGAGCTCTTCATTTAACTCCTTTTGAGAGTAAAGGAGTAGATCGATCGGTTCTTGCTCTAAATCACTTAAGGAGATATCGGTGGTCACACTGGTTATCCCATCGTGAGAGAGATCACGGATGCTAAGAGAACGGTCAGATTTCAAAAAAGCAACTTTTATTTGCATAACTATTTTAATCCTTCATTATGTCAATGGGTATTTATGGTAGGATCATTTACACCAATGCGCTTAGATTTTAAAATAAAAAATAGAGATTACAAAAATTATTATGATGAAAATGAGTCGCTTTTTCAACTTTAACCTCTTGCTAAGAAAAATTGCGCTTGCCGTGGCCGCAATGGTCATTTCCAATGACGGAGTGGCCATGAATGAGCGAGTTGTACGCAGCATTTTTTCCGGAGAATTATTGAAGGAGTCGCTTATAAAAGAGAACCCTATGCCAAACGAGTATAAATGGCATGTATCAACACCAACTTACCATTTCGATCTCAATAGTGATAGCAAGGAAGAGTCCTTTATCATTGAAAAAAAAGATGGAGAAGATTGGTTTTATGTTACAGACAATTTTCATAACAAGTTATTAGCAGAGCGCTTAGAACGAAGAGGCCATGAGAGTTTTGTCTATCGTATTCGTGGAGTTAGAATCTCTTCTAAGACACGGCTGTTTTTAGTCTACTATTACCAAGGTTACCATCAGTTCATAAACTTTCATGCAACCAGTATCCTCTATTTTTTAACTATAGATGATAACGATTTGCACTCCCTGAAAATGGTCAAAGGGCCAACGATATGGGATGAGTATAACCAAAAAGGTCAACATTTAGGACAGCACTACCACCAGCGCTACTTTGATGTCACCATTAGCGACTTAAATCACGATGGTGTTAGTGAAGTCATTCTCGAAGTTCAAAAACTCTCCCACGTCTTTGTCTACCTCGGCAATGGCAAATGGCAAGAGTGACATGCACCTGTGGTTCATACTATTACCCACATCTTCGAGAATGCCATAATGCTATTAGAATAATTCACCTTGGTTGACCATTGAGGCAGAGCGAGCATCAGGAAGAATGATTTATTGTCTTAGCGTACCTCGATCAGAATGCCAGTTAAAGGGCATTTTTTGTGGATTTCAAGTGCTCAGGCCGCTTTTCTATGCTGGTGTATGCATTCCTTGCAAAAGTGAACGCACGAACGGCATATTCTTCTGCGAAGAAAAGTATACTTTCAGAAATATGAGACAATTCCTATGCGTCGCATAAGTAGCTTTTTACTTTTTAAACTCTAAAATATCCAAACTAGTTTGTCCAAAAAAGTTCTGAACCAATTTTGGTTTTTGTCTGATTCTAATAATTGCTGAATCAAGTTTCATTTTTAAGTTCAACATCTTTCATTTGATACCAAAGACCTTCTGCTGGATTCAATTCAGGCGCATAACTAGGAAATTTCTCTACTCGTAATCTTTCAGAACCTATGGCCGCAACAAAACTGCGA
>JADGAN010000089.1 GCA_015231955.1 Oligoflexia bacterium | reverse complement strand
AATTCCATCAGGGCCACAGGGAACTGAATCCCAATAAAGATAGGCCGGATATATGGCAGCGATTATTTTTATTTTGCTATTAAATTAGAATTTTTTCTTGCATTTACGGCGAGTCCATATAAGTTACCTTATGATAAACAACTAAACCAACTCTTAGTCGCTTCTTGAATCGAGTGCTCATCCCAAAGCGGTGCCTTCCTCCAAGATTCAATCTCCCTCAACACCTCTTTCACACCCTCTTCAAATTTTACTTGTGGGTGCCACCCCAGTACTCTGGTTACTTTACTAATATCGGCAAAGGTACAATCTGGTTCACCCGGCCTTTTGGGAATATAAGTTACCTCTCCACCAAGAAGAGAGGTCAAGTAATTGATCGAGTAACTTCCTCCGCTGCCAATATTAAACACCTCTTGTACTACTTGCGATTTTGCTGCCTGCAAACAAACGTTCGCAACATCAGTAACAAAGGTAAAATCGCGCGTCTGCTTGCCATCACCGACAACTGTAAACGCTTTCCCTTCCAATTTTTGTTTTAAGAAAATTCCAAAGACCGCCCCATACTGTCCACTAGTTCGAGAGCGTGGTCCAAACACATTAAAAAAGCGCAAAGAGATCACCGGCAACTTGTATACTTTTCCAAAGTGAAGCACATACTCTTCACCTAAATATTTTGTTAAAGCGTAAGGGTACTGCGGATCGATTCGCGCTGTCTCCGTAGTGGGTGTCACCTCTGGAAGACCATAACAAGAAGAAGAGGCGGCATAGACAAATTTACTTACGCGATAGTGGCGTGCAACCTCTAAAAGATTGATAGTTGCTTCAACATTGGAGCGATGATAATCGTAAGGCCGTTCAATCGATGGAACAATGTCTGCCAGTGCTGCCAAATGAAAAATCACATCGATCCTTCCCTCTAACTCTCGCACCAGCTTCTTTTCCACCATCAGCTTATCGGACAAATCCACATTCACAAATGTAATTTTCCGATTCCAAATGTAAGTATCGATATTCTCCAGGCGTCCTGTTGATAAGTTATCTACTACCACAACTTCACACCCTTGAAGCAGACACAAATCCACCAAGTGGGAGCCAATAAAACCTGCCCCCCCACTAATCATTACCCGCATAAACCCCTCCTGTTTCTTCACACTTTCCTTTCAACTCTACGCTCGGGATTACAAACGCGGCAACAAAAAAAAGAAAAAAAGTGCCAGCCGACTTTTTCCAAAGTCGGCTGGCACCTTTTTTTCAAGGCTAGTAATTGGCAACACTCCTACATTATAATGAATATTAGAATTTTATTAAGGAGGGGGGGGTCTTGTTATGAAAACAGTCCTATTAGTTGACGACGAAGAGTCTGTTCTCGAACTAAATACGCTTGAACTCGAAGGAAAATTGGATGTACAAGTCATTGATGTCCGTTGTGGTAATGATGCCATTGCTTATTTAAAACAAAATCCCACTGTTGATATTGTGATCTGTGATTATGACATGCCTAATGGTAATGGGGCCCTTGTTTACAATTACGTCAAAAATTGGAACCATAGCAATCAAACACAAGCAATCTCCTTTATCTTTTTTACCTCTAGAGCATTAAATGAACTAAAAGAGACCCTAGGATTTACAAATCAAGAGCGAGATGGCTATCTGCAAAAGCCCCTAGGATTTAAACTTCTTACCGAAACCACTGCGCGACTTCTTAATACAAAGTCTAATACGGGTGCATCCGAATATTGTAAGGTAGGATTAAAACGATTTTTGAAGTTTAGCATTAGTAACTTTGACCTCTATATTAAATTGGCCGAAGATAAATTTGTGAAGGTCATTAACAAAAATAATACTTACGATCCCATACAAATTGAAAAGTATGCTGAAAAAGGAATTGATTATTTGCACATTAGCAAAGAAGACTTTAGTGAATTTTCCACGCAATATTCAAAGGCACTTGAAGCATCGTTAAAAGATCACACCCTCTCTACAGAGGATCGAGTGGCCAAAGAGGTCGAAGGAGTGCAATTCATTCATGAGACTATTCAAAATCTAGGGATCAATCAAACCGTAGTTACCACCACCAATCTGTTGATCGAATCCAATCAACAAATGCTCAAAAATAATCCCGATATTTTTAAATTACTCACCTCGATGATGGCGAATAAAAATTACATTTATGAACATAGCTTAATGATGTCCTATTTTGGCAGCATGATTGCAACAGAAATGAAATGGAGCACTTCCGCAACACTCCAAAAAATAGTCTCTGCTTGCTTTATGCACGACATGCTCTTGGAAAATCCAGAATTTGCAAAAATAGAGCAGCTTACAGATGATGTTATTGCAAGTAATGCACTAACACATAGACAAGTTGAGGCCATAAAAAAGCATCCCACGGAGATGGCAGCAAAAGTTCGTACGATAAAAAATTTCCCACCCGATATTGATCAAATGATCATGGATCATCACGAACGCCCAGATGGTAGTGGCTTTCCTCGAGGAATAACCTCAAGTCACATCTCACCGATGACTACACTGCTAATTATTACAGAAGAATTTGTTGCACAAATCTTTCAAAAAAAGGTCAATGCCAATACTATCCACAAGGTAGCCGCAGGGATTAAAGCAAAATACAATCATGGGAATTTCAAGAAAACTATTGAAGGATTTCTTAGCGTTATCCAAAAGAACAAATTTTAATTGGTAACTGCTCACACCCTTCAGCCATCTACCCTCTACCGGATGCTGAAAGTTGCTTAGCTAACAGCATTTGGTTGAGAGGTGAAGGTTGAGGGGTGTGAGCAGTTACTTTAATTGCTTAATTGCTTAATCGACAGTGATGGATTTGCTAACATTTTTCGGTGAATCGGGATGTACTCCATGGTCCAAAATTTCTAAGCGATCAAGAAGTGTCATCTTCATTACACTCATTTTCAAAGCTAAAAGTTGCAGCACCACTGTTGTGCTAAAAAAGGGCATGATATCACTACCAGTTTTGGGTATGGTAATATATACCGATTTATAATCTTTAGCATATCTTGAAACTTCAACTGGCCTAATTGCATCTCGAAGCAATGGATTTTCCTCTGCTACTAAGAAGATATTTGAACCACGGATTTTATGGGTATTAATCTGACTGATGGTTAAATTGATCTCACGATCATTAGGCCCAGTTAGAAACAGCAGCGGGTAGTTGCTATACAAAGTGTCGAAAAAGTTATGCTCTTCAAAGGTTTTATGAAAGGCAACCATCTCCTCTGCACTCAGATTAGTTGGTGGTATATTTTTAAAAGCATAATCGGCCAACGCCCTGAAAAGTTTTTGAATATTTTTTCCTTCAAGCTCTTTCTCTCCTACAACACTGCAAAATTTATCTAAAAGCGCATTGATGGAATCGAGTCCAAAGACAGTATTCACTCCCAAAATAGTGTTCGGCCCATGTTTAAATTCCGAACTCTCAAATCCTTCGGTATGATTCAGTACCACCTCACGCACCTTCAGCGCTCCCTCTTTTGCAAGCCCAAACATACCTGTACCCAAGATATGAATACTGGGCTCCTGATAAAGTGCTTCTGCTGCCTTTTGCACCTCCTCTTGAGTGCTCTTAATGGTATTTTCAATTAGCGCCGGTATCTCTCGTAGTGCCCGTGCATAGCGATCACTGAGTTCATCCTCGCCTGTGGCGGCCCCAATACCGAGCTTTGCCGACTTCACTTTGAGAGCAAGAATATACAGCACGATCAGCTGATTCATAAAACTTTTAGTAGCAGGGACTGCAATCTCCGGCCCCGAACATAGGGGGATATACAGATCACTCTTTTCTTGTGGAAGTGTAGAATTGGTATTATTCACAATAGAAATCAAAGTTAGTGGAATATTTTTTGCGCGCAAAAGATTAAACACATCGATCAAATCTTTGGTCTCCCCACTTTGACTAATCCCAATGATCACATCATTAGGACGAATGGAGTGCTCATACTGTCCGCGAAACTCTCCCGGCAAAACCGGATGGATAGCAATATTTCCCACCCGATCAAAAAAATAGGCCGCACACTTGGCCGCATGATAAGAGGTCCCACACGCTAGCATATAAATCGCATTACCTTTACTATGCGCGCTTCCCACACGATCGGCAAAAATGGATGTTCGATGCTTGATATCTAAAGACTCTTCATGCACCATCAAAGCATCTATAATTTTTAGTGGCCGCATGATCTCCCAACTCCCCACCATTTTCTTCAAATCCTCAAGAAAAGAAGATTGTGAAGACTCGAGGGCCATATGCACACCATTCACAGCAAATAGTTTCTCTCCCAACTGATCCAATAAGCGAAACGCCGAACTCTGCACCAATGCATCCAAGCTCCTCTTGAGGTCTATTTGATTAATCATTTCTGACATCATCACTACTTGATTTTTTACAAAATCAAAGGCACTCCTTACCTCGCCACTACTCTTCTCATACTCTGCCACTACACTCTTTACGAGATCAGATCCACCACTAAAAAGAGCAATTAATTTCTTGGCCCCCTCGCTTTGATCTAAAATCTCTTGCTCCATGAAGTATTGACGTCCCTCTTTTAGTTCTGTCTCTTCAATTGTGAGTTTGCTCCTTTTCGCACTCTTTTCTACTCTTTGCCCACTTCTCACATTATAAAAATTGATCTCTTCGTGATTAAAGATTGCAAACTCATTCTCGACAATGGGGTACAAAATTTTTGTCTGAGAAAGCACCGATGCCAAATCAGAAGAGGCAACGACAAAGGCCCCGCCATCCTCTTCACAATTTCCAACACCAATATAAAGGCTGCTTCCGGCCTTAATCGCAGCAATGGTTTCAGAAATGGGATCAACAATAATCGCCGCATAGGAACCAACCATTTTCTTCGAGGCCTCAACCACCGCCACTCGCAAACATTCACGACGAAAGCGATGATTATTAGCATCTCCCTTAGCAATTTCCATTGCAAAGAAGTGCTCTACCCCATGAACAACCATTTCCCCATCATTACTACTGAGAACTTGGTGCCCCTCATCTTGAAGCCACTTCTTTAACTGATCACAATTGGTCACATTGCCATTGTGAGCACCATATAAGTAGGTTTTACATTTGACCAAGTGAGGTTGTGCATTCTCTTTGTCGACTACTCCAAAGGTGGCCCATCTCACCTGCCCACAAAAAAGTTTACCACGATAACGTTCCAACTCATACTTTGCCGTCATTACAGTGGGAGAACCAACATCCTTGGCAAAGAAGAGTTTACCACTCTCCTCTTGGATAATCGCACCTGTAGAGTCATACCCGCGATACTCCAACATCCGCAAGAGCTTCTTGGCCAGCGCCCCCATCGATCTCCTTTCTCGCTCTGTAACTACGCCTATGACTCCACACATATATAGACCTCCTCAATTAAAAACAAGTATGAAATCACTATGAATGATTTTACTTGGATCATCAAGTAGTTGATGAAAAGAAGCAATTACGCACCTACCTATTCCATGAGAAAAACATGAGCTAAAAGAGCTGGAATTCATCTCGGTTAAACAGAGTTAAGCTGCTTTCGCGTGAACTATTTTTTTTAACAATTTACTAACTTAATTTGCCACAATACCGATATTCGCCAGGTGACAGTATAATTAAATGCGTATGCTGATTAATGATCGATCTTGACCATGAGCCCTTAGCTATTAACCCTTAACCCTTACTGACAAGGATCTGCCGATGGACAAAACTTTTGCAACTCTCGCTCAAGCAACCACCTTTTACTACAGTAGCGACGTGGCCCTACTCAAAAAAATTCAAGACTATACTCTTCCTCGAGGAATTATCGCCTCCAATTTTGTACACAGCTTGGAAAGAGCAAAAGACCAAATGCATCGAATGTTTGATAGCAAAATTGCCGTACACGCTTTTGTTGCCTTTCTTGATGCTCATACCATGGCATCCCCCTCTTGGTTGCCTTTTTATAGCTACCTAAGAGAAGTTGAGTATAAAAATCTACCTATCATTTTGGTTACGGAGGAGATGAAACTAAACACCAAGGATGATGGCAAAGAAGCCACCTCGCACTCGCAAAGTGAGGCGCTAGTGCTGGCAAGCCGAGATGCACTGGTAAAGGCAATCGTCTTCGACCCTCATAACTCAAGCCTTGATCCCGTCTTAAAATTACTCGCAGACACCATTACAGTTTTCTATCCAGAAGGCATTCATTTTTTCAAAACTGAAAAAAATGATAAATTAAAAATGATCACTTTTCCTGACTTCTTTGATAAAACTGCAATGACTGCTCTCAAAGGTTTAGAGGCCACCATCACTAATGAAGATACCTTGGTTGTGTTTAATTATAAATATTTTAAAGATAAAAATGTTGCAACCTTTAGGGCCATCTATCAACTCTATTCTGTCTTGGAAAAAAATAGAATTCCTTTTAAAAGCATCAATATCAAGGAAACTCTTCAAGGTCTTTTGAAGAACAATGGTCTTTACAAATCTTTTAAAATCCACACTCCTTCAAAATAGTCGATTAGCATAACTCTTTTTTTCAGTAACTGCTCACTCCCTTCAACCATCAACTTTCATCCAGATGCTATCAGCTGAATAGCTGTCAGCTATTCCACTTCAGCTTTTTCGAAAAAAATTGATTTAGGCCTTAAAATTTAACTGAGCCTCT
>JADGAN010000088.1 GCA_015231955.1 Oligoflexia bacterium | reverse complement strand
ACAAAATGCGATGTCATTTGGTCTAATCTATTCTGGCAAAATCAAACGCTACAATGCAGAAGGGGTTATGGTAAACCATGGGATGATGAAGGCGATTATCCGAGAGGCGACCGAGTAATCGCGATAGCGGAAGCTCGGTGCCAGGTAGACTTATGGTAGAGGGTAGTGTCAATTTGCTCATCGCTATACCTTAAGTCTGCTGGCACACAGGAGGCAGGTGTTGTTTGTAGCGTTCAAACAAAAATGTGTTCAAACAAAAATGGCCCATTTTTATGGCAACTCTTTTTCGTCGCCACCGGACAGTGCTCTGATCTTTTTCATTTTTTTTTACGATAACCTCTTAGAATTCCTAAAAAGCATCTGCTTTCAAGTGAAGGTGACAAGGAGAAGATATTGCAAAGAACCGGTCTTGCCTCTATAAATAAACTTTATATAAGTAACGGAGACAGACAACAGAGGTTATAGAGGTAATGAAGACAATGGTATTTACAATTTTTATTCTTTGTAGGTTGTTACTGTTGTCCTTCGTTCCTGTTGCTTTGGCTGATGTGCATATTCCCGATCGAGATCATCCACCAGGCGGTAGTGATCATTCCTCAGATTCGAATATTGTTTCTATAGATTCTACCATCACCAAATCATTACAAGGTATTACTCCGAGCATCCCCTCTTTCTCTGCGAATTCTACGGAAAAAATTTATTCTGACTTGAGTAAAAAATTAAAATTTGCTCGTAACTGCTCACACCCTTCAGCCATCTACCCTCTACCGGATGCTGAAAGTTGCTTAGCTAACAGCATTTGGTTGAGAGGTGAAGGTTGAGGGGTGTGAGCAGTTACATTTGCTCCTTATATTGTGGTTAACCCTAATAGAGGTAGCTTACAAACTTCTTTTAGTGTTCCTCTTCCACCCAATCTTTCACCCCTAAAGAACGTAACTTTCTCCTATGACTCCCAAAACGATTTTGTCGGCCCCTTTGGTGTTAGATGGGATATCGATTTGCCAAGCATTGAGAGAAATGTTCGCGGCGAAGAGTATGCCCCTTATTTTGTGAAAGGTCTTTCTAACTCTGAATTAATCCCTGCACCAGCTTATGATCGGGCATGGATTTTTCGAATGGCCTCTGTATGGTACACCATAGATGATCTCATTTCCAGTAAGCTACTTTTGGAGAGTGTGAAGATCAGTGACCTAGAAGCAAAGGCCTATCGTCCGGTGATTGATGAGGCCTTTATTTCCTATTTGGAAATTAAGAGAAAAAGTGGCGCTCTTGTCGCCTTTGTCGCGAGTACATTAAATGGGGAAGAGTATTTTTTTAATAGTAGAGGACAACTCGTTTTTGTCACTGATTTTTTTGGTTCTGGTGTCTCTCTCTTGTGGTCGGATGGTCTTTTACAGCAGATTGTTGATGGAATTTTTATCTATGGTGGTAACTGGGAATTGCAATATCAGTATAGTGCAAGGGATGAGAGTGCCTTGCCTGCTTGGTCTAGTGGACAATTTATTGATAAGCATAAATTGCAAAAAATTCTTTTTTCACATGGACAAGGAAAAAACAACGAAATTAATTTTTTTTATGAGGGAGATTATCTTCGAAGTGTTCATTACAAAGATGCAATCACTCCACTTTTTCAAGGAAGCTATGCTGATCAAGAGAGTAAAATAGGCATTAGTCGTAATTGTTTTACTTCCAAAGACCATCTCTCTCCTATCTTTAGCTATCGTGATGAGTATCAAGAGGTGAAGAGTGATCCGAAAAGCGATAAAAAAGATATCTACGTCGACCTCAATAACGATCTGGTGATTGATAAAATGACCATCGATATGACCACTAAAAACAACGATCTTAAATATGATGTTTCTGCGCCAGTGCTTTATGGGGTTAATCGCGAGAAAACGTATGGGTACGATCATGCGGTGACTCGAGGTGATAATATTTTGATTTTACCTCACGAGTACCCTAAAGGTACTTGGAAGGAATTGGAAGATCGTTTTAACGGAGGTCTACCTTCTTTTATTAGCAAATGGAAAACGCAAGTCGGTGAACATAAGGGTGATGGGACAATTAGTTATGCACAGAGGAACGACTCCTTTGATTTGAAATCTTCTACAATAGAACCTTATTCGTACAAAATCGGAACCAGAGATGATCATGTTAAGGAAAATTATTATGCTGCAGTTCCTATCTTCAATACTTATCCCAATGGAATCAACTTTATCGATTTAAATGGAGATAACTTAAAAGATCTTGTCTATTGCAAGGGAAATCCTGACTATGCAAAAGAGTATCAAGAAAATGCAGAAGAAGAGATTAGTCCTCTTGCACTAGCAATCTTAAAGTTAAAGCATCCAAACTTGCTGGCAAATACCCCTTGGCCTAAAAATTATCAAAATAGGCCCATACCTAATCCTCTTGATGATCCCTATGCGGCCACTCCACTCGTCTCTTTTCAAAAGACAACAGTTTATCCAGCATCATCGTATGTTGTTCATAATTCCAATCGAGGAACATCGACAATTATGTACGGCATAGCTCCCAAGGACACAGTGGCTCAAGCAGGTGAGGCGCTTTCTTTAAATGAGTTTAAGTGTAATGCTTTTTCCATCTTTTTCGATTTTAATCAAGACGGCATTGTTGATGTTCTAACAGGGCACGATCTCTATCTTCGGGGAAAAGACCACACACTACTGTTTTCACTAAACGATCAAGAGCTGGCCGCTCTTTTTAGTGATAAACTTTTCACACAAGAGAGTAACAACCCTTATCGCTCAGAAGTGAAAAATTTTGATCCAAAACAGAAAGAGTTTTTCTACGCTGATGTTGACGGTGATGGGAAGTTAGATCTAG
Source organism: Oligoflexia bacterium (assembly GCA_015231955.1). Taxonomy (GTDB): domain Bacteria; phylum Bdellovibrionota; class Bacteriovoracia; order Bacteriovoracales; family Bacteriovoracaceae; genus JADGAN01. The sequence goes on along the minus strand of JADGAN010000088.1, from coordinate 4,282 downwards.
TTCAAGGAAGAGGAATGGCCCAAAGTCCGATTGCTGGACAATTTAACCTCTATCTTTTTGGGAAAACGATCAGCTATACTCCCAAACCTAAGCATAAACTCTTAAGCTCTTTTGACTCTCCTTATGGAGGAACGATCGAGGTGTCCTATCAATTCCAGCAAGGCGTTTGGGTGGTTGATCGTCTTATCAAAAATCCTAAGACGAAAAACCAAGCAATCACCACCCGGAGGTACCAATACCAAGATAAAAGAGTGAATTCTTTTAGCAGAAATTTTGTCGGTTTTAAGCAGTATCAAGAAATAGTAGAGAGGGATACTACTAGCAATGGGCCTAACAAAACCGCACTAGCAACACCAGAAGATGGAGTAACTTTTAAACGGAAGCAAACACTTCGCACTTTTGACAGCAATTTCAGTTCTATTGGTAACCATCGCTATTTAAGTCAAGGCCTTTTACTTGGAAAGCTCTCCACGCTTGAGCGTTTTGACGAAGAGAAAAAACTTCTAGAGCAACAAGTTTATGAATGGGAACTTAAATCAATTGATAATCAACGAAACATGCCTTTTGTAGAAAGAATCACCAGCAATGCTTTTTCTAGAGATGGAAAGCTACGTAAGCAGACCGTTTCAAAAACCACCCTTTTTTTTGATGATAAGCGTGCGCACCCTTTCCCGATGAAGGAGACAACCGAAACTACTTCAATGGGCACCTCTACAAACAAGCAAAGCATAAGTCATGAAATTGTCTATGAATGCGATGAGGACCACTACTTGCGCTTTCCAGTAACAGAGAAAATCTTGAACAATGGAATAGAGATAAGAGATAGTGTTTCCTATGAAGTTGATCGTGAAAACCACCCAGGGAAGGTTCTCTTGCTTACGATCGGCAAGGGAAAAAAGATGATTCAAAAAGAGTTTGCTTACGATGAGAGGGGAAGAGTCGGCTTCATCAAAACTCAAAATGGATATGAACAAACCATAAACTACTTCGAAAATACGCCACTGATCACCAGTGTGAGTGATCTTCAAGGCAACTCTTCCTTTGAATATGATCCTTTAAGCGGTCAACGTATTAGCTCTCAAACACCATCGGGGGCCAAATATAGCTATCGTTACTCCTCTGATGGCATTTTAACAGAACAACAGTTTTTAGGAGCGAATGGGCCTGTGACTCTTTACCGTTTGCTCTCTCCTCTTAACAACTGTAGTGCCGCTAAGAAATGCACCTCTGTAAGAGAGGCCAAGATGGAAGTTAACGGAACTTTACACACTTGGTTTTTAGATGGATTTGGCCGTGTAGAAAAGAGCATGAGCGCACGAGGAGAGATCAACTATTTTACCGCAACCTCTCTTTATGGTGAAGATGATGAAGTCTGGGGACAATTCACTCCCTATCGTTTACGCAAAGAGGAGAGTGAAGAGAAAGAACGATTACAAGAATTATCCTTTTACGACTCTTTAGGAGAAATACGCTTAAAGAAATCTTTATCCAAAGATGTCTTTTCTTATACCAAAGATCACAACTGCAAGCTAATAACTTATAATGGCCACCATAATGATTACAGTGAATGCTATGATGACTTTGGAAACATAGTTCAGATTACAACTAGAGGTGAGAGCTTTTCTTTGAAAGTAAACCCACTAGGGGATTTAAAATCGCTCAAAGAATTGGACCTTTTCTGGGGGTATGATTATTTAGGAGTGTTGATCTCCTCAGAGTCTAAGCTTAATAGTGATCACTCTCCAACATGGGTTCGAGAGGTGATCGATTATGATCTGATTAAGAGTAGTGTTCAGAACCAGGCCACTGCTTTCTTTTGGCAAAAAGATCAATTAGGGCGCCTCAAAGAGGCCAAAAAGTTATCACACTTTGATGTTACTGACCTCTTTGAAACCAACAGCTACTATGACGGACAAGGGGGAGAACTCAAAGAGAGTCGTATCCATGACTCCCAAGGAAGAGATATCTTTAGCTATAAGTTCAGCTACGATATTCGCGGCAATCAGATAACGTCGCAAGCAGGTGATATAGAAGAAGGATATAACTATGATCACTATGGGAGAGTGATGGGTTATACACTCTCCAAAGCAGGGAGCGCGTTGATTCATCAAAGCTACCACTACGAGGGAGACTTCTTGGCCCAAGTAGCACCGATTGTAAAGGAGCTTGATTATGATGCTTATAAAAATCTTACGAAACTTACGTACCAAAATGGTGCAACTCTTGATCTCCTCTTTAATGAGGCCGGAAGTGAGCTAAACTCCGTTAAACTCACCAGTAACAATGGTGATCTCCTCTGGTCTGAATCGTACGATCGCAATGATTATCATCAAATTACAGCACGCAAAACCAGTGCAATGCTTTCCCTTGATGGGAAAGAGAAGAATACCGAGAGCTTTAGTTATGATAATAAAACTCACCACCTGCTTAGTGAACATTTGACCAGCAGTACAGAGGAAAGTCTCAAACGAAAATTAGATGGAGTGGCCAATATAACTCGTGATGAACGAGGAAGGGCCATCACTATTGACCAATTTAAACTTGAATGGAATGGAGATCATTTTAAAGCTATCAATCTTATCGCTGATGATAACAATAAATATCAATATTATTATCACAACACTGGAGAGATCTTTGCGTCCTGCCCAGAGGGAAAAGATCTTGTTAAAGATCGTGATCAATGCACCATCAAAATCAGAGATGATCTCTTTCTGCTCAAAGGCAAAGTGATCAAGCTAGTGATCATTGCCAATTATGCCGTTGGCATGTACGCTAGCGATCGCTTCTATCCCTTAGTGACTGATCATCAAGGGAGTGTGCGTACGATGGCCACTGACGATGGTACTGGCCTCCTGTGGAGAAGGGATTACTCCGCTTGGGGACATAAGACAGTGACCGTTAAAAAAGATAGCGAGGGCCTAGCAGACAATAACGCCATAGAGATGCAAAAAAATACTCCTTGGAGTTATGCTGGATTGGTGGAAATGATTGACATAAGTAGGAGCACTGGCCTTGATCGCTCTATTCCTGTCTTTTATTTTTCTCAAACCAGGGTTTTCTCGCCCAATATAAAAGAGTGGTTAAGTGTTGATCCTCTTTTGAAGAACGCCCCAAAACAATTTATCAACTCCCCTGGAAATTGGAGAGGCGTAGAGTATGCGGGTAGTGATCCTATTAACTTGGTTGATCCGCATGGACATTTTGCTTGTGGCCCAATTTGCCTAGCAGGACTTACTGGATTAGCTATCGGTGCTCGACAATATTATCAATTTTATAAAACCAACCAAGCTGTGAATTACATTTCAATCAAAGTAGAAAAATTGGAATCTATACCACTTATCAATATTCACACTGATAAAATACAGTTAGCAATTAAAGATTTAAAACAACTTAGAAATGATATCATGTTGAATGCAACCAAGGATGCGATAAAATCTAATATTAATCCTATGTCTCGTTCATCTGGTTCTTGGTTGAAGATATTTAGCAATGTGAAAGAAATAGCATTAGGCCGATCTTATGAAAAAGAAATGAGGCAAGCTGATGTTATCATGGAAAACATAGGATTTTTAAAATCTTCAAAAGATGATTCAAGCAAAAAAAATTAATTCGAATCATTTAGCTTTTGTAGTAAATTTATTGAGGTAGTTATGAACTTATTAAAAAAGATACTAATTGTTTCTATTTCTAGTATGTTATTCTATTTAGCTTTTAGCTATATCATGCAACAATATTTTATATCAAAGAATGAATCCCTCTTACAAGGAGGAAAAGTGAATATTGATAACAAGCTATGTTACTTAATACCTTCAAATTGTTCCAAAACTCATGAGAAAACGTATACAGGTATTAATTGTCCAAAAGGAACTATTAAATTTTTTATTGGAAAATCTAATGAGCAAGGAACTTATAAGGAAAAAATCGTGAATGATTATCAAATATTTTTTGTTAAAGAGAGTAGATATTTAATTAAAGCAAATACAAATAATGTTATATCTTTTGAACTTATTGCATTCGAATTACACGAGATAATGAAAAATTTTAAATTATGTACTCAGATTTAATTTATTGGACTATGTTTCACGTATTTTTCTCTGTTTTTTTGGGATGGATAGGTTTTAGAGATGGTAGCAACAATCGTGTCATTATCTATTTTCGTATCTATTCAGCGTGTTCTGGATAAAAAAGAACATTCAGTTTATCAAATGGAGAGTATCCTCGTTTTTTCATAGTCATCAAATAACTTCTGATTCTACAAAAATATTTTGCTCCATTCATGGAT
>JADGAN010000087.1 GCA_015231955.1 Oligoflexia bacterium | reverse complement strand
TCCATGAATGGAGCAAAATATTTTTGTAGAATCAGAAGTTATTTGATGACTATGAAAAAACGAGGATACTCTCCATTTGATAAACTGAATGTTCTTTTTTATCCAGAACACGCTGAATAGATACGATGTTTTTTGCCAATAGAATTCCATCGATATAATTAAATATCGCCATAGCAGAATCACCGTAAATCATCACAATTCTACGCCTTGATATGTCTCCAACACTAATAGCTTCTGCATCATTATCTGATTGTGCTAAAGTTAATAATTTTTTAAATTTTTCTGCGTTTAGTTCCATATTTATATCCCTACAAATGTCTAATTTGGACATCTCTGCATTTGATTTTTCAAAAGAGAACATTGGTTATTGGTTGAACTCTCCGTGCTGCTGATCCTTATATTCTCGAACCGATTGTTTGTATTTTGGCCATGGGCTTTCAACGTTGCATATGCTCAATTTGGACAGAAGAATATTAGGATTCAACAAGATCCAGAGTACCAACAATGAACAATTGAATTGCTAGTTTAAATATGATAGCTCACGTCAATGAATAAAAAAAATACCTCTTATTTTCTGGATCTTGTCACCCTCTCCTTACCTATAATCCTAGGACACATAGGACATGTGTTGATACAAGCAGGAGATGTTTTTATTGCTGGTAGGCACTCTTCGCTCCTTGTTGCTGCATGCGGTGTTGCGAGTGGGTTCTCCTCTTTAGTATTTATCGCTGGGCTAGGCTTGTTGTTTGGAATATCTCCTACTTTGGCCAGATACAGAGGTGCCGGTAAAAACCTAAATCAATATCTACCGCAAACAATTTTATACTCTGTAATTATATCTGTAGTGATCGTTGTCATAGGAAAAATACAAATACACTTTATCCCTTCTTTTAATATTGATAAAAATCTGGTTCCTCTTATTCAACAGTATCTTGATATTTTTATCTGGTCGTTCCCTCCTGCTTTCATGGCCACTGCTATTAAGGAGTTTTTGCAGGCAAAAGAAGATGTCGTATTTGCAAATACACTTTCCATTATAACCGCCATTGTTAACGTTATTCTATGTGCAATTCTCGTCATTAACTTAGGAGGAATGGTCTCTTCTCTTGGAATTGAGGGACTGGCCATCGCTAGTGTGATTGCTAGAGTATTAATGGTTGTGGTTCTTATGGCCTATGCTTTTGTTAAAATTAAGAATATCCCTATCACTATAGACAAAGAATACCTCCGTGATATTTTTAAACTTAGCGTCCCTATAGCACTAGCTATTTTCCTTGAGATTAGCACTGTCTCTGTTATTTCAATTTTAATTGGTCGCCTTGAGCCTATTCAAAGTGCGGCCCATAGTGTTGTCTTGACTATAGCTACAATCATTTTCATGGTACCTCTAGGTATATCGTCTGCCTTGGCCGTTAAAATTGGCCTGTCTTATGGTTCAAAAAATCAGATTGACCTAATAAACTATATAAAATCAGGGATACTGATCGTTCTTACTTTTATGCTTTTTTCGGCATTCAGCTCTTATCTGTTTGGAAAGCAACTGATTATGATCTTTATAGAAGATCACAGTACAGTCCTGCTCGCACTTCCTTTATTGGGAGTAATGTCCCTACTTCAAATTAGCGATGGAATTCAGGTTGTTTTAGCGAATATTCAGCGTGGAATGGGAGTGAGTAAGCCGTCATTTTATATTTCTTTGATTTCTTATTGGCTAGTGGCCCTTCCTATAGGGCATTGTCTTGGGGTCTATTATAGCTACAATGCTTTGGGATACTGGATAGGCCTTGCAACAGGACTAACCTTTGCTGCAATCATGCTCGCATTTGTATTACGCTACTATTTAAAGCAACAGAAATTTGCGTAATAATCCCTTTAATTTATTAATTCATTCTTAAGACGGAATCATTTCAAATTTAATGTCGCTTAATATTTGATTGCATGTATCTACGATACCTTGCTCAGAATCAGCTCCTAAAACAATTAGGATACACCAATTGGATGGGTCGTCAACATTCACCAGATCCCCCTCTTTTTGTAGGAACTGGATCTTGAAAATATTTTTGTATTGCTGAAAAAAGTTTTTCTCAGGCATCTTATTAATCTTTCCAGAAACAGCAGGGATAATATTACACCACCCTACGAAGCGAGTGTCATGAGGGGGATTTTTCACATTTAAACTATCTAATGTGTTCTCGTCTCCTAGCAATGACTTCAACAACAATTGATGTAAGCTACTTCCTTTGGCGTATTCAATAGAATCGCTTACAGCGGCCCCTGCTATCCTAGTTGCAAACTCTGATAAGATAAATTTCCCTGAATTTTTCTCAATAAAAAACTCTATATGAACCGCCTCATTACGGAAATCGAGTTCTCTTGAAATTTTTAGGCACACTTCCCTGGCCTCGCGATAAAGCGATTCATATTGTGATTCTGGTAAGACAATGGAGCCGTTTAAATTCCTATTCCCAGCACCGATCCTTGGGCAAAAATACCTTGAGATGCTAAAAATGATCTCTTGCCCATTTTTCCAAATAGCGTCTATATGAAATTCTTCACCATTAATAAACTCTTCTGCAATAAAATGTTGTGAACTTAAAAATCCAGGCAAACCATTGGTCTTTAAATCGCTAACTATTTTATTCAACTCTGCATGGTCTTTTATTTTGTATGTAGAATAAGCACCAATGCCATAAGCAGGCTTTAATATAAAGGGGTATCCTAATACGGCTGTGGCCGAAGATAATTCTGTGTCCAAATCGGCAACAGAGCAACTGCGAGCGACAGTCACACCGACACTTCTGGCCACCGCTTTCATTAACCGCTTATCTCTTGCAGTCAAAGTTTTCTCTAATATGTTACTATCCTTCTCTATAAAATGCTTTAATAGGCTTGCTCCTAACTGTCCATGCTCAATAAAATTAACGACCTTATCAATTGTTATCTTCTTTTCCCGTAAATCAACAACGATAGACATTAATTCTTCTAAGGAATTGAATGAGGAGATCTTATAAGCAACATCTGCCATTGATAAATCGACATCACAATGATCGCATTCATACTGATCTACAACCAGATAGACTTCAATATCTTCTTTTTTTAAAAGAGTCATGAAGTCACGATCCCACTTGCAAACTAACAATCTCCTCATACAGACCTTATTTATTTATTACATTGAATATTGAGTAAGAAATAACCATTTGTAACTTTTAAGGGCGAATTCTATTTAAGAGTCTTGGGAATGGTATCGTTTCTCGTATGTGCTGAGTCCCTGATAACCAAGAAACCATTCGCTCTAACCCCATTCCAAATCCGCTGTGAGGAACTGAGCCATATTTACGAAGATCGAGGTACCAACCGAAATCATCCAAGGATAACTTTTCTTCTTTCATGATATCTAGCAAGACATCATAGTTATCTTCTCTTTGTGATCCACCAAAAATCTCACCATAACCCTCAGGAACAATCAAGTCATCTCCAAGTACAACATTGGGATTATTAGGATCTCTCTTCATATAAAAGGCCTTGATTTGTTTTGGCCATTTCTCAATAAAGATCGGTTTATTAAACTCATTCCCTAAGATTGTCTCATCTTGGGCCCCTAGGTCATCTTGATCTGTAATCGCAGACCCTTTTGATCGTAAAAATTTCACCACATCTGCATGAGTCATCCTTTCAAAACTAGAATGGATGATTTTTTCTAGTATAGTAGTATCTCTTTGTAAAATCTCCAGCTCTTCCTTACAGCTCTCAAGGACATCTTTTATAACATGTTTCATGAATTTTTCTTGCATACTCATGTTCTGTTCATGGTCACAATAGGCCATTTCAGCATCGAGCATCCAGAATTCAATTAAATGTTTTCGTGTATTACTTTTTTCTGCTCTAAAGACTGGACCAAAATCATAAACTCTATTGTGAGCGAAAATAGCGGCCTCAATATACAGCTGACCACTTTGCGAAAGATAACCTTTTCCCAAATCAAAATAGTCGATATCAAAAAGGGTTGTAGTTCCTTCACAAGCAACAGGTGTTATGATTGGAGCATCTATCTTGATAAAGTTTTCTTTATGGAAAAAATCCATACTGCTATAGATTACTTTATTTCTGATTCTCATAATTGCCCATTGCTTCTTGGATCTCAACCAGAGATGTCTGTTGGCCAGTAGGAATTCCGGGCCGTGCTCTTTCTTGCTAATGGGGAAATCTATTGCTTGGGATATAATTTCAATTCCTGTAAGCTGTAACTCATAAGTTCCTGGCTTCCGAGGATGCTCATTCACTATACCTTTCATAGATACTGATGACTCATGAGCAACAAGCCCTATGGTATCTAAAATCTTTGTATCTGCATCTGCGTAAACGGATTGGATATAACCAGTACCATCTCTAATCTCAAGAAAGTGGACTTTTCCAGATGATCTTTTATTATTCAACCACCCGCAAAATGTAACTTCCTTGCCCACATTCTTCGATACATCCTTAATAAGCATTCTTTCCATTTTGTCTCCAAATTTCAGTAGTTATCTTACATCATGTGTAAATAATATCTCACTCTCAATTGTTTTATCTAAAAAAATATTCTGTAGAAACTTCAAAGAGGGAGATACCCTCCAAAAATAGTACAGTAAATTTAGATAATCTACATCTGTCTCTACATTTTTTAAGAGCTCTTCGACATTCCAGCTATCAAATAATGCTTCTAACCCCATAGAGGCGGTCATTTGCCGATAGCGCGCATATGCATTTTTGAACCAATCAACAACCCAGCGAGTGTTTTTTGACTTCTCATACAGAGACCCTTCCCTGTCCGTCAACGTGAGCATCACTTCATTTATTTTTAAAAATTCATTATATACGTCTGTAAGAGTTGCAAGCATCAATTGTTTTTTGTCTGTTTGCAAAAAAATACTCATTAGCTGGCAAGATACATCAGCTAACGTATCGACAGCACACTGTTCCCAATAAAGCACCGGAATTTGGTATCGACTAGTTCTTACAAACACAGTGGATAACGCTTGAATGCTCGAAGTATCCCAAAATCTCATACGCACAAGGGTAATATTCAATATGGAGAGACGAGCTAAAAAATGAGCGATGGATGTATCGGGAGTAACTGCCCCGATAACGCCTAAGTCAGATAATCGATGGCCCAATTCTGTTAAATTTATAAAGGCAGGCAATATCTCTATACTATCAGCTAGAGTTCTATCTATGTCATTTAGCTTATATTTGAAAGATGTAATCCAATTAAAATCTTTATCGCTTCCGGGGACTCCAGCAGAAACAACAATGCGATAACCATTTTTTACTAAATTACACGCTATCGTCTCCACTAGATCAACAGGGAGATCTCGTAGTTCTGTAGAAGAGAATGGGTTTATAAAGATAGTGTTCCGCTTGTTTTCACTATCACCATGATCGCTTGCTTCATGAGAGAGCAATTTTTGCCTAAACTTAGTTTGCTCTTTAAAAAAGGGTCTTAGGCAATCCTCTATATACAGATCCACCCCTTTATTTACCAATAAAGGATCATCACCTTCACAATGATAAACATGGACTCGATTGCTCGTTTTCGTGACGATCAAATTTCTCCCTAAGATGAAACAAGTTTTTCCATGCTTCAGCGAGATCATTATTTGTTCAATCGTAATCTTCCAGCGATTATCGATGAGGTCAGGGATAATCACATAATCACTATTTCTAATCTCTTCATCATAGTTAACATGTTGCTTGGCAACTACATCGAAGAATAATTTCAAATGCTCTGAAGAATTACTGATGACTTTAATTTCTTTAGCTTGCTCTTCTTTAAGGAATGAATCCAAAAAGCGCAGACCAATAATAGAATTGCCCATCAAGGTCTCTCTGCCGTTGTTATAGGGATCAATATACAAGCATTTCTTTTGATTTAACAAATATGTCGCCACTTTCTCCCTGAACAATTCTACATCTACCTCAGACCATTTGGTTTCCGAGGAAATTGAAACCAATGTTTGCTGCAACTCCTCTCTTTGTAATTTCCTTAAATATGCCCCTCTTATAAAAAACATTAAAGAATAACTTTTGCATTTGAGACCATTTATCTTGCAATCTCTGGTTTCAATTGGAAAAGGGAACCCAATGGATAAAGTGCAACTACTGACTTCATCTCTTTGCATTCTATTTGCAAACATCAATATTTCATCGCTAAATTCTACAAGCTTGCTTCCTATACCGCCCATCTCTAGGTGGGCCAAGATCTTCTCTGCCCAAAGAAGATGATCATAGATATACCTGTCCAACCTCGAAAAATATTTCTCTTTATTGTCACTGTTAAGATTCTCTACCATAGAATTATTTTCAATATTAAACATACTTATCCTTGCAGAATTCCAGCAAGACCTCTGCTTATATTACCATTCTCATCTCTTAAGATGATTGATGAGAAATCAGAATGTGAGAACTCCAGTGGATTACCAAATTCATTATGTGCCTGCGTTATCAATGTATTGATCTCTTGATTTGATAGCTGCCCAGTAAAGATATTTGAGTGGTCTGTTTGGAAAATCCTTTCTTGAAATCCGATCCCATACTTTTGCATGTTCTCGTACAGATATGTCCCAGGAACAGGATGAAGTGCCCAAAATCTTGCTTTCATTGTAGGGAATTTTCTACACCACTTAAATGTATTCTCTATATCCTCTGGGTTTTCCCCGGGGATACCAATCATAAAGCTACATCTAACCTCTCTGATCCCGATATCAAAAGTTAACTCAAGATTATTGAGCATTTTTGTTACATCTAATTTTTTTCCAAGAAGATCCAATGATTTCTGATTAAACGATTCAATACCATATCTAATCAAGACACACCCTGCATCTTTCATCCTACGCAAAAGATCCTTGTCAACAAAATCAACTCGAGTTTCACAACCCCATTTGACATTTAACTTTGCAAGGCCATCCAAGACTTCCTCCAACCATCTTTTATTGTATCTATTCAGCATAAATTAAAAAAAAATGAAACAAGGCCTTGAAATATTTCTGGGCCTCTTGTTTTTTTTATTAGATACTGCTGCCTATGACAGTAGGAAGTATCAATATTGAAGAGACAATCAAGAGTGTACAAGATCAACTGAAGAGAGATCGAACA
>JADGAN010000086.1 GCA_015231955.1 Oligoflexia bacterium | reverse complement strand
ACTGGCAACTGTCCCCGCTAGCTTCACACTGGAACTGCTAACAAATACTGCTACCAGCCACCCTGCTACCTGCTTGCTGGATTTGTAAAACTGTTTTACTGGAATCCAGTTTAAACTTACCTTTTTTATTAGTGTAACTACTCACTTACGAGACATTTAAAGAAAATTTTTAACTCTTCCGATAGGGGTATTAACTTTAACCAAAAGATACATTTATGATGCCGATGCGAAAACAGACCTCTTATTCCCGATCTTTCCCTTACTTTTTTCTTGGCCTGCTGCTACTCTTCTTGCCCATGCTTTTCCTGATGGCAGCAGAGAAAAACGATAGCGACGCCAAGTGCGCGCCGATTCCTGATCAATGCGACCCTGCCAAGTCACCTGGACTGAAAGAGAGTGGGGAGGTACGGGTTGGTGCCATGAGGAAGTGCCTCTCCCTTTTGGCAGTAAAACCTCCTCCCATGCTCTACCATTACGCCCCGAGGGCCGCTATTGAGAGGATGCTTCGCTCCTCTCAAGAGGAGTACAACACCTTTAGCAGAACAATCCAAAGCACTCGCGAAGAACTGGGGGCCTTCCACATTATTTTAAAGGCACTACAAGGCAAGCCCCATCTACCCAAGGAGATTTTAGAACAAGCGCTACAACTCCATGCTAGCAATAAAGACCTAGAGGCCTTAGCAGAAACTTGTAGGCCATTCAAAGGAAACCCAGAGGCAGAGAAACTCCTGTTTGCTTGCACCAGTGCCTCTTTTTTAAAAGTTTATCCAGGGCTTGAAAAGCATTATCTCCACTACATGGCAAAGGAAGAGATGATCCCTAAAAAAATTTTTGAAGAAGAGCTACAGCTAGTTCTAGGAGAAAAACCTGTCGATAAGAAAAAGCAGGAGCAGCTAGAAGGAACTCTTTTGGGGTATGAACTCTTTAATCCCAATGCATCCCCTAAAGATATTTTCAGAAGCACTGCTGGATTAGGAATCTATTATGCCAGCACTCCTTCTGAAGCTATTGCTCATGCCAACCCCGCCACCTCCTCGGGTGTTGCTTGTACCCCTCTAAAAAAACATCATAAAGGAAAAAAGCTGATTGATAGCAGTGATCCTTGCGTTGCCAAGGCCTTAACTAACGCCGGAATCCTCATTAGTCAAAAAGCGGCAGAGGGTGCAGCAACAATCTATCGACCACAAGGTCGAAATATTTACATCTCCCCTCAAGATGCTGAGAATGCCATGCAGGATCACTATATCCTTTCATTCCCTGTGCCCTTAATGGCCGGAGGAGGAAAAGATGTCCCTCCTTACTATGTGGATAAGGGAGTTATTGACTATGCAAAACAGTGTCGTCCCATCAATATCTCTGATTTTCAGAATTGCTACGATTTTCAAAAATTGCTCAGCGGAGCTGCTCATCCAGGGTGGAAGCCTGAATGGATTCACAATCCATCAGAAGCACTCTTTTATCGGCCCATCCCTGATTTTATCTCTTTGCAAGAAAATTTTTCCAGCGATTTTTTTAACATTGCCAATGCTTGTCTTGGAAATTGCAAAAAACAAAGTGAAAAATATTCTCTCCAATTTTTACTCTTCTTTTTCTCACAAGATAGCAATAACCAGTGCGAATTGCGCTCTCAAGGTTGCCACAGCTTAAACAAAATTAATACGCTGATCGGAAAGTGTGGTTGCAAGCTCCATAAGCATGCGAGGGCCAACCCCGCTGCACTTTTCAAAGGCAAATACACGATCACCTGCAAACATGAGCAAGAGGTGGAGGCCCCAAAGTGTGAGGTTCAAGATCTCGAAAAAAATTTAAAAGATCTTGCTGATATCAAAAACACCCTTCCTGCTATTCTTCTCTTTCTAGAAAATAATTAAGATCCCCGGTGCCAAGAAAGTATGCCTCCAATAAATTCATTGATTTTCCCTCTACCCTGCTTTTTCCAAGACTTATGCTCACTACGATTTTTGCGCTTAAAGAAACTGCTATTTCCATGTTATTCTAAGTTAGGATCATTGGTAAAATAGTGAGGAGGATGCGTGCATGCGAATAGCACAAAAAACATTGTTGTTACTCTCTTTAATTTCAGCAAATATGCTCTATGCAGAAGATGATTGTATCCACAAAAATTATCCTGGGTTTTTATCCCTCTTTACGAATCGGGTTCACATGTATCGAGATGACGCTGAAGAAAGAAGTGTGCCTCCCGCTACTCACATCAATAACCCACTATTTCAAAGTAAGTATGGATCGAAATTTCCTCACCCTCCCTATGATTGTAGCATCATTGATAATGAGTCAGCATCGCTCTCTCCTGTTCCAAGGCTTGATCAAATGTCTACGCAAGGTAACTTTGGAGCGTGCTATGCAACTGCCTCACTCTTTGCGCTAGAGGAGGCCATCAACAGAGCGCGGCCCGATAAAGATCGCGTAAAGTACTCTTTAAGCAACGCTATCTGCGTGGGAAACAGAAAACAGAAGCTCTATCAAGATGGTGGCCTAGGGGCCGCTGTCCTTCTGAATATTGCTAAAAAAGCGCAGCTGGTATCGTGCCTTGACCAGAAGATTTCTCATGACGATGTGGTGGCAAAGATTTGTGCTTCCGCTACAAATGACAATAGCAGCAACATTGCTCAGCTTTCGCAACTATGGCAAGAGGTCAAGAGTACACAAAAGGAGTGCAGGCGCATGCAGGTTCCGGCCTTTACGATCAACGAGGTTGTTGCGAAGAATGGGAAAACCATCCCCGAGACCATCTTTGCTCTTTTACAATCCAACACCTCCTTGATAACGCTTCCCTTACCAGATCATGAGACTAATCTCTATGGCATCAACACCTATAATTGTAAAAACCTGCAAGGTGAAAGCATCAAAATAAAAAGCTATAAATTGATTGATCCTAATGGAATTAAGCTAGAGCTGCTTTCTGATGATCTTGAAAAAGGAATCAATGAAGGAACATCACCCTATTATGTCACTATCGAGGATGAAAAGAGCGGCCATGGTGATGTTTTTAAAGGTCCATCCTCCCTTTCCACTGCCTCGCACGCAGGAGATGTTTCCATTGTTACCTCCTATTTACCCAAGGCCGGCATTAATCAAGCAAGGAATGATGGAGCTGCTCCGCTCTTTATAGCGGCCAAAGAGGGACACCCAAAGGTAGTCACCCTGTTGTTAAACAATGGTGCAAACGTGGATCAAGTAGAGAATAACGGCGCTACTCCACTCTATGTAGCGGCCCAAAATGGACACACGGAGGTGGTCAAGCTGTTGCTCGAAAGTGGTGCCACAGTTGATCGGCCACTCAATAACGGCATGACTCCGCTATATGCAGCGGCCCAAAATAAGCACATAGAGGTAATCACTCTGTTGGTAAAGAGTGGTGCAAATATTGGTAAGACAATTGATTTTGCCAAACGGCATGGCCTAACTAAAACTGCTGAGTTTCTTTCACAACTCTCCTATTAAAAGCAAGTTTTCCATTGGATATGGTAGATGATGCCTGCTTTGACGTCGATGGTGTCAACGGTTGCTAGGGCATCTTCAAAGATGGGATTGCTCTTTACCAGCATGCTGCTGTTGACTCTTAAGTTCACCGTTTCCCCACAACCCGACCAAATCACAGCTTCAGCAACAATGTCGCTGCTTAAGAGGTAATCTTGGTCGAATGGCCCGGAAAAAATTTTCATTTGGTTTGGGCCACGTCGTCCGGCAAAGAAGTACTCGACATTAAAGCGAGCTTCGCCTCCGCGAGGAATATTGACATAACCACGATAGTCAACTTTAAAAACAGAGATGCTATATCCTTGTGGCACGCGCACTGGAATGGCAATGTTACAAGTCTTGCGGTCAAAACTCGCCCCATTGATGCCTCCTGCTTGTGTCACATATTGATCAAACAAAATACTTAGGGAGGTACGATCTGGAGACAAGGTTACACTTGCACTACCCGCAGGACATCCCGTACCACCATATCCTGGGTCTCCTAATACAATATTAGGAGCATCGGCAAATGCATTAAAGTTAGCAAGAGCAAGTATTAATGCTGCAGCAAAGGTGTTTCGTAACTGTTTCATTCTGTTTCTCCTTAATCAGGGGGACTGTTTAATACAATTAGTACCTGCGAGTTGACAGGAATCCTTTCTATCTTGAACATTAAAGCAAGTGTTGTGCCAAATTTTTTTTGATTTGTTCCGAAGGGAGAGCAGTTTCACGGCCCGTAAAATCGCCTAAAATGACAATGGATCTGACACTTTGAAAGACACTTTTTGTCACTCTAATGATGGTTATGAAACAATACTATCGCGGCAAGCAGAGTTTGAAATAAAACATAACGATTTCATCTTGTGACATCAAAAAAAAAATTGCAAGATAGCGGCAACTTTTAGTTTTATTATTTTTTTTACTGTGGGGAAATTTATGATAAAAACCTTGGTGCTTATGGGCCTACTCTTATTGGCCGGATGCCTTAATACTTCGCAAAGAGCAAAAGACATCTTTTTCAGCAGTAACATGCCAACCTCTCTAGAAAAGATTAGTAATCCAATACCACCCGATGAAGCAAGAGCATACACATCCTCTTCCGCTTCATCTCCCTCACGATTGCAAGTGGCGGTCATCGACAACGGTGTCGATTATCTGCACCCCGATCTTTTGCCGCAAATTGCCTTAACGGTAGTAGATAATAAGATTGTGGGAGTGGGAAAAGATTTTTTAGGACAAGACGACTGGGCCTACCCTTCTCTCATCGATGCCTCCCTCTACGCCTTTGGTGCGCAAGGGATTCGTGAAACGCGCATTGAAGGGCCGCTCGAAGATCCGCTATCCTTGCTCTTAGAGATGAATCGGATCTTCGTGCAACAGCTCCAAGAAGCGATCCTCGCCTCCGATGAGTTAAAAGCTACACTCTTTAACAAGATCAACCTCTCCTCGATCAACCTTGCAGGAGCGCTACTCTTGCTCGAAGATCAAGACACTTGCGATGAGAGCAAAGGAAGCACCTTAGATCCCGCTACCCTTTTTACGCTCGATACGAAAAGCAAACCAGACTTTATAAAAAAGTACCAAATCCCCTCGGGACTTTTACGTGCCATTATCGATTTGCCATGGGAATTTGATAAGAACTCGGGACTCCCTCTCTTTTACCAAGCAGTGTACTACTCTCCAGATAGCAATAATGGCAATCGCTTTAGCAACATCTGCTATCTTGAACACTTTGATGCCTTCTATGCTTTGGTAAAACAAGTTTATGAGGATTTTAATCACCAACACCACTTCAAGCAACTCCTTGCACCCTATCTAAAATACCAGAGCGCAAGAAGTGCTCAAAATGATGACAACAATAAAGTTCAAACACTACAAAAGCTCTCCGCGATCATCTACTATCAACTAAACCCCAATAGCAAAGATGAACTACGAAACCTCGTAAGCAACTACTGTTTTTGGCAAAGTGATGCTGACTACTACAATCCTAAGTGGGAAGTGGTGGACAGCTCCTTTAACAACTTTTTTACTTACCTAAAGGGAGTCGATAACTACATCATAGAGCAACTTTCCGATCCTGAAGCAAACGATGAAAGGGATGACGGCGCTAACATCCTTCGCCTAAAAGAGTCTTCTCTGCATAACAGCGACAATATGCCTAAGATTAGAGACCTCTTTTTCCAATACGCCAACACCCGAGGAAAAGAGCTCTTCCTCTGCTCTAAAGCTACACCCTCCACTGCATGGAACGCTGGCCGCTTTAATGCTGGCTATATCCAGGCAACAACCAATAGTAACCACCCTTATAAGAGCAGCAAAGATAAGGGAGAGATCCATGGAACACACGTGGCAGGCATTATTGCAAACCAAAGCAAGCAGCTTGAAATCGTACCTGTACGCGTGATCACTGCGAGTACGGAACGAGAAGCAGAACAAAGTAAAGTGGTCAATGAATACATCTGGACAGCCATGAAAGCGTGGACACAAAAACCGATGGTTTTTTGTGCAATCCTAGATCTCTTCACTGGCCACATCAAGGTTTTAGAAGACGTACAGAATAACCCTGCAAAATGTGCAGCACTTGCCACCACCAATCCCGATGCCTTTACTCGCCTCCATACTCAACTCATGAATTTTTTAAGTCCCTTGTTTGCCAAATCTATGACATCTGACCCACTCGACTACCACTTCTTTCATGAGCTGGTTGCGGCCATCAAATATGTGGGTGAGAGAAAAATTAAAATCTCTAATATCTCACTGGGAACCAGTTTCAGTGAGGCCCCTGCAAGCATCGATCAAAATGAGTTACGGAAAAACTTAAAAAAGAGTTACACTTTTTTTAAATACGAATTCTTTAAATATTTTATTGCCTCTACCATTGCCACCAGTGCAAGCAACTCCCTTTTCGTGGTGGCCGCAGGTAACGATGGTACCTGGCTGGATGGAAAAACCAAAAGTGCGCTTCCTTGTGACCTGACCACTACCTACTTAGAAAAGTACCTTCGCTATTTTCCAGAGGAAAAATTGCCAGGTGAGCTCAAAAATATCCTCTGTGTAGGCAGTATTGGCCCTAAAGAGGATCTCTCCGCCTTTTCCAACATTACACTCACTAAAATTCCCTTCGTCTTCTCCTTTGGTGAGTCCATTCTCTCCACCATCAAGAGCAATAACTGTGACGGCATCGAGCAAGATTTCACCGTAAATCTTGGTGACGACCCCGCCTATACTTCAGGTCATGGCGAAGCCTGGTTTCAAAAGCTACTGGAAAGCAAAGGCATCTTAACGGCAACCATGACACTTGAAGAGCGCAAGCAAACATTGGAAGCAGAGAATTTTAAGTACCAACAATTTGCTAGTAACATCTCTTCCATTTTAACCAACCTAAAAACTCATGAGTGTATCTTCTCCAACAAAACCTCGAAGGCCCGCTTAAGCGGCACCTCCATGGCATCTCCTGCAGTGGCGGGATACATCGCTGCTGTCATTCAGAAAAAAATGGCAGAGGAAGCTCTTACTCAAGAGGAAATTTATAATCATCCCAACTATACCCCTACAAAAATCATTGAGGAGATTTGGAAGCTCGCCCCAGTCTTTGGAGGCAACACTCTACTCCGAGAAGTGCATAAGATCACCGCCATCAAAGAGCATGACGATCACTTCACACTGATGAAGAGGATGCCTGGGACTAATAAGTTTGCAATCTTGCAAATTAATTAATCATTTTTGGTAACTACTCACCCCATAATTAAACTTTGATCGTAGCCTTCAGCATTCAGTCTTCAACCTTCAGCTCTTGCCCTCAGCTAAACCAGTCTTCAGCACGCCGAAATCCTCTATGAAAAACATTCAAATG
>JADGAN010000085.1 GCA_015231955.1 Oligoflexia bacterium | reverse complement strand
AGAGAGCTATTCTCTTTAAATCTGGGCATAGTCCAATAACTCCCTCTGCCTTCAACAGGATGCTGTTAGCTTATGCCGCTGTCAACAGCTGATATAGGGCAGATGGTTGAAGGGTATGAGCAGTTACATAATAATTTAGTTATCATCTCCACAACCTCCAGTAGTGATCTCAAAAAGCTAGTTGATGAAGGCAAATTCAGCGAAGAACTATATTATGAGTTGTCCTCAATCTCCTTTAGTATTAAACCACTACAAGAGAGACGAGAAGATCTATTTTTACTGATAAAACATTTTACTGAACAATATTCTCAAAGCACTGGAGTAGCTTATCCAGAGTTACCTCAAGTGATATTAGACCTGCTATTAAATTATAGTTGGCCAGGAAATATCTCGGAGCTTCAGTCTGTTTTAGAAAAGCTATTCGTACTAGGATATGAAGACGGCGAATACAATATCAATGAACTGCCGGAGAAATTATTATCTAAAAACTATGATCTGCTTTCAACTGGAGCAAATAACACTATTGCTACTTTAAATGAAATAATTGAGGGGAATAGAAGTTATAAAGAAAAAATCATAATGTGCAAGAGATTGGTTATTGAATCGGCCATCAAAAAAGGTGGTAACATGGTTGCTCAAGCAGCATCTCTGTTACAGAGAAACAGATGTTCGCTTTATAGGGAAATGAATGAACTAAAGATCAAGGTTCCCTGAAAATATACATGAGCAGGATATAATTATTTGATGGACGCGAATCATTTTATTTAAGGGGAGATTTATAGATTACAGAAATTACTTGAATTTTTTTTTATGTTCTTTCCTTCCGTAATCTGGCCAAAGGTGCGGCTTCGTCGCATCTTTAGGTTTTAAAGGCATAAAGGCCGCTTCAAATGCTTTTCGGCCATCAAATAAATTCCTGTAATTGGCATGATTTACACCCTATCGGGTATCCTAAGAGACATGAAAGAGATAGGTGAATTTGTAAAAAAGAAGCGTAAACAGGCCAAACTCACTCAGCTAGAACTTGCTGAAAGAGCAGGGGTTGGACTGCGATTTGTCCGAGAACTTGAGTCTAACAAGCCCACACTAAGGTTAGATAAAGTTAATCTGGTTTTAAAACTATTTGCTCACACCGTTGGACCAATCCCCCTTAAAAGAGATTTTGAATGAGTAAACGAGGAAAAGTTTTTGTGGATAATGAGTTTGCAGGAGTGATTGAGCAGAAAGAAGGTGCCTTTATCTTCAAATATGATGATGCCTACCTAAGAAAAAAAGGAGTAAAACCTATTAGTCTTACGCTTCCTTTGCGCTTGGAAGCTTATGAGCAAAAAACCATGTTTGCTTTTTTTGACGGCCTTATTCCTGAAGGATGGCTTCTTCATCTCATCGAAAATAATTGGAAAATTAACCCTCGAGATAGAATGAGTCTGTTGCTTCTTGCTTGTCGAGATTGTATTGGAAATGTCATGGTTGTTAACGATCAAGCGCAGGATAATAATAAATGAACAGCATACGTTGCTTAGGATGTTATAAACCTCTCCAAAACCAGATGCCAGGAAATTATCACTCTTCATGCAGTAAAAGATTGTTTGCTACAGACGTCCCTCCCAAGGTAAATTTTGGCGTAGGGCAATTAGAAGAGTTGGCATTAAAATCACTAAGTCAACACTTAGGCCTAACAGGAGTTCAAGTAAAAATTTCTATACACTTAGAAAAAGCTACTAACGATCCAACCCATAGGTTCATGATTGTCGATCTCTGGGGGAATTTCATTTTGAAACCACCAACAAAACAATTTCCTGAAATGTCCGTGCTTGAAGATGTTACGATGCATATGGCGCAAGCTTGTGGATTGAAAGTTGCAAAGCATGGCCTTATTGAGCTAAAAAGTGGTGAACTTGCTTATGTAACCAAGAGATTTGATCGACCTAAAAAGGGAAAAAAGCTAGCAGTTGAAGATTTTTGTCAGCTGAGTGAACTCTTAACTGAATCAAAATATAGTTCCTCCCTTGAAAAAGCTGGGAAAATTATTTTCAAGTACTCATCTAACTCAGGTCTAGATATCATTTCATTTTTTGATTTAATTTTGTTCTCTTTTGTTACGGGTAATTCTGACATGCATTTGAAAAATTTTTCTCTTATGAGAAGCGATGAAGATGAAATTGTACTGGCCCCTTTTTATGACTTGCTTGCAACAAAACTGCTTATCCCTGAAGACAAAGAGGAAATGGCCTTAACTATTAATGCCAAAAAATCTAAAATAAAGAGACAAGATTTCATGGCACTAGCAAAAAATTTTAGCATTCCAGATATTGTAGCAGAAAAATGTTTTAAAAGAATATTAAAGAAAGATCATGAAATGAAACAACTCATTAATGAAAGCTTCTTATCCAGTGAGATGAAAGAAAAATATTTATCATTAGTTAATGAACGCCTAAGAGTATTGGTATAATTAGAGTCTTAATTTGCGCAACCAATATCATACTCTTCCCAATATCCAATCAATAAGGTTTAATCTTTTAATTCCTTTGCGATCGTTTCCCCAATATTGATCCATCGATAAAACAATTTTTTTATAATTATCATCAATTTTCTCAAGAGGAATAAACTCTCGTTCAATTACTAAAGGAGAGGCCAAGAGATAGCAGACTTGAATATAAATCGTTTCATTATCTTTAATGGCAACGAAATCAACTTCAAGCGTGCCGATTTTTCCAATAAAGATATTGTATCCACGATAGCGAAGTTCCATATAGACTATATTTTCTAGGAGTTGAGAAATATCATCGTCTCTAAATCCAAGAATTGCATGTCGGATACCAGTGTCATTTAAAAAATATTTTTCATGAATCTCTAGTATTCTTTTTCCCTTGATATCAAACCTAGGTACCCGATGAAGAACCTGTGCCATCACCAGACAATTTAAATATTCGATTGCAGTTTCTACACCAAGTGAATATCCCTGGCCTTTCAGATATTTTGTAATTGTTTGCGCTGAAAAAATTTGTCCAATATTGTCAAAAGCAAAACGACAAATATTTTCCAACGTTCTTACATTTCGAATTGAGTTTCTTTCAACGACATCCTTAAGTAATACGGTGTTATAAATACCCTGAAGAAATGGATAGACGACACTATATTTTAGTTCTATCTCTCCTAATCCTGGTAATCCTCCATATCTAAGGTAGAGAGAAAATGCATCTTCTGTTTTTTTTTCAAACTTATGAAACTCTAAAAATTCTTTGTATGATAAAGGAAAAACTGTAAATTCAAGATAACGACCAGAAAGTTTTGTTGCTATCTCTGATGATAAAAGGTGAGCATTAGATCCTGTTAAATAAATATTATATTTTCCTTTTTTTTGAAAGTTAACAACTGCCTTTTCCCAATCACTGATCTCCTGCACTTCGTCGATAAAAAGAGATCCTTATCAATAGATAACTTGGGACCAGCAGTTTCTTGCATGATTTTAGAGAGGAGGTGACTTTTCCCCACACGCCTCATCCCAACCAGGATTTTAATAATCGATGATCCTTTAAACGCTTGAATTGCTGGAATATATGCTTTTCTGTTATAGTCGATGGTTTTTGCTTTCATTCAAACTTCATCGACTATAACCGATGGTTTGTAAATAGCTATAAAGTGGGATCAAAGAAACTCATTTGTCTGCGATCGAAAATAATCGGATGGAGCTAATCGCTAAGTTTAAACTTACTCGAATTCTATCTGGCACTTCACGTGAGGGCATGATAATCTATTAGATAAGAGTTTTTAAATGCATGGGATTTATTGATGTCAAAAGAAAAAAAATCAAATTTAGAAGTATACTGGAAAATGGGTTCAGATAAAGATCTGAGCTGTGCCAGTGATCTTGTCAATAAAGTACAGCACTTTTCTCATGCCCTTTTTTTTATTCATTTATCAGTTGAAAAGGCACTGAAATATCTCTATGTCAAAAAACACAAAAAGCACGCACCATTAAGCCATAATCTTCTTTTTTTAGCAAAGGAGTGTGAGCTTGCAATTGAAGAGGAAAGTTCTAAAGAAATTTCTTTGGCCTCCATTAATGAATTTAATTTAGAGTCTAGGTATCTTGAGGATGTAGAGGAACTTGAACGCCGTGCAAGCTTTGAGTTTTGTACAAAATATTTAAAGGAGGCCGAGGAGTTGAGACAATGGATATTCTCCAAATAAAACAGATGGCAATCATCTTAAGACATAAGCTTAAAAAACATGGAATTCGTGCTTCCCTTATCATTCTTTTTGGTTCACAGGCAAACGGAACGGCCACTAGTGAAAGTGATATTGATTTGGCGGTTATCTCCCCTGACCTAGGAAAAGATCGCCTCCAAGAGGGCGCTTTACTGAATCGCATTGCGGCGAGGATTGATCATCGGATCGAAGTGATTCCTGTTACTTTAAAAAAATACTTGGAACTTAATTCTGACTCTCCTATCATTGACCAAATTCACCGCAAAGGTGTGGTCTTGCTTTAGCGAGTCGTCCTGCTGCTTACGTTATGTCTATGTAAAGGAGTTAGCAAAACCATGATTATCGATTTTCATAATGATACTCTCACTAAAATTTTTGATAACAATGAAGATTTCTTCTCTAACAATTCTTCACTGCAAATCGATGCCCATAAACTCTCAAAAGTACCCATCAGTGCACTCTTCTTTGCCATTTGGAGCAACTCTTTTTTAAGTGGGGCCAGTGCTCACGCTTTAGTGTGTGATCGCCTGCAACGTGCACGAACCCTTTTTGAATCGGATCCACACCGCTTTCAGCTCTGTCGCTCCTACGAGGATCTCTCTTTGGCGGAACAGGAAAAACGCCTTGGAGTTTTCTTTTCTATTGAAGGAGGAAATGCCCTAAATGACGACCTCTCCTCTCTTAAGATTTTTGCAGAACTAGGAGTAAAACTCATCACCCTCACCCACTTTAAAGGCACCTCCTGGGCCACAAGTGATCGCGATCACCACGACCGAGGCCTTCACGGTATTGGCCACGAAGTGGTCGCCGAGATGAACCGCCTTGGCATTATTATCGATGTGGCCCACGCCTCAAAAAAAACCATGAGTGATGTTGCAAAAATCACTTCACGCCCTATTGTCAGCAGTCATACCGGCCTTTACGCTTTAAACCCTGTTCCACGCTCCCTGACAGATGAACACCTCAAACTTATTGCCAATACCGAAGGTGTGGTAGCAATCTCTTTCTACCCTGAACATTTAACCAACAAGATCGATCGCGATCCCGCATCCATGAAAGAGTTTACCAAAAAAATAGAGGCCATCGATAACAGCACCTCTTTAAGTGAATGGGAAAAAGTAGCGGCCGAAAATAAGCTTATAAACGAAGAGTATCCTCTCCCAAGGCGCATTCCCTCTTACGAACTCATCATCGATCATATCAAGCACGTCGTAGATCTAGTGGGCGATAACTATGTGGCCATCGGTTCCGACTTTGATGGCATTCCTTATGCGCCAGAAGGACTAGAGGACATCTCCAAAATAACAAAACTCATCGAACTCCTGCATAAGCGCCTCCACTACCGTGACTCCTCCATCGAAAAGATCTTAGGATCAAACATTAAGCGCCTCTTAAAGAGTGTCTAGCTCTCCACTTGGCCATCAATCTAAAAAATCCTCGAGATTGGTGAGAAAAGTTTGATAAGGCAAAATGGAAATCATTCCATCCTTTTGCCGACTATCTCCCCTGTAGATAATCAATGTTTGAATCGGAATTTTTCTTTTATGATGTTGAGAGATGAAGTGTTCCAACCCCTCTTTCCATGACGATTTATAACTCTTTCCCCACTTGATCTCTATGGCCGTCAACTTCTCCCCATGTTCGACGATAAGATCGACCTCGTAGGAGAGATCGTCTCGATAATAATGGAGTTTCCATTTTTTAGCATGATATTCAGAGTAGTAGAGCAGCTGTAGAGTTATCCACTGCTCAAACAACGGGCCATAATCATCACTACTAAAATGGTTGTGATGGATGTTTAAGATGGCGTTGCGAACTCCCAGATCAAAGAAGATGATCTTTTCTCTCTGAATGGCCTTGCGGGAACTTTGAATAGCTGTAAAGCCAGGAATTTTTCTAATCAGCAAAGTATCATCAAGGATCTCCACATAACGTCGAATGCTCTCTTTAGGGATTTCACTATCGAAAGCAAGTTTGGCATAATTTAGCTCTTGCCCACTAACTTTGGCGGCCACACTTAAAAAAATTCCATAAGAGGCATGATTGCGTACAATTGATTCCGCGACGATCTCCTCTCGCAAGTAAATGTCGGTGTAATCTTGAAGCAGCTCTTGTCCGTAATCCTCTAAGTAAATCTCTGGCAACATCCCAATAGTAAGCGCCTTCTCCAAATCAAAATTATTGCTGTCTCTAATTTCCCAATAAATAAGCGGAGCAAGACGATGCTGCAGGATCCTTCCTGGCAAGAGATTGGCGGCCCCTCTCCTCAGTTTGCGAGCGCTCGATCCCGTAAGTAAGAAGGTAACTTGCTTGTAGTCATCGATAATGGATTGTACGGTATTGAGCAATGAGGGTAAGCGTTGAACTTCATCAATGAAAATTCTAATTCTCTCTTTTTGTCGCTGTCCGCGCTTGGCATTACTGTGATTAGTGCCATCGATTAATCCCGCCACTTGGCGCTCAATTAGCTTGGTATCAGTGAGGTGTTCACGGTAAACACTCTCCTTTGCTAAGTTAATGGTCAAATGAGGATCTAGCTCTTTGATTAAGGTACTCTTGCCTGTTTGCCTTGGACCTAGCAAGAGGATGCTTTTGGGGATTTTTTGCAGTTGTTGACTTAAAATTTCAGTTAATATGCGTTTAATCATCTTGTGATTTTAACCCACTATGTGGTGTAAAATCAACAATTTTGCCCTACATAGTGGGCGAAAATCCCCTGATCTACTCGACTTCGCACGGAAAAATATGCAAGAGCATTATAAATGGCCCCTACAACTTTATGAAATAGCTAACTCTACTTTCACAGCGAAAGTAAAAAAGCATCTAAAAAATATTTTTTACTTTCACCATTTCGTTTTTAAAAGCTTGATACGCTTTCATTCATCATTTTTGATAAATCAGATGGATTTAATGTTTTAAAACACAATGAGGATCACTCTCCTTAGAGAAAATTATTATGGGTAGAGCTTGCAATCATTGCAAAATGCGGTTTTTGCTAATTTGCTTTTTATTTGCAATTAAATTATAACAACTAAAGCACTGGTGATCACCATTTTATCAAGGAGTATTTTTATGAATAAAGAGATGAATTTACTTCAACAAACAAAAGAACTTGTGGCCGAAGAGAGGACAAAAACTCATCTCATCATTGCTAATCTTCGAGAAATTGATCGTTTGCAATTATTTCGTGATTTGCACTATCCTTC
>JADGAN010000084.1 GCA_015231955.1 Oligoflexia bacterium | reverse complement strand
GTCTCTTCAATATTGATACTTCCTACTGTCATAGGCAGCAGTATCTAATAAAAAAAACAAGAGGCCCAGAAATATTTCAAGGCCTTGCTTCATTTTTTTTTAATTTATGCTGAATAGATACGAAATAAGAAGCTGGAAAATTCATTTTAGGAGTGACAAAAGCTTGAATGATCTGGCCCATATGTTCAATGCAGTTGTACAAGGATGGGTTAATTACTACGGAAAGTTTTATAAATCACAATTATATTCAGCATTACGCAATATAGAGGAAGATTTGGTTCTCTGGGTTTCTAGGAAATACAAACGATTCCGATACCATCGAAAGCAAGCAAGGAATTGGCTGGGGCAAATTCGCAAACGCGATCCCAATCTATTTGTGCATTGGCGACTTGGTCTCGGATCACCGGTTCAGTAATGGGAGCTGTATGATGCGAGAGTATCACGTACAGTTCTGCGAGAGCCTGCAGGGGAAGTTCCTGTGGGCCACTCACCGCAATATCTATGTTAAAAGCGAAAATGCTGGACATAGAGTAATGGGAGGCATCTCTAAATTCATAGAAGAGAAACTTAAGCTGAAGGTTAATGCAGGGAAGAGTGCGGTGGCAAGGCCAAGTGACAGGAAATTCCTAGGTTTTAGCTTCACCAAAGAAGCGATTAAGAAATTTAAGGATCGGATTAGAGAAATCACTAAAGGTATTCGTAGAGTATCTTTTGTGAGATTAATGTCCGAGCTGAAAACTTACATGACCAGGTGGAAAAGCTACTTTAGAATTGCTGGGTTCAAAGGGATCTTCAAAGATCTCGATGGATGGGTTCATCGAAGAATTCGATGCTATGGAATATCGATCGAACTTGCGGCCAAAGCGGCCAGTAGTAGATTAGGAGCTTGGAGATTGAGCACTTCTCAGGTGATGGGGAGGGAAAGCCCGCGAGGGCCTACCTATCCCGCTAATGAAAATTAGATGCATCTTATAAAGTCATGGAGAGTCCTGTTGGCCGCTGAAAAATCCCATTGAAGTAATAAAATAATAAAATCATTTAAGGGGAATGACCTTGTCTTTATAATAATGGCATACTTTAAGCGGTGATTTCAAAAAAGATCCCGACAAGACAAGTGGTTGAGTCAATGGTCTCACTTCAAATGATATTATTCATCCAAAAATTGAATTGCCAAAGATTAATTTTTCCAATAGAAACTCAGGTGATTATAAAGTTGCTAATGGCAGTTTGTTGTCGATGAATAATTCAAAAGGAGACATACGTAGTTATGAAAAAGTTATTAAAAAATAATTTTGCGATTTCATTGTTGCTTGTTTTATGTTCATGGAACCTCTGGGGGACAGAAAGTATCTCCAATATTTTAAATTATGCGGGAGATAGAATCTACAGTGCTGGAGAAAGGGATGGCGATTTTAAGGAAGCCGTAGAAGAAAGTATCGTTAAACTGCAATCTCTATTAAAAGATACTAGCTACTGTTCCAGCAATGACTTGGATAGAGAGAGATCCAACCCTCTTCATTTAATTGCTAGAGCAGGAATCTCTGATTTCTATAATTCAATAAAGAACAACGATGGGCACTTTATTGAATTGCTTAATACTCAAAACCAGAAAGGTCTTTACCCCCTAGATATTGCCAAAACAAGAATTATAACTCTAAATGGACTCTTCTCAATGATACTACTGGATAAAATATTCGTGATACCATTTTTTGTTACATTTGATTTTTATGAACCTTCACAAGAGAATTTGGTTACTCAAATGTTAGCAGACAGTGCAAAAAGTGCCCACTCAACTAAAGTTAACATTTTAATCTATTTACAGAACTTTTTAGATAAAATCTCCTCAACAATAACCAATTCTAGTCAAAGTGAAAAAGCAAAAGAGCAAAGTAAAAAATTACTAAGTGCCATGATAAAAAGATTGAACGACTATCAAGGGAATGAAGAAGACTTCCATGCTATATTAAAAAATTTGATAATCGCTTCACTAGAGACATCTGAATTGTTTACCCTAACCGAAGTTCAAACTAATGAAGATTGGACCGCAAGAAAAATGCTCGAATTCATTATGAATCAGGAATAGGATATTGTTAGAACCAATGGCGCTAACTTAAGCAAAATCTCCTCGGAGAGCGACTGTCATGCTACCAGTCTCCAAAGAAGCGATTAAGAAATTTAAGGATCGGATTAGAGAAATCACGAAAGGTATTCGTAGAGTATCTTTTGTGAGATTAATGTCCGAGCTGAAAACTTACATGACCGGGTGGAAAAGCTACTTTAGAATTGCTGGGTTCAAAGGGATCTTCAAAGATCTCGATGGATGGGTTCGTCGAAGAATTCGATGCTATATTTGGCAGCAGTGGACTGGATTCAAAGCAAGGCGAGATAAACTCGTAAAATTTGGAATATCGATCGAACTTGCGGCCAAAGCGGCCAGTAGTAGATTAGGAGCTTGGAGGTTGAGCACTTCTCAGGTGGTGTGGGAGGGAAAGCCCGCGAGGGCCTACCTATCCCGCTAATCTCTTTTAGATGCAAATTTTTAAGAGCATCATGTTGATTTCATGAGGCCAGCTCAAGCGAATAGGAATGTCGATTTTCATAAAGGGCCTTTATTTAACTTACTCACTACCGTCGATGATTTCGAAAGAACCTTGGGGAGTGGTGGTATTTCTATTGGAGTCTTTGAGCAAGAACAATTGATTGCCTATGCGTGCGTTTTGTTTCCAGGTTTGGTCGAGGACAATCTAGGCATTGACCTTGGATTACCAAATGAAGAACTCTCTAAAGTTGCCCATTTAGAGGGGCCTTTGTCCACCCTTTTTACAGGGGGCGTTCCCTACAAAAAAAAATGTGGTTTGCACTGGAAGAGATCATCACTCAAGAAAATACATACAGGCACCTGTGCGCGACCGTCTCCCCATACAACTACCCAAGCATCAAAAGTACGATCGGACAAGGCCTAGTGATCAGAAAATTAAAAATCAAATATGGTAACGCTCCAAGATTTATTTTCCACAAAGACCTTCTCCTCCCTAGTAAAATCGATCCCGATAGCACTCTATTTATTCTTGTGACCGAGCTGAAAAAAACAGGCAAGTTGCTCGATAGCGGTCACGTAGGGATCCAGGTCATCAAAAACAGCAACAATGAGTGGAGTATCGCTCTAGGAAAATTAATAGAGTGAATGGCCACAACCCGGGTTAATATAAATTATTTTTAAATAAGGATTTTCCCCTCAATTATTGCGATCAAGCTCATAGAATGAAATTTCCTATTTTGAAAAATTTTCAATACATTGCCAGCAATTGGTAGATGTGATACTTCGATTTTTTTAAAAATAAGGACATTAGAAATTTCATTGAAAGCTGGTTTCTTGGCGACAGAATGGGGACTGGATAATCTTCCACATATAAAAATCAATTAAAATATCGAGAGAGCGAATAAAACAGAGTAGAAGATGCTGAAAGTCGGTATTATGGGAACTCTAAATGCCACCTCTTTCCGTATTAGCATTGCCGATGAAAACGAAGCGGCATCTTATGAATGGGCAAGCTCCCCAACTACCAAGACGGGGTTTCCATCAAGATCAACTAAAATCAAAAGAGTTCCAATAGCGATCGCTAAAGGATTTCAGAGCTTTTAAACGATCTAAATAGGAAAAATAGTTGCGATATAAAAATGACCGCTTAATAGGTAAAATAAAATAGAATAGAATAGAATAGGATGATCTTTTAGATACATCATCAACTTACTGTAGTTTTTACTTTACAACAGCTTCTTCGAACTAACTTCACGGGAAAAATATTTAAAGGAGGAACCTTATGTTTACATGCTTCATCAATATCTTCTTGTTCTTTTCAATGCTCATTTTAACAATAACCACTGTACAGGCACAATTAGACGAAACAAAAATTAAATATGTAGAGTCCATTATTAGTTCTCATTTGGATAAGGTACGCATGCTATCTAATGAGGTTGCATTGCTTCAGAAATTTAATGCTACTGCCGCTGAGCTTGTCCCCTATCAGAACGAATACTGGAAATATAATGGAGAGATAAATACCTTGTATTCCCAACTATCGATGTATAAAAACAACCCTGCTATTGATCATGGTTTACAAGCAAAGTTACTTAAAGCATTAGACAACATAGACGATAAATATAAAACGCCCTTTAATCGCATATCTAAAAGCGACTGTGAAGAAACCTCCTACGATAATCAAGCATTGATGGGTCCAGATACTCCTCAAGGCGCCGGAAAACTATGCTGGGCCTATGCCACCGCTGCGCTCTTAGAAGAGCAACTTTGCCTCTCAAATCCTAAATATTGTGGTCAATTGGTGTCTCGAAGTGAAATTGCTGCTAAGACCTATCTGAGTGCAGGAGGATATAATTTGGCGCGAAATGTCGGCGGAAAAGAAGTGGATGTCTTATCTTTTTATACTGATGCTAATGGTGGCAATATGCGTATCTGCCTTGAAAAATATGGGCATGACCTGTACAGCAGTAGTGACGGCGCCGGAAAACTGCGCATCGCCATATTAGGCGCAACATATCAACTCTATCAACAGGAGAAAAGACAGATGTCATGTCCATCTGTATCTGGGAATTCTAATCAGCTTGATAGCATCATTAGCAATGTGATCGGTATTGTTGGTTTGCTGGAAGTTTCTAAAGATAAGTGGTCAAAAAAAATGAAAAATTCCTCCAGCCAACTGGACATCAATGAAATAAAAAAACTAATGGATATAAATTCTGACCCTAATGCTTTCGTACAAGATTTTCTTTTGTATTATTGCAAGGATTCTAATCTCAAAAGCTTTGCTCGCAATGGTGTAAATCTGCACGCTAAACAACAAATTCTTATGGACGCTGCATATGATCCTCTATACGATAAAGGGGACTATAAAATAGTGAATGTGGGCCCCCATATGACTGCTTTTAAGGAGGCGAAAGCTCATGGCCATAGTGTAGCTTTGGGAATTTGCCAGTATCCACTAGAAAGAAATCTTGGAGTAAAAGCAAATGCGCCTTCTGGCAATGATCTTTGTGGATCACATGCGGTTGTCATCAATGGAATGCGCTGGAACGATCAAAGCAAACAGTGTGAAGTTCATCTTAAAAATTCCCGCAATGTCAATGATCCGCTAGCATCTAACTGGTATCCAGCAGAGATAATATTTGCCCATTCCAATTCAATGTCCTATTTAACTGCCTCTCCGTAAGTAGACCTTTGCACCTATGACTATGCAAAATGACAAAGGTTTTTGTTTGATTTTGAGTTTTCTTTTAGAGAGAATGTGGCGCAAGCGACAGGAGTCGAGGGCGCCACTCCACAAACCACCACCCAGATCGGCTTTCAGAAGATTATCGACAGCTTACCTTTTTCCTACTCTCATCATCTTTCACCATTTTCCAAGCACTCTCCCCCTGTTTTAGGAATGTTGACTAGACGTAGTTCACTAATATTTAGAAAGCAAGCTTTGATCCACTAACAAACTGGCTTCCAATTTCCTTGCGTGCAGTCAAACACTCATCTATCATAATAGATAAGAGAAAGATGCTCACCGTTTTTACGATAACTTTATTAAAATAGGTGCCATTGATAAACTTAAAAAAAAGGGAAGAGGGTGTTATTCACGAAAGGAGTACAATCAATAGTGCGGTTGACTTTGCTTACTGCAGTAACTTTTGTCTTTACTACCTTTAATGCTGTTAATACTTTCGCTGACTGCAACACTCATATTGTTATAGGTGATTTGCATGGAAGTATGTTTGCAGTTGAGCACTTTTTAGAGCGGGTCGGGTGCACGCGTGGAGAAGACAAATTATGGCAAGTTCCTTCTGGCAAATGCATTGTTTTTGCTGGTGACTACTTCGATCGAGGAGGAGAGTCGCTAGAAGTTTATGATTTGGTAATGAATTTAAAAACACGCTATCCCTCACAAGTCACTCCAGTGCTGGGTAATCATGAAGCGATGATCTTAAATGGGAGTAGCAGCTATAGCTTATTTAATGGTGCAGCAGCTTGGTTATTTCCAACACTCAAAGAGCAGCGAGAATGCTGCGACATGTATAAATTTTTGCAGAAATGTGTTACTCCAGAGGGGATCAACACTTGCCAAGATTGTAATGCATTGACGCGACAAGAACTTCAGGAGGGCTGTCGAAATTATCTGAAGCAAGGTCGTGACTTAAAAGAGGCAGTATCAAAAGCGTTATCTTCCGGCGCTAGATGCAAAAGTCTTCCTGAACACTCTCTCTCCGGAATACAATGTAAAAAAATAGGACAAGATCGCTTTGAAGAAGTGCGCAACAAGATACGCAAAGATATGGAACAAGGAAAAATAGTTCTTGCTCATTACATTAATTCAGGCGGAAAAGATTTTGTTGTTTCTCATGCGGGTATAACCAAGAAGATGATGAATGGCTGTTTATTTGAAGGTCATAATGACGCAAAAAAACTAGTAGAGCACTTAAATTCTCCAGCTAGGATGAATAAAACAGTAGATATGGCAGCGAGTATATCTATAAATGCCAGTGAAAGGAGTGCAGCAGACATCTTGCTTTTCAAAAATAACTCTCCTTCGTTGAGTCCTTACTGTGCAAACTTCAATCAAATAAAAGGTCATGAAGCTCAAAATTCTGGGAAAGTGCTCCTCGGTGATTTAGAGAATGGTAATCGCATCGCTTTTGTTGATGTGGGGGCCTCTGAATCATTTTACTCAGGTGAAGAATTTCTAAAAATCGATAATGGAGTCATGCTCCCCTTGACCAATGATTCGCCCCCCTCTCCTGCTCTCAATTCTGAGTGCAACAAAAATGATCAGGGTTTGCAAAGCTGTCAGCGTGAAATTATAAAGGTGCTGCAAGAGCAACAACAAAAGCAAGAACAGAAGGAAAAGCAATAAGCAGTGCCACAATATTAAATCCAGGTCATCTTTTTCAATAAAGAGCATCCAGACTTCTTATATTGGTTTGGGTGTTAGGAGGTTTTAAGCAATCCCTCAATAAAGTCCAGTTATTGATAAAACAACTACACTAATATGGTTTTGCCTTACTTCTTCTTCGTGAAATCAAACTCATTATCAACTGTCTCATTTACTCCCGGAAATTCATACTTCCCGTGGAAATTGATATGGGTTCAAGCCACTGGCGATAGGCCTTTAATGAAATTACACTTATTCATCTCTCCTCGACGTTCGCTTCGTTCGTACCAGATCAAAATCTCTTGCAGCTTAGTACCTCTGTTTTTAAAGGTATCTTGTAGCGCAGACTTTACTTTAGTTATGCCGAGATCGATGAAGATTTTAGTTTTAGTACCAGCGAGTTTTCCAACCACCTATACCGAATGTTCTGGGTACTTCATGTGGGTATGTGGTAGCGGACCTACTCATCTAACGACACTTGCAAAATTTCCTAGAGATATTTTCCCACCTCTTCGTTTGATGAATTCAAATCTTTGATTAGAAAATCAAGGTTTATAGTCTCCCTCTGTAATTCAACATAACGGAGCAAGCACATGGCACCCTTGAAGATAAAATTCTGGCTCTCTAAAAATATTTATGGGTGAATTCCGGGGTTGGCAAATCTCTTAATCGGTGGTGTAAGGTAATCTTGAGCACACTGGCCTCTTTAAAACAGTATGATTTTTTGATGCTCGATTTTAATGTGTTATTTTGACCTTCAACAACTATGCCAATCAAAAAAAATTTGTAATGAGGATGCTTTTTTAAGCATAACTACCCTTGCAGTTTAACGCCCTATCACTGTTGGCGAACAAGGTGTTTTATCAATATGAGGAGGTTAAGACTTCACATAATCTCTTTTAGCGGGATAGGTAGGCCCTCGCGGGCTTTCCCTCCCACACCACCTGGCATACGGGTCCGTACCAAGGCGGTTCAACGCGGTTTAAGTTCA
>JADGAN010000083.1:7301-7927 GCA_015231955.1 Oligoflexia bacterium | reverse complement strand
CTTGATGCCAAAACGATATTACAGTCCAGTTGATCTAAAGCTCGTCCGATTTGGGTGCAAGTTTGTTCAACATCATCCTTACCAAAGCTTCCCGCTTTATCCAGATAATAAACAGAGGGAACACCTTTTTTTAAAGTGATATCCTTCATCACTTTCATACAATTGAGACTAGTCTCTCCTATGAAAAATTCAGCTCCAATAACCTCTCCAGTGGCATCGTCGATACCACCAATAAGATCACATATAAAATTATTAAACCAAACATGAGCAGATCATCAAATTGGATTAGCATGCCCTCCTGAGGCATCCGTGCTCTTGGTTTGTGTACTTTTGTTCGAGGTGTTCTTTTGGGTCTTTTTACAAGATTATATTTTTTTGCCAATCGATAAATAACACTTCTTCCGATATCAATTCCTTCATGAGCTTTAATCATGCTCCTAAAGTGTGTTAAGTTAAAATCGTAGTATTTTCCCTTTAGCAGAGCTAGAACATCCATTTCTAGCTCTGCTGGAGTTTTATTAA
Source organism: Oligoflexia bacterium (assembly GCA_015231955.1). Lineage (GTDB taxonomy): Bacteria > Bdellovibrionota > Bacteriovoracia > Bacteriovoracales > Bacteriovoracaceae > JADGAN01. Next base: position 7,405 of record JADGAN010000083.1, on the reverse strand, counting down.
CAGGAACTTTACTAGTATTACCGTGTTTGGCACCCATCATTGCGTTCTCTCTAATTCGCCCAATGATTCTTTTTGAATGACGATAAGATTTGTTGATAAGAGTA
>JADGAN010000083.1:0-7244 GCA_015231955.1 Oligoflexia bacterium | reverse complement strand
ATTGTAAATTTGTTGATCTTTTTTGTTCATGATAACCATCCCCATCGCTACCTCCCGTTATTCTTAAGAATACCAGGAACTAAATTAATATTATTTATGGGGACATAATCGCTGAAACGGAACTAGGGGACATAATCCCTCTGCAATCACACGGTTAAAAATTTTTCTAAAATTTTTTCATTTAGTTCCGATCCGCTTTTAAAATCAAAATAAATACAGGATGAAAATGATAGATTTTAAAAGAAAGAGGTTTCCAAAGGAAGTAATTTTACAAAATGTTTATTGTACAATCGATATTCTTTAAGTTATTGCGATCTTGAAGAGAAAAAGAACCTACTCAAAGTACTTCTCAATTATTTGGTTTATGTGGTAAATCTTTGTCTCCATAATATTAGATGCACTCCATGTTAGATCAAAGTGAGTGAGCTCATGGAGCGTCCACATCGGTTAGGTAGGAATGGAAGTCTTTAAGTCCATGATGATTTGGGAATAGGCCAACTCCTTTTTTGACCAATTCAATGGCCTTCAAGATTTTTCTACTATTCTTTTCATAGAGCTTGGCCAGTGTCAGATAGACAAAAGGATAGTTTCCGCCCTTCTCTAATACTTGTTCACAACACTCTATTGCCTCCTCAATTCTATCACAATGAGCGTAAGCACGTCCCAACATAAATTGGACATAAATCCAATCCGGATGTTTAATAATAAGATTTTGATAGATCTCTATCACTTTAATATAATCATCTTCTAAGAAATAACATTGACCTAACCAATAGCTGGCCAAATCTTGTTCAGAGTGCTCTTTAACTCCTCTTTCAAAATTAGCAATTGCCGCTAAAAAATCCATTTTAAAGAGCGCGCGCATTCCAAGATGATAAAACCCCGTATCACTATGAAAGCATACATTAGGAGAACATTGTTTTGGGGTGGAGTTTTGATTTAGCTCTGTCATTTCACTCTCCTCTTTTCTTTGTTATTTTATTTCTTTAATTGTTTTATTTTTGTTTTATTTTTGCATATGAAAGAATTCCTCCGCATTTTAGTTGTTCAAACTCAATGTCTGTATCAACTCGTAATTTTAAACTATAGCTATTTTCATTAATTGTATTAATTGTATTAATTGTATTAATTGCACTAGTTTTATTAATTATTAAAGTAGGAGAGGTTAAAATATTAGTAATGGAAATACTCTCCTCGCCTGTAAGACCGAGCTCTTTCCAGCTCTGGCCAGCGGTAAATTCAAAGGGCAAAATACCCATTCCCACCAGGTTCGAGCGATGAATGCGTTCAAAGCTTTCCGCGATGATCGCTCGAACTCCAAGCAGCCGTGGCCCTTTGGCGGCCCAGTCCCTTGAAGAACCAGCTCCATACTCTTTACCAGCAAAAATTACCAAAGGAACTGACTCCTCTTGATAGTCCATTGCTGCTTTGTAAATGGTGGTTATTTTGCCATCTTTACGAGTGAACCCACCTTCTATACCAGGCACCATCGCATTTTTTAAGCGAACGTTGGCAAAAGTTCCTCTGACCATAACCTGGTGATGACCTCGCCTCGAACCGTAGGAATTAAAGCGTTCAAGAGGAATACCTCGTTCCTTCTCAAGATAGAGACCTGCAGGTGAATCGCGTTTAATAGAACCAGCAGGCGAGATATGGTCGGTGGTGATGCTGTCTCCGAAGAGGGCGAGAATTTTTGCTCCCAAAATATCGTTTAGTTTGGTTAGTATTGAAGCTGAAGTTTCACTATTTTCATTATCTTCATCTAGAAATGGAGGTTTCATAATATAAGTACTCTTTTCGTCCCAAGGGTAGAGTACTGAATCAGCAACTTTCAACTCCTCCCATGCCTTTGGTCCAACAAAGATCTCTGCATTTTTTTCTCGAAAAAGTTCCTTGGAAAGAACTTGTTCAATAGTGCTTTTAATCTCTTTGTTCGAAGGCCAAAGATCTTTAAGGTATACACCGTTTGCAATAGGATCATGTTCAAGATCTATGAGCACCGTTCCTGCCAGTGCATAAGCTACTACCAAGGGAGGTGAGGCCAGATAATTGGTCTTGACGAGTGGATGAACACGTCCTTCAAAGTTGCGGTTCCCTGAGAGAACTGAACAGACAGTTAATTTTTGTTTGATGATCTCGTGAGCGATTGCTTCTGGAAGTGGACCGGAGTTCCCAATACAAGTGGTGCATCCGTAGCCGACTACATGAAAGCCAAGCTTTTCTAAATCATCTAGCAATCCTGCCTTTATTAAGTATTCAGTAACCACTTGTGAACCAGGAGCGAGCGAAGTTTTTACCCATGGTTTGCTGGTAAGTCCACGCTCTCTGGCCTTGCGAGCAAGCAATCCGGCGGCAATCATTACCGAAGGATTAGAGGTGTTGGTACAGCTAGTGATAGCGGCAATGACAACATCACCATCTTTGGTCAATTTAGCTGTAGTACCTGCAGTACCTGTAGTACCTGCAGTGTTTGTAGTACTTATAGTATCTATAATAGTACCTGCTTTTTCTATAAAGTTTTCAAAAGACCTTTTTACCTCTGAAAGTGCCACCCGGTCTTGCGGTCTTTTAGGTCCTGCCAACGAAGGAACAATCGAAGAGAGATCGAGAGTTAAGTAGGTGCTGTAGCGAGGACAAGGGCCTTTGGCCCACAACAATTGCTCTTTAGCATATTCTTCAACTAACTTAAGATGCTCTTCTTCCCTTCCTGTAAGGCGAAGATAGCTAATTGTCTCTTCATCAATGGGAAAAAATCCAACGGTGGCCCCATACTCAGGCGCCATATTGGCGATGGTAGCACGATCAGCGACTGGTAAATCTGATAGTCCCTCCCCATGAAATTCTACAAATTTGGAAACCACTCCAGTATTGCGAAGAAGTTCAGTGATGGTTAACACTAGATCGGTCGCGGTTACTCCTTCTCTAAGTTCTCCTTTTATTTCTACTCCCACCACTTCTGGAATGAGCATCACAGTCGGCAGTCCAAGCAAGGCCGCTTCCGCCTCGATTCCACCCACTCCCCACGCGAGTACCGAAAGACCATTAATCATAGTGGTGTGGCTGTCGGTTCCAAGAAGTGTATCGGGATAGGCCTCCCCGCCTTTGGTAAAAACAACGCTTGCAAGATTTTCGAGATTTATTTGATGAACGATCCCTTTTCCAGGAGGAACCACACGAAAATTTTTAAAGCTTCGTTGACCCCATTTCAAGAATTGATAGCGCTCTTTATTTTGTAGAAACTCCTCTTGCATATTTTGTTCAAAGGCCTCAATGCTGCCAAAATTTTGCACGGTAACCGAGTGATCGATTACCAGATCTACTGGAATGATTGGATTTACTTTTTCTGGAGAAGGAAGCGATTCTCTTAAGGCCGCCAGATCAACGATGGCCGGGACTCCAGTAAAATCTTGCATCAGAATGCGGGCGGGAGTGAAATTGATTTCGGTTTCGTGAATTTTTTTAGTATCATTTTTATTACCATCACCCCAAGAGAGAAGTGCTTCGATGGCATTTTTATTATTGGGATCGTTACGAATAACATTTTCTAGTAATACTCGAATAGAGTAGGGAAGCGATCCAATCCCCGGTAATTTACCAATGGGAGTTATTTTATATTTCATAATTTACCTCATTGTACTCGTTTACCTAATTTACTAATTTACCTCAAGTTGTGAAGAGAACATACTTTTGCACACTCGATCTCACCTCCTTGATATGATCTTAAAGGTGTCCCAACATAAATTTGTCTTGGTCGATTGATCTTGCTCCCCTCGTGAACCATCTCTCTCCAGTGAGCGAGCCATCCGGAAAGACGGCCAAGCGCAAACATCACCGTAAACATATTAGTGGGAATTCCTAGCGCTCTATAAATAATGCCTGAATAAAAATCCACATTGGGATAGAGTTGCTTTTCAATAAAATAAGAGTCATTTAAGGCCACTTTTTCTAACTCCTTGGCAATTTCCAACAGTGGATCAGTATGTCCAAGTTCCAGCAACAGCTCATCACAAGTTTTTTTGACAATTTTTGCTCGTGGATCAAAGTTTTTATACACCCGATGACCAAAGCCCATTAGTTTGAAACTGTCATTTTTGTCTTTGGCACGCTTGATGAACTGGCGATGATCACCACCCTCACTTTCAATCTGCTCCAACATCTCAATTACCTTCTGATTGGCCCCACCATGGGCCGCTCCCCAGAGGGCATGAATACCAGCAACAATAGCGGAGAAAGGACTTGCCAGACTTGATCCCACCATTCGTACTGTCGAGGTTGAGCAATTCTGTTCGTGATCAGCATGCAGAATCAAGGTAAGATCAAGGGCCTTTTTGATAACTGTATTGTTATCATTGTTATCAAATCCGAACATGGTAGTTAAAAAGGAAGCACAAAAACAGTTGTGTTCTAGTGGTTCGAGCAATGGAAGTTCACGATCATGACGATAGATATAAGCTGCCAGCACTCGAAGCTGACTTAGAAGAAGTGCTATAATCTCGTCTTCTTTGTTATTACTATTTTTTTCATTACTATTTTTGTCATTATCGTCACACAGATGAGGGTAGAAGGTTGACAATACTCCTAGCATCGAGGAGAGCTGGGCCATAGGATGGGCGCCTTTAGGAAAAATGTTAATCATTTCCTTCATCTGCTTGGGGATCTCTGAATAACTTCGAATTTTTTTTGCAAAATCATGGTACTGCTCCTTTGTTGGAAGTTCACCGTAAATGAGAAGGTAGCTTACTTCTAAAAAATTGGATTTTTCTGCAAGCTGTTCAATAGGGTAGCCACGATAGCGCAAAATACCTTTCTCTCCATCTAGAAAGGTGATCTTTGACCGACATGAACCGGTGTTAGCATAACCAGGATCAAGAGTGATTAATCCACTTTCACTGCGCAGTTTAGTAATATCGACAGCGCACTCTTCTTCGCTTCCGAAAACTAACGGTAGCTCATAGCTTTTTTGATTGACTGTTAAAGTTACGTTTTTCATAAATTCTCCCTCTTTCAGTTTCTATCTATAAGATCTTTTTTTATAGCATCCTTATCACACGCAAATTCGTCTTTAAAAAACTCCATAATTTTTAGTGTATCCACATAAGCATTATTAAGGCAGCTAGAGGCCCCTGGGGATGGAGTTATATTAAAGATAATATTTTGACCAACAATTTTTGCTTCTCCAAGTTCAAGTTTTCTAGTTAAGGTATTTACGATCTGTGGACGAGTACCACCCATTCCTTTGGCAAAATTAAGCTGCTCAAGTTTTAGAGTGGGAATAATTTTTCGTGCCTCTCGAATAAAGAGACGTTTACCAATGAAAGGAAGATCGTAAAGAGTGTTTCTTAAAATATAGATAAAGATCACTTTATCTGAGAGAATCTCAAAAAGCGCTCGTAATGAAGAGAAATTAAGACCACAACTTTTTACATAATCAAAAAAGGAACTCCAGTTGTAGCGCTCGAGGAAGGGTATTGCTTTAGCAGTCGGACCAAAACGAATTTGAGTTTTATTATGAACTTCAGGATCTCCATGAATAGCGGCAAAAGGTAATTTTCGGTTTTGAAGAGTGTAAACCTTACCATTTAATACGTTCTGGGCCCAATAAAAACTTCCCGCCACTGATAACAGTGAGAGGTGACGACCATATCCCAATTTTTGGGCCATCATCAAAGCATTTCCTCCAGTGCATACTACCACTACTCTTGCAGTAATGGTTTTGCTTATTTTTCCTATTCCTATTCCTATTCCTATTCCTATGTCTCCTATGCCAATAGAGTAGTGATCGCTAGACCACTTTAATGAACGCATTTTGCTCTTAAAGAGCGTTTGCAGATAAGGATTATGTTTACGAGCATTTTCAAGGAAGGAGTGTGAGAGATTTTCAAAGTCAACAGTATATCCTTCATCGGTTGATAGTGCTAGCAACTCTTGCTGTTCAGGTCGTCCTTTTACGACCATCGGTTCGAGTTCCCCAATGCTTTTCTTATTTATAATCTTAAGGTTGGGAAAAAGTTCATGAAATTCTTCATAGCGCTTTCTTAATTCGAAAGATTGCTCACTGCCTATTGCTAAAACCATCTTGTTATATTTACTAAAAAGTTTTGGATTTTTTTCACTCTCTAGGTAAAGTTTAACCATGTTGGCGGCCTTAGCAACCTTTCGTGATTTTTCTAGTGTATAGTTGGTTTCAATGTCCCCAAAGTGGAGTGTTTGGCTGTTGTGTGTTCTGGCGGAATTAACAGTAGCAACATTGTTATACTTTTCAATCAAAACAATTTTTTTTAAAGTAGTGTAACGAGACAGTAGGTAAAGAAGTGCCGTGCCAGTAACTCCTCCACCAATAATTGCTAAATCATAATCTGTATCTGTCATTATCCTTGGCATATCGATCCCTTGAAAAATTGAAAAATAACAAATTATAATTATTAGTAATATGCATATAAAATATATACTGTAGATTTCATCTGAAAGGAACATGACCTTTTCTTCGCTTAGACAAAACCGAGCTTAAACTTTTATCGCAATTTTATCAAAAATGTGTATTTTTTCAGGCACTTTTTTCTACAAATTTTTTTTACTTAATTATTTATCTACTTAATAACTAGTGATTTACAAGGAATATTACAAAACGTTTTTAATTATGTTTTAAAATAAGCTAATCTTATTTTTTCAAAAGTTTTTTCCTATAGGAATAGAAAGATGAAAACTACTAGCAAAAGACCAAACAAATTCTTTCTATTATTTGTATTTGTATTTGTATTTGTATTTGTATTTTTTATTCTTTTTTCTTCTTGTAGTAAACCTAAGGAAACTCCATCACCACCATCAGCATCGTCATCACAATCTGATAAAGCTACAGTAAAAACTTATAAATATCAGCAAGGTTCTGCCGAGGTTACTATTGGAGGGAGCGCCAGTGAAATAAATTATCAACAAACAAATCTCTCACTTATAGATTATGCATTAGTAAGGGAAGCATCAGAAAGAAAAGTAGTAAAATTAAAAGAAACTGGAGATTATATTATAATCAAAAATGAGCTTAAAAATGCGAATGCAATTGTTATTAGATACTCCATTCCAGGTAGTGAAACAGGTGGTGGTAACAATAATACCTTGGGAATGATAATAAATGGTGAGGTGACTCAGACAATTGAACTTTTATTAACTTCCAGATATTCATGGCTATATGGGGCCGAAAAGGATGGAACACATCTTACAAAAAATCCAAATTCACTTCCAACAAATTA
>JADGAN010000082.1 GCA_015231955.1 Oligoflexia bacterium | reverse complement strand
CTTTGGTTAAAAAAAATCACTATAGTATAAAAATTGTACCAATATAACCCTTCCCGAATGTACCCTAGCTTCACACTGGAACTGCTAACAAATACTGCTACCAGCCACCCTGCTACCTGCTTGCTGGATTTGTAAAACTGTTTTACTGGAATCCAGTTTAAACTTACCTCGAATTAAGTGATGGAGAAAAGACCATTCTTACTATTATAGTTTATGAAGAGCAAGTCACGCTATCAAGAATTAATGAAGTTATGGGAACGGATTGTGGCCATTATCTAATCTCTCTACAAGAACATGGTCTAGTCATGAAAAGAGGTAATAAATTTCTCGTTACTCCTTCATTTTATGGGTTTATTGGGATAAAGGATTTAAGTGAATTACAATCCTTAGATATAAAAGATGATACTAAAATTCAAAATAATATCGAAGATAATGAAATGAATTTTGATGATTTTGATTGTGTGCTAATAGAAGAAAAAAAAGTGAGATTTAACTCTCAATGGCTAGTTGAAAAAAATAATCAATGATAATAATGGAGATGGTTATGGCAAAAATTCTTACAACAAGCACTGAGTATCACGACCTGCATGCTAAGGATTACGATGAAAAATGGGGTCGGAACCTAAATCAATGCTCTTGTAGTGATTTGTCGTTAGTGCTGTCGTTGGCAAAGTTAGGAGTTATGTATTATTCTCTCTCAATATTGATACCAAGGCCAAGCTCTAAACAGGCCTGAAGTGAGATATTTGCTTTAAAGGAGAGTAATAAAAAATGGAAGTTAGGCAGACTGCAAGGGCTTTTTTGTTAAACACAGAAGGTAAAATATTGCTTATGAAGATAGAGGATAACACCGTTCGTGATTTAGATGCCAAGAAACAAAAACCACCTTTTTGGGTAACGATTGGCGGAAGAATAGAAGAAGGTGAATCGCCATCATCAGCAGTCATCCGAGAGGTTCAAGAAGAAACTGGATTTAAAAAAAACCATTTTGAAGTGCTGAAAAAGGTAGGATACGGTGAATGTGTCTTAAATTGGAAAAATGTTCCTACTAAAATGGAGGAGCATTTCTTCTTAGTAAAGGTGATCAAGGAGAGTCAAGAGATTACTGCTAACCAATTAGAGGATGAAGAGAGGAGTGTTTTTAGGGGGCATAAATGGTGGAGCATTCAGGAGCTGGAGTCGTCTAACGAGGTGTTTATTCCAATTCAGCTGATAGCTCTAGTAAAGGAGTTTAATATTGGAAAGATACCAGAAACGCCACTAGAGATAGATTTGACTACGCCTGCTACTTTGATGTAAAAATAATCGACCACCGTCGATAGAGGGTGGCTAAAACATCAGCAATGTTTGTGCATAAGGATCTCTAGCTTTTTATTGAAGTCAATAGATGAAACAACCTTGGCCTCTTCTCTTTTGGGCCATAGTTTCAAAATCAAGGCCTCACCTGCGAGATTTCCATTAACAGTTATCTCTCTTTCTTCACCAACGATCCAAGAGGGAACGTTGAGTTCCTTTACCTTTACGAATGCTATCCGAGCATAATCTTCCAAGCAGTCTACAGTAAACCCCCCATCTGCAAAAACAAGCATGGCCACAGGTTGATTACATCTCTGGCAAGAAATGATTTCCGTTCCTACGATTTTTTCCTCTGCAAGTGAGGAGTAAGGTTGAGGGGCACTATCGCCTGGACCACAAATCATTGTCATTTTTTTTAAGATATCTTCTGTTATGGGTTCTAATATTTCTCGTCGTTTTTGAGTCATAGGATCGCTTGTATCACCGGCCACTTCACAATTTATTTGAGTTTGCTCATTGGGAGAAGAAGAAAAAGTTAATCTTCCTAATTCTCCCAATGACAGATGTCTGAAAATATAGGTCCATACTCCATTAGGCAATAATGTTTTGTGTAAACTGACTTCAGGTGGAATTGAAAATTTCGTATCCTTTGCAAAATTTATTTTCTCTTCTAAGCTACGTTCATTGGTTATCTTCTTCCCCATTTTTATCTTCTCCTTAAATGTTTGGGTCAACCGTATACGATTATAAAGCCTGCTCAATCCAATCTAGCAGATGGTGAGTTGCGATCGCAGAGGCACCTGGCTGAACATGAAATTGTGCTGTCTCTGCCTCTGTAAACATGAGATAGTCCTTACGAGTGATAAGGGCCTCAAAGAACTCTTTTGACCTACCATACTTCTCTGCTTCCGCATCAACAACTAGAGTGTATGCTGTGATATCATGAATGTTGGCCCCAAGACGATATTTTCGCAACTCTTTAATCAACGCTGCGGGGGTCTTGACTCCATGGTGCCACATAAAATCGATCACTCCCCAACGTAGAAAAGAATTTACCTGCATGTACTTATTCATTTTAGTATTAAATTCCTCCTCATTCTTATCGAGAAGTGAAAGAAGAGTATTATCGATCTGATTGAGTGCTGTTTCCATATTGCTGCTCCAATCGAGTACACCTGGATTAGCAATGAGAACTTTAAGTCGATGCTCTTTTGTCGCTGCTGCTGGCCCAAGAAAACCACCCATACTGACTGCCATTAAGGCAATTCGCGATGGATCGACCTCTGCTAGGGAGATTGTATAGTCGATCACAGGTGTAATAACTTTATCCCAATCAGGACGGAAAGCGAGTCCTTGTAGTCTTATCACTTGACCAATACCCGGGCCATCAAACATCAGGACGTGAATACCGCGTTTCATCGCCTCATCTGCAATAAATCGTCCATCCTCGGCCCAACCATCTCGTCCTTCTTGAAATAGCAACACAGGGGCCGCTTTTTTTGCTGCGGAAGATTTGCAAAAATAACCAGGAAGAGTGGTTCCTTCATAAGGAATTTGTACTGCTCGACAAGGTGATTGAGATAATATCAAGAACTTCTTGAAATAAAGAACCTCTCGCTCGGCCAATTCTCGGACTTCAACCGAGTAAGGATCTATTTGATGGTGTAGCGCTGCTCGAAGGTAGGTCGCTGCTCGCAAGTAGGCCTGTGCTGCTGATAAAGGATGGTTGGCCTGTTCACTCTCTTTTGCTAATGTGGCCAACCTCTCTGCACTCTTTCTCCACTCGCGTGTCCAGCTAGAGGGATCGCTTTCATCAATTCGAGATGCGGTCTCTAATACTTCTCCTACATCGGAAGATTGGTGCCATGCCTGTCCTAGATAATGCAAGACCACCTCATTGTAGATGGGATCTTTAAACCCAAATTGGTACCATTTACGTTTTTCAGTCGCTAGAGCAAAGTGTGCATTAACAAAGGAGTAAGCAAGTAGAAGAATAAGAGTTGGCAATAAGTGTGGTTTTAAATGTCTCATGGATACCTCAAGTTTTAGAGTGAAAATCTTATAAAGAAGATGTTGTCCCTCGATAGTGACCCTTAAAAAATATTGTATGATAACACAGTTATCATCATTTGATCACCTATAATGGCGACTACTAAGGAGTAGATCCTAGAGCAATTACGGGCGAGTATCAATATAAAGCTGGTCCTTAGGATAACATTCTTTGTCTTCTATACTGTTTCTTCTTGGAAAAATTAATAATCCTAGCACAACTCATGGCTTTCTAGTAAAGGTTTGCTAGAGCTCTGTAGAGCTGATCTTGAAAAAAACTGTCTGCTTTTTTTTCGAGAATTATATTGAGAAAACCTGAAAGTTGTCCTAGAAATGGAGATGCTATTGCCTTTATGCTGAATTTTTAAAGATATCGAGGGTTGTCATGCCAAGTGAAAAGTCTAAATATTTAAATAGAAGGTCAAGACCGCCATTCTATTACGATGAGGTAAGAAAATATTTACCTGAATTTTCCAGAGAAAATTTAGAGGATATAATTTTAAACTTTTCTCCTCGAAACGATGCTCTTCATCGAACGATGATCATATCAACTGCGATTATAAAATTTAATCACACCAAAGATTATGAGATGCTTGAATCTGCCTTGATTTATATTTTCTCACTACAAGATCATGTCCCTTACAATCAAGCAGGACAATACAGTAACGTTATTGATCCCGTGCTGAATTTTTTTAAAGAGGCCAAAGGAGATATTAGACTAAAGGAAGTTCTGAAAAATATTTTGCCATTATTAGAAGTTTCTTCTTGGTTACTTCAAGATGAGAATAGTTGGTATGATGCCAATGAAGAGCTATTAAAAATATTGGACTGTAATTTGGATATTGATGAGGTAGAAAATGAAAAAATCTGAGAAATATGGTGTAGGGAAACTTATCCACCACTGGAAATACTATGATGCTTTAAACACCTTTACCGATGATATTCCTTTTTATTTGGAGTTATCTAAAAAGGTTAAGGGGAGTATCCTGGAGCTTTGCTGTGGAACGGGTCGAGTTACTATTCCTATAGCGAAGGCAGGGGTGAATATTACTGGAGCAGACTTTACTACGTCCATGCTTGTGGCCGCAAAAAGGAAAGCAAAAAAAGAAAATTTAGAAGTAACGTTTATAAAACAAGATATGCGAAAACTTTCGCTTAATAAGAAATTTAACTTAATTTTTATTCCTTTTAACTCTCTCCAAAACACTTATACTTTGCACGACATGGAAAAGATCTTTCAATCTATAAAGAAGCATTTGTCCTCTGAAGGAATTTTTGCTTTTGATATTTTTAATCCCAGTATCCATCTAATAGTTGAACTGGAGAAGAAGAAGCGGAAGATAGGTAAGATGGTTTTAGAAAATGGTACGAAAGTTACCTTATCTGAAAGCTGTAAGTACGATTCTGCTGCCCAGGTGAGTAGGATAACTTGATTCTACGGGAAATCCCATTCCGTTGCTCTGCTTCTTAGCTGAAATATTTTTGTTTTATTATATTGTAGCAAATTTTTTTATGAGGAGAAAGAAGAGGCCGTAAAATTAGTTTGTGACAAAAAAAACGAACCTCTTCTTGAAAATCTTTGCAGACTTCTGGGATCATTTTAAAATATTCCGAGCAAACTATGTAAGTAAATATTTTGATGACATCGTAAAAAAAGTTGCTTCTTGTGCTGATTTGCAGGAGGGGTTTGTAAGATACCAATGCCTTCACTGTGGCCGGGATGAAAGAGTGATTGGTTTTACTTGCAAGCATGCCTTTTGTCTTCGATGTGGCTCAATAAAAGCAATGCAGTTTGTGGAAGAGATTAAGGCCAAGCTATATCCTGAGATAAACTACAGACACCTAACTTTAACGGTGCATGAAGAGTTTTGGAAAGTGTTTTATAAGCATCACTTTAGCAATGAAATTTTCGATCAATTTTATCAAGTTGCTTGGGATTTTATAAGAGATGTTTTTCAAACAGTTACTCACAAAATGAATATAGAGGTTGGTGCAATTATGGTAATTCACGTCACTGGGCGTGATGGCTCCTATAACGTCCATTTGCATATTCTTTTACCAATGGGATGCATCGATGGTACCTCTGGCAAGTGGATAGACATCCCAAGATTGCCGTATAATCTTTTACACCATCGATGGCAAGAACACTTCCTAAAGATGATGAAAGAATTTGATCAATCCGATTGGATGAAAGCCTTAATCCACAAAATAAAAAAACATTATCGTAAGGGATTTGTTGCAAATCTTGATGAGAGGATCTTACCTAAAGGCGGAGGAAGGCTGGCAAAATATTTGGCCAAGTATTTGTTTCGTCCATCTATTTCAGTTAAGCGGATCATCGAATACGATAAGGACAAAGAGACTGTGGAGTTTGAGTATCAAGATCATCAAACTCATAAGATGGAAGTGACCAAAATCAGTGTCATGGATTTTATTGGGCGAATGGTTCAGCAAATCATGCCAAAAAAATTTCAACGAGTGAGGTACTTTGGTCTTCATGCGACTAAGACATGGAAAAAATCGAGAAGAAAAATTATAAATGGTTTAAAAAGAATGATGGGAATTGAGCCAGATCCGAATGAAAAAGTCCTTTTAAAACAGGCCCGTCAATTGAGTCATCGTGAAAAGATACTAGATTGGCGAAAGAGAGACCCTCTGAAATGCAAGCACTGCGGTTGTACTATGGAGTTGGTTGAGATTTGGATAAAGGGAAGAGGAACTATTTTTGATTTGTTTAAGATCTTAAAAAGGTCAGCTGACCCTCCTCCGATAAGAACGGTTACAGAGAAAGAAAAAATAAAGGATGCTTGTAAAGGGAATTGTTTGGGAGTTCAGTTGGAGCTTCCTTTTTAAAACTGAATGGACATGCTAGGTTCCGACCGCCGGAGGCTTAGCTTGATTGCCTTTAAATTCCTGCACGGCCCTTGAGAGAGAGCTTACAGAGGCAGCATCAGGCACTGCTCTAACAACACCACAAAGGGAGGGGCAACTATAAAGATACATTGTAAAAAAACAGCAGAGCGAGTTATAGTCGATCCCTAGCATTAAAGAAATATCTTTGAACCGATCCGATAATGTTCTAGAGACTTTACAAAAGCTCAAATTAATTGTCATAATAAAATCATCGTTGTTGTTGTTGTTGGTTATGTTTTGGTCAATATATTCAAATATGACAACAGCGATTTGTCATTAGAAAATAAGGTTGCGGAAAAATCGATATCTTTATTTTCAATCGTAAAACTCAACTATTTAAACTGTGTCATAGGGAGCTTTTGGGAAAGTCCTGATATGAAGTAGCAAGAACTCTTTATTGATAACACTTGTCCTAAACAAAAAATATTTCTTGAGTTTACTGTGCCTGCTAAAATTAGTGTATGTCATAGTAAGATAATGTAAGCAAATACCTGTTGCATGAGTTCGTTGCATCCAATAATCATAGGTCTCCATATAGTTTTTTTGCTTGAATAGATCATGTCATAAGGAGTGGGGACAAATGATGGATAATCAATTACACCGAACATTGGGAGCCATTGTTGCTGTATTATTTTTTTTCCACCTGGAATTAGGAGTGTGCTTGGCAAAGTCCAAAGTAGTTTATGGAGAGGACAATCGAGTTGATCTAAAGGACGCCCTTCCGCTGCACCAGCAATGGGCACGATCGGTCTTGGCCATGCTCCCAACAGACCAACTCATTTCAAATGATTTTGGTCTTACCTTCGACTTGAAAAATGACAGTAATCATGACGGCATTGATGACATGTTAGGACGTCTATGTGAGGGACAACGGTTTAGAGACCAAGTTACTCCCGCACATTGCACAGGTTTTTTGGTCGCCCCAGATATTGTCATTACCGCTGGCCATTGTATAAAAAATCAAGACGACTGTAGCGAGAACTCTTTTGCCTTTGATTTTAATGATGAGAGCACTAGGAAAAATGAAAAAGGGGAGACCATCTTTTTTATCAAGAGTAGTGATGTCTATCATTGTAAAGAGGTGGTCGCACAAAGATATGATCCCACTATGGTAGATATGAGAGATTTCTCGATAATCAGATTGGACAGAAAGGTCACGGATAGAGTTCCCCTTAAAGTAAGAAGAGAAGGGCGTATTAGTGAAACAGAAGAGTTAGTGTTAGTGGGACACCCTTGGGGCATGCCTATGAAAATTGCAACCGGTGCTTCTATCAGAAAAAATGACAATGACATCTTCTTTACGGCGACAACAGATTCATTTAAGGGGAACTCTGGTTCTCCCGTCTTTAATGCAAAAAGTGGGGAAGTAGAAGGAGTGCTGGTTCGTGGAGAAGTCGATTATGAGTATGATGATTCTCTCAATTGCATTAAGGTCAAGGTTTGCAAGGAGGAGGAGTGCATGGGAGAGGACGTAACGAGGACAACGATCATCCCAATGTTATATTAAGTCGATTAAGTGCCAGCTTTTTGCGGTAGAAATGAGGAATATCAGTGCGCTTTTTAAAATACTCAACATGGGGTGATATGTGCCCTTATCGATAAAATAATACTGCTCTACGCAGACCTTAAATTGCTTTTGCCTCCACATAATATTTTATGTTATGGAATACAGTACTAAAAAATCAGGAGAAGACTCTAAATGGCCAGACCAGGCGTCACTTACCTTGAAGTATCCAGTGCTGCGCAACAACTAACTGCTGCCGGAAGAATTCCCACGATAGATTCCATTAGGATTGCATTGGGAAGCACCGGCAGTAAGGGCACTATTGGAACCCACCTCCGTGCTTGGAAAACAAAGCAAGGGCAAGATCAACAAATTGCCTGTAAAGAAAAACTTCCCGATGT
>JADGAN010000081.1 GCA_015231955.1 Oligoflexia bacterium | reverse complement strand
AAAAACATCTATGAGAGTTGAAATGAGGGGTTGCTATTATTAACAAAAAGAAAAAGTGTTACCTATGTCCCCGGTATAAAATGTAACCCATGTCCCCGAATGTACCCTAGCTTCACACTGGAACTGCTAACAAATACTGCTACCAGCCCCCCTGCTACCTGCTTGCTGGATTTGTAAAACTGTTTTACTGGAATCCAGTTTAAACTTACGAGATGAGAATACATTAAGTTTACCTATCAAAGGGCCGCAACTATTCACTGGTGCATAAAATGATCCCTTAGTGTTTTACCATCGATAGCGATTTACTAACACCCGCTACCTCCGGTATTGCAGAGAAAAGCGATAAAAGTGTTCATAAGAACTAACGATCACTTGATTCCCATCCTGGGAAGGGATGATCCAATGAATTCCTTTACTAGGAGATAAAAGACGATGAGAGAACCGTTCAACCACTATCTCTTGCTCCAAATCGTAAACCAAGACATCGTCCATTTTGGTGGCCAGAATCAAATATCGATCACTAGCAAAAGTCATGATTTTAATCTCTTCATACGGCAATGAAATCTCTTGTTTGATGACACCATCCTTATAAAAAATGGCAATCTTATTTTCCTTAACATCGTTCACATTCTCGATAGACGATAAAATAATGGCCATCAGTTTTTTTGATGGAGAAAAAGCAATCAATTTGACCGGTTGATCACCTATATTCACGCTACTTTCTTGATAATAAAAAGAGCGAAATTTATCTTCTCCTATAAGATTATAAAGAATAAGTTTTAGTTCTGGGATGAAAGAAAGATTTTGGATAGAGGAAAAGGAGTCCCTTGCTTGTGTATTTAGTATCCCAGAGGAAACAATGGATAAAGTTTCGATATCTACGATTTTAAAATTAGAATAACTATCAAGAAGTAACAAAAGAGGAAAGCCCTTTTTTCCTTGAATCATAGCAATCTTATCAAAAGAAAACATATTTTGAAAGAACAAGAGAGAAAGATCAAGGAGATCAAGTGTCTTTAAATCTAAAAGGAATATTTTCTGCTCTTTTTTATCTGCAAAGACCACCTTGTTATCAAAAAAAACAGGCTCCATTAATAGCTCAACATCTTTCTTCCAATACTCTTCTAAATTACCGTCTACAGGATGAATCAAATAAACAACCAATTTTTCTTCCATGGACGATGAACCTAGTAGAAAATCTCCATTAGGAGATGGCCAATAATCATATCCTTCCGAGAGTGTTATTTGTTTTTTTGACCATCCTTGCAATGTCGAATAAAGGTTAATCAAATTTAAAGTGTGCTGGTAGGTTCCTCTGGAGGCTTCCATCGCCCTCTCCCCCGTTGGAGTAATCCATGTGACACCTAGATAAAAAAGGTATTGTCCATTGCTAGAGAATGCTTCTCTTTCCGTAGGAGTGGTTTTCACCTTTACTTCTGTATCGATTTTATCTTTTTTTTGAAAGGAATGACTTACTTGAAAAAAAAGGAGATCTTGAATACTAATTTCACCTGATCTATCAATGAGCACCACCGATTGCCCATCTGGTGTGAATTTGGCAAATAAAATCTTTTTATTCAACTTTATTTCCCATGCGACTGCTTTAGTGATGACATGATATAGAAGTAAATCACCACTCTTGGTTACGATCAGGATGTAAGGATATTCTCCTTGTCCTATCTTGGGATGGAGATCAAACATAGAAATCGCATTTTTCGGATTTTCTATAGTGATGGTCTGATGACTTTCGAAGCTGTCTAGTAAAATATTTATCTTCTCTGTAGATGCCCAAGCAAAGCTCCCTCCATCGGAGGAAAAAGTTGTATTATCAATATTCCCTACTCTAGTTTGAGACTCCTCATGTTCCCACTTAGTAAATGAATCGTTGTCTATTAAAGAAGTGACGGCGTAAACTTGTGCCAGCTCTTCTCGGTTATTATATTGCCCAACTTTCTCCAGGGCATAAACGATTGGACTTTGAAGAACCCCGGAAAAACCAGCAATCAGATAGCGTTCATCAGGCGATATGCTAAAATGGCTTATCCGGGATGGTTGCTTCTCTGGAACTCGCAAGGGAAGAACGAGTTCAGACTGATGATCGGCAAAGAACTCTGCCTTTTCTGTATGTGCATTGAGTATCTTAATAAGGCCGCCATATCCTCTTTCATCATGATCACCGCCTTCCATAATCCCTATTTCTTGAAGATCATATCGACCTCCACATCGAAGAAATACTCGGTTTCCCCTATGATCTTCACTCATTTTGAATTCAAAACAGAGATTTTCTTTAATCGTTGCTAAATGTGCATCTTGGAGAGATAGAAAATGGATGAGGATATATTGTTTGGAAGAAGTGGATGAAAAAATGATTTTATTTTCTCTGCTATTAAAATAAAAATTTTTACACAACAAAGATCCTTTTTCTATTTTAGGTTCATCAGGGGATTGTTCAGATTCCATTGCATCAAAGTAAAATATTAATGGTTTCTCATCTAAAAGTGAGTCCATATTGATCACTTCTATAGCATGATCATGACATAGGGCCATTTTTTTTCCGTCTGCAGAAACATCGATGCCACCGTTCACTACTTGAGAAAATTTCTTAATTATAACACCAGAATCCTTGTCAAGAACTATGCCATCTCCTTTATCATTAACAGCAATGAACATCTTCCCATTGGAAGTAAAAAAAGTTTTGATCACCTTACCAGATAATCTTTCTTTGATACCAAAATCGACAGGATAAGTGATCACGTCTTGTTGGATAGATTCACTACCTAAGGTAATCTGCAAATCACCTTTCCCTCGTCTAGCAGAGAGATCGATAGTTAATTTCCACAATGGTTTTCCATTGTCATCTTTAATTTGATCTAAAAAAATATTATTAATCTCTTCTTCCTCTAAATTGATGGCCAGTTGATTTGCTTTTTTAAAAACAACTTTTATCTGATCAAGTTCTAGTGCGTAATCCTTAGAGAAGAATAGCTCCATCTTAGGATCATTAGGGTCAGGATGATACTGGGCGTCTAGTCGTTTGAGTCCAATTTGATATAAAATCTTTGTTTTAGAAGAATCTTGCATGAGCGTACATCTAGTCGATATCGATTCATTAAAAATATCAGTGATCGTTAGACGGAAATCAAAGCTGGAAAGAGCAGAGTGAGGAGGGAGATGTTTTAGTGTTTCAGAAACAGGGATAGACAAACTCTCGGCAAGATTGGTTTCCATAAAAGGCGCTAATTCCCTATTATCATCACTTAGCGAATTTTTGTCGTTAACAACTTCGTATCGCATTTTAATTCCTCTTCTAGAGGACTCATCAGAATAGATGGGAATCTTTAAAATATAGACAGCTTCTTTGGTTTGAATCCGATGGCGCCCTTTCTTATCAAGGCATAGCTTTTCCAAAAAATTCCGTTTGACGACTTCATTTTTCAAGGACGGATATTTTGTTAGTATCAATTTCTGAAATCGTACAGGATGAATCGATTTGCTTTTTCCATGGATATCCTCTAAAACTTCAACCAAAGCCAATTCTCGTTGAGAAACGACGGCCTTTAATGTTCTTGAGGTTGACCATTCCTCTTGATCTAAAGCAAAACAGCCTTGAGGTGTTACCTCCTCCAATAAAGATTGCTCATTAAGGGTCAAAGATTGCAACTCTTCTCGGTGAATGGCTTTTCCTTGCTCATCAACTAATTGAAATAATCTACTCTCCAGGGGAAGGGAACCACGAAGACCACATTCAACTTGTTCACGATTGTAGTTGCTAGAAAAAGGATGGGAACATGAGGTTAGCCCAATGAAAGTAGGCAAAAGTAGAAAAAGAGGGAGAAGCATTGCCGATATTTGAACCATTTTTAATGTTTTCAATGAACAAAAGCCTTGTTGATACTAATTATAAACCATGAAAATTTTAGCGGGAAAAGTAGCACATAAAAAGATAGACCGCCAACAATTTTTTAAAGAAACCAGAGGAATAAAATTAATTTACCTGTAAAACAAGGTCGTCCTCATTTAAGATATCGCGTTTAGTAGCTTATAGGTTATCAAAGAGAATCATCCTTTGATAAATTTATGAATGAAAAATGTACCAGGTTACTCTCTTCTTCCATCTCCTTTATGTGATATTAATAGGTTGTCTTGCTTATTCTGGCGGGATTGGCAACTTGTCTTAATAAAATATTTTCAGCTCATTCAAGTTTGTTTTCAATTAAAAATCGCACCTAAATTTCATTGGCCGATTATAACTTGGTAAAAAATACACGTTCCAATATTAAAATTTAATCTTCACTTGAATTCATTTGCTTATGAATGAATTTTCTAATAAAATACTGGCCTTCATGTTTTATTGCAGAAGAGATGGAAGTTATCTTATGAATAATTTAGTAGAGGTTCTTTTACAATCCCTAAGAATTAATAAAAAATTAATTTCTCTTGCTATTGTTTGCCTGCTTTTCAGCAACCCCATTTCTGCTGGCCATTCTCATTCATTGGATAAAAAGAACAAAAGAATTTTTGTTCTTTCAATAGGAATTGCAAATTTCAAGGATTCTCATTGGGACACTTTAAAATTCACCGATAAAGATGCTATCGCAATTGATAGTTTCTTTAATGAACAGACAAAGGATAACTATCAAACGGCATGGAAAGATTTATTAGTTGCAAGCAAAGAGAAAAAAACCTACGTTACCGACAAAGAGGTGCTTCAGGCAATGGAGCGCTTAAAAAAAGACAATACCTCTGATCAAGATGTCATCATTATCTACGTATCCACTCATGGAACTATTTACGAAAACCAAGGGAGTGGAAAGCTCAGTAGATATATCGTCACATCAAATACTGACTATAATAATGTAGATCAAACGGCCATTGCTTATGAATCGCTGATGGAGTTATTTCACTCTTTTAAATCTAAACGTAAGGTTCTTATTCTTGATACTTGCTACTCTGGAACAGGCAAATCTCTGCTCACAGAGAAGACGAAAATTGAGTTATCTAAACAAAAGGGCGGATATTTTGACGAAGATGAGATAGCTGAAGGAGAAATTTTGATGTTTTCTGCCCAAAAAAGTGAGCCCTCAATTGAAGATCCAGCGCTGGGGCACTCTGTTTATACCAATTTTCTTCTTGAAGGTTTTCGTAAAGATCTGAACAATGATGGAGCGGTAACTATTACCGAAGCACATCTTTATGCCAGGAATATGACTCGTGAATTTACCAAGAACCAACAAAACCCAACGGCCAAGATTGTTATTGAAGGAGTTGACCCCATCGTAATAAACGGACAATTGCAAGATACCTCTCTTGCCTATGTTTACAATCGCTGGACTGCAAGATCAAATTATCTTGTAAAAGTAGATGGGGAAAATATCGGGATGTTAGATAAAGGTTTTTCTGTCGAATCTGGAAAACGCAGAATAACCATTATAGATCCTCTAATGAAAAAAACTATCGCCGATCGCTCAATTCGATTTCAAGGTGGAAAAGAGTATACTATCGAGGATATGATTTTTTTCCCAGATCATCCTCACTTGGCCGATGCACAACTAAAATCATTGTCATTCACTTCCCCTTATATGCAAGACTATTGGGTTCCAAACAAACAGTATGGAATTGGCTTTCGCTATACCCATCAAGATTTATATAAAACCTATGATTTTGGATTAGCACTAACCCTCTATCGCAACACCAATGAAAATCCTAAATTAGATTCCCATGCAATGCTTTCTCAAAAGAGAGAGCTTTTTACCATATTTTTTTCTTTAGGTTCAAGGGAACGCATCGCCTTTCTTTCAACTCAAAATAATCGTATTCAAAGCAATCTTGCTTGGGGATTAGGTCCTTCCATTATGGGAATTAAACTCTCAAGAACATATAGCTCTCCTACCGGAGATCCTATTGAACCTATAAATCAGGAAAGAAAATATTATACTGGTGTAAGCGTATTCGCAGGACCTCAAATTGAAGTTCCAACGATCAACTTACGCGCAGGCATAGAAATAGAAACATCTCTATGGAATTCTCCATTTGAAGGCCAGCATAATTACATTTTGAGTTATGCTCCTTCAGTTTTTATTGGATATCACTGGTAACAAATAAAAAGGAGTGACATCAAATGAAATTAATATATCAGCATTTTTTAAAATTATCTCTAACAGTGATCTTACTGATGTTAGTTGCATGTTCTGGATTATCAGATATTTCTGATGAACAAAGCAAGAATTCAAATGTAAATCCAGGACTAGATCTAGATAATACCAAATTATCTCAATCTAATAAAAAAGGGATAGAGATAATTGATCCAGATTTAATAGCAGAGACTCAAAATAAAAAAGGCAATGAAATTCAAAAAGAGCTGGTTCTAAATATTACTACTCTTCATGTTGGCAATGATATTCTGTCGACCAATAGTAGCTGTCAAAAATATTTAATGATAAAATTGCTTAAATTAACACAAACAAGCAGTCATAAAAGCGAAGAAATGATCTTTGAAGGGCCAATTGACATTGAATTTTTACCCGTGAAACTAAAAATTCATCTTAGCACAGTTAACTCTAATCTTAAACTGCAAGGAATCACATATGAACTCAGTGGAAGACTTCAATGTAAAGAAAGCAACAAGAAAAATAGCTCACTAAGCAACTTAGATCAACGATATCTCCGTGGGCACGTACACTTTGATATCAATAAAAATGATCAGGATCAAGTAAAAGAAGTGAATCTAATTTTAAGATAAAAGGAATATAAGCCATGAATACAAGCAATGAACAAGAATTTATCAATGCTTTCAAAACCTCTTTTGCCAAAGGTACATTTTTAAATGTATTAATTATCGAAGATGAAAAAATCCATCACATGGCATTAGAAGATAAATTGAAAAAATTCTTCTTTTTTCACGAAATTCCTTTTCAAATAAATGTAGCGACTACTGAAGCGCAAGCGGAAACTATGTTAAGAGCAATGAAATATGAAATTGCTTTTTTTGACATGGATCTTCATGGCCAGATTGTTGGTCCAGAGCTATTAAAAAAGCACTTGTCGCAAGTAATATACCCAGTAGTACTAACTTTTCATGATTCAGAAAAGTTGATGCAAATTGCTCACGAAAATGGCTGCCGTGATTTTCTTTTAAAACCATTCAAAGAAAAAAATCTTCCCTTCTTAATGAATCGCTTTTTCACCTATCTCCACCAAGAAAAAGATCGTGAATTTATCTTATCCCGCTATATTACACAAGATTCCACTACTATTAAAGAGTTGCTGCAAATCCCTCTTATTAGAACAAATCCTAATCCAATCTATATTTGTGGAGCAACTGGAACAGGAAAGCAAGTAGTCGCGGAAACTATTCATAATCTGATTAATAAAGAAAATGGTAAATTTATAGAGATCAACTGCTCCTCTATCACAGAGACATTGGCGGAATCGATCTTTTTTGGTCATAAAAAAGGCTCCTTTACCAATGCTACCTCCGATAAAAAAGGAATTTTTTATTTGGCCAACGGTGGTACCCTCTTCCTTGATGAAATCGGAAAAATGCCTCTTTCCTTGCAAGATATTTTATTAAAGGTCATTGAGCAAAAAAAATTTCGTCCTATAGGAAGTGAAATCGATGTACATGCAAACTTTTTGTTAATCACGGCCGGATTAGAAGACCTAGATCAATTAATTAAAGAGGGGAAATTCAGACTTGACCTTAAAGAAAGGATAACAGGTACAGTGATTAAACTTCCTTCTCTAACAGAGCGAATCAATGATATACCATTTTTGCTACAACATTTCATCAGAAGACACTCTAGTGGCAGACTTATATCGATTCCACATGATACTTTAAATTTCCTTAAGCAGTATTGGTGGCCAGGTAACATTCGTGAACTTAAGATCTTGGTTGACCGTTGGCAAGCAGAGGGAGTCAATATCCTAACAATTGATGACATAAAAAAACTTCGCTCTAAGGAAATTGCTAAAGTTCACTCCTATATTAATGATGATCTTTTTGAAGATGTAAAGCAACGAGGTCTTGAAGATGTTTTGGAACAAATTAATTCTGAAGTCATAAACCATGTTTTTTTACAAAACAACATGAAAGCAAGAGTAGCTATGAGTAAACTCAAGATTGCTTCTAGAAAATTTTACAAGTATGTTCAAAAGAAAATTACAGAGGAAGAAAATGAATAGTAAGATAATTGATAAAAGACTACAACTCACTGATACAGAAAAAGCACGGCATGATTTGAAAGGCTCCATAGGTGCCATTGAATTGGCCATCTCAGTTCTCAAGGATAATTTCGAGAATAAAGAGTTTTGCTTTGAGCTCATGAATGAAATTGAAAAAAAATGCCTGCTCATTCAAGAGAAAATCGATAAAATCTTGTAAGTTTAAACTGGATTCCAGTAAAACAGTTTTACAAATCCAGCAAGCAGGTAGCAGGGTAGCTGGTAGCAGTATTTGTTAGCAGTTCCAGTGTGAAGCTAGCGGGGACGGTATACGGTTTCAA
>JADGAN010000080.1 GCA_015231955.1 Oligoflexia bacterium | reverse complement strand
GAGTACTTAACAAAACATGACAACACTGCCCATTAATATCCTACTTTAGTTTTAAACACTAAACTATCGAAGCAAAGAATCCACGCCGAAGGCGTTTAGTTCAAAAGAGATTATGTGAAGTCTTAACCTCCTCATATTGAAATTTCCAGTACTCTTCAAAGTCATTACTGGATTTTAGAGATCTCAGTTTCAATATCGCCTCAGCTGTTGTTAATCCCCATCTAGCACCTGTGATATCCATTCGATCTTTTATTAAATGCCTGCACGCACCTTCAATTACTCCAGTGGCAATTGGAAAACCTTTCGATAAATATTTATTGTATTGCAAGTACTTCTTTTTTTTGCTGAGATAATCAGCGCTGGTATCTGCTGGTGCTCTTGCTGTCTCTTTTAAACCACGACGAGAGGCATTTCTCCTAATGGTTGCAGCCACTTTTGTTGCATTACCGTTTAAAACCTCAAATAGCTGCTGGTTCACCCAAGATTCACAGGCGTAGCTACTCTCTTCATGAAAGACTCTTGCAGAAGACCACAAATATTCAATCACATGGATAATGTCGATCACAATTGTTACTTTCAGCCCTCTCTTCTTTGCTTCTTGTTCTATTCGCTTGATCTGACGAGGCTCTCCATCAACTAAGCAAACCAGATCTTTTTCACGAAGAGGGTCTCTTCGGACAATTTCATCGAACATTTCTTTTGTTATCCGATCAGGTTCTTTTTCCAAACTGGCCCAAACTCTTTTTACTGCGATTGAAGGTCTCTTCTCTTTTGTCTCATCATCTTTTCTTGATAACCCTTTCATTATATCGTCTGGTGATCGCTTAAAGCGATCAATACTGTAGACCGAAGCCACTGTAGACATGCGTTTGCAATTTTTCTTCTCTCCCTTTGAGAGGCGTTTTTCCATTTTTCTATTACTTCTTTTTGCTTTTTCCCTCGTGTCCTCTTTTAGTGACTCTGTTCTCATTACGATACCTTTCTGATCCATCGTAAGGATAAGCAGATCTTTTTTACTGACCAAGTCCAAAAGCTCTGCTGAACATGGTAGCAGATAGAATCCATCAAAATCTTTGGCAGCATTATTCGCCAGATCTTCGGCTTGCCGTTTTGGAATTTTTACACCAGTCATTCGTTCTACGATCTTGATTGATTCATCAAAAGAATTATTTGCTACCGCCAATGCAAGTTCTTTGGTTAGGGAGTGGGAATATGAATTATCAGGTAGGTTTAACTGAGAATCTTTTGGAAATAAACTTTCAACTCCATCATTTGCATAGCTGACGCGGTTATTATCTACCTTCCCAAAGGTGGTAGTGATTTTTTTAGTCGTATCTCGCTTGTTTTTGCGTACGATTTCATCACTTCCTTCAACAGAGCTACCGATGTCTCCATGACCTCGTAGTTCTAGGTGCTCTTCAAGGAGTTTTCTCATAAGTTCTCGACCTTCAGACATGATTAATTTTTCTAAATCAGTTAAATCCATCCGACAACACTTCCTTGATGATAATAAAGTTGTTAAGCCAGAAAATAGCACAGTCGACGCAGAAAAAAGATCCCTTTCTATGCTTGCGTATTGAATAGCCTCCATAGTCCAACCCCTCCATGAACTTTGTAGTTCTTGAAATCATAGTGAATTGGAATGATATTTTCTATGTTTTTTATCAAGCATGTTGGTTTTTATGAAAAAATGGCCAAAAAAAAAGAGCTACACCCATACGATATACAAGAGGGAACTCCTGGCGTGCATCCACTGCTTTCACGTTTAAGTAATGATGGAAAATTAATTGCGACTGCTTTCACCAGTGGCAAGATCATGATTGTCGAACTTGAAACCGGAAAAGGATTATTAAGCATTAACGATTATGCAGGAACTATTATGAGTATGTCATTCTCTCCAGATAATAAGCAAATTGCAATTGCCGTAAATTTATTTGATGGTACAAGGGGAGTGAGAATCGTGGAACTTGCAAACGCATTTGAGTCACATCCTCTAAATATTAGCATCTTAAATGCAGAGGATATGATCAGCAACATCAAGTCTGTTGCCTACTCCAAAGATGGCAAAGAATTAATTGTCAACTATTGTAGCGACATAAAAAGCATTGAACTCAGATAGTAATTGACTTCTTTATTGGGTACAATAACAATGAACTATGACAAACTTATCACGCGTAGACAATTATACCATTTCTAAAAAATTGGGTGAAGGTGCTATGAGTGAAGTCTTCATGGCACATTCACACAACTCAGGTAACGTCGTTGCCATTAAAATTCCCAAAGTACATCTTAAAAACAAACAAGAGTATCTTGATCGCATGCGGAAGGAAGCGGAAATTCTCAGCATGCTTGATGATCAAAGAATTGTTCAGCTCCTCTCCTTTCAAGAAAACTATAATGGAAATATTTGTTTGGTTCAAGAGTATGTTAATGGCAAAAATTTAGAAGAATTGATCACCACTCATCATCAAAAAATTAAACCTATCATCGGTGCCATTATTATTTCAGAAATTTTGTTGGGACTAGAAGTAGCACATCGACATAATGTCATTCACCGCGATTTAAAACCAGAAAACATTATGATCACTCCAGAGGGAAAAATTAAAATCACCGATTTTGGAGTCTCTAAAAATTTAATTAAAAGTGGTGAGACCGCCACTGGGGTAATTATCGGTTCTCCTGCATACATCGCTCCTGAGCAAATTAAAGGCGAGGTCGTTGAACCAGCAACCGATCTTTTTAGTTTGGGAGTAATTTTGTATCGCTATTGCACGGGAGAGTTTCCCTTTAAAGGCGATAATTACTCTGCACTTCTTCACGATATTATAAATAATGTGCCCACGCCTCCCAACAAACACAATCCTCGAGTGCATCCTGAACTTGCAAAGATTATAAATAAAGCGTTAAAGAAATCACCGTCCCAACGTTACAGTCGCGCCTACGAGTTTCGCTACGATCTGATGAAGTACCTGGACACACTCGGTGCGATCAATCCAACGAAACTCTTAAAAATGTATTATGAACAAGATTGCAATATCGATGAATACTTTGATGTTAAATTGGAGGGAACTATCATTCGTCGAGCAGAAGATGCCTTTGCTAGTGGTGATCAAAAAAATGGCATGATTTTGGTTCAGCAAGCACTTGCAGTAGCTCCCGATAATCAAGAAGTCAGCAAACTTTTAAAAAAGAGTAGCTCATTACATTTGAAAAGCAACAAGCGTATAGTGATCATCCCACTGCTATCAATAGTAGCTTGCTTCATTTCTTTGCTAATATTTTATTTTCATCGCGAAGACGACACAGCAAAAAAGGTTACGCCTGCTTTAGTGGTAAAACCATCGATGCCTGCGGTGATTACTTCAACACCTGAAATTGCGGCACCCGTCTCACCTGCAATGGGAAAAACAACTACAGTAAATGAAGTAAAAAAAATAAAAAAAATTATCGCTAAAAAAGAGAATAAAAAAAAGAGTGAAAATGAGAATAAGAATGAGACCGCAACATCTTGGATTACTTTTAATGTAAATGAAGATGTATCCATATACGTTGATGGAAAAATAGTTGCTGCTGAAAACAAATCTCGTGTTGAAGTGTTGCCAGGGGTACACAGAATTTCCTTATCCAGACCAGGTAGTCCAACTATTGCCGGAACGATTGAAACCTTTGCCGATAAAGGCACAACCATAAACGCCAATTAATTTCATGAAACAAAATAGCAGCATCATCATTGTAGACAATCAAAATGGAAAAATATTTATCCACACCCTTACAAAACCAATGACTATGATTGGATCGAGTAACGATTGCGATATCATTTTAAATGGATTACCCAAATCTGGTTTCTCTATCTTAAAAGAGAGTTCTGGGCATCGTTTGATCTCCATGTTTGAGAAAAATGTTGAACCATCCATCCCTTGGAATAAAACTATAAAAGATGTTTTTCCTTTTAAACTTGGACATTTTTTCTTTGTCTTGTTTCCTGATGTGGCTTTGCAATCACCTGGAAAAGATGAACTATCAGCACTTGCTCTATCCTCATCTTTGCTCCCCAAAGATCCACTAAAAAATCCTAAGGACAAAAATTTTCCAAGCTGTTTACTGCAATTTATTCTCTCTGTTGTGGGAGCAGAACAGGGGGCGTTGTTTTACTTCGAAGAGATGAAACCTAAAGAACTGGCAACAGTAAATTTTCAAGTGGATGAAGAATCAACAGCAATGCTTACCAAATATTTAAGTGACAACAGTGAGAAATGGCAGAAAATAAATTTCCAAACTCACTCCATGATCTTCGCCACTTCCAAAATCACCAAATCAAAAATTCCCATGAGTGATTTTATACTTTTAAGACAATCTTGTCTGGATAAAGGTGAAGTGGCCCTTTATATCCCAATGCCATCTAATAAAGTTAAAACTTCAGAAACGCTGTTGACCACACTGCTTTACCTCTCATCCCATGCACTATCTTTGCATGTGATTTATAAATATCATGAAAATATTTCAGGCAATACCTACATGCAAAGTGGATTATATTGGGGACAAACTCCCAAAATGGTACGCCTAAAACAACTCTCTGAACGTCTGGCCAAAACCGATTTATCGATTCTTATTTTAGGAGAAACGGGCGTGGGCAAAGAGGGGATTGCAAAATATTTGGTTAGCGAGAACAACAAACAAAGTGGTATCAGTAAACAAATTGTCTCCGTCAATTGCGCTGCCATCCCTTTAGGGCTAGCGGAGAGTATTTTATTTGGTCACGTCAAGGGATCTTTTACTGGCGCTAATAATAATCAGAGAGGTAAGTTTCAAGAAGCAAATAATGGCATCTTGTTTTTAGATGAGATTGGAGAATTAAATTTAGAAATTCAAGGCAAGTTACTGCGAGTTTTGCAAGATGGAATTGTCACGCCAGTCGGTGGTAAGAGCGAAAAGGTAAAAGTTAGAATCATCGCAGCCACTCACCAAGATATTCTTTTGCTGATTAAACAAAAAAAATTTAGAGAGGATTTATATTATCGCTTAAATGAGGCAACTCTGCACATTCCACCTTTAAGAGAGCGCAGTGAAGATATTATACCTCTCTCACATTTTTTCTTAAAAGAGGTGATCACCGCTAACAATTTGCCAGAAATCTCCTTCGCCAGAACAGCATTAGAGCGCTTAAAGAGTTATGCTTTTCCAGGAAACATTCGCGAGTTGCGCTCCATCGTCCGCAGGGCCGCAATCTTAAACACTAGTGGAGTTATTAGTGCAGAGGAAATCAGTGAACTCTTAAATATTGAACTGCAAAATTCTGCTAGTAGTGCCGAGGTAGCAGAGGAGTTCTTCTCAAGGTGGCCATTCCCCAAAAAATTAGAGCAAGCTAAACGTCTTTTTCTAAAACATCAAATCGCTCACGCGCTAAAAGTTACTAACGATAATAAAACCAAGGCCGCAGAAAATTTAGGTATTACTGCGCGCACGCTGTTTAGAATATTGGCCGAGTTAAATAGCTCTGAATTAAATGTCTTCCCCCATGACATAGATGTCACGAGTGAGAGCACGTTTTCTTAAACGGATGAACTTGGTAAATTAATGCAACTCTAAGAAATCATTGGGCATTAAATAGATTCAAGTGTCTTATGCTAAATTGGCAAGCAAATTGAACTGTATTGATTACAGGAGGGAACAAATATGAAATTTCTAAACTTAAAATTTTTACTTTTACCTTTACTTTTATCTTTCTCTTTATTTTCTTATTCAGTAGCAGCAGAACAAGAGACCACGACAATTTTTCCGGCAACCGCCCCAGCACTACAAAATGGTCCCGTCTATAATTTCCAATTTTATAACTCTCCCCCACCACCAGCAGTAAGCAGTGGTACGGCAACTAAAGCCTCACTCGCGCCAGTGACCGCTCCCGTAACTGCTCCCGTGGTCACACCAGCAGAAGTTGCCAATACAAACATTAGCGAGGTTAAAACGCTGCAATCAAATAATTATACTCCCGCAGTAGGACTCAGTATCATAGAAGATATTGATGGTGCTAAGACCTCTCCCAATTTAAAGTTTTATACTCTTGGGATGAAGATCCCTATTGGAACTAATACCTCAATTGTTCCCAAGTTACTGATGCTCAAGAATAAAGATGCTTTAGCATCTAAAAAGAGTTTTGGCACGAGTGTTGATTTACGCCATGATTACTTTGGAGGTAAATATTTTGCCACCGGGTCTGGATTATCCCTTGCACTTTACAAATTTAGCTATGTAGGACAACAAAAAATTCAGTCCTACTACGATCACAACAACTATTACTTCTATGATGTACCGTTTGAGGGAAAAAAAGAGATGGTCTCTGCCAGTCTTTTTGTCGCACCAAACGTGACTCTATTTGGAGTTAACATAGAGGCATCACTGCATTTAGGATATAAGTACTGTATTGAAGATTCTATGCAATATTCAAATAAAAAACAAAATAATGGATTGTACACCATGTATGGGGCAAGCATCGGCATTGCAATTTAGGCAAAGAGAGTGGATGGCACGAAATCACCCAGGAAGTTGCAAAGTGAGTAAGTTAAATAAAGGCCCTTTATGAAAATCGACATCCCTATTCGCTTGAGCTGGCTTCATGAAATCAACATGATGCTCTTGAAAATTTGCATCTAGGAGGTTATGTGAAGTCTTAACCTCCTTATATTGATTTCATTGAGCAACACCAAAATGGTTTTAACCCTTAATTGCAGATCAACTTGTATTCTCTGCCTTGTTGTCACAATTCGTCTTCTCTATTTTATTAATAATGTTATAATATTGTCATCTTTAAGAATAGAATACATACATCTTTAATAACCAATAGTTTATTGAAGTAAGAAAGGTCTGAAAATGTCTATTTTAAACAACGTTGATACTTTTCCAGCTGCACTCGCGCTATGCTTATTTCTGATTTACTATCTTGGAAACTTATTTGTTAAACTTGGTCAACCAAGAGTAATGGGAGAAATAGCTGTCGGTTTAATATTAGGACCAAGCTTTTTGGGTTTGTTTTTCAATGATTTATTTGTATCCCTCTTTAATAGTCATACTATAACAAACATGAATTTCTTGAAAGAATTGGGACTGATTCTTCTGATGTTCTGTTCTGGATACGAATTGCGCCATTTGAATCCTCAAA
The DNA here is from genome assembly GCA_015231955.1 of Oligoflexia bacterium. Classification (GTDB taxonomy): domain Bacteria; phylum Bdellovibrionota; class Bacteriovoracia; order Bacteriovoracales; family Bacteriovoracaceae; genus JADGAN01. The sequence goes on along the minus strand of JADGAN010000080.1, from coordinate 2,315 downwards.
AATATTTAAAAATATGTTTAATAGGTGTTTTGATGGGCATTGGACTGCCTGCGATTTTTGGTTTTTTATTATTTAATTTTATAGACATCTCTTCTTTGATTGGAATCGTAGGATCTATTGAAAAGCTAAAATTTATTTTAATTTTATCAATGGCAGTCACTAGTATTCCTGTTATATCAAGAATTCTTATGGATCTTGATTTGCTTAAGACATCATTTTCAAAAATGGTGCTATCAATTGCGCTGGTAGAAGACCTTATTCTCTACACTTTTCTGAACGCTCTTTTGAGTGCTAAAGATGTGAATGTAAACTTGGATGTTGGCGTTTCAATGCTTGCCCATCTCTTTGTTTCAGCTGGTTTTTTATTGATTGTTATATTTTTCAGAGAAAAAATATATAATATAGCTGAAAAATTTACCTTTGGAATGAAACTAGAGGCCTATCAATACCTCATACTTGTTCTTGCACTTTTATTTTCAATAGTTTTCCTTGCAAGTCTAGGTGGTATTGTAAGTATGCTGAGTGCTCTTGGGTGTGGAATGATTTTAGGAAGTGGAAGTTCCCTTAAAATTATTGAGATGAGTGAAGTTATTAGAAAATTTTCATTTTCAATCTTTATCCCCATGTATTTTGTAATGGTAGGTTTTAAAATTAATCTAGCACAAGATTTCTCGTTGTATTGGTTACTTATTATATTGGCCACTAGTTCCTTTTTCAAAATTCTAGGGGGCTTCCTTGCTGGTAAATTCTCTTGTTTTTCCAATCTTAAATCAATTATTCTTGGAATCACACTCAATGCCAGAGGCGGACCTGGAATTGTTATTGCAACTGCTGCACTAGAAACAAATATTATAAATTCAGTCTTATTTACAACTCTTATTTTTACTGCATTACTTACCTCTTCTTTTGCAGGTGTTGTTTTGAAAAAATTCAGAACAACTATACAAAATGATATGTAAGGTAAGCTCCCCCCAATAGCACGTACTTCTAACATAGCGGAGAAACTATTTTAGAAATGAGACAAAGTATCGTGGTCGCCCCCATCGTGATCAGGTGTCGGCAGTGGAATACTCGAGGGCATTCACTTGCATTTTCGTAAGTTTAAACTGGATTCCAGTAAATCAGCTTATAAATCTAGCAAGCGGCAAGCAGGGATTCAGTGTGCCTAAGCACACTGAATGTTAGCAGTAATGTTAGCAGTTTCAGTGTGAAGTTAGCGGGGACAGTTGCCAGTTAGCGGTTCTCCTTCGGTACATTCGGGGACATGGGTTACATTGGTACAATTCTTATACTGTAGAGGTTATTTTTAACCAAATGTTTGAAGAAGTTTATATACGCAAGCTGAAGCTTGATCCAAAATAATTTCAGCATCACAACCTTCCAAATTCGCAAGAATAATAACTGCCTGGCCCTCTCGCAGAGATGCAAGTGCAATATTGTAGACTTATTTTTTACACGAGGCCATGACCCAGGGTCGTATTTTTGTGGTTTTTTTTGAATTTTTTAAATGCGATCGCCCTGGTAATAGTATGGAATGGTTTCGCTCACGCTAAAAATTTGCAAATGCGAAACCACAAGTGCATGTCACATTTTTTAGGGTAGGACAAGCGGCCAATAGTGCTCCGCTGCTGTCATAGAAAAGATGAAATTTGTTCTCACCTAGATCAATTCCCACTAAGTTTTCATTGCTCCACTTGAAAATATTTTTACCGTTGATGGATACCTCTCTTCCTAGCTCATCGCGAGTAGGGAGCAAAAGATCATTAAAACTTACCTCCATAATAAGTGCCCCCCTGGTCGTGCAATAAGAGAGAGTAATTCCAAGAGAGTACACTTACCTAGCAAAAGCCAGCGATGTCAATGTTGATTGTTAAAAGAGGTAGAGATTCTTAGAAGAGGTTAAGAATTCTTGTAAAGAAAATCACACATCATACCAGAGAATGATCACAAACCTCCTCGATCGTTACACAAAAAATTATAAAAAAGCTTTCTAGCAAATTAGTCCTATGGACAATTGCCTTGTAATCCTCATTAAAAGGCATTTTTGCTACTTTTGAGGATTGGTGCAAATACAGCGTTGAGTCCCAAATGTCGGCTGGCACTTTTCCTCCTAAAAATTTGCAAATGCGAAACCACAAGTGCATGTCACATTTTTTTCATTTTTTTACACGCATCTTTATTGCCCCTGTCACAGGCCAAGCTCAAATCTTTACAAGCATCGGCAAGATTATCGTCGCACGCTTTGATAAGATACTTGATGATGCTATCGACACCTTCACCCGACTTCATTCCTAATAGGGCGCGATTATAGCACC
>JADGAN010000007.1 GCA_015231955.1 Oligoflexia bacterium | reverse complement strand
CTCCTTTCGTCTCTTCTTGTCGTTTTAACGAAGCTGCAGCTAATCCAATATTGGTAAGGGTTAACGATCCTTCACTTATTTTTTCTTTAATTTCGGGAATGGTGCGAGCAAGTCGCATGCAAGATAGTCGTTGTTGGGCTTCGTTTTCAGAGTATCCAAGTGATTTCGTGATGTACGCAAAAATAGAAGGAAAACCAAGCTCCAAATGGAGATGACGGGATTCGATTTCTTCAAGATGTTCGATGATGGCCAAAGTATAACCTTTTTCTTTTTTTACTAAGGAGAGTATGTTGACCACCAATTGATGTTTACTTAAATTTTTAAGATTATATTGTTGGTTGCTCATCCTCATTTCTCCTCTGAAAAACGGTTTTTATCGCTAGAAATACATATCATTTTCAGACGTGAAATGCATGCTTTTTATTTAAAAACAAAAATAATTTCCATTGGTAAAACACCTTGTTCGCCAACAGTGATAGGGCGTTAAACTGCAAGCTCATTACAAAAATTTTTTGATTGGCATAGTTGAAGGTCAAAATAACACATTAAAATCGAGCATCAGAAAATCATACTGTTTTAAAGAGGCCAGTATGCTCAATATTACCTTACACCACCGATTAAGAGATTTGCCGACCCCGGAATTCACCCACAAATATTTTTAGAGGGCCGCCTTGATTGAATATTTTAGTATATCCCAAAATAAAGATCTCTATTTGATTACCAAGTCCTCCGGTAGTGATATTTTAAGCACAATTGAGTCAAATACGATTATTCCACAGATGAGCTATGCTGTTTTAGGCAAAAGACAGGCCAGGGATTGGAGAAACTATGATATGGATGAAGGCCAAAGTAATAAATACAGTTCCCAAAACTTATCCGTGGGCAATGTAATTGCCAACCTAGAGTATTCTTTTGGATCTGCTGATACGGATAGTTTTTTTACTTTCCTTACAGATTTCAGTGAACGTAATACTTATACAGGCAAGGGTAAATATAAGGCCTTTTGCCAAGGTGATGAATACAGAGTGTCTCGATTTAAAAAAGAAAAACAAACCGCCCAAATTGATGCGCAAATCATCGGAAAACTCTCCTTGCCTTCCTGCGACTTATTGAAATATCCATGTTACCCAAAGCTTTACATAAAAAACAAAGAGGGTGCATTCTTAAAAATTAAGCAAGTATCAAGCACAAATTCAATTTTTATTGAACAAGAACTTGCCCCAGGTCAAGAGATGCTACTGGATCGCACTCGTGGTGATCTTACGATTGGACTTCATGTGCCTATTTCCTGTTACCAGCTAGGTCAAGGACGCAATGAGAAGAGTGGCACTTTTGAATTTAGCATTTCAGGGTCAAACTTTCTTTGGTCTTCAAGTATGATTTCATCACTTCTCAATGCGTATACTCCCACCGAATCAGGGTATCGTCCCTTTTGTGAAAATCTTCTTCGCCACAAAATGTTAAGTAATTTATGTATGAATGCCCGTGAATATGGACATTTTTCCATGACTCCTGAATTATATCCTTATCTATTCTTGGCGCAATCAATGAGAAAAAATGATAATCTATCCCTCAGTTCTGTAGAGAGAAGATCACTAGATTTTACTATTTCAGTATTACTTTCTGTGATGAAAGAGCAGATGCAAAGTGATATAGAAGAGGTTATAGCGCAAAAAAAGGAGTCCCTAAATAAATTACTTAAAAGCAAAGACAATATTTTTATGAAATTACAAGAGATCCAGGCCAGAGGTAATTATGCGCGAGCGGTGTTAGTTGAGACCGACAAAGAGTACTTCATTAGCATTATTGGCCAGATTTATGGTTAACACAATAACCTATCACCACTAAGTAAGGCCTTAAATGATTTTACGAAGGCCACCAAGGAAGATGAGTATTTTAAACTCTTAAATTTATTAAATGAACTTAAAGAGGATGAGACCAATCTTAAACGTGGTCTTTATGAATCCATAGTAGGATTGTCACTTATAACACCTGTGACAGATCCTCTTCTCGATCCACATGGGACTAACTCTAATCTTTCTACAAAATATACAGATGGAAGCATCATGACTCTTATGCATGTTGGTAGTAATGCCATGAAAACTTATAAAGAAATTAAAAAGGACTTGAAATAAATGATGAAATTAACAACCATCTTTCATTCAATTGTACTATTATCGTGCTTATCTCTTTTGAATAGTTGCAAGGATCTTGATTTTGGAGAGAAGACCTTGGACTATGTTCAAAATCATGCAAGTAAAGATTCTGAAAATTTAGTTGATAAGGATCTCAAGGTTCGATTTCACAATGCAATCCAAAATGGCGCCTTAGAAATCCTCTACCGTGCTAATGTGATCGATAAGACCATGAATGATTACTTGCAATTATTTAAAACGCTGGATGACAAAAACAAGGCCTTGAATGAAAAGGATGCTGCCTATAATCGTTCTAAAGAGCGCATCACCATCACTATCTACAACAGCGAGAAAAATTGTGTTAAAAAATATACCTGTTGTGCCTATTATAGAAATAGAAAGAATTATCAACAGCGACATCTATGATCATGTTAGAATAAATTGTGCCAAGATTCTTTTTAATTTGTCGAAATGGAAAAAACTCCTATACATCATCATGTTTTATGATGACTCGAATCCAAAAATAAAATTACTTGCAAGTGAAATGTTAGATCGGTGGTTTAAACAATTTAATAAAACCTATACTTCTCCAACAATGGCGGAGATGGTAGAGCTAAAAAAAGTGCTAAAGGAGAAGAGACATTTGTTTTCTGATCGCCAAAACTCTGTATTTGAATTTTATATCAGATAGTGGACAGGTAGCTTCTGCTGCCTGATTTAAGCGTAAAACAGAGTTTAACTTCTCGGCCTCAGTAGAAGTGTTAGTCAGCAATATCATGGTCTATACGGCCTTTAAATAATCGCCTACCTTGACCTGATACTCGCCTTTCTCGATCTTATTAAGAAGTGTGGCCCCGAACAGAGATGATTGCCCTGCGGCTGGCACTTTTCTTCACAATTCGTTCTCTAGGTTTTCCAAGAAATTGTTGTACGGTAAGATATCGATCTCCTCGATCGAATAAGGCACGCTGCATTCACAAACACAGATTGCTCTAGTCTTCACAAACTCTTTCTTGAATTCAAGAAGTGATTGAACCTCTTTGCGAGATACTTTTTTCTTTGCTTTAAGCTCAATTGCCAATACAGGTTTTTGATGTTTGGAAATAATTAAATCGACCTCGTATTCACCTCGCTCTGTTCTCCAGTAATAAAGTGATAACTCTTTTTTTGTATAAAAGATCCAAGTTCTGATCTCGTTAATAAACCATTGTTCAAAAAGTTTCCCTCTGGTTGCAGCATCAAGAGGATCATTTAGTCTCTGTGCTATGGCATTCGTAATCCCGTTGTCGACAAAATAAAATTTAGGATGTTTTGATAATTGCCTTTTTATACTTTTATCCCATGCACGCAATTCGAATGCTAGTAGTGTTTCATAGAGGATTGAAAAATAGTTTTGAATCGTCTTTACGCTACTACCTGCCTCACGTGCAATATTGGTATAGTTTATAATTTCTGCATGATAGGCCCCAGAGACATCAATAAAACGATGAAAGAGTTCAAAATTGCGCACAAGTCCCTCTTGTGCAATTTCCTCTCTTAAATAAGTATCAACATAGGCCTTTAATTTCTGAATACGAATCTCTCTCTGGTCAAAATACATGCCAACCAAAGAACCATGCTGTAAAACTTGTTCTAATACAAAATCATCTTTTAATTCATTCTTGGTTAAAGGCATTAAATGTTCGATGATGGCACGTCCACCTAGTAAGTTGGCATTCCCCCGTTTTAACTTTCGAGCACTCGATCCCGATAGCACAAAATGCACTCGGGGGTACTTTTCTATTAGATTATGGATTTCGTTAGTCAATTGAGGGATTTTCTGTACTTCATCAATGAAAATAAATTGGATTTTTTTCTTTTCAATTTGATAAATGAGATCACTTCTAAGTTGAGAAGGATCTTTCGAATACTTGTAATAAATATCACTTTCCAGTAAATTTACTGCAAAATATTTTGTATTCTTGAGCTCCGATCGAATTAAAGTGCTTTTCCCCGATTGCCTAGGCCCAAACCACAAAGAAGATACTTTTTTATTTACGCCGACAGCTCGTGGAATCATTATCTAGTCCTTTTTAAGTGATTTCCAGGTCATAAACCATACTCCACTAAATGTAACATTTTATGGAGTATGGTCAAGCGGTATTTCACCTAGGTGCCGGCCGACTTTTGGGACTTGGTGCAAATATTGTATTGAGTCCCAAAAGTCGGCCGGAACTTTTTCTCTATAAGAAGTGTAAGAGGCGTTTGATAGCACGAGCACGATGGGAGTGCTCTTGTTTCCACTCCGAAAGCATTGCTAGGCTATCTCCTTTTTGTGTTGCCTCCATTGGTAAAAAGATGGGATCAAAACCAAAACCGTGCTCTCCCTTTAGCTCATAAGCGATCTCGCCATCCACTCGTCCTTCAAAGAAAAAGATCTCTTGCGGAGAGCGGTAGTAGCAGAGGACGCAAATAAAGTACGCTTGACGTTTTTCAGGAGGGACTGTTTGCATCTTGGAGAGCAAGAGTTCACACTTTTTGCTGGAAGCGATGTTGCCACCAAAGCGTGCGGATAAGACTCCAAGCTCTCCAGGGAGTGCTGCGACTTCCAGACCTGAATCATCAGCGACGATGGGAACTTTAAACTTTTGATAGTAGGCACACGCTTTTAAGAGGGCATTTTCGTGGTAGGTTGCTCCATCTTCAATCACCGAAAGAGAGGAGGGTGCTGCCACCACGCTTGCTTTGGAAGTTTTTGCGAAAATCTCTTGAAACTCGCTAAGCTTATGAGCATTGCTTGAGGCAAGGGTAATCGTCGGTATCATGCAAGCACCTTATTTTGTTCTTGGAAGATCTTTTGTAAAGCGCTCTCTCCACAGGCGATCATCTCTTGCAGTTGCAGCTTGGAGAACGATCCACGTTCAGCGGTGCCTTGAATTTCAATTAAGCGCCCACTTGCAGTCATCACCAGGTTCATATCGGTTTCAAAAGTAGAATCCTCTTGGTAATTTAAGTCGGCATAGATGCCACCATCAGTGCCGACTCCTACACTTACTGCGGCCACTTGCTCTTTAAGAGGAGAACTCTTGATTTTTTTTGCAGCTAAAAGTTTTTGAAGTGCGAGTGCTAAGGCCACATGGCCACCACTGATTGCGGCCGTTCTGGTGCCACCATCGGCAACTAAAACATCACAATCGATATTGATGGTGCGTTCACCGAGTAGCTGTAAATCGACTGCTGCTCGCAGGGAGCGGCCAATCAGTCGCTGAATCTCTTGTGAACGGCCAGCAGCTCCTTTACGCTCTCGCTGGTTGCGATCGTGGGTTGCCGCGGGCAGCATGGCATACTCGGCGGTTACCCAGCCTTGCCCTTTGCCTTTAAGAAAGGGTGGAACCTCTTCACTCACCATGGCGGTAACGTGCACCTTGGTGTTGCCAAACTCTACAATCACACTCCCTTCAGCGTAAGGGTTTATGTTACAGGTAAAGCTTACGCTTCGAGGATAGTCTCTTTTCACATTGCTCATCTTTGATTTCCTCTGTTCTTCTATTGTTGCTTGTGGTTGAATTTATCATAAATATTTTCAAAGATAGAGTGTGGATCAAGTTTCTCTTTCATTTGCAAGTAGTGCTTACGATGAAAGATGCTCCAAAACTCCTCTTCACTATAACTATTCTTCGAGATCAGTGTTTTCATTCCAGAAAACTCAAACAACTTTTGTTCCAGTAACCTTGCATAATCGATTTGTGGATGACTATTTTTCATGCCATAAACGCCGCAATCGATAATCATGCGATCACTCTCGCTTGCACTCTTCAATTTGGTTTTATACCCCTCACTTACCCAGGGATAGATTGAAGGCATGCGATAGGGGATGGCCCACAAAGGAAAAAAATTCATCTCTTTTTCATACCACTTATAGAACTCTTCAAAACTAAAGGCGGGTACAAAGACATCAACCACTAAATCTTGACGGCGCTTCAGTGCCATCAAGTGGCGGAGGCGACGAGAGTTTTTAATGAGGTTGGTGGAGCCTAGGAGTTTTTTACCCAAGAGCAGGCGCACCAGTTTATTTTCCAAAGGAGGAAAGGTGCGAGTCAGCCAGTGGCACTCTGTATCGTAACGGAAAAAATACTCTTTCAGCGTGAGATAATCGATCGAGCGAGTAGCGGTGCTTTTGTAGTAGATATTGACTCCTTGATAACTGGAGATGAAGGGGGTCTCCGCCACAATATCCCCTAAACAAACCACACACTGACTGGGCGAATGGATAATCCCATCGATGAAGTGGTGATCTTTCGCTTCCCAGCGCTTGCGCATAAAGGAGAAAAAGTTGGAGACGTTAGTAAAGGTGTGATAACTCATTTTGACAAAATGGCCCGCTACCGGCAAGAGTTTAAATTTTACTTTGGTGATGATGCCTAATGTCCCATAGGAGCCGTGGATCATCTGAAAGACATCACTATTCTTCTCTGGGGTTGCGGTGATGACCCGCCCATCACCAGTTAAAATCTCATACTCCAAGCAAGTGTCGTGAAAACCGCCATAAAGATAGGACATCGATTCTAGCGAACAACCAGAGACAGCACCACCAACAGTCACCGTTTTAAGCTCCGGTACAACCATGGGAATGCGCTGATGCTTTAAAGTCTCATGCACCAGTTGATCAAAAGCTACCCCCGATTCAGCAGTGCAAGTGTTGGCCCCAGTATCGATTTCCAAAATTTGATTTAAGGAGCGAAGATCGAGCTTTCGTTTTGCAAAACGCGGATCTTTCGGATTAGGAACCAGGTGGGGGACACTATTTTTCCTAAGGCAAAGAGGTGCCTTTAACTTTGCCAGGGCCCCTAGCTCGCCTGCAATCTTTTCCATCTTCTCTTGATGTTCTTGTACTTTTGCTAACACAATATCCTCCTCCCGTTTTATTTCTTAATCTTGATTAAAGCTTAAGATCTTCGACTCACTAATACTTGGCAATACTATCTGCATTGTATAGATATAGAAATTTACAATCAATGGCCATCGAATGGAGGTCTTTAGCGAATGGAAGGTCAACACACCTTAACTCTGGATGAGAAATATCACCTTTACGAATCGTCGGTGCAATACCCGCGTGCAGATATCGATTTTTTTAAGGAGCAGTATCAAAAATTTTTTCATCGTAGTGCTAAAGTGCTACGCGAAGATTTTTGTGGCACGGGAAAGCTCTCTTGCGAATGGGTGCAAGAGTCTCCTTCTCATATGGCCTACTCCATTGATCTCGACCCTCTTCCGATTGAGTATGGCAAGCGCAAACACTTGGCGGCCCTTTCCGCTTCGGAACAAAAGCGCATCCACTATTTTGAAGATGATGTGATGAACTCTGGAAAAATTTTAGGGGCCAAAGCGTTGGAAGTGGATGTGGTGGCAGCGCTTAATTTCTCCTTCTGCTTCTTTAAAGAGCGTAGTGAACTTAGAAGCTACTTTACCAGCGTTTTAAAGAGCATGAAAAAAGAGTCGCTCTTGGTTCTCGATCTTTTTGGTGGCATCGATGCCCAGTCTTTGCATATCGATGAGACCGACTACGAAGGATTCACCTACTATTGGGATTGCGATAAGTTTAATCCCATCAGCTCCCATTGCATTTATAAAATTCACTATAAGCGCGATTGCGATGAGCATAAACAAGAAGCGGTCTTTGAGTATGATTGGAGACTGTGGAGTCTTCCCGAGGTGCGAGAAATCCTGCTTGAGGCGGGATTTCAAAGCGTGCACATTTTTTGGGAGGGAGAAAAAGATGATGGCAGCGGTGATGGTGTCTTTACAGAAGCACTGGAGGCAGAAAATTGTGACACTTGGGTGTGTTACATTGTGGCATTGCCATGAGTGATTTTATATTAAAGAGCTGCTTGCAAGAGCAGAAAAAATATTTTGAAATGAATGCCCCTTTCTCCTATGAGTTTCGTCGGCAAGAGTTGCAACGGCTTCACGATGTCATCCTGGGTGCCAGTGATCAGATCGCACTGGCACTGCAAAAAGATTTGGGGAAATCTTCGCTTGAAAGCTACATGACTGAGACAAGCTTTTTATTAAGCGAGATCAAACACGCTCTTGCACACCTACGAGAGTGGATGCGCCCTAAGCGTGTGCGCAGCTCTTTTCTGCACTTTCCTTCGAAGGCGATGATCTACCCGCGTGCCTATGGACAGGTTTTAATTATAGCGCCTTGGAATTATCCTATCCAGCTGGCACTCTCTCCACTGGTTGGTGCACTTGCCGCTGGTAATGTGGCAGTGGTGCGCCCTTCAGAGGTTGCTCCCTACTCTAGTGAAATTGTATGCAAACTTTTAAGTGATAACTTTGATCCCCGTCTGGTTGTTGCGGCAGCGGGAGATGTGAGCGTGGCCAAAGCGCTACTAAGCTTTGCTTTTGATTACATCTTTTTTACTGGTAGCACCGCCATTGGAAAAGAGGTGTATAAGGCAGCAGCAGAGCATCTTACCCCAGTAACGCTTGAACTTGGAGGAAAGAGTCCACTCTTTGTCGATGCTGATGTGGATATTAAAGTGTGTGCGCGGAGAATTGCCTGGGGCAAATGGATGAATGCAGGTCAGACGTGTGTGGCCCCCGATTACCTCTTGGTTGATCGAAAAGTTTACGATCCTCTCGTTACGGCACTCACCACTGAGATTAAAAATTTTTATGGTGAAAATCCGCTTTATTCTAACAATTATGGCAGGATCGTCAACACACGCCACTTTGATCGCCTGCTGCCGATGCTTTCTAGTAAAGTGGTCTATGGTGGTGAACATAAGCGAGAGGAGCGTTACATTGCTCCCACCTTGCTAGCACTTCAGCTTGACGACTTTTCTCACCATCCGGCAATGAGTGAGGAGATCTTTGGTCCTATCCTCCCCATCCTCGCTTACGACAAGCTTCCCAGTGCACTCCAGTTACTAAAGTCACCAGCATGCTCGCATCCACTGGCGGCCTATATTTTTTCGAGTAATAAAAGCTATATTCAAAAAATTCGCGAGCAGGTGAATTTTGGCGGCGGTTGTATCAACGATACCATTGTTCATCTCTCCATCCCTTCACTTCCCTTTGGCGGCGTCGGTGCCAGTGGCATTGGGAGCTATCATGGGGAGAAGAGCTTTTCCACCTTCACCCACTATCAGTCACTCTTGGCGCGTGGAACGGTTCCTGATATTCCCTTACGCTATCCTCCCTACTCTAAATTAAAGGAGAGTATCTTACGGCGCCTTCTCTAGTTTCCTCTGATGATAGTTTCTGACATTTTTTCTAGCTTATGTGTCAATTATAGTGTAGAGCATAGAACTTCTATTTATTTATCTGGATACTGAAAGGATTACTAGAAATCATGGAAAAGATCTTATCGTTTGAAAGCTTAGGCCTCTCCTCAAAATCGTTAGAAGCAATTAAAGCAAAAGGATTTGAAATCCCCACCCCCATTCAAAGTGAGGTGATTCCGCTCCTGCTCGATGGCCGAACCAATATTGTAGCACAATCAAAAACTGGAACGGGCAAGACTGCGGCCTTTGCTCTTCCGCTGATTGAACAGATTCATGAGTCGACTCGTGAAGAGCGACGAAAAGTGCAGGCACTCATCCTTACTCCTACGCGTGAACTCGCGGTGCAAGTCTCGGAGGAGCTCTCCTCCATTCGTGGGCCACACCAAGTCTCGGTTTTTCCCATCTACGGTGGACAATCGTTTGATAAGCAAATTAAAAAAATTAAGCAAGGACTTGATATTATCGTTGGTACCCCTGGACGCGTGATCGATTTAATTAATCGCGGAATCTTAAAATTAGAAGGGGTCAGATCACTCATCTTGGATGAAGCAGATGAGATGTTAAACATGGGATTTTTAGAGCAGGTGGAAGAAATTTTACAACACACCGATCCCTCTCGCCAAATGCTACTCTTCTCTGCAACCATGCCCCCACGCATTTTACAGTTGATCAAAAAATATATGGGTGAGTACAAAATGGTGGGTAAGTCCTCTAAAGATTTAACCTCTGATCTTACGGTACAAATCTACTTTGAAGTAAAGGCCTACGATCGTACCGAGGTACTTTGTCGCATCATCGACGTCGAAGATGAGTTTTATGGATTGGTTTTTTGTCGCACCAAAATTGAGGCAAACGATCTGGCAACCGCTTTACAAAATCGTGGTTATGATGCGGAGGCCTTACATGGAGATATCTCGCAACAGCAGCGTGAGATTATCTTAAAGAAATTTCGCAATCGCGTGCTTACCATCTTGGTGGCAACCGATGTCGCTGCTCGCGGTATCGATGTTAGTGATCTCACTCACGTCATCAACTACAGCTTACCTCAAAATCCAGAGGCCTATATTCACCGTATTGGCCGTACTGGACGTGCTGGCAAACAAGGAAAGGCCATCACCTTCGTTACCCCTTCCGAATATCAACGCTTAAATTTCATCAAACGCATGGCCAAGGCCCCTTTGAGTAAAGGGCCAATCCCTCGTCGCGAGGATGTTTTACTGGCACAAAAGAAACGTATTATAGAGGGCATCAGCAAACACTTAGCGGATGAAGATCTAAAAGTTTTTGCTGATCTTGCTAAAAAATTGCAAGAAAAGAATAAAGAGTGCACTCCCGATCTTTTGCTTGCTGCCACTTTAAAGTCTGCCTATAGCGAGCAGCTGCTAAAGTATGGTAGTGGAGGCGGTAGCGGAGTCGGAGGTCGCTTTGATAAGTTTGCAACAACAGAAGCTCATGTGGAGAGAGAAGAGTCGGCAGGAGTTGATGATAAAGGTACTTGTCGCCTGTTTGTGGCCCTTGGAAAAAAAGATGGACTTACTAAACGCGACCTTATCACTAACATCAAATCGCAAGTAAAAATTGAAACCTCACGCATTCGGGAGATCGAAATCTACGATACCTATTCCTTTATTACCGTCTCCTTCAAGGAGGCGGAGATGATCTTAGACGCTTACAAGCGTTTAAGCAAAGGCCGTGCTCGCCCACTAATCGAACATGCTAGCAACAAAAAAGACAGGAAATAACAGAGTCATAGTTAGAATTTAGATACCTGTGCAGGAGATGACTCCAGTTTCGGCATTAGGAGCACACACTCTACCACTGGTATCTGCCTCTGTCGGACGAGTTACTGTAGCATTTCCTGGAGCAGGGATAACTTCAGAGCTAGAGGGGACTGAAGTTGCAGGAAGCGCTAGTGTAATGTTTGCACAGTTAGAGCTATCAATGGCCTCCATCACTTTTTCTCCATGAACTGCTTTAGCAACATACTGATTGCTGCTCCCTAAAAGTGTACCATCTTTGATACTAGCAAGTGGTAACCAGCGATCATTGCTGCCATCACCATCAGTATCGGTAACTTTAGTGGGGAATCCCCAAAGGCTTCCTGGGCCGCCATACTCAAGTAAAAATGTTTGGCCATTATAAGTAGAAAGCGCATTACGATCATTGGCGGTGGAGTGCTGATAACTAATTTTCAAAGGAGCATCAAAAGAGACAAAGGTGCCGCTGGCATCTCTTGCTGTAACCAGTTGTCCCCAATTCTGATCATTGGCCTCCCACTCATAGAAAACGGTGCCAACTGTATTGTAAAAATCTTGGAGGTTGGTTAAGGAGTTTTTCACAGTAGTGGTGACCATGGGGCCAGAGCGAATTCCCCATGTATAGCTGCCACTATAAGAGGTACCTGATGCTAGTCCTACTGTAGTGCCTGTAGCATCCTTTAAGAGCATATCAGTGGTCGCAATCGAGTAAGCAATTGCATCACCGACAGCTGAGGGATTGGTTTGATAAATCCCATTAAAGGAGGACATATCGCTACTGCTGATACTGGTTTTAAGGCAATCGCGTAAGCAATGGAGAGAGAGGGTACCATTGCTAAAGTCGCTACTTCCTGGCATCACCACATCTTTTACGTAATAGGTAATGAAATTATTGCCATTGATATAGCGAACATTGCCTCTTAATTGCTCCGAATACATATTGAGCCACTGAGCATTGCCTGAGGTGGTATCAATTTTGGAGTAGTTTGCAGTTGTATAATCGGTCTTGGTCGGCGGACCACTTTGAGACCAAACCATGGTTCCAACTTTATAAAAACCTGCGCCTTGGGCGCCAGTGGGGAGATACTTTACCACATACTGTCCATTGGAAACTGGATTGGTCCAATCGGAGTAGTTAAATTCAATGCCCGCAAGGTTAGTTAACAACAATTGATTAACGGTGTTTTTCCACAATTTTCCTGCCGCCTTAAAGAGTGTTAAATCTTGGTTGTTGGCAGAGTTTTGCCAATCGATCTTGGTAATAGTGGAACCACTGGCAATCGTTCCCTGCTGGCCATTTTCGCCCTCCATCCAAAGTCCATAGTAACCAAGGTGCCCCCGCTTCATACTTGTACCTGTCCCATAGGTAAAGGAAAAGCCGGAATTAATTTTAGTAAGCGCACCTGTCGCCGAATTGTAGAGGTTATAACCTTGAATGATCTCTGTTAAATTATCTTCACCCATTCCCATACAAATGGGACTTTGCAAATCGACAGCAGCAAGAGAGGTGCTTTTATCAATGGAAACGTAGTCGCCTGCATAGCTTATAACATAGCCACCATCGGAACTATCGCGAGAGGAGTCCATCTCCACAGCGGCCCGCCCTTGGGTTACCACGCCACTACTATCGAGGGCCATCTCAATGGTAGAACGAATATTTTCAGAGTAACCTTCAGAGGGTTCTTCCATCTCTTCGACAAAGGTAAAGGCGACTGGTCGTTCAGCAGTTCCAGCAACTGTTCTTAGACGACCACCTCCCCACTTGGCGCTATCATCATTATCATACATGCCAAAGATGAGATCAAAGGCCCCATAAGGTTTTGTGCTGCTTGGGGCCTCTGTGATATTCACTTGAACTTTGATTAACATCCCTTGGCCTCCGGGCCCATCGGTCTCATCAAACCAAAACTGCACAATGTGAGGAGCGTTGCTGTTGGTTCTTGAAGAGATGACTGTGGTTTTGACTAAACTAGTGGCGGTGGAGGTGCTGCTACTGCCAGACGAAGAGTCTTGCGAGGGTTGACTAGAGCTGGAGCTGCACTTGGCATCATCCACCATTGCAATGTAGGCCCCTTTATTTAACATAGTATCGTAGGCCAATTTGTTGATAAAGCAGAGGATCTCATCGGGCATCCCTAGCTTTTCGAGCGCTGGATGATAGATATGAAAATCTTGGGCGGTATTGGTGTAGTCGGTACCGGCACTATTAAAGGCCTTTACTGCTTTTAAGGGGCGAGTAAGTAATGCCCTAGCATCGGCAGATGCACTAGAGCTGGAACTTTTAATAACCTCTATATTAGAGGGAAGAGCTAGCGCTGTCGCCGCACCTGCTGCTGAAGCAGGTGGAGCATTCTTGTCACCGCAACCGAGCAGTAAAGTTACCAATGCCACTCCTAAAAATGTAGTCGTAAGGAGTGGAAAGATGATTGCATCCTTTTTCATTAAACCTCCTGAAAATTTTGTCTATGAAGAAATCAGCGGCCTACACCATTGTGACCTAACTGACAAACATAACACCAAGCTGCTATTTTCTTTTCGGCATCGAAGGCGATAAAACTTTAGATAAAAAAGAGTTAAAATTATATTCTTGTTCCAAGTTAATTTCTGGCTTAAAGAAATCTATTAAGGGTTTGAGTAAAAAAAATATTCTAGTATCTATTGAGATTTTGTGGTACCTTTAACAAAATTTTAGCGATTGAGTAGAGAGAATGTTGTTTAAAAAAAATATCCTGATTATTTTCAATTCTGATTTCCATGAAAACAGTGTAGAGTTGCAAGAAATTATTAACGAAGAAAATATCAGAGGGGGAATTTTAGAGGTGGCCTCTCGAATAGGTAACATTCTACAGCAGGTCTCCGCATCAATAGTGTCGTATCTCAAGATTAGTAGTGTTAGGCAGCTTAAGGCCTATTTAGACTTCAACAATAAATTTGATTTGATCGTTAATCTTTGCGAACCAATATTTTCTATGTTTGAGCATGAGAGTGCTGTTGCTGCTTTACTGGAAGAAATGAATATTCCGTATACGGGAAACCCCGCACACGCTTTGAAGTTGGCGATGGATAAGAATTGTTTTAATAATCTCCTGCAAAAGAATGGTCTTCCGGCCATTGAGTCTTATCTCTTTTCAGGAGTAGGTGCTTTCGAGGAGTGGTTAGAACAAAATATTAATATCGAGTATCCCTTTATTGTAAAACTTAATGCGGAAGATTCTTCTCTGGGAATTACTCATAACTCTGTGGTTCATTGTAAAAAAGCTTTGGCCACTAGAGTTCGTGCAGTATTTAGAAAATATAAACAAGAGGTGCTGATTCAGCGTTATATTGATGGGCGTGAAATCCATGTGGCCTATTATGGATTTAATCCCGTATCCATCCTGGGCATATCAGAACTCGATTTTTCAGAACTCCCTAAAAACCATCCGCGTATTTATACCTATGCTGCCAAGTGGGATAGCAATTCAGAGGATTATAAAAAAATTTATATGTGTGAATCTAAGATTGAAGATGCAGTTCACTTCAAGATGAAGGAGACGGCATTGAAAATAATAAGGCTCTTTGATTTCAAAGGCCACGGGCGCATGGATTTTAGAGTTGCAAAAGATGGTACGCCCTATCTCATTGATGCCAATCCCAACTGCAACATCTCAGATAACTCCTGCTTTGCGGTGCTTGCAGATAGAAGAAATTTGAATTATGAAGCGATCATTGTTGATCTCTGTCGCAAAGCAATCGAGGCAAAGGCAGAGACAAAAGCAAAGGTTCCAAAGCGATTAACAACCAATGCTACAAAGACAGCGCAAATGCTACTTCCAGTGACCAAAGATGTTCCCTCTATAATGCCAGCGCACTTAGTCCTTTAGTTTGAAAATAATTTGTTGTTCTCCTTTTCCAACTCGGTAAAGAGTTTGCTCTCCTTTTTTGAAGATAAGTAGAAATTGATTGAGATCAAGCGCAATAGGATCATACCCCATCTGTTGCCTTTTTTCATTAATCTGTAATTTTGCGATCAGGATCTTCTTGATAAATTGATCAAGAGAGTTTTTTTGGTAATGATCCATAAGCGTAATACCATCAATCGTATAAATTGCTCGCATAGGGATAGTAAGCGTTAGTGGCGTTTTTTTCTGATAACCTTTTATAATATCAATGATCGAATGGAGCAGGCACGCCTCCCAATTGCCTCCACTAACAGTAATCTCATTGGTGGAAATAGCAAAGAGGTGCTCTCCTTCGTGAGAAGAGAGGATGATGTCATAATTTTTATTAGAGAGATAGCTACTGCTTGAGTCTTTGAGATAAGGGGAGTTTAGAAGTAAGACGATTTTTTTATTTTGTGCAGAAAATTCTTGAATCAACTGCTCAATGCCATTTTGGGCGCTACGCTTTCGATCATAGGATAGTTGTGGATGTGTGATAAAGAGAGTTTCGCTATCGACCCCATTTGCAAAAGAGTTATTGGCATTAATTAAAGAGTAGAAGCCATTACGATACTGATCCCTTTCACGAAGATAGAGCTTTAGTGTGGGATCATTGCTTAAGATGAGATCGCTATGGTCATCAGTAGAGTCCTCATTTTCAGAGGAGCAGCACATATTTTTATAGGTCTCAATTTGCATGTCGAGTTGATGGAGCTTGCTGCTTTTGAACTTATAGAGGCGATCTAGGTGATTTTGCGATTCTTGAGCAGCAAGTGCATAGGCATGATTAATGGTTAGTATCACTAGTGCAGTGTGAAGAAAGAGTGCCATGCTTTTTTTCATCATAAATCATCTCCTTATAATAAATTTGATCACAAATATGCAATATGTGTACCGCAGTTTTATGCCTGCTCTTGATGAGTTATTCATTGGTTAAAAGTGCTTCTTTGGCAAAGAAATGGAGGAGTGTTAAAAAAATAGACAGTCGGGAAAAGGGTAGATGAACCACAGTTATTGCAATAAGTTTAAACTTTGAAAACCGGCCAGCAAATCTCGTAGGCCTCTGGAACGATAATCTGCAATAAAATATTTTTTGCAATTACGATCAGAGGCAAAGGTGATGATTGTGCCATCTGCTTGCCTTAAAGCATAGTCTGTGGTTGGAATGTCCGCGCACATGGGTGCATCGGGATTTTCATCCAAGAGCTCTCCAGCTTCTGTATACCTGACAAGATCAAGCAGTTTTCTCATAACTGTTGGAGCAAGAGATGCCACGATGATGGAGTTTTCCGTAGAGAGATCATTTTTTTTATTAAAGGCAATCACAATGCCATTTCTTAAGACTCTTACTCCATTTTCATGCCCAACAAATTCAGGGGTCACAAAGCCACCATAATTTTTGACTTCGAGCAGAGTTCCTGGGTGCAAGGCCATAGCAGGAGAGTTAAAACTAAGGAGCATAAAGAGCATAAGGAAAAGAATAGACATTGGTGCTAATAAAAATCTTTTCATAAAAACCTCCTTGATTTAAAAAAAAGCAGACCAAGGTCCCTATGTATAGCAAAGAGAAAGCTTCGTACAGGGAAAATATTTTTTTGGAAAAAAACTATGGAGGGGGTAAAATAGTTGTCAGGGAGTTGATACTCTTAAGCAAAACCTCTTCGTCAATCCATAAGTTGCCATTGTCGCATTTCCAATCTTTGCTATATTTACCACACTCGATGCCCCACGAATTACGAACTAAATATTGCCTGGTTTTCTTTTCATGGCCAAAGAGGGAGGTTTTTACTCGCATCCGATATCCAATAATCAGCGATACATGTTGGTGAGGATACTTCTCATCCACCAAAGATTCTTGTTGTAGCGAGGGATCAATTCCGGGATATTTTCGTCCAAAATAGACAACATTGCAGTCATATCGAACGGCCACAGGTTGCGCTTTGCTCATTTGCAAGTGAGAGTCTATGAAATTTTTAAACTCCTTTCTATGCTTGGGCCCTATGTGGTCATATTTTATTGAAAAATTTTTCCTTTCGTCACTTGTGCAAAATTGATCTATGGCCGCTTTGAAAAAATTCACAAAGCGAATGCCAGCATTTTGTAGATGCTCTTCTTTTTCACTAAACTCGGAGCAGCTCTTCTCAACTCCCTCAAATAAATCATGATGGTGATTTAAAAAATAGGTTATAAATTGATCCAATTCATTTTTTTTGATTTGTGAATAGTTGTTTTTATACTCTTCGGCGAGTGTTTTGATTTTTTCATTGTTACCCAGGCACGCCCCCCCTTCTGCATTGACCACATCTAGAACCCCTCTGACCCAGCCAAAGGTCACTCCATATTGATAGTTATTAGGGGGAAGATGTTTGGGATAGGTGTAGGCATCGTTATTATAATTTTTTTGTTTGAAAGCAACTGCCAAGGCAAAAGGATCTATCTGTTTTGAGTAGTCCTGATCTCCAGAGGAAAAGCGGTAGGCATCCAACATCTGAGCAGAGGCAAAGGCATAGCACATCCCTAGATTTTGCTCAGTCACTGGTACATGAACCATCGACAGGTGGTTCAGATCCAATCTAAATTCATTTTCGCTATGATCAGCTCGTGCGACATTAGTTGCAATGATAAAAACTAACAAGACCCAACCTGCATAGCTAACAAAGCTTCTGGCCTTTCTTCTTTGAAAATTACAACCGATCATACTCATTCTCCTCTTAAGGGGTACTGTTCATCTCCTTTAATAATCTCTCTGTGGACTTTTTGGCGCTAGCAGCTTGCTTAGAGCAATACTGCTCTTTGATTAAACTTCTGAAAAAAAGAGGATACTTCCCTAATCTTTGAATAGGCTTAATTAAAATAGAGTTAAGGTCAAAGACCCCACACGCTGAAATTTTTTTTTGCTTAAGCAACAACTCCTCTTCATCTCTATCACCAGCATAAATGATCTCTTTCTGAATACGATAAAGACGAAGGTAGTTATGATAGGCCTCAGAACAGGTTGATCTTGGTGCAAAAGCTTTCTTGTATCCCAAGGGAATTGCACAGTGGCCCTTTGCCGTTTGCTGCTCGATTGCCTGTTGAATCGTTTCATGACAATCCATCAGAGCTTTAAGACTATCTGAGAGCAAGCTTGCGTTCTCCTGACTTATTCTCCCTCTTTCAGATATCTCCTCCATGACCTTTGCTTCCCACACTTCCTTTAGGCATTGGTAGTAGTTTTGCTCTGTTTGCAAAATCTCTTCAAGCAGCATTATCGATTGAGTTTTTTTCTCCTTGCTGAGCTCTGCTTGCAAGGGCACCCTCTTTTTTTGTTCTCTGGAATCTTTTTTAAGCAAATGCCGGAGTGCTTGTTTTACTTTTACTAATTGTGAAGAAGAAGTGTCTGTCTCTTGCGATAAATTATGACAAGAAGGTGATTCCTTCATCGCCAAGAGATAAGGCAACAATAAAAGAACAATTAAATGTAAAAAAAGTGTTTGCTTGAATAAAATCTTCATACTTCTCTCATTAATGTTTTCAAGTTTTATAAGCTAGTAGTGTCATTTTAAAGCAGGAGTTTTCTTCTCAAAAGAGTTTTTTTTTACTTGCAGTCCAGTTCCCTGTAAAATCAAGTGATTTCAAGAGAAAGTAATCTTTGGCCGCTTGATTACTAAAACCAAGCAACGCCTTTTATTTGAGGCATACTCGAGTAAATGTGTGAATACCTATGCCAAGTGGAGTGGGCACTTTGCATCTTGTTGTTTTTGCACGCTCTATCGCTAATTATCTTAAAACAGTGCCATTATCTAGAATTAACACAAGAGATAATTTACTTATTGTACACTAGCGACCGCAGTAAACAATTAATGGTAATAGGAAAAAAGGTGAAAAAGGTGAAAAGAAGTCTCTCTCTCATGTTTTTGAGTCTTTATTTGCTTACAGGCAATGCCCTGGCAATAGGGCCTTGTCAGGACGATTCTTTTGTAAGTGATAAAGCGCTTTTGCAAATCAAGGCGTATTTTACGACAGAAGAGATTGATCTTATCAAGAGAGGAGCAATCAAGGCCTCTCCTCCCAATGTCGAGGCCTTTTTCTATGAACATTTTAAGTCTCGCTGCACTCTCAATAAAAGTGCAAATGCTGATAACACCACTCCGGCGAAGATACATCTCTTTGGTGAACGACACAACGATGTGAAAAATTTAAAGTGGCGAGGAAGAGTCCTCTCCCATTTTATTAAAGATGCTATAGGCAAAGATCGTAACATCATCTTGCTTTATGAAGGGTTAGATACCACCAATATTCCCGCAATCAATAAAAGTAGTGTAAACAAAAAAAAGATCTTAAGCGAGAACCTCTATTTAAACATTAACGATGAAAAACTGCTTGAGCGGATTACTTTAGATACTTGGGAACCGAAAGCAGTTCATATACCCAAGCAGACGGTTAAAAATGAGTTAGAAAATCTCTACAAGGCGACAGAACAACTTCGTGGTCGTGTTTATGAATTTTTAAAAAAATCTCGCTTGGGAATAGATTATATGGAAAGAAGGGCGCTTATAAAAAACAACAGCATGTTTGAAGATAAATATGTGGCAGTAAATGAGGAAATTATTCAATTAATCAAAAACTATGGGGATTGTCGAAATCTAGGAGTGGCCGATGCGATTGAGAGCGCTCTTAAGGAGCAAGAAAAAAATAATCTCTATTTTCTCATTGCTGGAGAAAACCATCTGGATGACCACAATCAATTTATTGAAAAATATCGCGATCATCCTCAAGTGAAAATGGTCATTCCTAATGTTAGTGCCGCTCCAACAGAAATACCAAAGGCAGGAACATGGTTTTATATTCAATCGATTCAGAAAAATATTAACGATATCTATTCTCTTCTCTCCAGTGCTCGCTAGGACAAAGGCCTTACGAAACTAAACCAGAGCGAGGCCTTCTTCCAAGGCGGCGAGGAGGTCGTCAATATCTTCAATGCCAACAGAAATGCGCACGAGTCCGTCAGTGAGACCACCCTTTAAGCGCTTGTCGCGTGGAACGCAAGCATGGGTCATGGATGCCGGGTGTTGAATGAGTGAGTCGACACAGCCAAGCGAGACCGCAAGAGTGAAGATCACAATGTTGTCCATTAATTTTTTACCTGCGACTAATCCACCCTTTAATTCAAAGCTGATCATTCCACCAAAATCTTTCATCTGCTTTTTGGCCAAGTCGTGGTAGGGACTTGAGGGTAGTCCTGGGTAGTACACTTTTGCTACTTTGGGATGCTTCTCTAAATATTTAGCGATGGCCATAGCGTTTTGACAATGCTTCTCCATACGAATAGGCAACGTCTTAAGGCCCAAGTTTACCAACCAGCAATCAAAGGGACCAGGGTTGCCTCCAACATCTTTGATGACGGTGTAGGCAGCGTTTTTAACCTCGTCGTGGATGGTGGTCATGAGACCGCCGACGACGGTACCGTGGCCGCAAATATATTTGGTGGTAGAGTGGACAATGACATCGGCACCAAATTCGAAGGGGCGTTGCAAGTAGGGTGTTGCAAAGGTGTTATCGACAATGACTTTGATTTGTGGATTAACCGACTTCACAATATCCGAGACTTTTTTAATGTCGGTTACCACTAACAGTGGATTGGTAGGTGTTTCGAAGAGAATGGCCTTGGCGGTGGGATTTTCACGAATACACTTTTCCACGGCGCTTAGGTCGCTAGTGTTCACTTCGACGCTTTTAATGCCAAATTTACTTAAGATGTTGGAGGCCAAGTGTTCAGTTGCCCCATAAAGAACATCACCTAGAATAAGGGTGTCGCCTTGAGAGAGGATTGCTAAGAGCGTTGAGGCAATCGCTCCCATCCCGGAAGAGAAGGCAAGGGTAGAGACGCGGAGGTTGGGATTTTTTTTCTTCACCTCGGAGCCTTCGAGTGCGTTGATCTTTGCTTCCAAGAGAAGCGCAGAAGGGTTTCCTAGTCTCGTATAAATATAGCCACTCTCTGTGCCTGCAAAGAGTTTTGCTCCGTGGTCGGCATTATTGAAAACAAAAGTAGAGGTTTGATAAATAGGACTGGTGTGAGCAACGTGTTCTGGACGGCCAACCTTCTCGCCTGCGTGAAGAGCACGAGTAGCAAAACCGCAATTTAAGTAAAATTTTTCTTCATAATCTTGTAGCTTTGAATCTTCCACAAAAACTCCTTAGCATGTTATTAAATCGCTTGCTAGGGTAACATACTTCTCTCCCTTAAGATAGAATGGAAAAGAGAAGGAGATCATGATAGTGTTGGAGTTAAATAGTTTTGTATTGGAGTGTCGGCGATGAGAAAAGAGGTAAAGATGATAAAAGTAAGTCCTTGGGTTGCTCTGCTTTGCATAGTTGTAGGGGTGATTGCGCTTGGTGCAGGGAGTGCACTTGCTGACGAGGGGGAGTTGCTCTATAAAAAGTTACACACTTTCGTTTTTCAAATCAAAACTTCCAAGTCTGCCGACGCGCCGAAACTCTCCTATGGATCGGGATTTGTGGTTAATAAAGAGGGGTATTTGCTTACCAACTATCATGTGATCTCCTCCAAGGTGCATGATGAGGATGATAACTATAAAGTCTATGTGGTGATTGATGATAAAAATTATGAAGCAAAAATTTTAGGATTTAATATCATCCACGATATTGCTGTGGTTAAGATCGATAAAAAGTTTGATCGCGCTTTGACCCTTAAGCGGGAGGCGCCTGCGATCGGGCAGGAGGTCTATTCGCTGGGACTCCCTCAAGATTTGCGAATGGCGATTGTTAGTGGAACTTATAATGGGGTGATTAGTGATGGGCCTTATGAGCGAGTTTTTATGACTACACCAATTAACTCCGGGATGAGTGGAGGACCTACGGTGAATAGTAGAGGGGAGGTGATTGGGGTAAATGTCTCTCATCTTATAGGATCACTTAATATCACCTTTTCTGTGCCGATTGGCCACGCTATGCTTTTATTACAAGAGGTGCTGGCAAGAAAAGAGGAGTTTGCTTTAAAAAACTCTTACGCACTGATTGGAGAGCAGTTAAAGCAGATTCAAAATAGCTTACTTAAAGAGCTGCTCACTAGCAAAAGCACACCACCTATCGTTGCAGGATGGATGCTGGCCTCAGTTCCCGAGACTCTTAAGTGTTGGGGCAAAAACACCACCTCGAAAAAGAAGCAGTATCAAGCGATCGACCACTTTTGCCACTTAAAGAATGCTGCCTATCTTGAAAATGGAAACTATAGTGGATCCTTTGAATTGCAATATACTGTGCTGGAAAATTTAACACTCTCTTCGCTGCAATTTTATCGTAAGATCAGTAGTGTGCTCGCGAGTGATGATGGACTTGAGAACATTTTTCTCTCACTCTTTGATAAAACCATCCAAAGCAAATATGCGTGTGATGAGATGGTGATTGTTAACCCTCATAAGATAAGTTTTAAAATTGCTACCTGCTTTGCGGCGCTTACGAAGTATCAAGACCTTTATAAGCTGCACTTTAAGGCGATTACTCTTAATCGTGGTAATAGCTACCTTTTATTTAAAGGGGAGTTTAACGGGATTAGTAAGGAAAACAGTAAACGCTTTTTAGAGCACCACCTAGCGCGTATTAGTTTTGACGATGATGGAGGCAAGCGATGAAATTTGTTTTGAAGTTAAAGTTAAAGGATGATCCTCAGTTTGTTTTTCATCAACATTGGGAGAAGGTGCGTTTAACCATTGGTAGCTCTGCTAAAAATGATGTGGTGTTGGATGGAGGGGAGATCAAAGATTTTCAAGCAGAGATTGTCTATGATGGGAGTAAATTTATTTTGCGCTATCTGGATAGTGATGGTGGCAGTAAAATTTTAGAGGGTGCACGCGAGGAATTTTTTATCGCCAATTATCAGCTGGAGTTTATGCCGATTAGCAGCAGTGAGCAGGAGACAGAGCTGCTTCCTCTAACTACAAGTGCAGGGGGAACCTTGTCATCTAGGAGTAGTGGTAGAGGAGATCTTTGGTATTACTTGGATCCGCAAGAGGTTTCAAAAGTAAACTTAAAGTATCTGGCTTCCTATGTGATATTGATACTGCTTTTATTGCTTTTTAATAGTTACATCGATGCTGCTCTAGATAGTGAAGGGGTACGTGACCTCTTGGTTAATTTCCTCTCCCTCTCTTTGATTATCTCACTATTTACTGCAGCGACTTCGCTAGTATTAAAGGTGGTTTGTAGTCGCTTTCAATATTTTACAATTTTGCATCATCACATGAAAGTGATTGTGCTTTTTAATCTTTTGATCGTTTTTACCTCGCCACTGCTTTTTAATATCAACAGTAATTGGGGCATGTTTTTGGTGAGTTCCATGCTTACACTTTCATTTTTACTTTTTACCTTTTATGGGTATGCAAGATTACTCTTTCCTCGCGTAATGAAATGGAAGCTTGCCGCTTTTATCTCTTTGCTTTACAGCGTTGTCTTGGTTGGTATAAATATTTACGATGCTTATGATTACGAGGATAAGAATTACTCTTTAGGCTTTGAAGCTTTTCTTCCGCTGAGAGCATATAGTGAGAGTCAGTACCCGATGAGTAGTCTCTCCTCCTCCATTGAAGAGCAAATTTTTGATGTCATAGAGTATCGAAACAAAATTATTGAAAAGAAAGAGAAGTATGCAAACAAAAACGAGCGAATCTACCCGTGAAAATGATAATGAAAAGCTGCAAGCGTATCCTTTGTTAAAAAGATTACCCGATAGTCATAGTGAGGGTGAGTGTGAGCGTGAGTGCGATAGTGGAGAGCTACTGGATCGCTTTCTTGCTTATTGTGAGGAGCGGGGACTCACCCTTTATCCGGCCCAAGAGGAGGCGATCTTAGAGATCTTCGATGGAAAAAATGTGATCTTAAATACGCCTACGGGGTCGGGAAAATCGATGGTGGCGCTTGCTATGCACTTTCGGGCGCTGGCGCTAAAGCGTCGCTCTTTCTACACCTGCCCCATTAAGGCCTTGGTCAATGAAAAATTCATCTCCCTCTGTTTTGATTTCGGTCCGGATAAGGTGGGGCTGATTACGGGAGATGCGAGTGTGAATCGTGATGCTCCGATTATTTGTTGTACCGCTGAGATTTTGGCGAATATGGCGCTTCGAAGTGGGGAGGGGTGTGCGGTTGATGATGTGGTAATGGATGAGTTTCACTACTATGCCGATCGCGAGCGTGGAGTGGCCTGGCAGATTCCGCTGTTGACACTTACACGGGCGCGTTTTTTGCTGATGTCTGCAACCATGGGAGAGAGCACTTTTTTTGCAGAGGAGCTAAGTAAACTCACTGGGATTGCCACTAAGAGTGTTGTTGGTGGTGAGCGTCCGGTGCCACTAGAATTCTCCTATGAGGAGTACCCACTGGAGATGGTGTTGGAGCGCTTAGTGAGTGCACAAAAAGCGCCCATTTATATGGTGAACTTTACCCAGCGCGAGTGTGCAGAAAATGCTCAGGCATTGACCTGTGTCAACTACTGTTCAAAGGAAGAGAAGCAAGAGATCGCCAAAGCACTGGAGGGGGTGAAGTTTTCCACTCCCTATGGCAAAGATATCAGTCGCTACTTACGCCACGGCATTGGCATCCACCATGCGGGATTGCTTCCACGTTATCGTATTTTAGTGGAGAAGTTAGCACAGCGAGGGTTGCTTAAAATTATTGTTGGAACCGATACGCTAGGGGTAGGAATCAATGTCCCCATTCGTACGGTTTTGTTCACCAAGCTTTGTAAATATAATGGAGAGAAGGTGGCGCTCTTAACTGCACGCGATTTTCATCAGATTGCAGGCCGGGCCGGGCGTAAAGGTTTTGATGAGAGTGGCACGGTAGTAGTGATGGCCCCCTCTTATATCATCGAGAATAAGATGAATGAGGAGAAGGCCAAAGCAAAAGGGAAGAAGGCCCAGGTGAAGGTGCGACCGCCAGATAAAAACTTTGTGCTGTGGAGGCACGCCGATTATGAGCGCTTGCTCGCTTCTCCTCCTGAACCGTTAAAATCTAGTTTTAAGGTGAGCGCAGGGATGCTATTGCAAGTGCTATCAAGGGAGAGTGGTGATGGTTGCCGGGCGATGAAACGCATGATCGCTTCGTCACACGAGAGTGAGCATATAAAGAAGCGCTTAAAGGGTGAGGCCTTCTTGCATTTTCGTTCGCTGGTGGAGCGAAAGATTATTGAGTTTATAAAACCGGGACCTGGACTGCGCTTGAACCTGCACTTACAAGAGGACTTCTCACTTCACCATGCACTCTCACTCTTTGTTCTCGATGCTGTTGATCTTATCGATCCTTATGCTGAAGATTACGCTTTAAAGATACTTACCATTTGTGAATCGGTGGTTGAAGACCCCGATGCCATTTTAAATAAACAGCTCGATCGTGTTAAACGTGACCTCATCTTCGAATTAAAAACACAAGGTGTTCCCTATGAAGAGCGCATGGAGGAGCTAGAGAAGGTGGAGTGGCCTAAACCGGAGCGCGACTTTATCTACAACAACTTTAATGCTTTTAAGGCCCGTTACCCCTGGATTGGCGAGGAGAACATCTCTCCAAAATCGATTGTGCGTGAGATGTATGAGAGCTTTTTATCCTTTAACGACTATATTAAGGAGTATGCACTTGAGCGTTCCGAGGGATTGCTTCTTCGTTACTTAAGTGATGTTTATCGCGTGCTTTCGCAAACACTACCGGAGCAGTCAAAAAATGAAGCGGTAATGGATGCGATTTTATACTTTGAACAGATGATCCGCGAGGTGGATTCGAGCTTACTCGAGGAGTGGGAGCGCCTAAAAGACCCGATCGCTTATGGTCGAAAAGAGCTTGAAAAAGAGAAGGCAAAAGCAGAAAAGGCAGAGGAGCTCTTGGCGCTTGCAGATATGGAGCGCTTTACGAACTCTTTACGAAGTGCTATTTTCCGGGTGGTTCGTGATCTTAGCTTTGAACGCTACGAGAGTATCTTAGAAGAGATTTCAAATGCAAGCGAGTGGAGTGTGGAGAAACTATCTACGATGATGGATGCCTACTACGATGTCCACAAGGAGATTATGATTACACCGAATGCTCGAAACAAACGATTAACCACCATCGAGCGTGATCATCAAAATCAAGTTTGGGATATTTACCAACGCCTAGTGGATGAAGAGGGTGATAACGATTTTGCGCTTCATTTTAAAATCGATCTTCAAGATCCTCAAGTAAAAGCAGGAGAGGCGGGGAGCGGGCAATTGCTGGGTCTGATAACGTTATAGCTTTTTCTTATGAAGGAGTTTCTATGTCGTTTATAATAAAGAAAAGATTTTTTGCACTAATGGTGATGGGATTGTTATCCTTTAACTCGTTTGCGATTACTATTGACCCTGGAAGGGCGGTAGGCATTCGTGGGAACGGTGAATTCTTTTGTGCCCACTTTGGTGCGCTTGCTCGTATGGTGGAGGAGTATGGTGCCTTTGGCACAGTCTCTGGAGGCAGTTCGGCCTCGATTACCGTTTTCCTTTACGAGAGTGCACTTTTAAATCCTGCGCTTGCTTGCAGTGATGAGGAGCAAGCAAAGGAGCGACTGGCGTTTTTAATTAAAAGCTTTGAGGGTTATGCCGATAGTGTTCCACAAATGAAAAATTTTGCAGAGCTTTTTCGCTTTGTAAAACTAGTGAATGAAGTCAAAAGTGGTATTAATCAAATCATCAGTGTGCATGATCTTAATAGCGTTAGAGAGCTTCCGACTGCCGCTTATAAAGTTGCTTCGCTTTTAAAAATTTTATGGACCGAGAAAAATAATCCTATCATTCGCAAACTTCCTGAATGGGAACTCTTTACTAATCTACTCAACTACACTCGCGACTTTGTTGTGTTGCCGACTGCTTGGCGTTTTTATCGCGTGAAAAATACCATCTTGCAGATTAAAGAGTCCTTTGATGTTTTTGCGAAGTTTGATTCGAAAAATGATGAGGCACTTTTTTTACGTCCAGGTCTGATCGATTTTAAGACGGTGGCAGAGATTTTTGGACAGATGGGCGATTTTTACGCCAGCTATGATCAGGAGTTATGGGATGGGGAGGGGCGATTTCAAGCACTCTTAGAAGAGTGTGCAGAAAATTCACGAGGATATGAGTGGGATGTTCTTTCCAAGAGAGTAATGAAGAGTAGTGGCAAAAGTTGCGGTGAAGAGCTAACAAGGATGGCCCTTGCTCACGATCAAGCTAAAGCTCGATCTCATCATCGTATCAACGACTTCCCTGGCAAGGTTGATGATCGTTTAACCATTATCATCTCCACCTCGCTGATTCGAGATTTGCCAACTGTTAGCAAGTGGAGAGAGGCCAAAAAAAATTATAGTCAGGGAGAGAGCAGTGACAAGTGGCAATTTCGTCCCGACTACGAGTCGATTCGCTATGGGTATTGGGTGAAGTCGAGTAAACAGCAGAGGATGCAAAGCTATTTAAAGCGTGAGTGTGAGCGCACACACGACCTGCTTGCTTGCAAAGGAGAGATTATCGGCGATCATCCTTGGCGCTATATTTTAGCACTATCGCCAGCAGAACCAGGATTAGCACGAGTGCAAGAGTTTGCAAGCGTCTATCCCAGAGAGGAGCTTATTCGCTATGCCCTCAAAAATACACTTTCTCTTGGAGGCTGGTCCGATCTCTTCCCCAACACCATCTTAAAGGCCTCAGGTTCCATCTCCGAGACGCTCATCACCAGGCGCGGTTATCACACCTTCTTTGGACAAGGGGTGATGATTCGTTTGGGCGTGAATGATTTAAGCTTTGATGAACTCGCCTACCTCCATGAGCGTGAAGTAAAGCACACTCCCTCCTCCCCTGAGTTTGAGCACGCTTCGGGCGAAATCTTAAACCCAACCAAGCGTACAACAGGAGTGTGGGCGCGAGGATACAACTTGCATAATCCTGAAAGCTCGTTTAATCAGGCCTTAGTAAACTCTGGCGCCGTTGTTTGCACTCACTGGGATTGGGGATCGCTTAGCAACTGGAGAACCATGATCAAAGACGCCTACAACGCCACTATTTACGTGAAAGATACAGCGGCCTTTCCTCATCCAGAGGCGGGGCACCCCTCTTTAAAAGTAGTCGCGGCCAGCGAGACTCAACGCGATTTAACGGCAAGCGGGGGTGGGCGCTACTTCGACCTTAGCAACTATCCTGGCGCGATCATCACTCCCGATCACCCTTGGTTTAATCGCGGATGCACCGGAATTGATACATACTCAGAGACGTTACCTTTTTACGAAACCCCTTTTCATAAAGGTGAAAGTCTTAAAACTCCCTCATTCCCATTTTAGAAAACACAATTTCTTACGCCTCTTTGTCACTATTTCAATAATCCCTCTGTATTCAATCAAATCATACCATGCTTCTACCTGAGGAAAGTCAATTACTTTATTTGACAATGTATTATTGAAGAAGATTTACAGTACCAAAATATTTACTTGTCTTAAAAAAACATACGAGATAATGTCATTTTTAAGAGTTCATTTCACTTCTTGTTTTGTGATAATTCTAAAAAACAAGTTAGAAATGGTTGATTTTTTTTTTACAACAAAGGATAAACATATGTTTTATTCTCGTTATTTTTTTATCTGCTTGGTATCCTTGTTTATGTTTGATTTTAACTTAATTGCTGGTGAATGGAAAAAACAATCACAATGCCTAGTATTGTACAATACTCCAGCATTAAATAATGATCCATTGTCAAAGCATGTCAGCATTAATCTCAATGAGAAGCTATCAGGTTTTATAGAAGTTCCTCTATTGGATGAGTATAAAGTTATTATAAAGGTAAGCTTATTTAAAGGGGTGTCATCAGAAAATCCTCCACACTTAGTTGGTTCCTCGTTGCTATTAAAAGGAGAAAATAATGTTTTTGCTTATAGTCTTGGAGATAGTAATTTAAGCACAATTCCAGATGATATCGATTCGTTTCAACGGATTACAAGACTCCGAGAATATTTTTTGAATTTAAGTTTTCAGTTAAATAGTACAGAAGTGTATACAGAATCATTTGTAAATGGGTTCAATTACGATGTCATTAAAGCGGCTTCTATGGGTAAAATAAGTAATGCTGAAAAAAAAATATGGCAAATACTCATTAATTGTTCTGTAGAAAGAGAAAGGTAACTTGCTCAAGGTTTTGTCGTTTAAGAGAATGGGTACAAGCACAAGGAATCAGATATCTTATCTCATATTGATCCTGTGGGTTGATATTGAAATTTCATTATAAGATCTTTTTTAGATATTTCATTACTATTGAGCCTTTCGTAAATGGGCATAAGGGAAGATTCGATTGCTTTAAGCATAGGCTTGTAATATTTTTCTTCCCAGAAATGCATAGGAGCATTGTGCTCAATTGCGTATTTCCTTATTGTTTCAATATCCTGATTGTGTGGTCCTGCGTTTGGGTAAGCATCAACAGCTTTTGCGATTTCAACATTCCATTTTTTGTCTTTTTCGTATTCCTCTTTTGTTCTTGTCCATGTTATAACAAATAATGTTGGAACACTTAGTTTTTCAGGATCATCTATTTTCCATTCAATATAAAACCTCTTTATTTCTCCCCAATCTTTCTGAGGCTCATTTTTGTATCCTCCCGCACAGTAAGGGTGAACAGTGCATAAACTACTTCTAGGACGTTGTCCTTTTTCAAGACGTGCCTCAATCATTTCTTCTATTTTGGGATTAATATGAATTTGCTTTGTCATATCGAGCTTTGAATCAGGTATGTAAAAGTGAAATCCATCAAGATATTTTTCTGACATGAGATGGTGAAATTTTTTGAATTCTTCTTTTCGATTGTTTTCAAATTCATTAAAGATAGATGAATACAGGCTAAAATAATCTCTGTGAAATGGCATTTCATACACGGATAACATCTTTTTATCAGGTTCATGTTTTTGTATATACTTTTCTCTTAGTGCTAGCATTTGTGCATATAGGGCCAATGCTGGTGCTGTCATTGGAATCAATACTGTTTTTGACATAGGATCAGCTGTTTGCAATATTATTGATCTAATTTGATCGGTATTGTATTGTATTTGATATAGGTAATAATTAAAAGTTCCATCATTAATCCTTTCTGCTAAGGTTGCTTCGTCAGCTATCATTTCTTGAAACTGCCTTCTGAGTGTATCTATTGCAGAAAGGGCTTTTCTTATATTATCTTTATTGATAGTGTCCCTTAGAATATCTCCAATTTGATTAAAGTTATCTAAAAGTTTATTAACATTTACCAAAACTTGAGCTAATAAGGGAGTGATTTTAACAACTTGTTCCGTTATATGTTTTATTGAATCACTTATACTTGCAACAGGTTCATAAAGTTTTCCAATGTTGTAACCAGCATAGAAAAGACCTCCCGCAATGGCAAAAGCACCTAAAGCACCCCAGAATTTATCTTCTCCCTGAGTTATTTTCAAACCTTTTGACAAGAGAAAAAAACATTGTTTTTCTGATAATAAGTGCATGGAATTATCAAAAGAAAGATCTGAAAAAAGATTAGAAATTTTCAATAAAGAGATCTTCTTTGTCTTTACATGCCCATTGTCGTTGGTGATTAAATAAATTACTTCATTGGATTTCATTAATGTAGGAAGAAAATTTATATCATCTACATTAATGTGTTCAATGTTATTGGATGATAAAAACAAATTACATTTATTTACTGTGCTGTTGTTTATAATTTCTTGAGAATTTTTAATCGTTTTAACAACTTTTTGAACATCATTAGATGTATTGATGCACGAATAATTCTTGTCGTCAAGGCCGTTGCTTTTGTATGTATTTTTGAAAAAATCTATTATATCTCTATCTTTAATAAGCTGATCACTTTGTTTTTTAATGCTGGATAAGAAAAACTCTGGATCAGAATTTATCATGCGTGCAAAATATTCATAAAAATCTTGGTCTTCCTTAAGCATTTTTTTTAATTCACTTATAGTTGGTGTTATGTTTTTGTGATCACTATTGTCATAGAAATCAAAAACCAAATTTCCTTTGCTGTCATTACTCCCATATATTTCTTTGGCATTAGACCTAATACCTATGGTCAAGCTAGCAATTATAATAAAAACATAGTGAAATTTTATAATACAACACAACATGAAAATCCTTGGTTCTTATTGCTCTGTGAGTTCATCTATCATGGTACTACAATAAAAAAATGTCCTCTCATTTTTTTATCTACAATTCTGTTTTCACAAACATATCCCTATTATTAAACTGAGCAATTTTTGAACACGACTACAAAAGTGGGCACCCCTCAAAAAAACGAGGCATTATTTATAAATCAATTCAATAGGCATCGATTGCAGATACGGGAGATGGCAATTGGAGGATCATGATCAAATACGACTACAACGCCACTATTTACGTGAAAGACACCGCGGCCTTCCCTGCACCAGAGGCGCCGGGACACCCCTCTTTTAAAGTAGTCGCTGCCAGCGAGACTCAACGCGATTTAACGGCAAGCGGGGGTGGGCGCTACTTCGACCTTAGCAACTATCCTGGCGCAATCATCACTCCCGCTCACCCTTGGTTCAATCGCGGATGCACCGGAATCGATACATACTCAGAGACGTTACCTTTTTACGAGACCCCTTTTCATAAAGGTGAAAGTCTTAAAACTCCCTCTTTTCCATTTTAGAAAACACAATTTCTTACGTCTCTCTGTCATTATTTCAATAAGCCCCCTGCATTCAATCAAACACAACAGGTAGTGTCTTTTTGGGGGTATTAGAAGGCATTAGTGTCGGCATTAGAAGTTGACACAAGACCCTAAAAAACTGGTAGTAGCTGTGTATAGATATAGCAATGACAAACTATGCGATTGGGACATAAATTTTGCTGCTGAAAAGTTTTTTATCTCGACAATACTCTTCAACCGTAGCACCATTTTGATGGCCACTATCAAGGTAAAAGGGAAGGATTATGTCAAAGTCACAATCGCTGCCAGCTGCGTTAAATCCAGTAACGATTCAAAAAAAATTAAAAATTATGAGTGATCTCTTTCATTTTGCTTTCACCATTAAAAAAGAACAGCTTAAGCGCAAATTTCCAAACTTGAGTGAGCAAGAACTTAAAAAGAAAACGTACGCGCTGATTGAGAAGGGGTGTCGGTAGATGGATAGCACTCTTCTCGAAATATTTATCGGTGTTATTGAGAAATTGAACAAACAAGAAATTCTTTACATGGTCGTTGGTTCAGTTGCTTCTACCATCTATGGAGAGCCGAGACTGACTCACGACATGGACATTGTCATCGACATTGCCTATGATGATTGTGAAAAATTGTTTAATACCTTTAATATTGAGGATTACTACTGCCCTCCTCTTGAAGTTCTTAAGCATGAAACAAAAAACCATGGACAATTTAATCTTATTCATCTTGAGAGTAATTTAAAAATAGATTGCATCATACGCAAGCGAAACAAGCACGCTATCGAGGAGTTCTCTAGGCGCGTACAGACTCCATTCACCGCCAATATCACTATTTTCATCGCTACTGCTGAAGATATTATCATAAAAAAATTGGATTATTATCGCCAAGGCGGATCAGAAAAGCATTTGCACGATATTCGAGGGATTCTCACAGAAACTCCTATCGACAAGGAATATCTCCATAAGTGGATAAGAGAACTTGGTTTGATTTCTGAATGGAGTAATGTTTGAGTAAACCAACCCTCATATCTCCAGCACCATCATGGGATCACCACAGAAAACGGATTATATAGCACGCTAAGGATTAAAAAACGTAAATCAGCTGGGCCAGTATGATTGATTAGAAACTCCTTGCATGAATATCGGCCCCTTGATCAATAAGAAAATGGATTAGGATGATTCTTGCGTTAGGCTTTGACAAGTGGCCACAAATAGAGCTCAATTATTAATTGAAAAGATACAGAAAAAATTTATCGATTTGAGGTTAGTGCATGTCTCTTGCTCGTCGTATAATTGGTGTAGAGGAAAAGGTTTCTTTGCTGGAAGGATTTCCATTGAGTTTGCAACATTTATTTGCGATGTTCGGTGCTTCTGTGTTGGCCCCTTCGCTCTTTCATGTTGATCCTTCGGTAGTATTGTTAATGAACGGCATTGGAACGTTAATCTATTTATTGGTTTGCAAAGGGAAGATTCCTGCGTTTTTGGGTTCAAGTTTTGCATTTATTGCTCCAGTGCTGGCCCTTTTAAGTTTAGGATCCCACCAAGCACAATATCCATTGGTACTAGGTGGTTTTATTGTGGTGGGATTTATTTTTTTATTAGTCGCTCTGCTTGTTGCAACTGTAGGAACAACATGGATCGACATCCTTCTTCCTCCGGCAGCGATGGGGCCAATCATTGCCTTAATTGGACTTGAGCTGGCCCAGGTTGCTGCTTCCATGGCGGGATACATAGGAGAGTCAGGAACAAAAGAGGTGATTGTATCTTCAGTAACGTTACTTTTTATTATGTTTGGTTCTATCTTTTTTCGTGGTTTTTTTGCAATTATTCCCATCCTTTTGGGAATAATTATTGGGTACATACTCTCTTTGGCCTTAGGTCTTGTCGATCTCGCTCCGGTTGCGGCAGCACCCTTTTTCAAGTGGCCAACTTTTTATAAACCTCAATTTGAGTGGAATGCGATATTGATTATTGCACCGGCAGCGTTAGTGGTGATATCGGAGCATATTGGACATTTGATTGTTACAGGACACATTGTAGAGCGAGACTTGGCAAAAGATCCTGGCCTTTATCGCTCGCTTGCAGGGAATGGGGTCAGTACCATTCTTTCAGGCCTATGTGGCTCGGTTCCCACAACCACCTATGGCGAAAATATTGGAGTGATGGCGGTAACTAGAGTGTATAGCGTGTGGGTAATTGGAGGC
Organism: Oligoflexia bacterium; assembly: GCA_015231955.1. GTDB lineage: Bacteria > Bdellovibrionota > Bacteriovoracia > Bacteriovoracales > Bacteriovoracaceae > JADGAN01. Next base: position 115,650 of record JADGAN010000007.1, on the reverse strand, counting down.
GCGGCCATTCTTTCAGTGGTACTTGCCTTTTCAGGAACGCTCTCGACCCTTATCCAAACGATCCCCACACCAGTCATGGGTGGTGTTTGTATGCTTCTCTTTGGAATTATTGCCGCCTCCGGAATTCGTATGCTGGTTGAATCAAAGGTTGATTATAGCATGCCTCAAAATTTAATGGTCACCTCTATTACTTTTACTGTTGGTGTGAGTGGTATGGCGGTTAAACTTGGATCGGTACCACTTAAGGGGATGTGTTTAGCAACGGTAGTGGCAATGATCTTAAATCTCTTTCTTTATCTATTTCGAAAAATATGACATGCACTTGTGGTTTCGCATTTGCAAATTTTTAGCGTGAGCGAAACCATTCGTGCATGTCACCAGGGCAACCTGCCCGGAAAATGGTGTAAAGGCCGAATGAGGGGACTTTTTCAGCAGAATCTATTTAGTGAGCTCTCTCACAAGGGCCCACATATGCTTCGATTGTGCTACCGATAGTAGAGATGCTTTGCTCTGGTTGTTTGCATAATTAGGAATAACATTTGGGTTGGCCCCGGCCCGAAGTAATTTAATGGCAGTTTGCTCATATCCACTCATAACAGCATCAATGAGAGGGGTGTTTGCATATTTATCTTTTAATTCTAAATTTACCTTGTGCTTTAAAAGCTCATCGGCAAGACCCCACTGTTTTTTCTTAATAGCACATGCCAAAAGAGAACCCTTTGCCTCATTACTTTGATAATTAGGAACTACGTTAGGATTGGCCCCGGCCATAAGCAATTTAATAGCGCTTTGCTCATATCCACTCATAACAGCATCAATGAGAGGAGTGTTTGCATATTTATCTTTTAATTCTAAATTTACCTTGTGCTTCAAAAGCTCATCGGCAAGACCCCACTCTTTTTTCTTAATAGCACATGCCAAAAGAGAACCCTTTGCCTCATTACTTTGATAATTAGGAACTACGTTAGGATTGGCCCCGGCCCGGAGTAAACTTATGGCCGTGTTCTCGGCCCCTTTCATAACAGCATCAATGAGTGGTGTATTTCCATATTTATCGGCGAGATCAATCTGTACTTTATTGATTTTGGTTACTGCCTCTATTGGTGCAATCGTCTGCGTTTTATTTTCTGAAGAAAAATCAACAAGATTAAGAGGGTTAATCTGTACCGATGGTGTTTTTTTCTTTTCTGGATTTATTTTTGTCTCTGCTTGCAGATGCCTCTTCTCTTCTTCTTGTTTTTTCGCCTCATCTCGTTTGGCCTTGATCTCTTTTAACTCTTGAAGGGTTGCTATTTTGCAAGTTATGCTTTTGATCACTTGTTTACCTTTATAACCACTCACTTCTAACTGTTCTGGTGCTTGCCCCTTTCTTGGTTGCTTTTTAAGAATGATCAGATTTTTCTTACCTGAAAAAAGGCCTTTTTCATGAAAATCGCTCTTTTTGGGTAATTCAGCAGATGGAAATCCCAAGAATTTGGCAAGAGATTGGAAATTCGTCTGGGCACTAAAAGGGTACTGAATTTTTTCCTCACCCTTATCTCGTACATAATAGGGGTTTTCAAAGGTGATCGTATGCCCAAGATCATCAGTGATATAATTCTTCCATCGTAAACGATCATTTCTTTTTTCAAGATTGGCCGATTCAGGGTAGAGTTCTTGCATGAGTTTGATATATTCAGAGTTAAATTGCAAAGTTCTAGCAATAATGTTTTCTATGAAAGGAGCTGGTTGCAAGGATTCGGCCTCTGCTGCTTTATTAGAAGGAAGAGTGCAATGATCACTCTTAATGAAACCCTCTTCAACTTGCTGCAGTTGTTTTCGTACAATAAAAAACTGCTTGATTAGATTGTACTCTTCTTGAGAAAAGATGTCTTGAATAGAGTTTTTCTTAGTGGTGTCATTTGCGGGTTGAATTTTTAACAGAGGCCGCATAACTTGCTGGGCAAAATCTTCAACCTGCTCTTGTCCAAGGGTGGTTCCAAAGGTGGCGATTGCTTCTTTGATTTTACTGATTTCGCTCGCGTTTGCGAGATCGTTTTCGCTGCTTTTCTCCTCTTTTTCTAGAACCGTTGTCTTGGCGATGTCTGTTCTCGACGATTCGGCAGTCACTATGGATACCTTCTGCTTTGGTCTCACCAGAACTAATTCATCACTTCCTATGATTGGCCGTGATAAGGACATGAGTGATATAAAGATCATAACTGATAATGAAACTGTTCTTGTCGTTCTCATAAAAATATTTCTCCATCTTTTATATTCTTGTGATCTGGAAATAAAAAGATTATTTCATTAAAAATTTTTTTAAAAAAATATATTTTTTTGTTCTTAATATTTTCCAGAGGTTAGTCACTCTTTGAAAACTAAACAAATAAGATATGAGTAAAAAAAATGGCATTTACTCCCTCTCATGTTTTATTGGTATTAATGATTTTTATTTAGTTTACCTCCACTAGGTATCACATTGATTTTATTCAAATTAAAAAAAATCTAGAAAATGTAATTACTTATAGTGGTAGTCTAAAGATTAAATACAGGAGTGAAATTTTTGATTTATAAACATAGAAAAAGGGAGAGGTATGAAAAAAAATATTAACTCATTATTCGTTTCAGGGATACTAGGATTAATATTAGCAGTAAATCCTCTTAATAGTACCTATGCCACGATTACTACAGATGAACAATGTACTCCTACTTCATCTCTTTCCACCTCTGTAGCAAATGGTGTTACGGCCGCTAAAGAGTGGATTTTTCAACACGATAAAGAGTGCAAGTGTGCGCTCATTTGTTCAACAGCACTCTTAGGTGCATACCTCTGGTATGAGTCACCGGCATCCCCATCAGAGAAGGCTTTGGCGCTATTAAGTACTGTTGCTAAATTATCAGTGCCAACAATCCAATTCCTCCCCGAGCTTCGACAAGATAAAACGGCAATGACCATTACTATGCTTTTAAATGTTGCCAATGCTCTTGGAAATCACGACCCCAGCAGCTTATCGACAGCAATAGATCTTGCTATTAAAATGATTGATAACAAAGATATTCAAGATAAGGCCTTTTTTTTAAAGACAGCAATGGAGATTGCAACCACGGCTTCTCTCTTTAAAGAGTTTCAGACCCCAACATTTATTTTTGATTCTTCGTTAGCTCTTCTCTCCATGGCCCCAGAGATTAGAGACGATGCCAAGACTCTCCTAGGATTACAACTTGCAAGAGCGGCCAATAAAGGGAGTATCGATTTTGCGCTCCTTGGAGGAGTGCTTACAGCATTAGGACACGATAAAATTTATGGTTACGATGTGGCCGCGGGTATGAATGTACTCAAGCAGGTTTTGGAGGCCGCTTCCTCTTATTACTCACAATTTCCGTCCAAGAAACTCGATCTCGAAGCGTTTAAGGACTCTGTTTTTGAAGAGAGTAGGATCTACTTTCGTAAAGGGTGTGGTGAAGCAACAACACTCCAATGTTACTACGATCCCGCAGTCCCTCGTGAGCATGTGACCCAAATTATCGACCATATGGCAAAGATGTGTGCATCCTATGAAGACAAACAAGGATTCTCCATTCCCAAAGAGATAATCTTGCTTATCCCTAAAAAAACTAATGTCATTGCTGTGTATAGTGAGAACGATCACTTTATTCTCTATCCCGATATCTTTGATCCAGATCTTGCAATTAACCACGATAGAAAACTTGCTAAAAAATTGGATGAGGAACACTTTGGACAGGCCATCGATCTCAAAAAATTCTTCTCCTCTCTCATTCAACTCTCCAAGGAGAATGATGAGGGAGGAGGAAGTTATCATCCAAGCGAGGAGGCAAACTCATCGCTTAAGCTACTTCCTATTCTTACCCATGAGTTTGGCCATGCAATCATGTCCCATATGAGTCAAGTAGATTCAGATAGTACACTGCGAGATTTATTACAAACGGTTGCTACCTTAAGAAATGAGGAGAGCAAAAAAGGAAAAGAGTATCTCAAGCATTTTTTCAAAGATAATAAAGATCCAGCAGTAGAGGTATACCACTCCATTTATCGTCCTCTTGGAGAATTTTTTGCTGATCTGATAAGCGTGGTTTACCATAGAGATAAGAGTGTTATTGCTAGCAATCTGGACTTATTAACAGGAGTTGATGATAGTGGAAAATTTCGCGATTTTAATGCTAACAAGACAACCAATTTAGAAAAGTTAGGAAAAGATGCGATACATAGTGGCGATTTGGAGCACAACTCTTTGGCCCTCTTAAGAGTCTATGTAGGAGAGCATCTGGATGAATTCCAGAAGAACCAAAGCAACGAAAAAATTCTTTCCGATTTTTACAACATCATCAGAGAAATGGTGCAAGCAGGTTTAAACTCTCCCCAACTGAGAAAACGTATAAAAAATAATCCAGGCCAGCTAAATGAAGAGATCATCTCGCGTCTACAAGCAAAGCAAGAAGGACGCTAATGTCCCTCCCCGATTTCAGGCACTGAGTTCTTTTAACCATGGCCGGACAGGATACATCTTGGCCTGATCATTTTCACGAGGACGATCAAGTTCAAAAACCACTTGCTCTCCTTTAATTCCAAGACGATCACTATAGTAGATAAGTGAGTGTGAAAAACGATCTTCTCCCTTTGACAAAAATGACAAAACTATTTTAGAAAATTTGCGTCAAGTTGGTTTTTTGTTACAAATTTGTCATGTACCTCTTGCAAACGTTGTTTAAGAGCAGTTGGCACATATATTGCTTTTTCTTTTTCATAAAAGATGAGCAGATCTTTTATGAGCATATTTTTTATTTTGCTACTTTTTTACAAAGGAGTTGTCTGATGAAAAAGAATTTACTTTCGTTGGCAATGTTTCTACTGTTGCTTCCACTTTGTGCTTTTATCTCTTCAGGCCCGTTTGGAACAGCAACTGCCAATGCTGATGAAGATATCATAGACACTATTACACTTGCCCCTGATAACTTTTGTTATCGGCTTGATTATCGTGAATGTGAAAGATCCAGAGAGTGTGAGTGGAATAACTTTAGGCATGTGTGCGAACCAGAGTCGAGAGATGTTAGCCGGGAGTGTCGCTTTATTCATCACCCTTATCGATGTGAGCGTGAACCTGGATGCCGTTGGGATCACAGAGAGCGCCGGTGTGAACGAGACTTTGGCCATGATCGTGACAATTGTGAACGCTATCGCAATCCATTCTTCTGTGAGCGCGATCGCGATTGCCGTTGGGATTTTCGTGAGCGAAGATGTGAGAGAGAGCGTCGCCCTTTCTGAATTTATCGCTCTTGATGATTTGAGCAAGTTCATTTAAACAACGGGGTGGTTCTTGCCCATGAGGAATCACTCCTTTCTCTTTTAGTGCTAAATAGAGTTCGATGACTTGAGGTGGAATAAAACCGTGGCCAGCAAATTTGGGAAATTCGCTGGCAAAATTTGCGCGATCACAATGGGCCACGACTTTTCCGCCATCAAGAACGTACACCTGATCGGCCCAGCTATAGGCCAAATCGATATCGTGGGTAGAAAGTATAATCGTGACACCATTATGGGCCATCAATTGTTCCAGTAGATAAAAGAACTCCTGCTGACTTCTTTTATCAAGCCCTGCTGTTGGTTCATCTAAAATCAACACTTCTGGTTGCATCGCCAAGAGTCCTGCAATTCCCGCACGCTTTTTCTGGCCATAGCTTAAAGAGTGCACTGGGCGATCGGCCAAATCCTCGAGCCTAGTCGCGGCCAGGGCCGCATTCACGCGCTCCTTGATCAGCAGGCGATTAAGTCCAAGATTCATTGGCCCAAAGGAGACGTCTTCTCTTAAAGAGGCGGAGATAAGTTGTGCATCTGGATCTTGAAAGAGTACACCGATGCTACTGCGTACCCTCTTTAGTTCCTTGGTGGTGTACTCCAGTGGTTTTCCATCAAACAAGATTTTTCCAGAGGATGGACGATAGAGACCGTTTAGTAGCATGAACAGTGTAGATTTACCTGCGCCATTGGCCCCGAGGACTACACTACGAGTGCCTTTGGTAAATTTGAGATTAACATTTGCGAGTGCCCTATTGTTATCGCAGTAGTGATAGCTAACATTGGATGCTTCAAGAAGGGTTGTTGTCATCACACTCATCACTCTCCCCCCGATAGGATTAAAGAGCATGCTAGCATTAGAGCACCCAACATTATATTGATGATCAAATTGCGTGGTGATGATAGTTGATATTCTGGGGTAAGCAGTCGCACTTCACTTTCATAACCTCTAGAAAGCATGGCAAGCCCAGAATAGTGTGCTCGAGTAAGCGAACGTCCAAAAAGTCCAGTGGCCAGTAGGGCCATCGAGCGAAAAGAGGAGCGATAATTGCTATATCCAAGGCGAGAAGTTTGAGCACGCCTTATTTGCTCACAAGTCTCCATGAGGATGAAGATGGAGCGATAGCAGATTGTCAGCAGATCCAATAAGATTGCAGGCACTTTTAGATTACGAAGGACAACGGTAATATCAGGGATAGGTGTGGTTAAGATGAGAAAGAATAGCGCCGAGGTACAACCTAAAAAGCGGGAAAGGGTGTGTTGGGCCACCATGATCCCGGGTAGCGAAATCCCAATGGGAATTTGTTTGTTTGCATCGAATGTGCTTACAATTAAAACGCAACTCAAGAGAGCAAAGGCGATCGCTGGAAATAGCGATCGCAACCATAACCGCAAATTTATTTTTGCCATCTTGGTTGCCACTATGGTGACCAGAATAGCAATGGCCAAAGGTACAAAAGAGGAGCGAGCAAGAAGTGATGCCATGATACAAGAAAAAACAAAAAATATTTTTTCTCCTGGATGCATAAACCGCAATCTATTGCTATAGGATAGTTCACTCATTAGCATTGACATGGGTGTTAGCTCCTTTTGCGCGAGATCCGAAAAAGTAACCGATGAATCCAGCTCCGATGGCCGCTTGTAAAGAGAAAAGCAAAGAGGCAACCTCACTGCTGGATGGTTGCATGATGGGCGAAAACCATGGCCTATACTCCGGAGACAACTCCTTTATGATGAGTGTCGCTTTATCATCGGCACCAGTAAACAGCTCCGCCTCTTTGCCATCGGCCTTAAGTGCTGGTGATTTCACTATTACTAGCGGTATAATGGTAAGCAGAACAACTAGAGATAACATCAGTAGATTTTGCTGGCGCTTAATTTTCATTGACGGAGGCACTCCTTTTTTTCAAAAATCTTCAGAGCAGCTAACTCACGACTGTTATAGCGGTTTAGCATGTTAAAAATGATCACGGTTAAAAATCCTTCACTAATGGCCAGAGGTATTTGCGTAAGAGCAAAGAGTGTAGAAAATTTTATGAAAGAGGTGAGAAAACCTCCACTCGCATCGGGAAAAGCTAGGGCCAGCTGAAATGAAGTGGTGACGTAGGTTAGAAGGTCTGCCAAGGATGCCGCCAAGAAGATAGTCACTCCCAAGTGAAGTTTTACTAGCTTACCAAGATGGTAAATCAAGGACGCCACCAAGGGGCCCATTATGGCCATTGAAAAGATATTTGCTCCAAGGGTTGTGAGCCCACCATGTGCCAAAAGTAATGTTTGAAATAGCAAGACAATGGCACCAATCGGCACCATGGTTAAAGGCCCGAAGAGCACAGCTCCAAGAGCAGTTCCCGTTGGATGAGAGCAACTTCCAGTGACAGAGGGAATCTTTAGTGCAGAGAGGACAAAAGTGAAGGCAGCAGAAACTCCCAGTAACATTTTTAATTCCGGTTTATTCGTTGTTTGTTTCTTGATTGCGTTTAGTCCAAGTAGCATAAAGGGAAGTGTAGCAAGACTCCAGCCCACTGCATGTTTGACTGGAAGAAAACCTTCCATGATGTGCATGAATTACTCTTTTGGTTTTTGTCGTTAATATTTTTAAAGGTGATCACAAATGAAAATGAACGTGAACAATAATAGGTAAAACATGATTTCCCCTCCCGAGATTTTAAGATGAATGGGTATTCCGACTTAGGGCCACCTACTAATCCACCTTCCCAGGATTTTCCCAGTGGTTGTTCCACCTTGCGATGGATGGATTTTCGTTCCCATCACGGCTGCGGGGCAGTCAGGGTTTCAAACCCTCTTCCTCACATTCATCTCTAAAAGCAATGACAATATTCAGTCAGTATTAATAGAGTTAATAGTGTTGTCAATATTTTTTTAATTCAAAATTCCACTTCCAGATAGCAAAGATTGCAGGATAGACGATTAATTCCATTGCAAAAGAGGTGATGAGTCCACCCAACATAGGAGCAGCAATCCTCTTCATCACATCAGCACCTGCATTGGCGGTAGAGGCCCACATAATGGGGAGAAGAGCAATTGTTAGAGTTGCAACAGTCATGATTTTTGGCCGAATTCGTTTTACTGAGCCGTAATGGATAGCATGCTTTAAATCGGCAAAAGAGTTCATCTGATTGGCCTTCTTTGCTCTCTCGTAGGCCAGATCAAGGTAGAGGAGCATGAAGATTCCAGTTTCGGCGTCAACGCCCAGTAAAGCGATCAACCCTACCCAAACGGCAATGCTCATATTGTAACCAAGGAGGTAGAGGAAAACGATGGCCCCGATGGCAGAAAAAGGAACCGCTAGCAAAATGATCATGGTTTTTGTCCAATTTCTGGTGTTAGCATAGAGAAGAAAAATAATAATAAGCAAAGTGATGGGAATAATCACTTTTAGTTTTTCTGCTACTCTTTGCATGTTCTCATATTGCCCGCTCCAAACTAGGGCAACTCCTGTCGGGAGTTTTAATTTTTCTTGAACCAGCTTCTTGGCATTGTTAACGAATGTGCCTACATCAATATTGGCAATGTCGATGTAAACATAGCTTGTGAGAAGACCGTTTTCATTACGAATCATTGCTGGCCCTTGGATCATTTCAATCTGCGCCACTTCACCCAGTGGGATTAGCGCCCCTTTAGGTGTAGAAAGTAGAACTCGCTTTAATGAATCAATATTACTGCGATAATCGTAGGAGTAGCGGATATTGACAGTATAACGTTCTCTTCCTTCAATGGTGGTGGTTACGGGTTCACCTCCTACTGCTGTCATTAAAACATCTTGGGCCTCACCAATGGTGATCCCATAGCGGGCCAATTTTTCGCGATTAAAAATAAAATCTAAAAAGTATCCGCCAGTTACTCTTTCGGCAAAGACGCTACGAGTGCCGCTGACGTTGGTTAAGATTTTTTCTAGTTGAATTCCAATCTTTTCAATTTGGGCGAGATCGTTACCCATAATTTTTATTCCCACGGGAGTACGAATTCCCGTGGTGAGCATATCAATACGATTGCGAATAGGCATAGTCCAAGCGTTGGTGGTCCCTGGAAATTTTGTTTTTGCATCCATTTCAGCAATTAACTCTTCATAACTTAAGAAAGGTGGCCAAATTTTTTTAAAAGGCCATTGCATAAAGGAGGGTAGGAATGAGTACCAACGTTCTTTATGTCTCCAGTCGCGTTGGTCTTTTAAAATGATGGTAGTTTCCATCATGGAAAAGGGAGCTGGGTCGGTTGCGCTCTCTGCACGTCCGGCCTTGCCAAAGACTCTTTCGACCTCTGGAAACGATTTCAAGACTTGGTCTTGGCGAATGAGGAGATCTTGAGCTGCTTGGACAGAGATCCCTGGCATCGTCGTAGGCATATAGAGAATACTACCTTCATTGAGAGGAGGCATGAACTCTTGGCCTAAACGAAAATAAAGGGGAAGGGTTAAAATAAGAGCAACAAATGCAGCTATAACTACCAAATATCTTTTTTCCACTACCCAATCAACAATAGGGCCATAAATTTTAAAGCAGAGCTTGCTTAAAGGGTGCTCTTCTTCTGGATACATTTTACCCACTAAAATACCATTTCTAATTTTAGACCACCATGCTGGTTTTAATTCTTTATACTGAAAAGAGGTGATGGCAATTCGTAGTGCTGGATCTAGTGTAATACTTAAAAAGGCCGCTACAATCATGGAGAGATTTTTTGTATAAGCAAGTGGCTTAAAAAGTTTTCCCTCTTGTGCTTCTAGTACAAAGATTGGAATAAAAGAGACTGCTATGACAAGTAAGGAGTAAAAACTAGCAGGGGCAACTTCTTTAATGGCGGTGATGATGACATCTCTTAGCTCACCTACTTTACCATGGCGTTCCCAATCCTCCACATGCTTGTGGGTATTTTCCACTACAACAATCGCCGCATCGACCATCGCTCCAATAGCGATCGCGATTCCTCCCAAGCTCATAATGTTGGAGCTGATGCCTAAAAAATACATAGGGATAAAGCTAATCAGTACTGCCAAAGGTAAGGTTACAATGGGAATCATAGCGCTTGGTATATGCAGAAGAAAAATTAAGATGATGATGGAAACAATGATCATCTCCAGAACGAGTTCGTGAGTTAGTGTGCTGACAGCTTTTTTTATGAGATCAGAGCGATCATAGGTAGTAACAATCTCGATTTCAGGAGGAAGTGATAGCTTCACTTGCTTTAGCTTCTCTTTTACGGCATCGATGACTTTACTAGCGTTTTCCCCGTAGCGGATAATCACCACTCCGCCAACGGTATTTCCTTTTCCATCGAGATCGCTGACTCCTCGACGCATCTCAGGCCCGATGCTAACTCTTGCAATATTTTTTACATAGATTGGAGTACCATTTTCATAATCAAGCACAATATTTTCAATATCTGTAACATTTTTTATATACCCCTTTCCTCTAATCATGTACTCCGCACCAGATATTTCAACTACCCGTGCACCTATTTCATTATTACTGGATTTAATGGCAGCGGCAATCTTTTGGATGGGTATCTTGTATGCTAATAGGGCATTGGGGTTAATCTTCACTTGATACTGTTTTTGCATCCCTCCGATTGCCGCCACTTCGGCAACTCCAGGGGTGGCCGATAAGAGATATTTTAAAAACCAATCTTGCATACTCCGAAGTTCGCTTAAAGAGTGATTTCCACTTTGATCTACAAGTGCATACTGAAAAACCCATCCTACTCCGGTGGCATCAGGCCCAAGCTGGGTTTGTGCTCCTTGCGGAAGTTGCGAATTGATTTTAGAGAGGTATTCAATAACTCGTGAGCGGGCCCAGTAGGGATCGGTGCCATCCTCAAAAATGACATAAACATAAGAATAACCAAAATCAGAAAAACCACGAATATCTTTTATTTTTGGTGCTCCCAAAAGGGAACTAATAATTGGAAAGGTCACCTGATCCTCGACAATATCAGGTGAACGATCCCATTTGGTGTAAATAATTACCTGTGTATCCGAAAGGTCAGGGATGGCATCAATCGGTATTTTTTTTAGCGCCATCCAACCTGCGATGGCCAAGAGAAGAGTTAAGGTAAATATGATAAAGCGGTTATGAACAGAAAAATCGATTATTTTATCAATCATAATGATGCCTGATAAAGTTGAAGATATTATCTTTAAAAAAACCTATTCTCACATACAATGATTCATTTGCTCATGCCACGTTTTCCCTTCTGGACAAATTATTTTGTTCTTGTTCTCTTCGCTTTCGGCACTTACTTCTTCTCTTACGCCAACTAGTCGCGATTCAGAATCCACTAAAAAGTTAGCACTTGTGACAATGCTTTCTCCTTCAGTAAGTCCACTGCCAACTGTAACTTCATCACCTAAATAATTGGTGATGGTGATTTTTCGAGGTTCTATCTTTTCTTTATCTTTGACAACAAATACCCAGGACTCTTTTCCAGAGTCTAAAATGGCATTGAAAGGCACAAGCAATTGTTCTCCCAATGGAGAAAGGATATTAACTTCCACATACGATTCGGGTCTTATTTCTAAGTTGGAAGCAGCTAAAGCGATTCTTACTTTAGCGGTTCTGGTTGTTGGATTGATCAAGCGATCAACGGAGATAACTTCACCGACCAAGCTGTCTCCACCCAAAAAATGTCCTTTGATGTTGGCCTTCATCTGCGGCCTGACATAGGAGAGATCAACCTCGTAAACCTCAGCATAAACCCAAAGAGGTTCTCCTTTTTTCGGTATTAATAGACCGGTTCCAACGGAAGAGTTATTTTTAAGTGCCTCAATCTGTTGATTGGAGAGCCCTAGAATTTTTAATCTCATTTTTGCGGATTCTACCATTTTATGGGCCGAACGTTTAATCTCACCAATGGGAGAATTATGAATAAGTTCACTTTGCCGTAAGGCCTCGAGGTATTCATTTTGAGCAGTAAATAGTTCTGGATCAAAGGCCACCCTGCCTGCTGTATTAATAATCTTAAAGGAGTTTTTCTTGATCACTTTTCCAAACTTTACACCAATCATCTGTTGCTGCGAGGAAGAGAGCGTGATCATGCCATGCCCACTAGGATAAGATTGCTCTGCTTTAGAGTTTTGAGAATCAGTTGCTTTATTGTCATTGTTATCGTTCTTGTCAGGTATAACTTTTGTCAGATCCATGCCACAGATGGGGCATTTCCCTGGTTGCTCCTGGTGAATTTGCGGATGCATGGAGCATGTCCAGTACTCTTTTTCCTCTGGGGTAGAGGGCGAAGAAGAGTTTTGCTTACTACAGGAAGAGATTAATCCAAAAGTTATGGTGATGAGAAGGATCAAAAAACAACCAACGGTAGTCATTGCTTTCATAAAACACCCTCGAATGGTAATGAACTAATCGATCGACCAAGATTGCTTTCAAATTCAGAAATGGCCTCAGTATATTCCTTTAACTCTTGGTAGAAGCTTATTCTTAGATTATAAACAGTACGTTCACTATCTAAAAGCTCAAAAAATCCTACCCTGCCGGCCTTATAGGCAGATTGTGCTGAGTTCGTGGTAGAAATTCCTTGAGGAATTAACGTTGTTTCATACAACTTTAAAATGTTCTCTTTTGCCAGAATTTTGGCAGCAAGGGAACTTAAGCGGGATTGCAACTCCCTTTTTACTAATTCTGATTTCTTCTGTGCCCCGATTATTTTTTCTGAAGCAGCACTAACCTCATTGCTCTCTTTAGCAAAAAACCAAAGAGGAATTTTGAATTCAATCGCTACTTTTTTATTATCATTATCTTTTTCTAGTGATTTTTGATAAGAGAGTTCGAAATCTGGCCAATAATTGGTTTTTGCTATTGTCTTTTGCGCTAAAGCTTCAGTAATTTTAAAAGACTCCGCTTTAAGAGAGGGGATGTCTACACTAGAGAGCGAATGTGCTATTGATTTTAACTGATCTGCTTGTATGGTTATTTTTGGTGTTTCTAGTTTCAAAGCAGCAAGCTCCTGTTCATTTGTAGTAGCTTTATTTTCTGTTCCTAGAATTTCTTCTAATTTTGCTAAAGCAGCAATCTTATCTTGTTCAGCCATTAAGATGTCATTTTCCAATTTTGCTTGCTCAAGGTGTGCTCGCATCTCATCTTGGATAGAAACTTGCCCCACTGTCCTACGTGATTCAGCGATTCGTGCAATTTGTTTTAAGAGATCACGTTGGCCTTGGAGCAGCTCTAACGATTTTTCTCTTTGAAAAAGTTCATAGTAGGCCATGATTACTTCTTTTCTCAGTTGCAGCTTCTTGATGGTCAACTCCTCTTGCATTGACAACGCTAGCTGCTCTTGTGCCAACCCACGATAATAGTATTTCATGGGAATAGAAAGCTCTTGGGAAACCGACCATGACTGCATATTATTCTCTGACATAAGACCAATCTTGGGATTTTCAGGAAAATACAAGGGAGTAATTCTTACTTTTTCAGCATAATAGGATGCATGTGCGGCAGCAATTGCAGGATGAGTATCTAAAACTTGCTTTATAGATGATGATAAATCCAAATGTTTTGCCCAAGAAGCATAACAAATAAACAAAGAGAAAAAGGCGGTGATGGAAAAAAATTGTATTCTATTTTTCATGCTTCCCACTAGTTTGTAGGTGAATTAGAAGAAAGATACATTTAAAGACTATACTGAATTCAGTAGAAAAACATCCACTATTTGGATATTCGGAAGAAAAATAGGAACTAAATAACACTAAGCTTTGGCCTGCAGAAAGTCAGTTTAATGGAATTCTCGTACGGCCTGCAGTAGGTTTAAGTTACATTCAGAGCGTTTGACTTTGTTTAGGCCTAGAATGAAACTTTGCAAGGACTCTTCATCGTAACTTTTATCAAGATAGTTGAAGAGTAGTTTTACAAGTTCTCGGGTGTATTGGTTGTTGTGCCAGCAAATTTGTTCCAACACTCTAGGATAATTGACGTAGGGAGAAGTAAAATGAACGGCTTCGATCGATTGAAAAATTTGATCTGCTAGAGATTTTAATCGTAGCGAGTAAAGTTTTAGTTTCAGGTTGTTACTGTTATTTAAAAAAGAGAATTCACTTTGTAGGTAATTGCTTAAAGTTTCGGTAATGAATCCCATGGTGGTTCCGACCTGAGATTGTTTGAGGTTTAAAAGAGTATTTTGCTTGAGAAAGTCGATGATCTTTAGGGCATCAACTTCGCGCTTGGAAAGTGTGCTATCACTGCTACTGTCGAAGTGAAGAGAGCTTGCTTCGAAATTTTTTCTTAAGCGGAAATAACGTTTTTGGCGATCGATGGCCGTGGGGTCGATGGCCTGGAGATACTCGCCACGTCCTGGGTTGGGTATCCACTCAAAGGCGTCCTTCTTAAAGACATCGGTTGCCGGGATGATTCTGTAGTAATAGTAGCGATGAAAACCTTTTTTATGGAAAACTAGTCCATTAAAGAGGTAGACGCTGGCGTGGAGTTTGCTCCCATAAGCATCATAGAGGATTAGGTCGCCAAATTGTAGCTCGTTACCTTTGATTTCTTCAAAAAAATATTTGAGGTAGAATTCTAGCTCTTCGATACTGGAGTATAGGACTTCCAGGTTGCTCAGTATGCCGCTGGTGATGAGAGCGGTATTGTAACAATTAGGACCAGCGTACCCAGCACTCTTGTTTAAATTATTAGCGATAAAAGCTGGGAAGTAAGCGCTTACGTCGTAAATTTTTTGAGCGGCATGCGTTTTTAAGAGTGCTTTTTCGCCCTCCTTTAGTGCCGCTTCTGCATAGCTATCGAGAGGGACAGGGATGATGACCGGGGCCGGGTCTTGGGTAAAGCTTGGTAGCAAAGCTAGTAACTCCTCCTCCATATTTTGCAGAAGGGATGCACTTTCTAGGATGGCAACAATTTTATGGCCTTTGGAGATACTTGGGATACATAACTCAAAGTGAACTTGGGGATAACACTTATAAAGGGGAGGTTCAGCGATGTCGGCAGCAAGCAGAGTAGGGGGGGCCTTGGATAAGAATAAAAAGCATAAACAGCAGAGCAAAGTCAAAAAAAGATTACGAAGCATGGGTGTCTCCTCTTAAAGGAATGGGGGTTACTTTTCGGGTATTGCGAGGGGAATTTCGCACAAATAGAGACACTTCTGCAAGAAAAATAAAATTAAGTTAGGCACCCAAGGTAGCGAAAAATGCGTAACTCTCCCAAAGGATCTTTAATGGTCTCTACATGGGAGTAGTTTTGAGGATCTTCCATCGGCCCTTTTACACTTCGAGCATTGATCTTTTTTAGCAATTGCTCTGCGGCCCAGCGAGAGTCACACTCAATGACATAAGCTTTGCCTTTTAATTGTTGATAAGGTGCTAAACAAATTCTAGATGATCTAAGGTCAATGTCGATATAAAACAGCTGTGGCATGCTCCTTCCTCTCTTGCTTCTTTTGATGATAGAGTGGCCCCCTACAACTTTATGAAATCACTAACTCTACTTTCACAGCGAAAGTAAAAAAGCATAATGAGTAGATGCCCTTTTTGAGAATAACTTCAAAAATGATCGACACCTACTTTCTCTTGATCTCCTTGGGCCAAAATCTCTTTGATATTCTCATAGAGTTTCGTGACAAAGGAAGAGGATTTTTTTTCAAGGCATATTTTCCCTTCTTGGAGGGCCTGCTTGATTTCTAACGCTTTCGCGTTGATCATCTCTTTAGGAATAATGGCATAGTTTCCTGTTGATAAATCGGCGATATTTGTAGGATCAAAAAATTGAATAATTCTTTGGGAAGTATGCCAGTGACTAACCAAGATATAATCTTTGTTATCAAGGTCATCTTGAAGCAATATTTTATTAATTAAGAAGCTCTCTACTCGTTGATCAAGATCTTCTTCATTCTCTCCACCTATCAAATGTCCAAATTGATAGTCGTGTGTTTTCTTGCCATTAGCGAGTTCCTTCATCCATCCGAGTTTTTCAAACTCTGCTTGTGACAAACCCTCATGATCGCCAAGATTGATCTCTATAATTTCTGGAGCGACAACTCGTTTGTTATCAGGAATCCCTAGTGTCTTGATAATCGATTTAGATGTTTGGATCGTCCTTGGAAGAGGAGAAAAGAAAACGGTATCTATTTTGTTTTTATCAAAGTCAGGATCTTTTAATAGTTTTTCTGCATTGGCAATGACTTGTTGTTCCCCCAATGGAGTTAAGTTAGCAATAATGTAGTGTTCTTTATTTAAAGGGTTGGTACTCCAAATTTTATGAATATTATGAAATCCTTCTCCGTGGCGAAACACATAAATGTTTCCGGCCCAAGATTCGCCAGGAGTGCATAAAATTCCCGTGGCCATTCCGAATACTAAGCAAGAATAGAAAGCAAAACAGTTCATCTTCATGAAATCCTCCATTGTTATGTGCCCTCGATTGTATCACAATTCTTTTTTCGCTCATGATATTCTTTTATTAGGGCCATGTGCGATCATATGCGATGAGAAGTGGTTATTTGCTGCCAACCATGCTTTGCATGTTATTAATAAAGAGCAGTTCTTTGTTTAGTATAACCGCCTTCCGCAAACTTTTCACTGGAAGAAGGGCGTTGTAACTCCACTGGAAACCTCCTCCTGAAGTGCATCTTCGATTGCCTTTTTTTACCCATGGTCTCTGGCACCGTGGCCCGGGCACCGACACCGACACCCGAGGATTTTGCAATGTCTTAAATCGACTTCTCGTGATTGGATTTTGGCATGAAAGGGAGTATGCTTTTACGATAGAGGGGTGATTTGTTATGAGAAACAACCAATGGATATTTTTTTCTTTTCTCCTTGTGGCGGTAAGTGGCTGTGGGGGAGATGGTTCCTTTTCAAGCACAGGCGGTGTGAAGACACAAGAGAGCGGCATCTCTGCTACCAAACCGTCAGGAAATCCTTCTGTGGATTGTGAGAATTTTTGGAAAAGTGAAGTGGGAAGCAATCCTAAAGGGATGGTTAAGCGCTATGAAAACAGTATTACTCAAACTGCTAACCCATCGGCGGCAAGGCGTTTTGAGGAGATGGAGCAAGTGATCGAATCAAACGACGATCTTATTTTAATCTATAAGACCAATAGAACCATTCGCGTTTTTTACAACGATTATATCGAGAGTTGCAAAAGTATTTTAAGTCGTGGAGGTACTATTGTTCCCATTATTAATGTTGGCCAGGGAAGTGGAGCTACGATCTTAGAGCGACGAGATGAGAGGATTAGCGTTAAGGCCGGTAGTTACGATTGTGAATACATCAAAAGTAAAGTGAATGTGATCTCTTCGGGCAACTCCATGGAGAGCATCGAGGTTTTGAGTGAACAGTGGGTGAGTAAAAACACCCCATCAAAAGTGGTGATCAAGAGTATTATGCTTACTCCGATGGGCCCAGGCAATGTGCAAACTTTGGTTCGTGAACTAGTTGAGTTCTCTTTAAGATAACTTGTTATGGACAGTTTTTAGAAGGAACATTGGTGCACAACGCGAATTTCGAAAGGTTAAGGACGAGGTGCAAAAAAATCTTGGATTCTTTTTTTAACCTCTTCATCGCTAGTCAGGATCAGCAGCCTCCTTAATTTAGGTTCGGCCAATCGACCTAAACTTGAGATTAATTCGTTTAAAGTATTTCCAGTAGATGGAGAATCTTTTATTGCTGTCAGTAATTTTTCCTCTTCATCTGCGGAAAAGATTTCTATTCTCCCTACCAATGTTCGTACTAGATGAGAAGGTGTTGGCAAAATGGCCAGAGGGAGAAGTTCATTTGTCCATTGATCAGGCAGAACATAGAGCAAACGGGTTCCGTGGCCGAGAAAATAACTATTAGACCAGGTATCCACTAAGGCCAAGGCCTCATCGGGGAAAAGGCCAGAGTTTAGCAGGGCATTAGTTACGAGATCACGGGCCAAATTTAAAAATTCATCCTTTGGAAGCCATTTATCATCGAGTGAAGAGCGGTGAACGATTGCTTCATTTTTACTTTTGAGATCTTCTAAAGGGATAATAAAACCTTTGACCCCATTAAAGTCTAGTAGAAATGCCGCTGGTATCTTTTCGCTGGAGGCATTGGTGATGGTAAAGACTCCTTGTTTGTCAGTTTTAACGCTCATAGGAGTATCAAAGGATCCAAGGCCTCGATAGAAAATAAATTTTTCAGCTTCTTCTTGGCCACCCTCTCTTGAAGGCGGAGCGAGGAGGAAATTAGAGGCCACCTGTCTCGAAGGGGCCCAAACACTATTGCTATCCACAGGAGGAGTCGCTAATGTTTCTGTTTGAACTTTAATATTCCAGACCATCGATCCCCCGGCCAATGCTCCTCTAATCCCTGAGATTGGAGGAAAAAAAGAAGCCGCCGTCGGGTACCATTGAGAGATGATCCCTTTAGGAAAATCTACTTTAACTTGGGCCTCTACTGGTACTTTCGAATAAAAGAACAGAACTGGTGTCTCCATTTTCTGAGTCACTCCCTGTAGAGAGAATGGCGGAAGAAGCATCTCAATACATTTGAAATCATCCTTATAGATAGAGGACGTAGAAGATGATATTTTACATCTTCCATGAACAAATGGTGGCAGATGCTCTTCCTCATGATGCATCCCTTCTAATACCTTTCCATCAGCACCTTGGAGAGAGGTAAATGTTCCCCACTCGTGAACTGTAAAATCTTTGTCCGTATCGTCGTGATCTGTGGAAAAGACCTTTTGGAATGGCATGATATAAAGTGCACTTCCTAAGAGTATGGATCCAAGCACCCCTAACGGCCTTAACGATTTAAAACTGGAAAATGTTATAGTTTTAATTTTCATACAGATTTTCTCCTTGTTAAAGAAGAACAGTAAGGGGAAAAGATTTATAAAATCCAATCATTTTTCGCAATTGTGTAATAACAACGTTTGCGTTTTTGCGTTTTTGTGCCAGCCGACTAGGGCACAACATGTATGTGTAGTGACTTTTTACCGGGGACATCTGAAGTGCAAGTAACATAGCGTTCTTCGGTATCAAAGCTGCATGCCAATTGTTCACCCGTGGTTTCAACCGCGATAGCATGTTGACCAAAAAGTTCACTCCTTGGCACAAACAACTTGGTCTCCCCAATACCCACCTGGTGATCCCAACTCAATGTTACCTCTGCCGCTTGCTGATTATTTCTTGAGACAGTGGCAACAAACGAAATATCCGATCCGGTAATTCTTTGTGGATAGGCACGAGGAACAAAGTTAGCGCGGGGTTGACCACGGTCATCTACAATACTTAAGTCCTCCCCATTCCAACCATCATAATCGTGCTCATTCCATCCTGGGGTATAATTCCATTGAGTTCCAGAGGCCAGGTGCTGATCTAGACTGGAATAGAGAGCATCCATATAACTTTCTACTCGCCTGGTTCTGGCAGGAGCACCAAACTCTCCTATCAATAGAGGTGCATTCCATTCGCGGGCCTTACTTGCCATTCGCTTAAATACTGAGTCGGTAGAAAATCCCAACCAGGTCCCAATGCTCATAACGCTGGCACTGTAATAGTGAGGGGCATAGACCACATTTCCAAATTTAGGTTTCTCCAGAAGAGAGTTAATTCCTGAACTCACTAAAGCATGGGGACACAAAAAGATAATGGCACTAGCGTCTTTCGCGCGCACTGCTGCCTCCGCATCCTCATACAATGGTAAAATCTCTGTTCGCTCCCATCCCATGGGTTCATTGAGCAAATCGTAACCGATAACTCCTGGATGATTGGTAAAATGAGCGGCAAGCTTAGACAGCATCTGTAAATATCGATCCCGAACACCATAGGTATTGCGATAGAAGTGATGCCAAGAATTGTGCATATCCATATCAAGCAACATGTTCACTCCCCAGTTCTTACAATTTTTTCCATTGTCGGGCGTATCAGCTGTTATGCTTGGGGGTACCGCCCATCGAGGAAATCCATCCCCACAACCGTTTTGCTGATAGCGAGAAAAGGCATCTTGATGAATGTCGATAATGGTGTAAATCTGTCGCTCGTGTGCCCACTCGACAATCTTGGCATAACCTTCCAGGTAGTCCAGGTTATAGTGTCCCCGCTCCGGTTCAAACGCTTCCCAGATAAACAAAAGTCGAATCACATTAAATCCCCAATGTTTTAACGGATCTAATTCTGCCCCATTATTAATTGTTAAGAAGGGAGGGACTTTCGAATTACCAGCAACATTCACCCCTCGCAAAACTACAACTGCACCCTGGGCATCAACAAATTGCCCTCCTTTGGTCATCAGGTGAGTATTGGCGAGTGTTGTAGATGCTGGCCACCACAAGAAAAGAGAGACCAAGCTTAATGTCATGATCCATCTTCTATTGATGTCCACTAGGAACACTGATATTTTTTTTAGTTTCATAGCTTCTCCATTGTTTACACAAATATCCAAACTTTAATAAATAATTTCTATCAGCATTAGCAGCATTATCAGTATGTCCGCAAGTTAAAAAAATTAAACAAAAAAGATTGGAGCACCGTCAACAAAAACAGCTCTAGGCCTTTTCTGCCTCTCTTAAGAAGTTACCCAAGTGGCCGATAAGCATTTAAATTAAATCTCTTCCTCAGATTTATTGGAGGGTGCTTATTCTATGTCGATACAATTTTTATTGAAAGGGGTGGTCTCCCTCTCTTTGGCCTTTATTCTTTTTTGCAATCAGTTGGTATTGCCAACACTCACCCTCTCACCTCAAGGGTTTTTCTTTGCTTTTAAAGAATCAAGTGGGGTTGCCTATGCAGAAGAGACAGAGGCCCCCCCTATCCCTACAGTTACGGCACAACCAGCGATCCCAAAAGCTGAAGCAACCGACCCAGCGGTATGTGACACCATCGATCCAAAATATAAAGACGATTGTAAGGCGTATAGCACACAAGATGGCAACGTCTTTACCTATGGAGGAAATGCAGACGAACTAGGGCTTGGGAATGCTAAGACGGCGGCTTCCCTTTGGATAGTCTATATCATGGAATTGTTGACGGTTATGCTGACTATGTTTATCATTATTGGTTGCCCACAATTAAATATAGTTACCTTTTCTGCAGCGGCTTTTTTGGTTGCAGGAGTTATGCCCGTAGTGGCCGATATTGCTATTCATTCTAAAATTAAGAAAAAATTGGGTGATCTTAAAAAAACCATTCAGTTCCAGGCCTCACAAGGAAACACCATCGATCAGGTGAAGCCACTGCTCTCCTATAAAGAGGCATTGAGTTCGATTAAAAAGCTGGTGGCCCAGAGGAAGAGTGTCTACTATGCTTCGATGGGCTTTTATATTTTAGCAGCAGTTATTCCCGTTGCTGAGCTGGCCATAATTTACGCTACTTTGAATATAGCTAGGCCAAAGTTTACAGAAGTTACTGGATGCGTAGGTGCATCTGGTATCGTTAAAGGAGTGGTAATAGGAATATCAACAGTTGCCTGCATAGGCATATCTGTTGGAGGGGCGGTCAATTTTGATTTCTTTGGCCTTACGGGGATAACACCGCCGATGCCTATACCTATGCCAAAGGCCGCAACACCCATGTGTCTAGCAGAGAAAAAGAAAACAAAGAGTGACGAGTACAGTGGCGAAAAGATGAAAAGGCAGTTGTTCACAATGGTCAGCGGCCTTTTAAACGTTATTACTAATGGAACTCTTAATAGTAAGGCCCAAGAGATTGCTAACCTATTAGGAATGCCTAATGCCTGGGGTAATGCAGAGGCAACCCCATCTCCAGTAGATCCGAAAAAAGTGGATAAGGGCAAAGAAGAGCTGGAAGGTGTAAAAGTTTCTAATGAACCGATTAAAGGAACAAAAAATGATTCCTTGGGTATGTCAAAACTCTTCTCGGGGCTTGGAATAGGGATTGGGATAACACTTTGTGTGATACTGGCATTAATGGCGACTTTTGTTGATTATTTTTCCTTGAATTATATGAACCCTGAAACTCGTATAATAATAGGAACGATTTGTGCCGTAGTTATGGGAGTTGCTGCTGGAGTGTTGGTGCAAGATTTGATTGATCGTCTGGATAAACGAATTAAAGTGTTAGATGTGGTTATTGAGCAGCTTCAGAAAAAACCGGAGGTTCTCCCCACATCGAGTGGTGCAGTGGCAGGGGTTGGACAGACAGATGAAAGCGCCATACATGCTGGCGCAACAACACCTGCAGAGGAGAGGCATTACTCTTTAACAAGTCTAGGCGATTCTCTGACGACTTCTATAACAGATGCTTTTCCTCAAGAGACGACTGAAGGGTTGATTAGGGCCACCTGTGGAAGTAATAGCAGCAGTACAACTCCTTGTTTAGGGACGGACGGTGTGGCCCCAACACTGAATGGCCATAATGCGGCCTTTAGTGGATCAGGTTTGGCCGAACTTTCAAATTATGTGAGAGAACAAGGCAATGCTTTTAGCAATGGAACTGCAACCTCTGCCACCACCGGTGGGATTTTAAACAATGCCCTTAAAGGGGTGAATGATTATAAAAAGCGCCTAAGCGATTTACAAAAGAAAGATCAGGGAAAAAAGAAAATAGCTGATCCCTTTAAGACAGGACAAGAGGGGGCCAAGCGCTTTTTCTCCGATGCTCAAAAGAGTTTCAAGCGCATTATGGATAAGCTTGGTGCCGATGCCATCAATAAAGAGGCAGCAATGCTAGGCCCAGGAGGAATGGGTGGAGGTGCTGCGGATTCAGAGATGGATAAACTGCTTAAGAACCAGAAGAAAGAGGGTGGCAACGGTGAAACCACAACAGTAAAAAGTGCAAACCAAGATGGAGCAATGAGTGGGGCCAACGGGATGAATGAAGGAGGCTTCGATAGCATGAGTGGTAGTAATTTATTAAATGATGGTCAAAATGCAGCAGGCTTTGCAGCTGGAACGGGAACGGAAAAATTAACAACCGAGCAAGAGCTGAAAAAGTATAATACCAGCAACAAAGATATTCATGGTGCTTCTGGACCTCCATTATGGGAAATTATTACTGGTCGCTATAAAAAAACCGCTTATCCCATTTTCTTTAAGAGAAAGTAGGAGCTTTAAGTTTAAAATGCCACCACTTGCACCCATGAAGCCTCTGTTTTAGTTTTTTTTAGTGAAGAAGTTGTCCTATGTGGGCGAGATTCTCATCGGTTTTGAAATAATTGGCCCATAGACCCGTTTTGGGAATACCTCTATTCTCTTCTCGACTTTTTGGGGGAATCACCACCTGTAGACCTCTCACACCCGCTTGAAAACGTGCCATATGGGGATTCTCTTTGAGATTTAGGTGTGCTTCCCCTGCAATGTAAATATAAATAGGAGAGTTGTCTTGGCTTTCGCTGGTGTTGAGTGCTTTTTGAATGGAGTCGGCGATTGCCAGATTCCTGCAATCACCCATTGAAGTAACAATCGAGCTCATATGTCTCAGGTTCACATCATGCTGAATCGCTACATGCTGGAAGCGAAGTTTATATTTACTCCAATAGCAATACCCTTGCTTTTTCACTACGGCCTGCACATCATTCAGTAAACATTTGCTCTCTTCCAAAGTGTTGATCACTTCTGTTCGAAGCTCATTCTTCTTTTTCTGAACATCTAGAGGCTCCCAAGTCTTTAAAGAGATATGTCTTAACTTTTCGCGATCAACATCACTTGTGGTTATGTTCATGTATAAAACATCATTTAAAAATGCTCGTTTTTTCTCTTCATCACTACTGTACTCTAACGCCCGTCCATCATCTAACATCTCATGAACAACGACAATGTTCTGACCTTGTTGGATTAATTTCGTTACCATCTTCGAAAAAAGTTCTCCACGTTTTTCAAACATGGGGATATCATTATGGGCCTCTCCAAAAGCATAAACCGTGATAGGAGAACTCCCATCACTTCCATAAGTGTTACATTTATTTTGGGTAAACTGCTTCAAAATGGCATTAGGATTAAGGGAGTTACTATCTTGCTTTTGACAAGAGAAGACTCCTCCTGCAAAAGAGAGAGAAGAGTGGAAAATTATTAACCATGATATTAAGAGAAGCAATGATGCTGCTTTGACTAGCATTGGTTTAACCTCCTGAAATAAAATAAAATAAAATGACAAAGAAAATCTATTGTAAGTGTAGTTGCTTCAAGAAAATCAATAATATTTCATCGTGATGTATTTTCATGGACTTGCTATGAGAGTAGAGGTTTATAGAAAGAAAAATTGTGTAAAAAAGTTGGCAGAATCACAGAATCACAGAATCACGGGTCTATATCAATTTTGTTTAATCCCTTGACTTCTGATTCCCTTGAAATCTCTTGGGCATTATCATCAGATAAAGATGGTGATCTTTCTAGAAGGTCACGAGGGCCTTGATCGTAATCCATGGGACTGGAAGGAAATGCAATTATCCCCAGAATCGATACTTTTCAATCAAGAGATTGACTAACCTCCTACTTACTATTTGATGACTACGCTACGCTAGAGATGTGCTCAAAATATTATTGTGCAGGAGTAATATCCTCGTGAGTCCGGAGTTCTTTTTAAGATTTTAATTAAATCTCACCTTCCGCAAGGATCGGAGTACGATGTTTTTTGATTTTAAAATTTTCAAATACCCATGACATTTAGCAATTCTCTTCAAACGAGGAGAATTTTCGGAACACTTTGAGAGAAGAAATATTTCCCCTCTCAATCACTCTAGGAACGCGCCTCCTTGCAAATGAATCAAAAATGGTACACTAGGTAAACAAAGCGTGTGGGCAGAGACTTTTTGCTCGTCTATGAAGCCGTTTTGTTGATAGGGATGCAAGACAGAGTGGTAAAGTGTTCCATAATAGCAAGTTGCCTTTCTCCTCTGATCTTGCTAAAAATATTCTAGTTTAGAGGCAGGTAAAAATGAAAAATAAAAAATCGCAAACATCCTCTCATAAAAGAAGAGAACTCTCTTCAAAGAATCCAATGCACGTTGTGCTTAAAACCAATCTGAAAATTTCCATGCAAGGGTATCACTCATTACGCTATCTTCGTACCTTAATTGATGAGGTAGAAAAACGCTATTCAGTCTTTATTTTTGAATTTTCACTGGAAAAAAATCACCTGCATCTGTTTCTGCTGGTAAGCGTTTGTGGACGTCTTTCTCATGCCATGCAATTTCTGGCCTCTAAACTTGCTCTTTACTTTAACAAATGCTTTGGACGCAAAGGAAGTTTCTGGGGCCAGCGCTTTTTTAGTGCAATCAAAACAAGTGCACGAGAGATTATTCGGACAATTTGCTATGTTGCCAATCAGTGTGGTTACAAATCCCCTTTTGAAAATACCATGAACTCTATAACTCAAGCCGAGAAATATCCCTGGGGAATTCCTCCGGCCATTGCCAGTAGAATTGGTGTAGGAAATTCAATCCATCGTTTGCGTGAAGTGATAGAATCGGCCACTCTTCCCTATAAGAGAGTTAAAGAACGGTCAATCCTACCCTTATTTCCATACCTATAGAGTGTTGCTTCTTTAAATAATCAGTTGACTAAGACAGGCCTCGACCATCGCAGGAGGCCAATTCTATTACCCCTCGGACTAGGTGCCACACAATCCTCTTCATGCAATCTGCTCGCCTCAGATGGTATCTCACTGCTACCAATAAGGGCATTTCTTTTTCTTGAGATCAAAAAAGCTGCTGACGCTATATTAACTTTTCGTTATAAGATACTAGAAAAACCTCGCTAACCTAAGAGAGGAGAAAAACATGCTTTCTATTGAAGATACCATTTCAAGGCTTATCATAGCAGCATTTCTTGGTGCTATCATTGGATTTGAGCGAGAGAAGAACAATCAGCCTGCAGGACTACGCACCCATATAATCCTTACCATCGGTGCAACGATTGCCATGTGTGTCTCCATCAATATATCCGCTCAATACCAATCGGCCACTGGGGGCGGTGACCCTGGGAGAATTGCCGCCCAAGTGATTTCTGGTATTGGTTTTTTAGGGGCAGGGGCCATTTTTCGATTCGGCACCACCATCAAAGGTCTTACCACAGCAACTTCCCTTTGGACCATGGCCATTATCGGGCTTGCCGTTGGTGCTGGATACTTTATCCTCAGTATTATTGGAACCCTTCTCGTCTTAATCGTTTTGATCGTCTTGCAAATTTTTGAAAAAAAATTAATCAGCACCCACGAGGATAAAGTCATCTTTATTTCCGCTATTGATCGTTCTGGTTTTGTGGATGAAATAAGAGAGTTGCTTACGAAGTTTAGTTTTGTCATTCACACCATCGGTATCAGCAAAGATATGGAACAAAATTTGATCGAGATCGAAGCTGTTGCCAAAATTCCACCCAAGCACAATGTAGATCAGATGGTGGGCATGATGTCCAAGATGGAAGGAATAAAAAAATTTACGTTACGCTAGTGTGCTGAAAATGCTATTCTTCGTGTTTGTTAGAATAAAAGCACCGAAAAAATAATCAATCAATCAAAAATTTCTTCCCAGAAATTTTTCTTTCTTTTGCCATGATGATAGTCGTGCTTTTTGTAATTGTGTTCATCTTCCTTGGAATGTGAATAATTGTAAGGAGAGCTCGGAGTGGACTCATGACGAATGGATGATGAAATGTTCTCATCCTTTGCCTTTTCTAAAAGTTTATCAAGTTCGCCTCTATCAAGCCATATTCCACGGCACTGAGGACAGTAGTCAATTTCTATGCCATTTCTTTCAGACATAGATAAAAACAAATCGGGACATTTTGGACATTTCATATCTAACTCCTTTCATCTCTTAGTAACCTCTCGATAAGCGTGGCATGCAGGATCATAGCATTAAAGGATATCAAATGCCAGTCGAAATGAGGTTCTTAAGGAAGAGTTCGAATTGGTTTTTTCAAAAGCACAATTTTCTGAAGAAAAATAAGAGCGTAAAACGTGGCACATGGAGGTAAATTGAGGAACTCCAGGCCAGTCGCAATTACCAGTGGAAGATCGAGCTGATAGGATGGACTGATAAAACATTCTGGCATGAAAATTATTAGGATAAGCACGGATAGCAATATCTTGTAACTGCTGATCTCCATCTTGGGGATCAATTTTATGATCAAACGCTGAATTGAAAATTTGACAGTATAGATCGTTTCCGTTGTCGCAATCATCTTTGCAATAAACATTAAAAGAAATGAATAAAATAAAAATTCCTACCGTTACCCAACAATTTTTCATATTTACCTCATCTACGTTTTGCAAGCTTCCAAATCCTATTTTCTTGATTTTATTTTAAGATTGAACAACTCAAGGAAAATATTTTTCTAGATAATGAAATTTATTAAGGAATGAAAATTCTGTTTTTTTGTTTTTTAAAAAAAATAGATAGAAATTTAAGAGAGGGTGTTTGCGATTTTTTATTTTTCATTTTTACCTACCTCTAAACTAGAATGTTTTTAGCAAGATCAGAGGAGAAAGGCAACTTGCTATTATGGAACACTTTACCACTCTGTCTTGCATCCCTATCAACAAAACGGCTTCACAGGCGAGCAAAAAGTCTCTGCCCACATGTTTTGTTTATCTAGTGTACCGTTTTTGATTCATTTGCGAGTAGGCGCGTTCCTGGAGTGATTGAGAGGGGGAATATTTTTTCTCTCAAAGTGTTCCAAAAATTCTCCTCGCTTGAAGAGAATTGCTAAATGCCATGGGTATTTAAAAATTTAAAAATCAAAAAACATCATGCGCCGATCCTCGCGGAAAGTGAGATTTAATTAAAATATTTAAAAGAACTTGCGAACTGGTCATTCTTAAATAAATCCACAGACCACCAACTTATAGATTTTTATCATGCTGGAAGATGGGATCAATTTGGGAAAAAAATTGCTCAGTATGGTTTTGATGAGGCAGCGTAAATCCTACATTACAAAGAGGTCTCACCCATTTTATTCCAATTTTCCATTCAAATTTTTTCAATAAAAAGATGTAGGCGCAATAAATCCAAGGAACATGCGCTTGAGTTGATTAAAAAATAGCATTAAATAAATATCCTACAATCAAAATTCCAATTGCTACAATTCCTATGAATGCAGCAATAAGCGGAGGCCTTAAAACTTTTCGAAGAATAATAACCTCTGGGAGTGAAAGTCCAATTACTGCCATCATGAATGCCAATACTGTTCCAAGCGCAGCACCTTTTTCTAAAAGAGCGTGAACAATAGGGATAATTCCTGCCGCATTTGAATAAAGTGGAACACCAATAACAACAGCGAGAGGAACAGACCACCATGCATCTTTACCCATGATCGAGGCCATAAATTCTTGGGGAACGTAACCATGAATTCCTGCACCAACGGCAATACCAATAACAACATAGATCCAAACTTTTCCTACAATATCTTTTACTGCTTGCACTCCGTACTCAATTCTCTCCGACCACTGCTCTGAGCTTGCCACTTCTGCTTGTACTGGGGGCTTCGCATTTTTTACCCACTCTTCAATATATTTTTCCATTTTCAAACGTCCAATCACCCACCCTGAAAGAATCGCAATCACTAGTCCTGTCGATAAATAAAGCATGGCCACCTTCCATCCAAACATTCCATAGAGAAGAACCAATGCGATTTCATTGACCATTGGAGCAGAGATAAGAAAGGAAAAGGTTACACCAAGGGGAACCCCCGCTGAAACAAAGCCAATAAAAAGTGGGACTGCTGAACAAGAACAAAAGGGAGTTACTATTCCCAGTAGCGCCGCAAGAACATTTCCTACAGACTCTTTTTTTCCGGCCAAAATTTTGCGAGTTCTTTCAGGAGTGAAAAAGGATCGAATGACTCCTACAAAAAAAACGACAAGAATTAGAAGCATTAAAACCTTGGGGACATCAAGAAAAAAGAATTCGACTGAAGCACCTAGATGAGTTCCCTCTTTTAGATTAAAGAATGTGTAGGCGACCATTCGGGAGAACGCCGGCAGATAACTATACAAAACGATCCAGAGTACAAGACCTAATACACCACCCATTATATACTGTTTTAAACGCTGATCGACATTATTAGAAGAACGATTGCAGCATGAGGAGGCCGACTTGCAGGCACAACTACCTTTTTTATCTTTTTCTAAATCACTCATCATTAATTTCACCGCCATTTAAATAAAAAACATAAGTAAAACAGAAATAAATCCCAATAATAAGAATAACAATCATCATTTACTTGCTGTTAGAAAATTTCTAACTTCGTTCTCTATGTAAGTAGAAAATTGCAATTGATCGTTTAAAAGATTCCAGATTTTATCAAGATTTTTCCATTTAACTTCTTTGCCCTCATTCACCTCACTTAAAACAACCGATTTTGTGCTTAAGGAGTATTCTTTGATAAAATGTTCATTGGCCATTTCTTCAATATTCACCACCTGCCATAGAAGTTTGCTGTCGTTTAATTCGCTCGCGAATTTAGTCTTAATGGTCTCTGCGGTATAACTCTCTATTTTGAAACAGGACTGGCATCTTGCATTTCCATGAAAGTAGTAAGCGATGTATTGATGTTTACTAGTTGGAGACAATTTTTTTGTTTCGGTTGGATTTTCTTTCTTTGTTTCGTTGAAAACAGCAAATGCAATACTTACTGCCACAAATCCAAGTAATATAGTACTCAAAATTATTTTTAAATTTTTATTCATATCCCAATAAACTCCTTTGTAATTCCAACGCTGTTGTCTGAAGCGTTTTAAAGAGCGTCCGACTGTTTCTTAATGTAGAAGTTTTTTAATTTCATCGCAAGAGAGAAGAGCTCCTGCTGATTTGATTTTACCATCTATCACGATAGCAGGAGTGGACATAACTCCGTAGTTAATAATTTTTTCCATGTCTTCAATTTTTATGACTTCAGCAGAAATGCCAGATTCTGTTACAGCTGAAAGTGTGTTCTCATAAAGCTTTTTACATTTTGCACGGCCAGTTCCAAGAATTTCAATTTTCATACAATCTCCTTAGTTAAGAAAATCATATTCCTGTTTGGCTATTTAATCAAGTGCAAAAAACAGACAATATGTCTTTCCTATATCTTGCACTTAAGTTTTTCTCTATCTGCTTTTTTAGAGGCCTGCATGTCGACCTTCATTTGAGGCATTTGAGAAAGATTGTTAACTACGACACTAAGTAAATTCTTATCTTCTTTTTTAGAATTTGTATTAAGAACAAGAAAATAATTAGTCCAAAAGCCGTCTTGTTCAGACTCAATAATCCCTGCTTCTTTTAACTTTTTAAGATGTTTTGAAACACTAGGTTGGGTGATTTTTAAAATATAAGCAAGCTCGCAAACGCAAAGCTTTTTATTTGCAAGAAGGCCAACAATTCTCAAACGATTTTTATCGCCTATGGCCTTGAGTGTGCTTACCAGATGATCCATTAACCTGCTCCTATCAATTTACTATATAGTTATGAATCTACATCATCAGTTTGCAAAATCAATTTCCTTCTTTAGATTTACTCCTCCTAAAATAACCGAGCACATAGCTCACCATTGTGGATTTAGGGATAGTGCACCTAAGCCTGACCCATTTTTCCTTCCTGCATAATCACAATCATCACTTGGCAAGATTCACGTTGACCAAATGTTTTGATCGTTACAACATCTGACAGAAGCGCGGCCGGGAAGATAAATAGAGGTTGCGCTAGGGCCATGCATCGGTAAAGGAGATTCAAATGATAGTTCGAATTTTTATAATGGTAGGAATGATTCTTGCGATTCAATGTTTAACCATGCAAGCACCTCGTGCTTGTACCACGTTTCTAATGTCCGATGATACTGTGGGAGCTGGCAGTGCTTTTATAGGAAAAAATTACGATTGGCATATGGGGCAAGGAATACTCTATATCAATAAGCGTGGAGTGCAAAAACATGCTCTCCTTCCGAAGTCGGATGTGTCTCAATACGCTTCTCCTGCACAATGGATCTCTCGTTATGGAAGTATGACCTTTAACCAATATGGTAGGGAATTTCCAAATGGTGGCATGAATGAAAAAGGATTAGTCGTAGAGATTATGTGGTTAGAGGAGAGTGAATACCCTCAACAAGTAGATCATGGAGAGAGCTTGGGAGAATTGCAATGGATTCAATATCAACTGGACAACTTCTCCTCTATAGAGGAGGTGATTCAAAAAACCAAAGAGATAAATATTATTCCCGTGTATGGGAAAACACATTTTTTGGTCTGTGATCGCACTCGCGCTTGCGCTGCTTTTGAGTACCTGAAACAAGCGTGGGTCATTACGAACGGAGAAAATCTGCGAGTAAAAACACTAACCAACAGCACTTATGCTGATTCTATTGCTAACGTATCAGAGTATGTTGATTTTGGGGGAAGAAAGCCTATTCCTCGTGACTTGAGATCGATCTCTCGATTTTTAAGAGCAAGCTCCATGGCCTTGCAATTTGGGAAGAGTAATCAGGAGGCCTTGAACTATGGATTTCAAATTTTGGCAAGCGTGGCCCTTGATGATAATCAATGGCAAATCCTCTATGACATCGATAATCTGACTGTTCATTTTAAAATGACTGCTATGCTAAACACCAGCGATAAAATAAAATCGGTGCACCTAAAAGGATTTGATCTATCTTGCACTAAACCTGTAATGGCATTGGACATGCAAAAGAACGCTGATGGAGATATGACCTCTTTTTTGCAAAATTTTAGTGCACATGATAACTTAGAGTTAATTCGTAAAAGCTTTGAACAAATGCCTCCACTGCCCATGGCAGACGCAATTAATACCATTGCTAATTTACCGCAAACATTTAAGTGCATGTCACCAGGCCCCTATAAGGGCATTTCTTTTTCTTGGTTAAAAAAGACAAGAAGTAGGTTCTAATTACTGGCCACTTTTTTGATATAGATTCCAGAATTACGAGGGTGAATCAGGAAGGTGAGAATAGAGAATCGTTATCGTACGCTCGCTTTTTCTGATCTTGACCGTAGCATAACAAAGAAGTATTTCATGAATGAAGATGAGGTCGAGATTACTAGGAGTGCTTGGGAATGAAGATTTGCGATCGGGTTAGTGAAATAGAAGATGTTTTATTAATGCTACAACAGCAAATTATTAGTCAATTAGAGAGGGAGGATGGGCAAGCGCGCTTTTGTCATGACCGCTGGGAGAAGCGAGAGCAGCTACAAGGATATGGAGAGACTTGTGTTCTCGAGGAGGGAGCGGCGATTGAAAAGGCCGGAGTTAACTTTTCCAAAGTAGAGGGTCAAGTGCTGCCCCTGAGCATTGTACAGAAACGACCAGAGTTACAAGGGGCATCGTACTTGGCGATGGGAGTCTCTTTGGTTATTCATCCTCGCAATCCCTATGCTCCTATCACGCATGCGAATATTCGGTTTTTTTGCACAGGCACAGATCATTGGTGGTTTGGAGGAGGGATGGATCTAACGCCGATTTATCTTTTTGAGGAGGATTGCACCCATTGGCATCAACAGTTAAAGCAGTGTTGTGATGCTTATGCGCCTGATCTGTATCCACGATTAAAAAAATGGTGTGACGACTATTTCTATCTTCCTCATCGTAACGAATATCGAGGGATTGGAGGGATCTTTTTTGATGATCTTTGTGAGTGGGAATTTGCACGCTGTTTATCTTTTGCTAAAAGTGTAGGGGAACACTTTATTCCGGCCTATCTTCCGTTATTACAAAAGAGAAAACAGATGCATTATGGTGAGAAGGAGCGAGCGTTCCAACTCTATCGACGGGGACGTTATGTGGAGTTTAATTTAGTTTATGACCAGGGAACTCGTTTTGGACTACAATCTGGTGGCCGTATCGAATCAATTTTAATGTCACTCCCTCCAATGAGTAGTTGGAAATATAACTGGAAAGTAGAAAAAAGTTCTAATGAAGAGCTGTTGATGAGTTATCTGCAGCACTCTCCCCGCGATTGGGTCTTGTAAAAAAAAGAGGGAGCACTTTTTTATTGCCAAACGCTAACGATAGGAGTGAATTAGAACTTGGTTTCAAGGGTAGGGAACAAGGACTACGACTTATAAGGAGCTTGCTATGTTTGGATTAGGGATGCCGGAGTTGTTATTGGTTTTGGCGATTGCACTAGTTGTCTTTGGAGCAAAACGCCTGCCTGAGATAGCTCGAAGTTTGGGAAAAAGCGCGGGTTCCTTCAAGCAAGGGATACGTGAAAGCGAGACGGAGCTGCAGAAAAGTGCTAGTGCGCTGGAAGCTACACCAGGATCGAAAGAAAGCAAAGAGTAGAGTATGGATAGCATGGACAACAAGGGCAAATCGGGTTGGCCTTGGTGGCAACGGAAGGGTAATGCGACAAGAGTTCAGCTGGATATTCCTATGCCTACGACGGAGCACCTTGAAGAGCTGCGAATAAGATTGATGAAGATTTTTTTTACAGTGATTTTGTTCTCCTTGCTATGTTATCTTGAAGTGGATCAAATTCTCTCCTACCTCTCAAAACCAATTGGAACCATGGTTTTCACTCGTCCTGCAGAGGCGTTTTTTGTCCGTATTAAATTGTCGTTCTATCTTGGATTGATTCTTTCCATTCCCCTTATCTTTTATCAGCTTTGGGGTTTTGTTTCTCCGGCGCTTAAAGTAAGTGAGCGTAGGCATGTCCGGTGGCTTTTGCCCTTGGCCTCTTTGCTCTTTTTTGCGGGAATGCTCTTTGCTTATTTTGTGGTTTTGCCGGTGGGAATGAATTTTTTATTATCCTATCAATCGGATGGATTAAAAGCTCTTATCTCGGTGAACTCTTATATTTCCTTTGTCGGCATGCTTCTGCTCTCTTTTGGAGTGGTGGCGGAAATGCCGTTAATCATCATCTTTCTTGCAATGGTAGGTATCGTTGATGATCAGGTGCTAGTTAAAAAGCGAGGGGTGGTTGTGGTGGGAATTTTTTTACTGGCAGCTATTCTTACTCCAGGGCCAGATATTTTTTCACAACTTTTAATGGCCATCCCCATGTTAATCCTCTTCGAATTAAGCATTATGGTTACACGGCTTCGCTTTATAAAAAAAGCACGTTTTAACCATTCTGTAGGAGGTACATATGAAGATATCCCGGCGTGATTTCTTGAAGTACTGTTCACTTTTTGCGGCAGCAGTAGGTCTCTCTTCCTTGCAACTAGAGCGTCTTGGTAGTGTACTTGCTAACCCCAATGGCCCCTCCATTATTTGGTTAAATGGAGCTAGTTGCAGTGGTTGCTCTGTCTCTTTTTTAAATACTCTTAACCAAACTACAGATGCTGCTGGTGTGTTAGTAGAATCGATCAACCTGATTTTTCATCCTGAATTTATGGCGGCCGCTGGAGATTTAGCAGTTAAGGCCATACGTACAACTTTTGAAAAGGGTGATTATATCTTAATTGTCGAGGGAGGAATCCCTACCGCCTATGCGGGAAAAAGCTGTATGCTCTGGACAGAAAATGGGCAAGAGGTCACTTGTGTGGATGCGGTCAAGGAGTTGGCGACACGGGCCTTGCAGGTGATTGCACTGGGAAGTTGTGCTGCCTTTGGTGGCGTCTCCGCTGCGGGTACAAATCCCTTGGCGGTGAAGAGTGTATCCGCGATTTTAGGGAGTAGCAGCGGCAGTGGCAGTGGCAGTGGAACTAAAAGTATTTCACTTCCTGGCTGTCCTATTCACCCTGATATGTTGGTGGCCACTTTAGTAAAAATATTAAATCAGGAAAGTTTTGAACTGGATAGCTTTGCTCGTCCTAAATTTCTTTATGATAAAACGATTCACTCGCTTTGTGCTCTTAGGGGAAAGCCGATGGCCAACACGTATGGCATTGCTGAGACTTGTTTAATGGGATTAGGTTGTCGTGGTCCCAAAACACGCTTTGCTTGTCCGACAAGGCTTTGGAATGAAGGGGTGAATTGGTGTGTTGGTGCCGGCTCGCCTTGCCTGGGCTGCGTAGAGGAGAGCTTTCCTGGAAAAGGGCCACTCCTGCGTAGACCAAGTGTATGAAAGAGAGAATAAAAAAATAGTAATGTAGTAATATAGTAATAGTAATAAGGAGATCTGTTATGAAACAAACGATCATCATAGATCCTGTTACGCGCATTGAAGGACATTTAAAGATTGCATTAGATATGGATACCGACGCTCATACTGGGAAAAATAGGGTGCGCACTGCTAGGGCATCGGGAACGATGTTTCGTGGAATGGAAAAAATTTTAGAGGGACGAGATGCTTTCGATGCTCCAATCATTACTGCGCGCGTGTGTGGTGTCTGTCCAGTTTCTCACGCCTATGCGGCCTCAATAGCGCTGGAGAGTAGTACAGCTTTTACTCCGCCTAAGAATGCACGCTTAGTGAGAAATCTCATCCTTGCTGCCAATTTTTTACAGTCGCATATTTTGCATTTTTATCACTTATCGCTTCTCGATTTCATGCAAGGACCAAGTATGCCCCCTTGGAGACCTGCTTCGAAAGTGGACATGCGCTTTAATACGGTGGAGAGTGAAGAGCTCTTTAAACATTACGATCTTGCCTTGGATATGAGACGAAAAACTCATAGTATGGGGGCCATTTTTGGAGGACACCTTCCGCATCCGGCCTCGATTATTCCGGGAGGGGTAACTGCCGTTGTGAGTAGAGAGCGCATCGATCAATACCAAGGGATGCTGAAAGAGATTTCGCAATTTGTGACAGAAATCTACGCCTCCGATGTGGAGTTATTAGCACATACCTATCCCGATTATTTGCAAATTGGTGGTGGTCCAGAAAATCTTATTGCCTATGGAGTTTTTGTAGAGGAGGACTCTTCTTCCGTTACTTCTGCCAAGAGACTTTTTCCTGGAGGAGTGCTTTTTGCTGATGGTACAAGAGAGGCGCTGGACTCCTCTCAAATCATGGAGAGTGTTGCCTGCAGTTGGTACGAAGGCCCTACTGGCGCGACTCATCCTGGAAGTAGCAAAGCATCGACAACTGCTCTCTATCCTAAAAGTGGTGCTTACTCTTGGACGAAGTCCCCTCGCTATAAAACGTTTGCTATGGAGGCGGGAGCATTTGCACGCATGAAAATTGCAGGTCTTTTTGGGAGCGAGAAGCGCGCTTCCGTGATCACTCGCCATCAAGCAAGGGTGCTTGAGGCAAAAGAGTTAGTGCGGGCCATGGGTCGCTGGTTAGAGCAGCTAGAGGTGGGAGGTGCTGTGTATGAGGCGCTAAAATTACCGGCAAGCGTGAGTGGTTTTGGAGCACTTGAAGCACCTCGAGGAGCTTTGGGACATTGGTTTACACTTGTTGATGGAAAATTTACAAGCTATCAAATCATCACTCCAACTTGCATTAATGCTTCTCCTGCAGATGAAAAAGGATTACCGGGGGCGATGGAAGCGGCCTTGGCGGGAACGGTGATTACAGACTCTAGCGACGCTGTTGAAGCTTTAAGAGTCGTTCACTCTTTTGATCCTTGCTTGGCATGTGCTGTCCACTAGATCACTAATCCTGATATCACGAGTCCGTGAGATTGTGAGGTAGGCGAACACATTCACACTGTGGAGTGATTCCAAAGCGGGCATGAACCGTCTGCTTTAATTTTTGTGCGAGAGTAAGAATATCATTGGTAGTGGCGCCCTCCTTGGTGACAATCATGTTGGCGTGCTTGGAGGAGACGGAGGCACCACCGCTAGTAGGAAAACTTTTTGCACCAATGGCATCGAGGTAATAGGCGATACTAACGATGGTTTTTCCGTTGATTTGAAAGGGGACTTCATGAGGGTGAAAGTTACGGAAAAAACTCCCACAAGTGCGTTCCGTAGGGTAGCGACGAGCACGATGGCGCACGATTTCGTCACGGCGGCCTTTAGCATAAGCGATAGCGACAGCGTTGGGTAGAGGGGTAAGCTTAAAGGTGGCATCGAGGAGAAAGTAGTCGCGCGTATGCAGTGAGGAGGTGTCGTAACCAAAATGAAACCACTCCTTGCTGACGGTGTGAATAGAGGCATCGCTTTTTTTGATGACGGTAGCGCGAGTGAGAAATTGACTGAGCAAAAATTCAAAGTAGTGAATATTGATATAGACAGCACCACCAACACTTCCGGGAATGCCCGCAAACTCCTCCAATCCACAGAGGTGGTGCTCGAGGGAGAAGTTGATCATTTCATCAATGGTGACACCGGCCTCGGCGGTGAGTTCACCATTGTCATGATCGGTTGTGAGTTTTGTCATTGTAGGATGGATGATCAAACCGGGAAACCCCTCATCACTAATGAGAATGTTTGCTCCCTCTCCGAGTAGAAAGAGGTCTACTTTTTTTTCTTGAGCAAAGTTAAGGGCCATAGCAAATTCACTGGCGTTCTTGGGTGCAGCATAGTAGCGAGCAGCACCGCCAGTGCGAAACCAATTCTTATCTGCGAGGGAGACATTCTCTTCGATGGCAAAGGGCATGAGTATCTAATCCTTGTCTAAAATATGGTCACTCTTTTTTAAAATTTAGGATAGCATTAATAAAAGCAACTCTCTATTTAAAAGATGAGGGCAGTGGTAAGAATGCAGAGGGAAGAAATGTTGCCAAGAGTCTCAAAAGTCGGCAAGCAACCCTACTTGCCCGATCAGAGGGAATGTAATATTATTTTTTAGTAAATTTTACTATTAATGGTGAAGACTCTTTTTTTAAGTTTAAGAATCTTCAAGCACAACAAAGGGTGTATTCGATGTTTGAAAATTTTAAAATACCTAATGAACTTCGTCCTGCAGATCCTCGCTTTGGTTGCGGTCCCTCCTTGGTGCCGATGGAGTATGTGAAAAAACTTTATGAGACCGGCAATCACCTGCTTGGAACCAGCCACAGAAAGGCCCCGATCAAAAATTTAGTCAAAGAGGTTCAAGATGGACTTCGTAAATATTTTAGAGTTCCTGCCGATTATGCAATCGTGCTGGGTAACGGTGGTGCAACCCTACTCTTCGATATGATTGCTTTAGGCATGGTGGAGAAGAAGGCCGCACACTTTACTTGTGGTGAGTTTTCTGAGAAGTGGTTTAAATCATCAGAGATGGTTCCATGGATCGAGGCACAGCAAATCACGGTTGCGTTTGGTGAAGGTATTGAAGCAAAAGATATCGCAGATGCTGATACCATTTGTATGACATTGAATGAGACCTCTACAGGAGTGCAGTTACCCTCCATTCCCTCTGTGCACACGGGCGCTTTGGTGGTGGTTGATGCCACCAGTGGAGCAGGTCAAGTGCCTTGTGATGTTTCTAAAGTTGATTGTTTCTTCTTCTCTCCACAAAAAGTGTTTGCAAGTGAAGGTGGTCTTTGGATTGCCATTCTCTCTCCTAAAGCAGTAGATAGAGTGAATAAAATTGCAGATGATAAAAAACGTTATATTCCAGAAATTATGAGCTGGAAGCAGGCGATTAGCAACGGTTCACAAAACCAGACGTATAATACACCATCCATTAGTACGATCTATTTCTTAAACGAGCAAGTAAAGTGCATGAATGAGCTTGGTTATGATCGCGTGATTGAAGAGGCAAAAAGGAAGGCGAACTTACTGTACTCTTGGGGCGAAAGCAAACCTTATCTTTCTGTTTATGTTAAAGAGCAAAAGTTCCGTTCGATCGCAGTTGCTTGCATTAACGTGGATGAGAAGTATGGTGTTGATCCGCTGA
The DNA here is from genome assembly GCA_015231955.1 of Oligoflexia bacterium. GTDB lineage: Bacteria > Bdellovibrionota > Bacteriovoracia > Bacteriovoracales > Bacteriovoracaceae > JADGAN01. The sequence goes on along the minus strand of JADGAN010000007.1, from coordinate 76,815 downwards.
TTAAGATTTTTGAAAAAGAAAAAGTTGCTTACGGCATTGATGGTTATAGAAGATTGGGTAAAAACCAATTCAGAATTTCTCTCTTCCATAATGTGAAGTATGAAGACCTAGAGAGACTTACAAAGTTAATCTCTATGGCAATTGAAGCAGAAAGATAGGTAACTGCTCACACCCTTCGGCCATCTACCCTCTACCGGATGCTGAAAGTTGCTTAGCTAACAGCATCTGGTTGAGAGGTGAAGGTTGAAGGGTGTGAGCAGTTACAAAGATAGTAGTAGAAAGATAAAAGAGAAAAAATGCCCCTCAATGAGGGGCATTTTTTTGTCTTAGGCCTTAACTTCATTTAAAAGTTGATTTTTAATAAAAAATTCTTTGAGTTGATGAACTGCCATTTCACCCACGCGAATTTGTGCTTCACCAGTGCTTGCACCAAGGTGTGGAGTTAGTACCACGTTTTCTAGTGTGCTGAGTTTGGAACCTTCAGGCAGTGGCTCTATCGCGAAGACGTCGATTCCTGCACCACGGATTTTTCCCTCTTTTAAAAAGGTGCAGAGGTCGTCTTCGTTGACGAGTCCACCGCGGGCAGTGTTGATTAAGATCGCCTCTTTCTTCATCAGCGAGAGTAAGCGCTTATCCACTAAATTGCTGGTCTCTTTGGTCTTAGGAATATGCATAGTGATGATGTCACACTCAGAAAAAATTTGTTCTAGGTCACGTGCTTGTCTAGCGTAAGGAAGATCGGTTTTGACAGGGAAGGTGTCGTAGTAAAGAACATCTGGGTCAAAACCACTGAGACGCTTTGCCGTTAATTGTGCAATTTTTCCAAAGCCTATAAAACCAATGCTTTTATAAGAGAGTTCATTGCCTTCATATTTGTTTTTTTCCCACTTACCTGCAACCATGGTGGCGTGGGCCCAAGCAGTTTTTCTTAAAACGTTGATCATTAAGCTAATGGCAAGTTCTGCTACAGAGTTGGAGTTTGCTCCAGGAGTATTGGAAACCTTCACTCCTTTTTTTCCACAAGCAACTTTATCAATATTGTCTGTACCTTCTCCTGCGCGAATTACATATTTTAGGTTGGGAGAGATTTCTAGCGACTCTGCAGTTACTTTGCTCGCCGAGCGAATAACCAAAGCGCTAGTGCGTGGGAGTAGGGTTAGGAGCTCCTCTTGGGTGACTTTCGGTGAGGGGTGTACCTCAAACTCAGTAATTGCCTGCAAACTTTTAAAAGTGTGCTTATCCATTCCATCTGCGACGACGATAAAAGGTTTCATGTTTGAACATCTCCTTGAAAATTTATTTATTTAGTTAGTCTAATAGGTGTACTATCAATCCGCTTCTAAGTTTAGGTTCAAACCAGGTTGACTTAGGAGGCATCATTTTTCCTGCATCCGCCACATCGATTAATTGTTCAATAGAGGTGGGATGGAGCTTGAAGGCAACTTTTCCTTCACCACTGTTTACTCGTTTTTCCAACTCTTTTGCTCCACGAATACCACCGATGAAATCGATATTGTTATCGGTTCTAGGATCACCAATACCTAAAATGGGACTTAGGAGGTTGTTTTGCAGGATCGATACATCCAGTCCTTCTACCGGATCGTGTGCAGGGAAGCTGCCCGCTTTTGCACGAATCTGATACCACTTTCCATCCAAGAACATTCCAAACTCCTTCATGTTTTTCGGAGAAGGGCCACTATTCTCAGCAATGATATCAAATTTCTCTTTTACTCTCTTTAAAAACTCCTCTTTGCTTTGTCCATTAAGTGTAAAAACCAGGCGATTGTAATCCATGATTTTTAGTTGCTTAGAAGGAAAGATCACGGCGAGAAAGTAGTTATACTCTTTATCGATAGAGGGTGAGGAGTCTTGTTTTAAGCGCTCCTCCCACGCTCTAGCAGCAGCAGCACTGCGATGATGGCCATCGGCCACATAGAGTGCATCAACCTTTGCAAACTCACCGCTTAGCTCTTCAATTAAATTTTGATCGCGAATCACCCAGACGGTATGACCAATGCCATCTTCCTTGACAAAATCTGCCTCAGGAGCATTCTCTTTTACAAATTTGCAGACGATAGAGTCGATCTTTTCACGATCACGATAGGTGAGAAATACTGGGCCTGCATTGGCGTTTAAGACCAACACATGCTTGGTGCGATCATCTTCCTTTGCTTTGCGAGTCAGCTCATGTTTCTTGATTAAATCGCGCTTATACTCTTCTGCACTGACGCATGCAACGAGTCCATACTGCTCGTGATCACCCATTTTTTGTTTATAAATATAGAGATAGGGTGCGGGATCTTGAATCAGTGTCTTTTCGCGTATCATCTTCTCAAAATTTTCTTTTGCTTTGGCGTACACGCGATCATCATAGAGGTCGATCTCCTCTGGAAGATCGATTTCCGATTTGCCCACATGCAGGAAGGAGTGGGGATTACCTTTGGCAATCTCTCTTGCCTCTTTAGAGGTGATAACATCATAAGGGAACGAGGCCACACTCTCTGCCAACTCTTTTTTAGGACGAACGCCTTTGAACGCTCTTACCATTACCATGATTTTCTCCTTGGATCCAAATTATGGATTTATATTCTATATAAGGGATAGAGATGAAATTTTATTCCATTTTACTCTTTTGAAATAACATAGAAAGTGATTGCTGTTAATGATTTACTTAAAACTCATAACTGATAAAGCGCAAACAGTGAAAGCCAATTTTTGAGACATTCTGCAATACGAAAAAGAAAAACTTCATCATTCCTTTGTCTTGTGGCATATTCGGTATTACCTTGTAGTTAAGAAATTTTTCTCGGAGTAGTCTTTTATGTTTAGGCCTTTGCACATAATATTCCTTTTGTTACTGCTTATGCCACTCTTTGCTTGTACTTCCAGTAATGAACATTTAAAAAGCAGTTGCATCTCTGGCAATGCAAGAAGCTGCATTACCCTTTGTTATATCAAAAGCAATGAAGGTGAGTACAGCGAAGCCGAAACACTCTGTAAACACGCCTGTAATCACCTAAAAGATATGCAAGGCTGTTCAGATCTTGGCACGATTAAATTCAAAGAAGGAAAGAGCTTAGAGGCATTGGCGTTATGTGAACAAGCATGTGAGGGTGGACTGGCCCAAGGGTGCTATAATCGCGCCCTATTAGGAATGAAGTCGGGTGAAGGTGTCGATAGCATCATCAAGTATCTTATCAAAGCGTGCGACGATAATCTTGCCGATGCTTGTAAAGATTTGAGCTTGGCCTGTGATAGGGGCAATAAAGAGGCGTGCAAAAATCTATTGCAAAAAAAGAAATAGGAAACGTTGGGAGTATTGCTTCTAATCGATGATGTTCTTGATAAGAAAATCCTCATGCTCTTCTAAAGGCCCCTGCTTAAATTGCTCGCTACAAATGGTTTTGATCTCTTGCTGGAAGAGATGGCCGCATCGTGAATCGCTTTGGATCTTAAACCAGTGGGCACGGGTGATTGGTTACTTTGTCTTAGGGTTTAAGACAGGGTGGTCTTTAGAATCAAAATAAGGGAGTTTGCTCTCATAATCTTGTACTGCTCTTTTGACCGCTTGATACTGTTTCCTGCTTTTATTATTAGGAAGAGTTTTCTTATTAGGGATGACAAGAAGAATTTTTCTTAAATCCTTAATATGATCTTCAACATAATCGGGATCTTCAAGCTGCTTACCTCGCCTTAAGCTATCAAGATGGATCAAGGCCACTTGCAGTTCAGAAAGAGCAGCATTAGTAGTAACTTTTTTTGCAGCGGCAGAGGACGAAGAGGTACTATTGGTAGCAACAGTGCTGGAGAGATCGGATCTCTCCAGGGTATGTGTAAAAAAAGCTGCTACTTTGCCTGAAGCGATTTCGTTACCGATAAAATTATGCCACTTGCTTTTTTCTTTTGCAAACCTATCATAACTGGTTTTAAGTTCTGTAAAGATTTTATTTTGACAACTCACCTTCTCGGCCTCTATTTTTTTGTCGTCACAAATGGCATCGATTAAACGCTGCTGCAGCTCCATGACTTTTAGGCCTTTTGCTGCTAATTCAGTCAGCCTTTGTACATCGGCCGCTGCTGCTTTGATTTTTGCAGCACTTGCTTTCTGGTTTTGCAAATCGATCAAGAGCTGCTTTCCCTCTAGCAAATCGTGCTGATGCTTTTCTAAAAGTAACTTGCTTAAAGCAAACATCTCTTGAGAAGAGTAATTCTTAAAGCTTGCAACGATATTTGTACCATTGATTTTCAAAAAATTTGGATCTGCTCTTTTAAGATACTCCTTCTCTTTCCAATCACCCACTGCTTGCACAACTCCTCCTTTGGGTGGTGGTGGTGGCAGTGGTGGTGATGATGATGATGATGGGTTTTGGTGAAATGGGGAAGCTGTAAGTAGTGGTGTTGCTTGTTGTGGGGCCAGCTGTTTCTTTAGCTCCTCATTTTCGGTATGCAGCTCTTTCATTCTAGCGAGCAACTTTGCTCCACTCTCTGTTTCGAGGAGATCCATGATCTGGGGATCAAGACCAAGGGAGTTGCAATCTTCACGAGAAAGCATCGAGGTAGCGACCTCTGCTTTTATTGGTATAATAATATCATCAACAATATCACCAGATAAAAAGCTGAACCAATTAAGAATAAACCACGTAAAATAAGAAGCGATCATAAATTCCCCATTAAAAAGCGGCCAATAGAATTTCGATCAGTAGTTTAAGATGGTTTGGAATTTAATGGTAATTTTATTTAGAAAATAATGTAGAAAAATAAAACTGCGGTCTTAATTGTTTGATATTAATACAGCAAACGACAAGCATCGCTACTGCTGAAGTGAGCTTACCTCCTTCGACACTGCCACAAATTATTGCCACTTTTCGGCACACTTTGTGAATTTGTTTCGACCATGACCAGTTTGTGATACTGGGAATGTGACCGACCCAGCGTTTTTGGCACCAACGTTTTGATATGTACTTTTTGATATCATCTTAACGATCCAAGAGTGCAAACTTATCTTTTGCAGGATGGTAATAATAAAGAAAAAGTTCAAAAACGTTTTGCAATGCTAACCCGAGAAAAAGTGGGAGAACTGATTGGTGAAGATTACAGTTTTTCCTGGTGTAAGAAACGCTGATCGCTCTTTTTTTCTTTTCTATAAAGGCAGCAGTCTATGTAAAAAGGTTGACATGCATGTAGAATTTCAGTAGCGCCAATAGTTTTCATTTAATCCTTACCTCAATAGTCTTGTATTTGTTTTACATAAAATTAAAAGAAAGGGTGAATTTTTTTTTAGATAACACTTGCTGAATTGATAATAGATGTGCTCTATTTCTCTAAATTTCAGTTTCCTCATGTTCTTATTAATGAGCAAACATAAGGAGGACAATATGAAAGCTCGATTAATTTCCTTTTTTATTTTGATTTTGATTATTTTTTCACATTCAAGTCTGAATGCTCAAACTTTGCGAACCCAGCTTAGCGAGGCCGAAAAAAATCTGGCCAGTCTTATTAACCAGTACCGTCAGCAAAATGGTTTATCTCCAGTTCCACTTTCAGCATCTTTGAGTCGAGTGGCCCAGATCCATGCTTGGGATACCATTACCCATCGTCCAGATAGCGGAACGAATGGAAGTGGAGTTTCCTGTAATTTACATAGCTGGTCCAATAAAGGAAATTGGACACCTGTTTGCTTTACAGGATCAGAAGGAAGCTTCATGTGGGATAAACCAAGAGAGCTGAGTTTTTATCCCGGCAATGGGTTTGAAATTTCCGCAGGGGGATCTCCCGATTTTAACATAACCCCTGAAATGGCCTTGCAGGGCTGGAAAAACAGTGCCCCTCATAATGAAGTTATCTTAAACCGTGGACCTTGGGTAACTTCCTGGGGGGCCATGGGAATTGGGATTTATAAGGGACACGCCCACGTCTGGTTCGGGGTTGAGCGAGACCCTGTAGAAGCACCTGATACGGCCACAGCGCAAGCGGATCCTATTTTGGCAAAGGATAAGTATTACCGCTTGATCAACTTTACAATGGAGAAAGAAGATAAATGCTTAGAAGGTAATCAGTTGGTGCCCGGGGCCTATCTTTATGGAGCGAGTTTTATGGAGAGGTGCCAAATTGTTTCTGGCCAAGCCTGGTATTTCTTACCAATGGGAAATGGTCTCTATAAAATTACCAATAGTTTTCTTGGACCACAAAATAAGTGTCTCGAAGGAAATGCTAACAATCCACTATCTTCGGCTCAGGGTGCGGCCTTTATGGCCCAATGTCAAAATGTGACTGGTCAGTTGTGGAAAATCCGTCCCCAAGGTGGCCATGGGTACTTTCAGTTGACCACTGAGTTTGCTGAGTCCAGCCAACTGTGTCTTGAGGTGGCATTTCTTGATTCTCCGCCTTTGGCCGGTGGGCCGGCCAGGATGACCCCTTGTCAAAATTTGGCCAAGCATCTTTGGAGATTAAAGGAAATTTAAGAATATGGAGAATATGGTGCCAGCCGTTTTTTGGGACTTGCTGTGCTTACATGTCGAGTCCCAAATGTCGGATGGCACCTACTCACCTACTCACCTACTCACCTTAAGGGATTAAAACGATTTTTCCATGGGCCTTGGATTCCATGATGGTGGTATGTGCTTCAGCGGCCTTGGAGAGAGGAAGTTCACGTGCGATCACAGGGTTTAGGATACGGTTTTGGAGGCCGCTCACAATTGCAGTATGGATACGAAACGCCTCTTCTTCTAAGACGTGAATGTTAAGTAATCCAAGGATCGAGCTCTCTTGCGCCATTAGCAGGCGCGGATTAATTTCAATGGGGCCTCTACTGCCAACAACAACGATGCGGCCTTTGGGGGCCAGTAGCGCCAGATCGTTTTGCAAATTTTTATTGGCCAACATCTCGACAATGACGTCGACACCTCGTTTTTGAGTGATGTTGGAAATCTCTTCCAAGTACCCATCTTGGGAGTGGTCTAAGACAAAATGGGCACCCATCTCTTTCACTAGCTGTTGCCCTTCAATGCTGCTAGCAGTACCAATGGTTTTGAATCCTCTGGAGCGTGCAAATTGCAAGCAGGCGATGCCTACGCCTCCGCTGGCACCATGAATGAGCACCCACTCCCCAGGAAGGGCATTGGCCTTATGAAAGAGGGCGCGATAGGCAGTCATATAAGGAATGTTGATGGCAGCACCTTGGGCAAAAGTGATGTGATCTGGAAGAGGGTAGAGTTGTGAAGGGAGGCAGAGGGCCTCCTCCGCATAAGTGCCACTTAGTGATCTCGCGATATAGACTCTGTCTCCAATATTGAGATTAATCTTGCCATGGAGATCTGGTGCTATGAGCTTAATAATGCCTGCTCCATCAAAGCCAGGAGTATAGGGAAAATCAAGCGACAAAGGATAGTGTCCAGCGCGAATATAGGTGTCCACAGGATTAACACCTGCGGCCTTTACTTGCACTACGATTTGTCCCTGATCGGGGATAAGAGTTGCGACCTCTTTTAGTTGTAACTCTTCAGTGCCTCCAGTTTTGGCGACTTGAACTGCTTTCATAAAAAATCTCCTTGGTAAACGGTGAGTAGATTTTATAATGTTGTGCTTTTCTATAGAATAGTAAAATCACCATTGGCAATGGGGTAATTCAATATTTGTAAGCTTAGACTGGTCGGGGGCATCGGAGGACGTCGGCTATCGCCCGATAGAAAAAATCGAGTGTTCTTCTGCTTTTTTATCTTTCATAAAATAGTGTAACACTAATTCTTAGCGTACAGAGGTTGTTGATTATGAAGCTACAAGAAAAAATCTTATCGGCCTTATCGAAGATTATTGATCCCGATCTCCATCGGGATATCGTCTCTTTGGGATTTATTAAAAATTTACAAATAGAGGAGAGGGGGAAGGTCTCTTTCACCATAGAGTTGACCTCTCCAGCGTGTCCAGTGAAGTCTATGTTTGAGACGCGTGCTCGTGAACTGTTAATGGCAATTCCTGAGATTAAGGAGGTGGCGATCACTATGGGATCGCGTGATCGCACTTTAAATCGTGAGGTCGAAACTCTATCTAAAGTAAAACATGTGATTGCGGTGGCCTCGTGCAAAGGGGGGGTAGGAAAATCGACTATGGCCGCGACCTTGGCCGCAGAGATTGCAGCTTCTGGGCATAAAGTTGGTCTGCTCGATGCTGATATCTATGGGCCAAGTATTCCCACTCTTTTTGATTTAAATCGGGAAGAGCTAAGGCAAGATGAACAGGGACTCTTGATCCCGATTATCCATCCGAGCACTCAAGTAAAAATGATCTCTTTTGGTTTACTGATTGGCGATACTCCGGCAATCTTGCGTGGACCTATGGTCTCAAATTATATTCGACAACTCCTTTTCCAAGTTGATTGGGGTGAGCTCGATTACCTCTTTATCGACTTTCCTCCAGGGACAGGAGATATCCAGTTGACCCTCTCTCAAGCGGTACGCTTAACCGGAGCGGTGATCGTTACTACCCGTTCTTCACTCTCGCTAGCAGATGTCTCCAAAGGAATCTTAATGTTTGAAACGTTAAAGATCCCGATGTTGGGGATTATTGAAAATATGAGCTACTTTGTTTGCGACCAATGTGAGAAGCAGCACTATATCTTTGGGGGATCGGATAGCAGAGGCATCGATACTCTGACAGAGCGCTTTGGGCTTAAGACGCTCGCACAAATTCCTCTCGATGCCAGAAGGAGTATCTCTTTTAACGACTATGCATCGACGCCCTTAAACCGCCAACTGGCAGAAAATTTGGTGCGAGAGTTGGGTGTGGTTTTGGCAAGCGATACACCTTTACCAACAATAAGCTTTGATCAGCGACAGGTGCATATTCAGTGGCGCGATCAAAAGCAATCCTACTTGGAGAATTTACAGCTACGCCTGGCCTGTCAGTGTGCCCTTTGTGTGGATGAGATGAGTGGTCGGCCGCGCTTAGATCCTGCATCTGTTGATCCCTCTATTCATGCCGAGGAGGTTTTCCCTCTCGGTCACTATGCGGTAGCGATCAAATGGAGTGATGGCCACACCTCCAGCATCTACTCTTACACTTTTTTGCGCAAGATAAGTGGATTACGGTAATGATTGTTATTGTTATTATGAGTGTGAGTCTGATTTACTCTGGGTTCTTCAGCAAGCGATCGATCATAACAAAAGCAAGCGAGGCGCGCTCATTGCGTGTGAATTTTAACTCTAGCTCTTGGAGCGTCTCTTGGATCTTTTCAGAGGAGCTAGCATTATTGTAAGCGAGTTCATAGGCACTTTGCAGCTGTGACTGATTGATACAGTAAACAGATTCACCACCTAAGAGTTCAATTGATTGCACCGCCATCTATTTGCACCTTTTTTATGCTACTACAGTTACACTTTAAAACTGGCCCCACAGCCACAAGATTTTACCGATTTAGGGTTTTGAAAACGAAAACCTGGAGCAATCAGATCATTCGAGTAATCGATGCTAAGCTCCTCTAAATAGGAGGCACTTTTGGCATCAGTGATGACCGTGATGCCACCTTCTTGGAAGAGGAGCACATCTGCATCGCGCTCTGAATGTTCAATACTTGCTGAGTAGGTCATCCCAGAACAGCCTCCGGGCAATACTGAAATTCGTAGCAAGGCCCCTTCTCGACCAATACCCATACGCGTGAGCTGGAGCTTAGCGGGCCCACTGACGTAGATTTGTGACTTTTGAACTCTATTATTTGCGTTATCTTGATTATTTTTAAACTCTACTTGATGTTCCATATACTAATAACTCCCTGTTGATCCTGTTTCTTTTTTATCAATAGGACAGGCGATTTAGCTGTACATTAAGTAGTCTATTCAAATCAAATCTATTTTTTCTATTGGGCGATACTCTTTTTCATTTTTACAAGAGAGAAAGATTTAATCACAGATCCAGGTGGGAGGGTTTTTTGTCCAGGAGATAATCTCTTTGTATAAGTTAGGGAAGTACCTTGCTTTAAAGCCATAGGCGAGTAGTGTATCTGAAATCTCTTTTCTTAAGCTTTCCGGATCGTAATCTTTGCCGCAAACTCGCTTTCTGATCATGAGTGCAGCAGATAAGGTTCCTGCGCGATCACTGCCATGGTGGCAGTGGAAGAAGACGGTTTTTCCTTCTGCTCTGGCCCGAAGAACCGCCCTGAAGGCCGCCTTAAATCTTTCATGATAAAAGCGAGTGCTGACAACAGGAAGCAGTAAAATGCCATATTTCTTGCAATCAAAGTTGAAGCGGTGGCATAAGGCCGCACTGTCCTTATGAAAATACTCAAGGTTGATGATAGTGTCGACTCCTAACTCAGAGAGCGTTTGAAAATCGACATGGCCATAGAGTCGTCCCCCACGATAAATACCATCGTCAACTGTTCCTAAATTTCTAACACTAGCGTGTGTAGAGGTGGATAGAGTGAAAAGAGTGGAAAGAGTGATGAGCAAAAGGGAAAAAAAGACAAAAAAGTTTACATAGGTCTGCCGATCTAGAAAGCGAAGTAGCATTTTTACTCCAGGAAAAAAATTGATATGATGTTTAATTGTGGCACATGTTTAAGTTGTACATAAGGAGAAATATTCTGATAAAGGCCTACTTGAGGAACGTTGTGTACCACAAGCTAATGGTTGTAGCTTTTACTCGGTCGCTAAAATCTTTTTTAATCCAGCATCGCTTAAGTGCATGCCATCTAGAAAATCGGTATCGGTAAGCTTGTCATGAGAGGGATTGCTCGATCCAAGCAGTGGCAATTGGTACTTAGTAGCAACACTTCGTAAATAGTCTTCTGCTTGGAGGATGATTTTGGTATCGTTTCTCAAGACTAATCGCTTGTAAGTTTGCGGATGGTAGGGAGGAACAAATAAGATGACTTGGATCTTGAGCGCTTGTAGTTTTTGAATAAATTTTTCAAAAATCTCACAATAGTGCTGATCGAGGTTACGATAGTTGCCAAGCGAGTAGACCACCTTCTCATTGGCATATTTATGAGCATCTGCACTTACTTCACTCCTGGTGCGTGAGGTGTAGTGCTTGCCATAAGAGAGGCGGCCATCGCTTAAGCGAATATTATAATCAGCAAACGCTTCCGCTGTGGGAAAATAGTCAGGAGTACCAAGTTTTTTCAATGCTAGGTTAAAATAGCTTAAGGAGAACAAGTTGAGGAATTTCTTGGGGATCAATGTATCCTCATCAATGTTTAAAGGAGGAAGTTGCAACTCCTCTAGCATACTATTGGTATCTTCTTCAATCGATCGCCAGTGGGTCTGGCCATGTTTGGCATTGAAGATCCAGGGATCTGTGCCTAAAAGAATTACTTTAGGCAAGAGGCGCTTTTTATAATAGTTAAAAAAGAGTCCAAGGTAATCTTCCAGCGTGGCCCCAGAGACCGAGTTGTTTAAAAGTTTTTTTCCGGGAAAAAACTCTCCTCCTAGCTGCATTGAACGACTAGAGCCAAAGATCACAAGATCATTGGGCACTTTTTGCTGTTCAATAAGATATTTTTGCATAATGCGCTCATCAAAATCGCCAACATTGCCAACATTTTTTCCAGTGAGCAAAATGGTAGCAAGCTCTTCTTCAAGAGAGAGGTGGCGATCGTGCTTTTGATACAAAGAAGCGGGATCCACAAAATAGTTGATCCCGACAATCAAGGCCGCCAGTGGAAAAAAGAGTGCAAGCCTTGCGAGCAACTTACTTACCTCATGCTCACTGCTGCTCTTTGCGGTTTTAGAATTGAAAGTAGATAAATTGATTTTCACCATAGACTCCCCAAAAGATAATGGACATCACTAGAGCATAATAGAGTGGCCAGCGAATATAGAATGGCCTTAAGGACAACTCTTCGCGAATAGTGTGGTGGCGCTGTCTTAAATGAATGGCGGTTAAAAGCATGAGAAGGAGCATTGCGGACAAGAGTTCTCGTCCACTCATACCAGTATAGTTTCCAAAAAGAGTAATCTGATTGAACTGAGCACTAGAGAAGAGAAGGTTACTCAGTTCACTCACATTAAAAAGGTGTTGTACAATATAGAGTGCTGTTGCCAGATCTGGTGCTCGAAAGAAAATCCATGAAAAAGCGATAAGAGCAAAGGTGATGGAGATTTGCCAAGTTTTTAGGAGCAAAGGGTAGCGATGCATTTGTAGAAGCTTGCAAATTTTTTCTCTAGGACTTACTGTAGCTAGTGCAAACACCAAGTAAAAACCGTTCAAGGCACCCCATATAACATAATTCCAACTGGCCCCATGCCAAAGTCCGCTAACTAAAAAGGTGAGGAAGAGGTTAAAGTACATCCGCAAACCGCCGCAGCGGTTGCCACCTAAAGAGATGTAAAGGTAATCTTTAAACCAAGTCGAGAGCGAGATGTGCCACCTCTTCCAAAACTCTGAGATCGATTTGGCAAAGTAAGGGCGATCAAAATTTTTCATTAACTTAAAACCCATGACCTCTGCTGCACCAATTGCAATATCGGAGTAACCAGAAAAGTCGCAATAAATTTGAAAGGCAAAGAACAGGGTGGCAATGATCAGCCCAAGACCATTATAGGCCGTGGGGTTGTCGTAAACTTGATTTACAAGGATGGCCAAACGGTCAGCAATGACCACCTTCTTAAACATTCCAAAGGCCATGAGCTTAAGACCGCTACTGATACGAGCATAATCGAACGTATGCTTTTCATAAAATTGGTGTAATAAATTTTGCGGTCTTTCGATGGGACCTGCAACCAGCTGGGGATAAAACATGACGTAAAGGGCATAGATGCCAAAATGGTGTTCTGCCCGCTGGTTGCCTCGATACACTTCAATGACGTAGGAGAGGCTTTGAAAGGTGTGGAAGGAGAGCCCTATGGGCAAGATGATTTCCAAAGTGTAAGCAGGGTAGTTCAGACCGAAAAAATCGGCCAAAAGCGCGAAGTTAGCAGTAAAAAAGTTAAAATATTTAAAGGCAAACAAGACCATGCAAGTGGAGACGATGCTGACGATCAAGTACACTTTTTTGCTTTTAGCTGGGGCGCTTTCAATCAAAATTCCTGCAAAATAATCGATTACAATGGTGAGCGCCAAGACAAGGATATATTTGGGAATGAACCACATATAAAAGATACAACTGCTAAGTAAAAGCATTTGCCAGCGCAATCGATGCGGCAATAAAAAGTATAAAGTTGTGACGATAGGAAAATAGACTAAAAAACTAAATGAGTTAAACAACATCTCACTTCCCCCTTAATTGATGAACATAAGAGCGAAATTTTTCCCAAAAAACAAACAGCGTTTTTACCAAAGGAGAGCGGTAAAAGTCGAGATAATAGAAGGATGTCTTTAGCGGGGTCCAGTGCTCTTTATAGGAAGAGTCACCAATCCATAAATCCATGACTTGTTTACCCTCTTTAATATTCTCCTCTAAGGTATAAGCAAGCATCAACTGTCCTATGCTCAAATGTGTATAGTGATTGGGGTTCATGAAATTATAGTAGCAAACTGTTTGTGTGTGATTATAATTCAAGTTGACAGTGCAGCCACAGATATCGTCATTGACTTTGAGTACGAGCACAGAAGCACTTTGCTTGGCAACTAGTTGGGGAATGGTTCTTTCTATGAAAGTGATAAACGTAGGGTCTTCAAAGGTGTTGTTTTTTATTTTATTACTCCTGCAAGTAAACCAGGAGATTGCTGTCTGTAAAGTCTTGGAGACACTCTCCTTTTCCGTCATTGAAAGGAGTTCGATAGATCCTAGGGCCGTTAGCTTTTTTCTTTTAGCACTTAAATCGGAGCGAAATTTTTTTGAACAGCTCTTCAGTTGTTGCTGAAGTGACTCTTTGAGTTGTATCGGATAGGAGAAGTTTTTAAAAGAGGAGCTGCATTTTTTTTCCCAAGAGCTGCCACTAAAAACTCTTTTATAATCGTCGATTAAAGTATCTCGAAAGGGGCCCAAGCGAACTCTTGTTAGCGACGGGATACTCTCAAATAAAAACTCCATGATGCTGAGGATGTGTTGTTGTTTGTGTGGTCCTGAAATCAACAGATGGTGATCCTGTCCGCAAGAAAGAGGGTCGTCACCTATAAGTCGTAACTCATCAAAAGAGTAGAGGTACTTAAATACATTTTTATTTTTAGACAAGTACAGGGGGAGAATGGCGATGACCTCTTCTGCACGCTTCACCAGATAGCAATGCAGTTCAGATCCTTTGTTTTTGTAAATAATTTCCCAGCACTGCTTTTGCCAGTAGTAGTTGTGGAAAAAGTTATGAGGGATGACTGCAAGAAACTCGTCCCATAAATGCTGGAAAGAGGTGGAGAAAAAAGACTCCTCGCTAATGCGATAAAAATCTAGGCCATTAGTGGTGGTTTTTATCAGTTGCATGAACCTCCCTTTGCCACGGTCGTTAAGTATTTCACAATGAGCGTTGAACAAAATCGTTTTATGCAATCGAGACAGCAGCTAAAATAAATAAAATAAAGAGGATTTACAATAAGAATTATGACTAATATTTGCAGTAGCGAAACCGCAACTGCATGGCACTTCAACTTCAACGCTTTTCAAGCCATTACTATTGGTCTATACCTAATAGTGTAAAAAAATACTTTTTGGAGGTACAACATGAAAGATAAGCGCAACCAGTTATTGGCCAAACAGCTCATTCACTACTCTACAGAGCTCAAAAAGGGTGAGACGCTCTATTTGGAGTATAAAGGACAAAACACTATTGAACTTGCCAAGTGCGTTCTTGAAGAGGCGACCCAGGTGGGTGCCACCACCTTTTGGTATTATAATGATGAATCGCTTGCTCGCTACTTTATTAAAGGCGCAAGTGAAGCACAATTTATTCGTCAACAAGAGTTGCATCTGGAGTTAATGAAGAGGGCAGATGCTTATATTGGGATTCGAGGTTCCGATAACCCGTTTGACTTGGCCGATATTCCGGCGAAACAAATGCAAAATTTTGAGACTCTTTTTTATAAACCAGTGCACCTCGAGGAGCGAGTGAACAACACCAGGTGGGTGGTTTTACGCTATCCTAACAACTCTATGGCCCAACTGGCAGAGACCTCTCAAGAGGCCTTTGAAGATTTTTATTTTCAAGTTTGTTGTGCCAATTATAAAAAGATGTCTAAGGCGCAGGAGAAGCTAGCAGCGCTAATGAATGCCACAGACAGGGTGAGAATTGTATCTCCAGGCACCGACCTTAGCTTCTCCATAAAAGGCATTCCTGTCATTAAATGCAGCGGCAAGAAAAATATCCCTGATGGTGAAGTGTATACAGCACCGGTGCGCGATTCGATCAACGGGCAGATTACGTACAATACCCCTTCGCTACATCAAGGTGTCGTGTACAATAAGATTTGCTTGAGTTTTGCTCATGGAAAAATTGTGAAGGCCTGCTGTGATGGTAACAGCGAGCAGCTTAATCACATCTTTGACATCGATGAAGGTGCTCGCTATGTTGGAGAGTTTGCGATCGGAGTCAATCCTTTCATTACCAAAGCGATGAAAGATACACTTTTTGATGAAAAGATCGATGGCTCAATTCATTTAACCCCTGGCGCTGCCTATAAAGAGGCCTATAATGGCAATGACTCCACTTTGCATTGGGACTTGGTACTGGTGCAACGTCCAGAGTATGGCGGGGGAGAGATTTGGTTTGATGATAAATTGATCCGTAAAGATGGTCTCTTTATCGATGAGGAGTTAAGAAAATCCTTCACCAAAGAAAATCTGCAACCAGAAGTGTAACTCTATTTGCCCATAACAATTTTCGCGATCTCAGTAATATTACCATCCAAAGAACTCATTTGATCCGATAGTTCAGATCCGGTTTTTTCAATTGAGGCCACCAAAGCTTGATTACTTTCTGTCGTTTCACTAAGCTCCTTAGCACTCTTATCCATATTTCCTACGCGATCAGATTGTTGCTGAGTTGCTTGCATAATATCTTGCATGTATTGATTAACTTGATTAATTTTGAGTAAAATGTTCTTTAAATTTTTTGCTCCTACTTCCACTAATTTTTCACCCTGAACAACATTTTCAGTGTTATGATTAATAAGTTTTTTTATCTCCGTTGTGGCATTAGCTGATCGCTGTGCCAATTCTCTAACTTCCAATGCTACAACAGCAAAGCCTTTTCCGGCATCAGAGGCCTTGGCCGCCTCAATCGCCGCATTGATGGCCAAAAGATTAGTTTGGAAAGAGATATCACTAACCATATTCACAATTTGACCAATTTGTTTATTGCTATTAGAAATATTCTTCATGGCATCCAATGCCTCATCTGATGTCTTAACACTTTCATCAACATTACGGTTTGTCTCTCCCATCAGGCCGGAAGCACCCATAGATTGTTCTGCTGTTTTCTTTACCGAAGAAGTCATCTCTTCCAAGCAGGAAATGGAGTCTCTAACACTCTGATCCTGTTTTGTCGTACGCATTGCAAGTTGTTCATTCATCGTTGAAAGAGACTCTGCCTGATCTTTAACAAAGGCAGAAGATTTTTCCATGGAGGCAAGTGCTTTTTGAACAGGAGCAACCATTTGTTTTCCCATAAAAATTCCAATAAAGGTAATCAAGAGTAAGACCCCACAAACAATGTAGAAGCTTCTTTCGATTAAGAGATTTAGCGTCTGTCTCGCTTCAGCAACACCCATCTCAACCAATATCCCCCATCGTTTATTTAAAAAATTATAAACTTTCTTAGCAATAAAAACTTCTTTCCCTTTGTAATTGTTAACAAATTCTATAGTGATAGGATCATGTTCTTGCTTTTTCTCTTCAAAAAGAGTTTTAAGGTAATTTCCATCCAGTTTTTTTCCATTTTTTATCATGTCTTCCATGTTGTATTCGCTATCATTAAGCCTAGATTTCAGACTAAAATCTTCTCCTACAAGATAAACTTGACCACTCATAATCACATCTTTATCCTCTGCTAAAATGGTATTGATCACACTCCAATCCACTTCCACAACAAGAGTGCTCATTTTTTGATTAGCAGAATACCCATCTCTATTGTATTTGGAACGAACTGGCACACACATATAACTGGCCAATCTATTCTTTACCTTGGAAAAAATAATATCTGTGAAACTGATCTGGGCCTCATCGTTTTTGTTGATATCATCAAAACATTTAGCAAAGGCGCTACCTTGTAATCCTCCTTGAATGGCATTTAAACCAAGATAACTATCCGGAACGCCAGCAGCGACAACGGCACCAGTACTCAAAACAACATAAAAATTTTTAATTTTATAATCGATTAACAATTCTTTGAATTTATCTTCATATTTTTTATTAAGATCTTTATAATAAGCTATAGATAAGTCTAAATCTTTGTTTGCATCAAGGCCTAATCCATAGATAACACTTTCAAAAGAGACTGAGGCGTCTTGAATGAACTTGTTTTGAGAAAAAATAGTTGCATTATCAGCAGTTGTTCTTAAATAACTCTCCACTTGAGCATATTTTTTTTCAGCGAAAATAGTAAACTTCTCTGTATACAATATCTCTTGGATAACTTTATATAAAAAGACACAAAGAACTGTAGTCGAAATCACACTGGTGAGAATAAAACCCATGACTAGTTTTACAGTGAGTCCAGTTTTTAATGTAAACAATGATGATAAAAATTGAGAAATTCTGTCCATCATTCACCCCTTTTCTTTCAATCCGAAAAAATCAATCATCCCGACTATTCTCCTTATCGGAAATTGTTATATTTTTATTGAATCTTTTTTAAATTGGACTCATAATATTGAAAGTGGCACACTATTATCCCTATATTTCTTAAATTTGGAGAATTTCATCATGCTCAAAACAACACTGACCATGTTTTTGTTGCTTTCGCTTTTATGCCCTTCAATCCTCTTTGGGGAAGACAGCTGCACTGAAAGCAAAACAAAAGCTGTTTGCAAGAAAGAGTTAGTTCAAAAGCAAGTTGAGGATGCCTGCGAACTACTGATCAAAGAAGGAAAGGCCGCCCTCCCAAAAATAAAAAGTTTGCGCTATGATTGTTGTGGAGAACCTAACTATATATGGATCAACGACTTGGTTCCTAATATGATCATGCATCCAATTAAGCCTCAATTGGATGGAAAAAATATTAGTGACAACCAGGATCCTGATGGTGTTCGTCTCTTTGTTGAGATGGTAAAAGCAACCGAAAGCAAAGCTGAGGGAGCTTGGGTTAATTATCGTTGGACAAAATTTGGCGAATCTGATCCCACTCCAAAGATATCCTTTGTTAAAAGATGCAGTGTCTCAGGAACTAAAGATACTTGGATCGCTGGTTCAGGAACTTGGAAATAATCGTCACTACGCAAATTTTATCCTTATTGTCTAAAAGAAAAAGTAACTGCTCACACCCCTCAACCTTCACCTCTCAACCAAATGCTGTTAGCTAAGCAACTTTCAGCATCCGGTAGAGGGTAGATGGCTGAAGGGTGTGAGCAGTTACCTTATTTTAATCAAGAGGCCCAGTTAAATTTCAAGGCCTAAATCAATTTTTTTCGAAGAAGCTGAAGTGGAATAGCTGACAGCTATTCAGCTGATAGCATCTGGATGAAAGTTGATGGTTGAAGGGAGTGAGCAGTTACAAAAAACTTTTGATTTTTTTTGCTTCATAATGTTTTTCAGAAGTTGGCCTCTCATTTTAAAACTAAACAAATAACAGTTGCATGAAAAAATTGGCATTAGTGGCGATTTTATGTGGCATCAATAAAATCATTTATGAAATTGCTTCAATGTATAAGATATTGAGAATATTAAAGAAAAGAAAAAAAGTCTTAAATCGTAATTTTGTTTGTTTTAGATAAGGTTATCATGGGTGTTTATATTACAATGTTTTTCGTTAAGGAATGAATAAGGAGTAGCGATGGAAAATAAAAATCACATAAAAAAAACTCTTGTGTGCATTGGTGCGATGACGGCGATGGTGCTCAGTTGTAGTTTATTTGCAGGTGAGTTGAGTCCAGTTGCTGCGAAAGCGCTAGCGAAGAAGTATGCGATTAGCGTGCAAACAGTGAACTCACTTTATCAAGCGATCGATGCAGGTAGGGGAAGTCAAGCGCAGTTTAACCTATCGGAACTTGGTGGCATGGGCCAATGGTCGAGTGGTGGCATGGTGATGATTGGTGATATGTTTAACTCTAGTCTTAAAGCAAAGGTTATCTCTTTGGCGAGTGATTTAGCGACGATTTATCGTGATGGAGGTCACGGTAGTGCTATTAGCAGTTGTGACTCTTGTGGTGGGGCCCAGGCGATTGCTAGTGTTGCTCCCATGGGAGGAGGAGACAGCTTTATGAATTTTCCGTCGATGTCTGGAGGACAAAATGGTCTCTCCTATGAATATTATCCTGGGAAAGCAGAGCTTTTAGTTACGCTTAGGGATGGGCAGCGTTACCTTTACAGCACGAAGGGAATGGAGATTACAGGTGTTAGTCAAAAAACAGATGCCTTGGGAAGTGCGCTTCTCCTGCAGTTGAACAATGGTACTCAATATGTACTGCAAGTAAGATAACAGAAATCCTTTTGGCCGTGATATACCGATTTATTGGGGATTTGGATTTGTGCCATTCTCCCAAAAGTCGGCCAGCACCTTTTTTCCTTTTTTTTAAATAAATCAAAATATGGACGATAAGAGATAGGAAAGAGTTGTTTTTAAAGGGGAGGGGATAATGATAAAGACAATTTACTTCACTATTACTGCTCTTATTTTACTTTCCATCAGCATTAGTAATGAGACCTTGGCCATCATTACAATTACTGATCCAAATATAATTGCCAATCGGAATGCTATGTCACCTGCCGATGTAGGATTATCGGAAGAGGTTTTTCAGCAAAATCTATGTCAGACCGATCCAGGGTACGATGTCTTGGAGTTATTGGAAATATCTGGTGGTGATCAGTTTACAAAGTATTTTAAACTTTTTGCAGGATTCTACTCTCATCCTTATGCGCAGAAAATGGGAGGAAGAAGTTTGTCTACTGATAACGTGCATACACTTCTTACCAACTGTCCAGCTTTTAAACAAATGTTTGTCAATGCCATGTCCGGTTGGGGATTAAATATGTCTAATATTGATCGTTTTGCCCACTTTCTTCCCTTTCATAATCGCCCTTTCACTACAGAACTGATCGGACAATATTTTTCTATAGAGATGGTGGTTGCAAATTTGCGTGCCTTTAATACTCAGACTGTTAATCAAAATTTTTGTGCTTCTGGGATTGAAAGTGACGGTGAACAACAACAAGTAAATGAGTATGCTCCTTTGGGCGATCGTTTTATGGAATATTTAAATCGGAGTTTTTATCCAGATCCATTGCCCTATGATGAACAATGGTTTCGTCAACATCTGGGATGGGCCATGGAAGGTGCAGGGAGCTTTGAAAAGAAAATGATCTATTTGATGCAATCGCTAGAGGTCAATATAGGAAACTTAGATCCTAGAATAAAAAATGCTATAGATGCTTTGTCTTTAGAGCATGAGATCTTAGAAGAATTGCAAGAAAGCATTAAATACTCCAATAGTAAGCGGCCATTTGATAATAACACCATGCAAACGATCATTCCTATCATAAAATCATTAGCACTGACGACATCTAACAACCCTATGAGCTATGAAGATAAGTCCCTCGCGATTTTGCAAGAGATTAAATTGCGTGCACTTTATGGCACTCTTCCAGGAAATACGGTAAAAATCAATGATCAAATTTATCCTGCCGATTCCAGCTCTCCCGCTTCTCCATACAATGTAGAGAAGGGACGAGTGATGTTTCATCTTAATAATGCCATTGGGAAGATGTTACTAAAAAAAGAGTTTCTGTCCATTGCTTCTCAACGAGATTTATATTTTGCTCAACCCTCAAGTCCTCAAAGAATGATTGCTGAAGAACTTTTTAAGAAAGTATTGAACCAATCTTCAGGATCATTTTCAGCGCGATTGCAAGATTTTTATATGCTTGTCAAAGATCAGGCAGGTTTATTAAATCCGAAATCAAAGCAGTTGGTTCTTGATTCTTGTGATACTCTATTAGGAAACTATGCTAGTGGCCAGAGTTATGCTTCCGTCGTCTCGGAATTGGCTTCACAAGGGACTCGAGGTCTAGAGCGAAGGTCTCGAGATGCAGAAGAAAAAAAGCGGTGGCAAACCCACTTTAATCCACAAGTTGCTGCCAATGCCATGTATTCAGCACACCCTACTGAGCTTATGTATGTCGTCGACTCAGCTGTGCTTACAAACGTGACCGTTTTAAATGAGCAGGAGGTCCAACAGCTTTTTAATGAGATAAAAAATAGGGATGACATTCCCTTTCGTTATCCTGCTGATGGCTGTTTTGCTAGAGCACATCTTATGGCCGATTACATGGCCGGTTTGGGAATTAACTCGATGAAGATTTTTTCTCAAAGTACGAATCCTCCTCCAATGTTATATGCCGAAACTCCAAATCATCCTAGTGGTGGTGTATCCTGGAGATATCATGTTGCCCCAGTGATCTTTGTGAGAAATGCAAGTGGTGAGTCTCTCCCTCAAGTTATCGATCCATCTATTAATAAAGATCGTCCTGTGACACCAGACGAGTGGATGCAGGCGCAGACGGTCGGTCTTCCTCCCTCAAGCTTTTTAGGTTACATTGGCAATCCTCAGTTTGATAATAGATCTGGTATTCGCGCCTTCTTCTCTAGTCGCTATAGTTATAAGCCTTTGGATGGACATACTTCCTCTCATTATGCTCACGATATCGACAAAAGTAGACAGGTTTTAAATAAATATAATGGATTTCAGACTGGGGGTGACATTATGAAACAATATTTTCAAGAGAGGGGTATATGGCAAAGTCAGCCTTGAAGTGAGTAGTCATCATGGTTCTTGCTCTTCCTTGCACTTGCAGTATAGTGGCGGTTCTGGGGGGATTGGCGCTTGAAAACTAAACTGCAAGCAGTATAATTTGATTAATATTTATTTTCATTAAAAAAAGAGAGCATTATTAATGCTAAAGACAAAGATCCTTTTTTTTTCGCTATTATTAATGGGGATTTCAATAAAAGCATTCTCTGAAGATTTTACCAATGCTAAAATTGTGGAGGTCGGTAGTAAAATAGGAGAAATAATGAATATGTCATCACCACAAGATACAGTGGTGGTGCTGGACTTGGATGGGACACTAACCGATAAAGAAGTGCCAAAAGATGGAGAGAAACTCCGGCCAAGAGGTGCTGCCATCCAAATGGTAAAAGCATTAAAAAAAAGTGGGGCCGAGGTTATCATTTCCAGCGCGTGGGACAATTTTCCAAATACACTTGCGCGGATAAGAGCGTTGGGGTTGGCCCAGGAATTAGGTTTGTCTGTAGACGATGGAAAACAAGATAGCACAGTGCTGATGGCCGCAGATAAGCAAAAGGTATCCTTCACTTACAATCAAAATGGAAACGTCATATCTGTTAGAGATATCGATAGTAAAGATCAATATTATAGGAATAAAGCATTGGCACCCTATCTATTGCTAGGAGCGGATGCAGCTAAAAAGAAAAAAAACATTGTATTTGTAGATGATAGTCATGGAAACATTCAAGCATTCAAAGAAGATGTGGCAAGATTTTCTTTGTATGCCAATGCTGAAATTAATTATTTTAAATTGGAGAAACCTGAACAGGATATCCAAGTTTCAGAGAACGATCCGTCGGTAAAAGCGATGGAAGCTAGCATTGCAAATAATAAAGTAGATTCCCCTCCTAAGGTGCAGTCTAATAGACTTTTTGAAGAGGAGTTAAAGTCCAAAGGATGGTTTGCATCTACTAAAGAGCAGCAAAAAGTGGCCAGGGCCAAACTTGAATCAAATGTTCGAGAACAAAAAAGCGAGGGATTTTATTTCCGCCCATCATCACAAGGGCCTGATTATATGACCGTTGATTATATTGCTAGAAAGAAAGAGAACGGCCCGCTTTCTGTACAAAGTATTCGAATCCACCAAACTAAAGACTCTAATGGCACTGACGTTTTGATTATGCAAAAATTTTATGTAGATACTAAAGAATTTTTTCCTGGAACTACATTTAATAGCTTAGATGAAATGATCAAAAAAAGTGGGTTTAAAATACCAGTACAAGTACGGCCTGCTACTAACGTTGAAGCCATTGCTAAAGTCGAAGTAGCAAAAGAAATAGGCCCAGCGAAAAAAGTAGCTTCAGACAGACCTTTTGAAGAGGAGTTAAAGTCCAAAGGATGGTTTGCATCTACTGAAGAGCAGGAAAAAGTGGGCAATGCTCAACTTCGATCAAATATTCGAGAACAAAAAAGCGAGGGATTTTATTTCCGACCATCATCACAAGGGCCTGGTTATATGTCCCTTAATTATATTAATAGAAAGAAAGAGAACGGCCCGCTCGCTAAATATAGTATTCGAGTTCATCAAACTAAAGATTCTAATGGCATTGACGTTTTGGTTGTGCAAGATCAGGATCAAAAGAGTGGAGAATTTACTCCCGGAATGACATTTGATAGCGTTGATAAATTGATCAAACATTTCGGCCTATTAAATCCAGTGCAGGTTCAAGCTGATAGCAAAATGAATGTTGCTAATCCAATGCAAACGCAAACTGAAAATCAAGACAGTTGCATTCTGGAGCAAAATAAAGAATCAGCAACCACCAAAGCTCTTATGGAATATGATGCTGCTATTAGCTTTGAGGCAAATTGTACTCAGCTGTCGGGCGCTCAAAATAGTGAAGAGATGAGTTCTATCTTAAGGGATCTAGACAATTTTCTATTTCCCGCATGCTCCTTTTACACTTTATCAAAAAGGCCAACCTCTGTTGAGCAATTGCCAGCATTAGTTTTAAATTGCAGTTACTTTTCTATGTGTAGCAAAGTCAATGAAAAAGTAGATTGTAAAACAGTACCATTTTCTTCTGGAAATAGTGAGGCCCAAGAAGTTTTACGCTATTTAAATGCAAGTTCTCAAGCGTATCGTTCATTGAATTTTTTATCTCCAGATGCAACTAAAGAGAGAGGGCCGGTGAAATTTAATCCTAGAACCTGTTTGTATATCGATACTTATTTTAATACATTAACGAAACCCTTTGAGCGTTTTGCAATGACCTGGCAACAAATGCATCCACAACAAGCGTTTAATTGGGCAAACGCACACAATGTTATTTATGGAGAAAGTCACGATAGCACTAGAATACGTAAAAAATTAATCCAGGATTTAGCAACGTTGAGAGATAGTGGTGTAAAAACACTTGGGGTGGAATTTTTAATGGTAGAAGATCAAAAGATCTTAGATGAGTATATGCTTACAGGAAATGAAAAGTTGCTTGCCCCGCTAGAAAATAAATTCCGTAAAGAACTAGAACCTTTAAGCAAACTATACTTTCTTAATCATCCCAATGTTTTTGATGTGGTGATTGCTGCAAGAAAATCGGGGCTAACAAAAGTAGTGGCCCTCGATACCCCTTTTACTGCACAATTAAACCCAGACGACGATTTTTATTACGGAATGATAGATGATATGGAACATTCTAGTCGAGTCAAATTGCAAAATGCTTTGGTAGCTGCCCAATTGGCAAGGCATGCGGATGCAGGTGGCATCGTGGTCTTAGAAGGCGCCGCTCACGGTAGAGGGATCAAGGAAATTATAGGAGCAAAACGTGGTGTATTCACATATGCTGACAGGACAAAGACATTGCATGAAATAAACTTCGCCCAAGGAGAGAAATTAGATAGGTTCTATTAGTAGCTGCGGGATTTGGGGATTCGTGTCGGGATTCGTGCCAGCACTTTTTATTGTGGGATTTTCTTTCCATGAGGGTCATGAGCAGGATGGCCTAGCTTATTATCTAAGTAGTTAATCGCCGCTTCGTCTTTTAAATGTTCTAAATGGTGGGCCGCTCTATGCACTTCATTAGCAGGCATCCCCGTCGCCTCTAAGTAGCTTTCCCATAAGCGGTGAGCACGAATGATTTTATTGGCCTGCTCTTTCCCCTTGTCCGTTAGCTTAATCTGCTTGCCAGTTTTGATAATCAATTCTTCTCTTTGCAGTTGATTAACTCCTTTAACCAATAACTTTGTCGAACTCTTTAAATAGAGGCGTAAGCTTTCACTGCTTGCTTGATTACCAGAACGCAAAACACTGGTTAAAATATCTTCCAAGAGACTCTGGGGAATCATGTTCCAACGCCGAATCAACTTTGAAAAATAACCATATTTAGGGGCCAATAAAAAGATCACAAAAAACTGGAATGAACAAAAAAGCATAATTGCCCCCCCGCCGGCAGAATCGAGCCAAACACTCAAATAGAGGCCTCCCACCACACTGGTAAAGGAAAAGAGTGCCGCCAGGGCCATCATTCGTGGCAAACGGTCAGATAATAAGTAAGCAGTGGCCGCGGGAGTAATCAAGAGACCAACCACTAAAATAACTCCAACCATGCTCACTGCTGATACAACTACCATTGATACACAGGCGGTTAGTGAATAGTCGATAAGAGCGACTGAAATCCCGATCGAGGTGGCCATAATGGGGTCGAAAGTTGCAAGCTGAAGATGACGATAGAAGAACATTAAAATCGTTAAGACAAAAGCACTAACGATGGCAGCAACCCATAGTTCACTATCGGTGATTCCCAGAATATCCCCCATAATAAAATGCATGATATCTACATGGATATAATCGCGAAATATTGAAACTAGAACTACCCCACTGGCAAAAATCCCACAATACATAATGCCGATAACCGCATCCTCTTTTATGCGTGAGACTTGAGATACAAAACTGATCAATCCCACGGTGATTAATGCAGCGATAACTGATCCGATCAACATCGCCGGAGCGTGGGCCTCAATAGAAAAAATAACTTTCATAAAAAGATAGCCGCCAACCACCCCCGCAATCATGGCGTGAGAGAGAGCATCTCCCAAAAAGGCCATTCTTCTTAAGATGACAAAGCAACCAATAACCCCACAGGCAATGGCGATTAAACTTCCCCCTAAAAGGGCCTTTTGAAAAAAAGTCTGGTGAAGAGGATCGATAAAGAGGTTATATAAGTTTTCCATCTAAAATTACCCCTTTTTGCTAATGACTATATCAGAGAAAATTCGTAGTTTGCCTTCATAAACCTGATGGAGCAGCTCCTCTTGTAAGACGATTTTAGGCGAACCAAAGGCGTACAATCGTTGCTTGATTAAGATCAGTTGGTCAAAATACTCTGCGGCGGTGGTGAGATCGTGGTGAACCACAATGAGGGTTTTGCCCGACTCCTTGGCCGATTTGAGCACATCTAAAATGGCCCGTTCAGTGGCGGCATCAACTCCGGCAAAGGGCTCATCCAAAAGCAGAATGCTTGATTGCTGGGCCAGTGCTCTGGCCATAAAGACACGCTGTTGTTGTCCTCCTGACAATTCTCCAATCTGATGCTTGCTTAAGTCTAAAACTCGCACTGTTTTCATTGCTTGCTCGACAATTTCATAATCGCGGGCACTGGCCTCTTTCCACCAAGGGATGTATTGATAACGTCCCATCATTGCCACTTCCTGGACAGTAATGGGGAAATCCCAATCCACTGCGCTCCGCTGAGGGACATAAGCAATTCTTCCCTCGTTACGAGCAAGGGGTTCACCATATATTTTTATTTTACCAAAATCGGGTTTTATAAATCCCAGCAATGTCTTTAGTAACGTTGATTTGCCGGAGCCATTGGGACCAATGATCCCGATCAATTGTTGAGGGCCAATAGAAAAATTGATATCCAACAATGCCGGTCTATTGCCATAGCTGACAGTAAGATTTTCTACATCGATAATTGAAGCGGCCATTATTTTATCCCCTCAAAAACAAACGACTCCGAAAGGGTTTGACCAGGCCTACCCCATAGAGAACGATCTAAAATCAATTGTTGATTATTGTAGATCGAAACTCTCAATGCCTGGTGGTTCTGCTGGGCATTTGCGGGGATCACTGTTTTTATAAATAATTCATTTTTTGATTTTAATTGAGCAACAATTTTTATACTGGCATTTAGTTTACTGCTCTCTAGATTTCCCTCTAATTCACTTTTGCCGATAGCCAACTGCTCCGTCGTAATCGGTACACCATTTAAAATTAGAGTTAGTGGTAGAGTGTTGTCAGTGTCGGTATTTGCAACCTCAAGAGCAAAAGAATCTTTCTCAAATTCAAAGGTTGCTTGGAGATTTATTATGAGCTCTTTTTGCGCTTCTTGCGCTTCTTGCGCATCTTGCGCATCTTGCGCTAGCGCTTTTTCCTGGTGATTGTCATTGTCTTGATTTTTTTCTTGCAGAAAGAAGCTAACTCCTCCTAAAAAAAATATCCAAATAATTGTTGAAAGTAAAAATCTCATAAGCACTTCGATTATTTAAGGATTATTTAAGAGCATTAACAATTGTTAGTGCATTTTCAGTCATCATTCCCAGATATGATTCCCCAGCACTTCCCGCTTCTCCCATGGAATCTGAATACAAGACCCCTCCAATCTTCACGCCCGCATCTTTAGCAATACTTCTCACTAATTTGGGATTTACTGATGTTTCGACAAAAATTGCTTTTACTCCAAACTGTTTAATTGAAGAGATAACTTGCTGTCTACGCGCTGGAGTCATTCCCGCTCCTACTTCCGCACCAGTTGACCAACCTACCGGGGCCACCGATAGATAGTTATACTTAGCATTAAACTTATAGGTATTGCAGAAATAATTAAAAGCATCGTGACTAGTAATTAACACCCGCTTGTCTGGAGGAATTTGAGCGAAGAGCTCCTTTAGCCATTGATCTAATACTCTTAGTTCTTCCAGAAATAATTTTGCTCGAGCGGAAAAATTAGATTTTAAGCTAGGACGAATTTCGATTAAGGCCTGGGTAATGTTATTGACGTATTTGGCAACATTGACAGGAGAGAACCAAGCGTGAGGATCACTTATTTTATGTCCTTCCGATTCAATGAGCAAAGGTTGTACGCCTTTAGTGGTGGTGATAACAGGTTTTTTAGCATCAGTACAAAGAGTCCTCATCCAATCTTTACCTTCCAGGTGTAGGCCATTTTCAAAGCAAATATCGGATTGAGAGACTTTTTTCATATCTCCAGGAGTGGGTTGATAGGTATGAGGATCAGCTCCTGGACCTAAAACACTAAATACAACGATGTCATCACCGCCAATTTTTTTTGCAAAATCAGCGATCTGAGTGGTTGAAGCGGCAATTTTAAGTTTTGTGGGTTCAGCGTCGGTGCTATAGGCAAATTGTGGCAAAAGCATTGTCGCTATTAATGAGATTAAAGGTACTAATGATATTAACCATCCAAGGGGGCGTATATTTCTCGCTTTTTCCATCAGATCCAACTTGGTAGGAGTTACAAGTTTTGTTTGTGCCTTAAATTTTTATAGCTTAGCTATTAAGCTTAAGTCAACTGAGATCATAATGGAGGATCATTGCTTAAAAATTTGGTAACTGCTCACACCCTTCGGCCATCTACTCTCTACCGGATGCTGAAAGTTGCTTAGCTAACAGCATTTGGTTGAGAGGTGAAGGTTGAGGGGTGTGAGCAGTTACAAAATTTGTAAGTTTAACGCCTGAGTATATTTTGGAATTTTATTGCCGACCGGCAGTTTTTTTTATTTTTGTCACTTCGATGTTGGATAAATTGCAATTGCGTAGTTTGCCAAATATTTTACCCATTCGTATTCTCGTTTTACAAAGGGAGCAACGTAGTTTTGCTCTTCTCCTTTATTGCGAAGATCGTAATCATAGAGCTGATCTAGCTGTTGATAAAAATCAGGCGCATAATACCCTGACTCTCTAACGTAGAAGACTCCTTGATTGTTACACCCCTGCTGCTTCATTGCTACTGCAACAGAATTGTAGTGATAGGAAGAGAGTGATTGCATATTATATTTTACGTAGGGGCATTGCTTATCTTTAGTGTCCATGGAGGCATTGTCATCGTAGCCGACAACTAAAACTGCATGCCAGTATTCTGAATTGTTATAAACAATCAACACCGGCCCTTGGAACTCCACAAGCGCTCTTTTAATTCTCTCCACTGTCTTGTCACTCATTACCGCAACATCGAAACGAGAGTCGAGCGATCTCTTTCCAAAAAGTAGCTTACGCTCTACTTTTGGGGTTTTTTGCAAGAGAGTCCGCCAATTACTAGGCATATTATTGCGCCAATTGACTTTAACACTATACTTCAACCGATAATAACCTTTGGTAAAACGATAATCCTTATTAAGCAAGGCCCCTCCCTCATTATTGTAGATATAAATATTATTAACGAGCCAGCTTGAGTCATAAGGTGAATAAGCACTCCTGTTCATTAACCATCTTTCAGAGAGGTCAGTTTGCCCTTCACTCACTCGCTCTTCACGCGGATAATCCTTATTCATTAAAATTTCCATTGCTCCCGTAAGCGCCATGAACAGGCAACTTCCAGCATCAGTGTTGCCTGTGTGTTGAGCTGGCGAAGGGAGAACGTAATCTAAAAGAGTGGTGTGCGAAGAGGGCAAGGGATCGTTACCAAGACCGATATCATCAGCATCACTTATGGCCTGGAAATCATCCTCAAGAGAAGCTTTCTTGAAGCGCTGGTTGTAGTGCTCAAGCTTGTGCACCTCTTCTAAATTGTTAAAATGAACTGATTGCTGCGGACTTGAAATAAAGGATTGTTCGTCACCATTTTGATCGGCCCATGCCGGAAAAATTGAAATCATTAGTGACATCAATGTTGAAATGGATAATGGGGATCTGAAAGCGAAGACAATGTTCATACCTCTCCTTTGTGGTCATGGTTTAATAACATAATTTTTGATTAAAAGGCCCAGATGCTCTTTTGATTTTAAAAGAGATTATTTCGAAATCATTATTTTGCATTGGAAGAATAGCATCGAATTTCTAGCTTAAAAATGCAAATGTGTTTAAGCTAAAGAGAAACTGTTCCAATGCATTCCACTCTGTTTCTTTGTTGTTCTGTTTTCTTGAGTTTTTGGGTGTCTTTACTTTCGTTGATCAACAAGGAGCAAAAGGTGACATGCACTTGCGAAACCACAAGTGCGTGTCACCCATGCTCTCATGTTCTCATGTTCTCATGCTTCGATTACAACTGTTGTTGTATTTGTACTACTGACTGTGCGATCTCTTGTAAATTTTGCTGGCCCTGTTCAGAGAATTGCTGAACCACTTGGTTTGTCACCGCTTGTTGGTCTTGGTGACACTCTTTTTGTACTTGTACTTGTGCTTGTGCTTGCATGTTCACTTGCTGAATAACTGCCTGAACTTTCAAAAACTGTTTTTGAAAAGATTGCAATTCTTGTTGCATCTGCTTCTGCAACTTCTCTATCTTTTTAGAGAATTCTTTTTGCTCTTTCATTGCACGCTTGTACGTTTGTTCATCCTGGAGTTGAAACTGCCCCTGGTTTTGCAATTGTAATTGCATCTGCGCCTGCAACATTTGTTCTTGATCAGCGAGTTGAGCGAACTCTTGAGATTGCATCTGCAACTCTTGAGCTTCTTCGATTAGGGATCGTACTTGTTTGTAGTAGTGATGTTGAAAACGCCGCTGTGATCGGCAGTTGAGCTGATCGTTATCAGCTTGACCTATATCTTGTACATACCCAAAATCTTGAACGACTCTGTTTTGTAATTGACTTGCACTTTGAGTGAGCTGATCTGCAAGGGCCGGTACTTTTTCCGTACCTGCGAACAGGGAGAATGAGCACAGAGAAGTTGCCAATACAGCTAGAGATAATAAATGTTTGTTCATAAAACCTCCAAGTTTAGTAAACACTAATAAAAATACGCTCCTCGTTCCTGTAACGAGGGAGATGAAAACTATACCTTATCCATGGCATAAGCTTTGTTAAAAGGAGAAGATTAAGTTGGCAATGATTCATTGGATACCCACAAAAGCTGTGCATGAAGTAACAAAATCGCGGAAGATCTACAGCTTTTCGTGCTTTTTGTTTTATGATGATTTCCATCATAAAACAAAAAGCCTTATGGTTAAATAAAACAATTGATCGAGAGTCAAGATAAATTTTTCATGAGAACAATTTTAACACATCGAAGTTCTGCTTTGTGAGTTATCCCTATTCATGATCTAGCTGTTGATGAAATGAGCACAAAAATTGCACAGTAGTTTTTGAATGGATGCAAGCACTCTTGATAACACTAACAATCATCCACAAAAGGGGCGTTTTTATGTCTGCAAAATTAGCTATGACCATCTCCACACTTCTTTTAAACCTAGTGTCGGTATCAACTCTACTGGCAAGTGATGGCCTTGTTCC
The DNA here is from genome assembly GCA_015231955.1 of Oligoflexia bacterium. Lineage (GTDB taxonomy): Bacteria > Bdellovibrionota > Bacteriovoracia > Bacteriovoracales > Bacteriovoracaceae > JADGAN01. The sequence continues at coordinate 45,543 of JADGAN010000007.1, read as the reverse complement.
CTTTTCGGCCTGGGATCTGAATAATGATCCTGCAAACATTAATGTAGAGGCCACTGATCGTGCTTTTGAGTACAATCTCGCTCGACTACCAATGAGAGGAGAATTGGAGAAAAAACCATGGACTGACACTTATTGGCCTAGCTATAAAAGAGGAATTGCCCAGCGGTGGGTCGATAGCTCCTCGATTGGCTTCTCCTTCCGCGATTTTTTTTCTTCCAGGCTTAGCGAAAAGAAAGTTGCAAAATTATCTCCTGCAGAAAAGTATGATCTTTACCTTGGGAACATGGACTATCCCTTGACCGAAGCTGAAAAAAATCGAACATCCCGTTCAGCGCCCAAGTGGGAGGGCCTTTGTCATGGTTGGGCCATGGCCTCTATGTTATTTGATGAACCAAATCCTATCACCGTTGTTAATAATAATGGAGTTGTTATTCACTTTGGTTCTTCTGATATAAAGGCCTTGCTTACCCTCTTGCAAGGTAACTATAATGAGGGCAAAACCTATTTTGCTGGTTCTCGTTGTGATGCTAAATTCAATGTGTATCGTTGGCATAATCGCAATAATGCTTGCATGGATGTTAACGCTGGTGCCTTTCATGTCATTCTTTCCAATAAGATTGGAATATTGAAACAAGGGATTGTTATCGATCGTCAAACGGATAAAGAGGTTTGGAATCAACCAGTACATGCTTTTAGAAGCAAAATAATTGCAGAACAGGCAGCAACTGCTGATGCTGCTCCTGGTACGGTAAAAGAGGTTGTAGTATCGACTGTCATTACTTATACCGCCGAGATTGAACCAAACTTCTATCCACAAAATCGTGCTGGGACAGAGGACTTTAGGGTATTAAAAGAGTATCGCTATATTTTAGAATTAAACCGTCACGGGAATATTATCGGAGGCGAGTGGATTTCATCTGACTATCCTGACTTTATATGGACACAATCGCGTGTCAGATTTGTCAATTACTTTGCATCTCTTGCCAAATTGTATCAACTCTCAATTAGAGCAAACAATTAATTGATGCTTATTGCTCTAGTGCTTTACTAACGTCTACTCATGGTACTGCGGCATAAAAAGTTAAGGCAAAAGTTCTAGTCACGAAGGATTGTCACTTTATTGATCGTGATACTCTTCTTTGGTCTATCTTCATAATCCACATGTACCATGGCAATCGATTGGACGACATCCATTCCCTCAATCACTTTTCCAAAAACGGTATGTTTTCCATTCAAGTGAGGAGTTGCTGCTAAAGTGATAAAGAATTGAGAACCGTTGGTTCCAGGGCCAGCGTTTGCCATGGAGAGGATCCCTGCGGAGTCGTGTTTTAGGGAGGGGTTACATTCATCAATAAATTGATAACCAGGTCCGCCCATCCCATTATCAAAGGGGCAACCACCTTGGATAACAAATCCATTTATAATTCGGTGAAAGGTCAAACCATCGTAATAGGGACCGCTCTTGACGGTCTCTTGCCGTCCTTCGGCGAGATTAACAAAATTCCATACCGTCTCGGGGCACTCTTTGGCATAAAGTTCAATTTTAAAATTTCCCATTGAAGTTTCCAAAATGGCCTTGATTCGATCAATATTTTCTTTATAATCCGACTTGCTGTACGACTTAGTTAAACGCATTTTTACTCCTTAAGTTAAACTTTAATAAAAGATAGTTAAAATAATAAATCAATCTTTTATCTACCTTTCACTGCCTCAAAAGGCAATCGTTCAATTTATCTATTAAAATTGAAGAAATCCTATTTCGAGAGGCCGGGAGGGCCTTCTAGTGGCGCAAAAAGTATGCATACTCCCTTGATAAAATTTATTGAGAGAAAACAGTTAAATGAAGTAGGCCATTTTTAAATCCAAGAGGTTACTGCTTGCAAAGCTTTCATTTAAAAAAAAAGCTAAGGGAGTTGGTGTGCTTGGAATAGAATGGATGAAATGTTTTATAACAAAGGAGAAAAATTGATGTCCTATTTAAAGTCACAATTGAAATTATTATCGGCCTCTGTATCTGTATCTCTTTTTATGGTGATCAGTAGCGGGAGTGTTTGGTGCGGGCCCTGTCAGGAGACAGACAGTAACAGCTGGATCAGCTCGGCGCAATCGGTGCTAAAGCATGTGGATTTTAAAGTCTCCGATTTTGATGTTCCCACGAAGGCCTACTATTACAAAACACCGCTCATCGAACTTCCAACCTTAGAGAGTATTGTCAAGGCCAAGGTTGGAAGAGACATTAAGATTTTTATTAAAGATGAGGCCCAGCAGAAAAATGACTCCTTTAAAATTAGAGGTGTGCTTTATGAGATCTATGTGGCGATTACTGATGTGATTAATAGGGCCAAAAATCATGATCCTAAGGCGCTCGAAATTTTGGAAAAAGGATTGAAAATTGTTACTCAGTCCACAGGAAATCATGGGATCAATTTGATTTCTGGTGTGGCCGATACCATTGATCTCTTGTTAAAGACAGAGAGCGATCCTTACTTTAGAGAGCTGATTAAAAAAATTGAACCGGTGGTCTTCACTTCTAAGAGTATTGCTGATGTTAAGAAAAGTGGAATGGTAGCAGCGATGGAGAGGTATCGTAGTAGTTTAGGATTATCGAGTGGCAGTGGAATTCTTGATGATCGTTATTCGAGCTATGAAGAGGCAGTTAACAAAAGGAAGCAATACATTAAAGAGAGTGAGGGGAGAGCTCTCTATATGGAGCATGCAGGAACTGACATTATGAAAGGGCACGGTTCGATTGCTTTGGAAGTGAATGATCAATTGAAAGAGAAAGGAATTTCCGAGGATCAAAAGCTAGCATTCCTGATGCCCGTGGGGGCCGGTGGTCCTCTGGGTGCGCTCACAGCGATGAAACTGGTGCGACCAAACAGTGAGGCCATCATGGTTCAGACGCTGACCTTTGGTGCTTTTGTGCGTATTCTGAAAGAGATCGATCAGATTGGTTATGAGGAGTATTTAAAACACATTGGAACCGATTTGGAGATTAAAAATTCCCAAACTCCAGAACCAACCATCGAGTATCAATACGCCGATAAGAAAAATCTTAAGATCTACTTTCCCGATGGTATTGGCGTCGATACCCCAGAAAAAAATGCTATCGGTGTGGCCATGGATCATTTGGATGCTGCTGTGATGGTTGATGATCGAGAGGCCTACCACAAGAGTTCGATCCTTGTGCAAAAAGATCTTCTGGATCATTATCAGGATGCTTCGAAAGCAAGAGTTGGTGGAACTTCCGCCATTGCTGCTGAGGCGGTACTCACTTTTGCAGATAAACTTCCTCAGATGAAAAATGCTGATGTGATCGTCATTACTGGAACAGAAGGAAATATTTTGCCAGAGATTGTGGAGTATCAAAAGAGTAGGCTCAAAGATGTCGACTCCATCAAGAGTGGATACATGCCATGATTTTAAGTCCCAAAAGTCGGCCGGTAACTAGCGGCCAGGACGAGGAGGTCTTGGATTGCTTGGACGTGGCCGATCGGGGTGACCAGGGTTATGTCCAGGACGACCTGGGTGGTGAATAACTGGAGGTTGCGGTTGTGGTTGTGGCCGTACCACTGGAGGACGTGGCCGATCGGGATGGCCGCCAGGGTTGTGTCCAGGACGACCTGGGTGATGAATAACTGGAGGTTGCGGTTGTGGTTGTGGCCGTACCACTGGAGGACGTGGCCGATCGGGGTGACCAGGGTTGTGTCCAGGACGACCTGGATGGTGAACAACTGGGGGTTGCGGTTGCGGTTGTGGTTGTACCACCACTGGAGGACGTGGCCGATCGGGGTGACCAGGGTTGTATCCAGGACGACCTGGGGCATGGGGGCGAGGAGGTCTTATACTCCAGGCCGGGTGGTGAGGAGCTACACAACGTCTCAATTGTGGATCAAAGATCATTCCTCTATGGCAAAACCCTGTGCCACTAGGACGATGGTAGTTACCTGGGCGGTGATCAGGGCGGTGGTAATCGGGACGAGGAAAGGGATTCATGCCACCAGAGAAGATAGGAATGCAGCGACGTTGGTAAGAGGAATATTCATATCCATAGGAACAGAAACGTGGAAGTCGCACGCAGCGGTTGTAAAAAGGATTCCATCGATAGTTAAAAGGGCAGCGCTCATAGTTGACGGAGGTACACCTCATTAAAAAACTATCATAGTAGGCATAGGGGCCGCAGCTAATAAAGGTAGGTGCTTGAGGGTACTCTATGCACGCACCACTGTTCGGATCGTAGTAGCTGCCGCTAGGACAAGGAGTTTCACGATCTTCTACACAATATTGAAGATTGTCACTAAAGTAGTAACCAGGAGGGCAGAGAATACGGCCATCGCTATCGTCTCCATCGCCATCTCCATCTCCATCTCGATCACTGCCTTCATTGATTGGTGCTAAGACTGTAACTTGAAACTGGCGATAAAGCTTATCACCACTGGTTTTATCATAAAGTCCGATGGAAAAAATATTTTCTCCAATCTCTTCAGGAGTGCCGGAGAGTTGTATTGAATTACGTTGAGTGCCTAGAGTGAGCCATGAAGGAAAAGTAGAAGGTAGGAATCTTAGGTTAGAAGAGTCGTAGTCAACCTCAATATCAATAATTTTATAGTAAGCTTCATTGATGATTGCATTACTAAGATAACGACTTGTATTAGGTGCAAAGCGCAGCCGGGTTGTTGTTGTGATAGGATCAACATAAGCACAGAGCCACTCTTCACCTCGAGCACCATCATTTGCTCTTGCAAAGAGAGTAAAACACCACTCATCAACAAACAGAGGAATCCCTTCTAATGTTGCACTGTTTTGGCTTCCTTGTTTCAAAATAAGTCCAGGAGGAAGATCGCTATCATTTGCATAAAGGACAATGTTCTCTACGCTATAAGAATCCCTGCCTGAGACTCGCTCTGCACTCAAAATATTTTCGGCATACACGCCATAATACAATTGCAACCCCTGTTCAGGGGCCACAATACGAATCAAGTTTGCACCATCAACATCATTTGCAAATGTTACTGCCATAAAGGGCTGCAACAAAAACAAGGCGCATACATACCATAAGTTCTTCAAAGTTTTCTCCTTGGTTTAAAACGGTTAATAATAGCAATATTGAGTATCAAAATTTTTTCAAAAGTGGTGTCATCTTCATCCACGAGAGGAGATGAAGCTTCTCGAAGAGAGCAGTGCAAGCTATGTAAATGCAATATACACGCCACTATTTTTGACAACTTTTTAAGCAATTACCCTCTGAAAGAGAGATAGGGGGAGTGGCATTTTGCCACCAAAAGCGCTGCGCTTAGATCGACAAAATAACACTTTCAATTTTACCTGTAAATTTGTGGGGAGGTAACGTCCCATACTCTTCGGTAACGGGAGTCGCTGCATCTTGACCAACATCTGTTCCCTCTGTGACGGCAAAAACATAAGGGTGAGTTTGAGCGATCCGGCCTTCCGCTACTTTGTTGTTATTGACAAAAAGCATGCCTACGCCACCTCTGCCCACACCACGATCTCTGCTAGGATCGCCTTCACGATCGTAGTGAAACTCAAAACGAAGGTTGGCCTTTCCGGCCGGCAGAGTGGAAGCAGCGGCGATGGTGTAGCTTTTAAAACCCATCCAGTTGTAGGTGTAGGTGGGAATGCCTTTTTTTAAATACAAGCTCCAACCTCCAAAGCGACCTGCTTGCGCCACTACAACTCCATTTGCTCCTGCTACTCCCTCTACTCCCTCGGAGGTAATTTGCAAGTTGGCGGTGATAGTGTGGGAACGATTTTTAAGATTTAAAAGCATATTTTCTGGGATGGCAGTCATGCCCTCATAAAGAGTGATAGAGGAGCGATTGGCCATCAAGTCGGGCCTACCTACGAGTGCAGGAAAGGAGCGCTCAACGGTGCGATCGTCAAGAGGTAGCACTTGATACTTCTTCGCCTCTTGTAAAAACAGCGCTTGCATCTCTTGCACTTTTTCGGGATGCTTGGAAGCGAGATTATTTGCAAGACTAAAATCTTGGCGTGTATCGTACAACTCCCACACATCATCCTCCATGCGTCCTTTGGCGATCAGGTCCCATGGAGCTTTATGAGTTGCTCCTGCAAACCACCCCTCATGATAGATGCCTCGATTGCCTAAAAGCTCAAAGTACTGAGTTAAGTGCAGCTCAGGGGCATTTGCCTCATGCAAGCTTGCAAGCATGCTCACTCCTTCGATGGGTGCTTGGATAACTCCATCGACAACTTTGGGTTGAGGTAAAGGAATGGCATCGAGGATGGTTGGGACAATATCAATCACATGGTGCCACTGTGAACGAATTGCTCCTTTACCGTTGCTCTGTAGTTGCTTTGGCCAATGAACAACCATTCCGCTGCGAGTTCCTCCATAATTGGAGGCAATTTGTTTGGTCCAAGTAAAGGGCGTATTGCCGGCGACGGCCCATCCGGCGGCATAGTGAGGATTGGAGTAGGGGCCACCCAGATCGGCCTCACGTTTTAACATCTCCTCCACCGACTCCGTTACCCCATTGTAATAGGTCATTTCATTGAAGAGTCCCACCAGTCCTCCTTCAGCGCTAGCACCATTATCTCCTAAAATGTAAAAGATGAGCGTGTTGTCGAGTTGTTTTAACTCGGAGAGGGTATCGATGAGACGACCAATCTCATGATCAGTGAACTCTGCAAAGCTGGCAAAGATCTCCATTTGTCTGGCAAAGAGTCGCTTCTCCCCAGCTGACAGTTTATCCCAATCTTTGATCGCACTCGGTTTGGGTGCTAAGCGAGTGTTGGGGGGAACCACTCCCAAAGCAATTTGTTTTGCCAACGTCTCTGCACGCAACTGATCCCAGCCTTGATCAAATTTTCCTTTATAGCGATCGCTCCATGATGCTGGTACATGGTGAGGAGCATGAGTGGCCCCTGGTGCAAAGTAGATGAAAAAAGGTTTCTCGGGAGTAAACAACTTTTGTGTGCGTACCCAAGTGATCGCCTGATCAGTCATATCGGTCATCAAGTGGTATTTGGGATCTTTTGGCGTCTCAATCCTGGTCATGTCTTGGTACAGGGTTGGTGCCAGGTGATTGGTATGGCCGCCGAAGAAACCGTAGAATTTGTCAAAGCCATTGCGAGTGGGCCAGCGATCGGTTGGCCCAGAAGGGGTTACCTCCCAAATCGGGGTTTCATGATTTTTTCCAAATTGAGCAGTGGAGTGGCCATTATAGCGTAAGATTTTTGCCAGTGGGGCCATGCTCTCGGGGCGTGATCCCGTTTGTCCTGGAAAGGCGGTGGCGAGTTCTGGTAAAAAACCCATATTGCCGCTATGACTATTGCGCCCAGTGAGTAGTGCGGCCCTCGTCGGTGCACTCAATGCCGTCGTATGAAAGCGATTATAGCGCAAACCATTTTCCGCCAAACGCTCTGCTGTCGCCATCTTGATGGGCCCACCAAAAACGCTTGGTTGTCCAAATCCCATATCATCGATGAGAATAATGAGCACATTGGGAGCGGACGCTGGTGCTTTGACTTCAAAGCGTGTTGCGGGAGAGGGAGGAGTAGCATCGCGGACATTAAATGTTGTTGAAGAGGGCAACAACACCTCTGGCCCCTTGATCGGTAGCTGCGTGCGATCAACTGCCACCTCGGCCATACTACAATTGAGTGAAGAGAGCAGGACTCCTCCTAAATAAAGTGCACAAGCGTGAGGAATCATCGAAAAGGAACTTTGTCTTGCATTTCCTTTTTTCATAAAAACTCCTAGGTTGTTTGCCACGTTCAGATAGGCGATGATGTATATATTAGACTGGATAGCAGTGCAAGACTTTTTGTTGTTAATTGTAGGTGTTAATATATTTTTTCTCTGAGATTTTCTATTTTGATTTGTAACTCACGGTATAGTTTTTCTTCAGCTGGAGGTACCAAGCTTAGAAGTATTTTTTGAGCATTTCTTCGAAGTGCAAGAGAGCCGGAGGGAGCTTTCTTATATTCGGTTTCTACTATGGCCACAAGCTCTTTTACTAATTTGGATTTTTGTTGTGAATTTTGAGGAAAACGCTTGAGAAAAGCTATCGCATTACTTGATGAAAACAGGGTTGATGCTTTTAAAGACATTAGTGGATTTGCAAGAGCGCTGCTTAGAGTAGAATAAATATCTGCTCCCTGTTCTAGTAAAAAAGATAAGGTTGTTTCAAATTGCTTAGGTGCTGCACTAGTGAGTATGTTTTTTGCTGCTTCATACATTGGTGTGCGCCCAAATTCATCGGCCTGATTGATATCAAAATGCACATGTGCTTTTAAAAAAGTGTCATACCCCTCTTTTCCAGATTTACTGATCAAATCAATGAAGGCCGAGGGAGAATTTCTTCCATAGTGAAAGCGGAAATTGCGACAAGCGGCCCGGCGAATTTGCTGTTCGTTACAAAGGAGGGAAGAATCGATTGTGAGTAGATCACGAATAACATCAATAGTTTTCTGATGGGTATTAGAGAGCGGATGACCAACGATTTTACACCTTGCACTTTGCTTATGAGGATGCGGATTACAACAAAAGGGATCTGCAGGGACATTATCAGGTGTTAGTGTCAGTTTATCATCTTCTCCTAAAACCATGCCAGATGAAATAAGTCCATCTGGGGCCCCATTAAAGAGATCTTCCATATTCTTTTGCAAAAAATCGTATCCACTGATTTGCATTGCTAGTGGAGTGCTAAGATTCAAAGAGACATGCCCTTTAACGGAAGTAGTTGCAAGGCAAAGATTGGGTGGCCAGGCAGAGCATGAAGTTTGATTAAAGATGTCGCCTGAAAAACAAGAGTCTAGATAAGCTGCTACTTGATGGGTACTGGAGATTTCGTGCAGCTTTTCAATAATTTCTGCCCCACTATGATCTTCTATTCCTCCTCCACACTTCCCATGGGCGGCCTGTACTATGAAAATTTGATGTTGATCCGAGGGTAGATTTTTTAACGAATTTTTGTAGTAGGAAAACAGCGCATGCCAGTTAGGAAATGTCTCGCATTGCTCGCCCAATATTTTCACATCCCCTTGGTGAAAGAGGTTTTCGCTAAAGGCACCATCAGGATCTGCTCCCTTGAGCACAAGGCAGTGAGTTCTCTTGCCAAACTGGGCATAAGCTGTTGTTGTGAATGTCAATAATAGCAGGAGTGCAAAAAATAAAACTATTTGATTACAGGCCACGCTTGGAAATAGTTTACGTTTACGTTGATTTTTTTGCATAAGAGATCCTTTGTTCTTTGGGAATTTATTGCTTGTGCTTATTTGCTCGGGCATTGATTTGTTAGGCCATTTCCTTGCTGGAGGAGATCAAGCGCTTGCTTAAGCGATGGGGGGCAAGGGCGCGGTAAGCGTGAGAGAAGTTTAGGTGGAACCAGTGCGATCTTCGCAATCCCTTCCTTCATCGCCATCGGAGGGGCCTTAGTGCTGAGTTGCCAATAAGCGCGTGGTTCGTTATAAATTTTTTGATACCCTTCTGAGGCGCCAACATCTAAATAGAAGATCGGCCGCTCTTGTTCCGCTCCGGCGTCCTTTGCTATCTCTTCTACTTTTACAACGTCGTGGCCTTTGATTTGTCCAAAGGAGACGTCGTTACAGCGAGCGAGTGCGCGATTCCAAAAGATTCCATTGTCCCCTTCGTTGCCTCCTTTCCCACGAAAAAGGATCTTTTGCCGACTGCGATTGTTATTGGCGGCCGAGATTTCAAAGGCCTCAAGTGTTTTTTCTGCACGGACGCTATCGTTTAGCCACTTTACCATCGCCTCCGGATCGATGCTATCACGTGGAGGCGGCCCCTTCTTATACTCATCACAAAGCGCCTGGGTAATCCCTGCATGGGTGACCACCATCGATTGTTCGATCCCCTTGTTGTTTTTGGCCTTAAAGTGGTAGGCGCTCACAAGATGCTTCTCTTGGATATCAAAGAGGAGGCGCTCACGGAATTGCTGAAGCTCCCGCGAGAAAAGCTTCGTTTGAAAACTGCTATTAAGTTTTTCACACGGCCTTACGATATTTGTTTGTAGCAAGCGCTCAGTGGTGTTGCTTAAGCTTGTAGGGCCTAAGTAGCGCTTCTCCTCACAGCTCTTCCTAGTGGCGGGGTCTTTGCTTTCAGCATAGAGAGCGTATTCACTCCCTTCTTTGCGAATGACGGGATACTTTGCCGGATCATCGGGCAATGGAGTTTCAGCGGTGAGAAAAGTTACTTGGCATGAGTTCCAATTGGCATACTGGGTGTTGTTTTGCAAAATGGCGAGTTCATGATTTCCCATCACGCGAATCACCCGTTCGCGATCTCCTGTCTTAAGCGCCATCTGCGACGCCACTTCGCTCAAGTATTGATAGAGTTCCAGGCTATGATCGCCGCGATCGATGTAGTCACCGGCAAAAACCAGGCAGGTGTCCATCGGCGGCCTCTCCAATAACTCTCCAGTCGCAGGATCGACAAAACCAGCGTGGGCCAAATAATCGATAGCACTCTTTAAACTTCCATGAAGATCGCCAATCAAGAGGTGCTTTTCACACGTTGCTGCGGCCCGAGTGCCCAAGGGCAAAAGCAGCGAGAGCAGTGAGAGCAGCGAGAGTAGCAATAACGGGAAACGACAAGGCAACATAGTTTTACCTCCGGTTTTTTTAAAGTAGTAGAGAGAGCTATGGTTAGCTTGCTTATCGGTAAAAGCAAGAGAATATTAAGGGATGTCAGTGTAAAGGGATTTGGTGCCAACCGACTTTTTTAAGGAGCTAGTACCTCTTTTATTGACCTCCGTTTGGGCGTAGTCTCAAGAGGTTTTGGTCTAACTTCTTCCTATCAAATACAATCTGAGCAGAGGCGTCTGAATGCGCCCGTAGAAAATCATTGGCCGCAGCAGTGTCGTTAAATTTAAGAGTGTCTGTTTTATAGGTGTTTACCTTGGCATGCTTGAGGTGACCATCATTGCTGCTGGATATAGTGGAATTAAGCTCTGTACCCATAGAACCAATCTTAACGGCACCATCAGCTGATTCGATCGAGTAAGCTCCTTTTATGCTATATTCGGTGGTACTTTCACCTAGCTGTAGGGTGATTTCTTGACTTGCTCCCTTGCTTATCTTGTATTGGTTGGAGGTAAGAACACCAACTCCCGGCATGGCCGGTTTCATTACTATATTTTGGTGTAATAAGTTGATCGTCTGAAAAAATCGATTTGCAACGTGAGCATCTTTTGCATTCATATGATCGGCGTAGATACTGCTTAAATCGGGATAGGCGCCACTCTTATTTGCTTGGTATCCAGATAATATTTTTTCGCGAAGCTCTTTAGAGGCATTAAGGTTATTTAGGATGGAAGAAATTAAGTTAGTGATGGAGGACTCTTCTTCAGATGACCCAAGATCAAAAGGTGTCATCTTCTTTCCATTAATCGTTATGGAATTATGCTTTCCTAGGTATCGGCGTATGTCGTTTAAAGGGATAATTTTTTGAGTCTTGGTTTGTTTAACTAGCGTTGTTTCAATGGCCGTACTAAGATTTTGTTGGAGACTTTTTTCCATGCTTTTTAGAGCATCGAGATATTCGTTAGTTTTATTTTGTAAATTAACTTTTACTTGCTCCAAATTTTTATCTTTATTGGAGCAATCCTTTACTGCTGCCATAAGGGCCTTTACTGCGGGAGGGATCGCTTCCTCCACTGGGCGACCATCTTCATGCTTGGGGTATGCATTTAGTGCATTATTGGTGAGGTACTGAAAGAAGGTAACAATATCATCATGATTGCTATCTTTGTTTTCAGAAGTGATCTCATCTAGCATATTTTTGCCGCTTTCATCAACAACATGAAAGCGTTGTGTTTCTCCTCCGGCCTTTGCAAAATCGTTGATCTCAGTATCGTTGTTATCAATGAGAACCATGGTTTTGTTGGGGTCTTTTGTTTGCAGTACTTCTCTTTTAGTCACATCAGTTCTGTGCGATGTATCTCGGCATTTTGCCATGGCATCAAACTCAGGAGGAGATGATAAGCTTTGTAATGCTGCTATTCTTTTGTTACCAGAACAACTCCCTGCTGTGCAAATGTAGATATCAGTTCTCTTTTTACTCAGCTCACTAAGTGCTTTTTTTATCGCATTGATATCTCCGATAGGGGTATAGTTTTGACCCGAGATCGCTTTATTTTGAGCATTGAAGATGTCAAAGTCTCCGCCTGATAGTTGGCGCAGTCTCATCTCTAAATCCTTCTGATTAGAAGGATAGATTTCATTGTATTTGTCAGCGTTAAATCCACTCCCTAATTTTTCCTGTAAACACGCCTTCATTGTGTTGCTATATTGATTCACCTTTTCCAAGTTGGGAAGGATGGTTGTCTTTTGAAAAAGTGTTCCATCAAAATCAATACAAACCTCTTTCTTGTCCAGATCACCTTTGGTGAGTAACAACTCTAGCGCCGTAGCAACATTATGTGTTTTAATGGTATCACTATTGGTGCGTCTGATCTCTATATCATTACTACAAGTATTAGGAGAGAGTGGTAGATTACGTCTGTCATTCATCCATGAAGTAACACCAGAGAGCATGCGACCAAATTCTACTCCCAAAGCATTGGAAGAAGTAGAAGGTTTGGCCACTTGAGTGGGAGGAATAGTGAGCTGAGGCAACCCCGGATAAAAGAAGTTGTCTGGTAACCATTTTTTTTTTGCAGGAGGATCCTTGGCGAATAGTGTGGTAGATAAAAAAAGTAAAAGAGCAATTACAAGAATTACCCGAGGTAGTTTTTCACTCAGCATAGTTTCCCTCTAAAAGAAAATAGAGCAATATATAATCTACAATATTACAAGACCATCTTTTCGAGCAAGCATGGAAAAATCAGCTAACCAAGAGTCGAACTTGGGTTTTATGGAGACACAGAATTTGACGTAGTTATACCAAACCGAACTGATCAAATCAGAAACCTAATTCTCATTGTAGTGAGAATAACAGAAGAAGAGGTCAATTATGGGAAAAAAGGCAATCATCTCTTGCTATTATTATTCCTGTTCGTAATCATGAAGCAATTATTGCTCCGTTGATTGAACGCTTAAACAATTTAGAAATAGGAGATTTTTGCTCTCCATTACAGATCAATGTGATTGATGATTCTTCGACTGATAGAACAGCTGCTATTGTTTTACATCAGATTCAAAATGCAAAAAAATCTTGGGTATTTAAACAGAATCCAAGACAAGTAGGGTTAGGGGCCACGATCAAAAATGCCTTATCTTCTATTGATTATGAATTAACTGCTATTTGTGAACCGACCTCGCTCATTGACTCTAATATTTTACTGCAGATGCTCACTCCCTTTACCAAAAAGCAGATCCATGTCGATGTAGTAGAGGGATCACCAGGCCTATGCTTGATACGTTCTGCTTTGTTAAAGAGTATTCCACTGCACTCAGGAGATTTTAGAATTTGGGCCGAACTAACGACAAAACTGTCTCAACGGAATGCTATTGTTGTGAAAATGGCCCTTCCGACTAAACTTAAACCTCAAAAAGAGGCATGGAAAACAATCCTAAGCGCTTTAACTGCATTGAAGTATCGATTCCTCTACGATGTGTTTATCGATGATGAACATGGTAGTGGAATGCTGGCAAGGCTTAGCTCAGCTGAACGTTTTAATAGTTGGATGGCATCAAAAATTCGGCCATACCTCGGGCAAAATGTCTTGGAAGTAGGCGCTGGGATAGGTAATTTAACCAAGAAATTTATTCCACGACCTCACTATATTGCAACTGATATCAATCCACTTTACTTGCAAACCTTAAAACTTTTTTCACGCGATCGTTTTGGTGCCAAGAGGGGAGTTACTCTTTGGAAGTTTTGATCACTTGGTGGGCCATAAGCGTCGTTATTGCAAGCGATCTCTCGAAAATCTGGGGAGGGAAGCAAATTTTAAAATCGAGAGGATAATACCCTTTAATCGTGCAGGAGTATTTCCTTGGATCATCAATGGAAAAATTTTTAAGCGAAAGAGTTTTGGAATTATGCAAATTAGATTGTTAAATTTGTTGACACCACTGTTTCAAATGATCGATTTGTTCCCCTTTTGCCCTTCACTTAGCTATATTGCTGTCATGAAAAAGGAGAGCTGTGCGGTTCATTAGTTGGCCTGCTTGTCAAAAAAGAAGATGACCCTAGATGGCACTTTTTCCGAAATGGCGAATATAGGGATCTGTCCTTGTCAGGATTGTCAGCATTTGTGCCAAAAACAGTGCTATTTTTTGGAACAATGATTGCAATAATCATTAACGTCTTCTGTTGCTTTGAATGAGAAGCAGTTGCGAAAAAAATTTACCTATTAATTGGAGGTCTGTCTTATGAAGATGTTTAGGGTTAGCGTTAAATTATCGTTGCTCTTTTTTGCTACTATGGGAATTGCTAGTGCTGATCACAGTGAGCAGGTTCTAATTACGAAAGATCATCAAGTAAAAACATTTTTAAATCGTTTTCATCAAGATCCTTTTACGGTGATGAATGAGCAAGTCGTAAAAAAAAATAGTAATGGCCAAGTTTTATCCCAAAAAGTTTTAACGGAAGCACAACAAGAGTTGCTTGCAAAGAGACGTTATCAACTTCGCAATCACATGATTGAGAAGGATCAATTTGATTATCCTGATATTGGCGTCGGGGTGTTCTCTGCTTACTTGGAGGATGATTTGGCGGAAGATTTTGTCTTTAATCCTAGTTCCATGGAGAGAAATATTTTCGAAATGGATAAAGCTAAGCTTACTGAAGGCAAATTAGTAGAACGGCCTTGGTCTGATGATTATTGGCCAATCTATAAAGGACAGCTAGGGTTTCGTTATGCCGATCCCAAGGCAAATGCATCGGTTGGCTTTATTCGAACTATTTGGGATACAATATGGGGGAGTGATAGTGCCTGGTATGCATTTCATAAATATGTACAGAAGAACCCGGCAAGTGACTATATAAAAAATAATAAGAGTCATATGCTTTCTCCCTCCGAAAAATATGATCTCTTAATTGACGATAAAAATTTTCAATTAACTAATAAAATGTGGCAAGAAGGAGAGGAGTATTACAACACAAACTGGAAGGTTGAGACTTGGATGGGGATCTGCCATGGATGGGCCGCTGCTAGCTATATGGTACCCAGACCACTACATCCAGTTAGCGTAACTACCGCCAATACCAAGCATAAAATCATTTTCTATCCTGCTGATATAAAAGCATTGATTTCACTTTTTTGGGCCAATTTTGATTTTAGAGCAAAATTTATTGGAGGAAGGTGTAATGTCAAAAGTGAAGAGATAAAAAAAGATCCTGAAAACGGACGTATTTTAAACAGAGAATGTTTTGATACTAATCCCGGCTCTTGGCATATGTCGGTAGTAAACCAAATGGGAATTAATAAAAAAAGTTTTATCATTGATGCAAACTACGATTATGAAGTATGGAATCAACCGGTAGTCTCCTATAAATATAGTTATTTTAATCCTCAAACATTTGAAACCTACCCTGATGCTACAAGTGCAGCTATTGCATTAAAGGATTATTCTAACGATAAATTTGCACGCTTTCGTGCACCCAATGCCAAAAAAGTTGTAGGAGTCGTCATGAATATTACCTATGCAAGTGAAACCTCTCCTATGCAAGGAAATGATGATCCTAGCATGGATAACTTAATCAAAGTTACTTATTACTATGATTTAGAACTCGATGATCAAGGTGATATTTTAGGTGGAGAGTGGTATGTCAATGCCCATCCCGATTTTCTATGGACCCCAGAAATGGATGTCAAACCCTACATAGCACTAGATAAGACAATTAAAAACCAATGGAATCCTACCAAGGAAGCATTGCCTAAAGAGTGGGCCACTACTGCTTTAAGGGCATCGGAATCGAAGTTGCCACTAGGAAGGATTTTATACGCTTTGCTTGCTGCTTCAAGAGGAAGTAACTCTTTTTTTGAAGATTTGTAATCTTTGGCGCTAGGAAAGAGGTCGGGTGTCTCGACTTTTAAAAAAGTGGACTGCCATCCAATGAATAGAGGTTCCTTGCAACAAGAGTGAACTTAGAACCACGAAGAAGACCACATTAAAAATTAAGGATGCATGCTTTATTCCAGCAAGCATCGGATAGATCGCTAAAACAATGGGAACCGCACCTCTAAGTCCCATCCACGAAATCATCAATTTATCCTTAAAAGAGAGTTTTGCTCCTAAAAGTGAGATAAAAACGCTCACCGGTCTTGCCACAAAAACCAACACAAAAGCGACCCAAAGAGAGCGATCGGCAATGGAAAAAACTTTATTGGGTGCCACCAGCAAACCAAAACCAATAAACATCACCACTTGCATATTCCAGGCGATCCCTTCATGAAAGAAAGAGAGATGATCCTTGATGGGGAGTTGTTTTTTGGGCATAAGCAACCCGTGTATGTACACAGAGAGAAAGCCATTGCCTTGTGCCTCCTCGCATAGACCAAAGTTAAGCAAGACCAAACCAATGGTGAGCACGGGATAGAGACCGGGAGATTCAAGTTGCAGTTTATCGAGTAAAAATCTGCTTATAAGTGCAAAGAGGAACCCCAAGATAAAACCGATCCCCATTTGTTTTACAAAAATCCAACCGGTGTGAGACCAGGAAAAGGAGTCGTATGTGAGTATCTCCAATAAAGTAATCACCATGAAAATGCAAATGGGATCGTTGCTTCCCGATTCCAATTCTAAAATGGCGATCACTTTTTTTGGCACTTGCAGTTTTTGTGTCTTTAAAACTAAAAAAACTGCAGCTGCATCGGTTGGAGAGATAATCGCCCCTAAGAGCAATCCTTGGGCCCAATCGAGGTGTAAAAAATAGCTGGCAAAGAGACCAACAATCGCTGTAGAGATAAGCACACCTAACGTAGAGAGGGATAATCCACTCCATATTTGATCGCGCACTTCACTCCACAGGGTATCTAGCCCCCCAGAAAACAAGATGAAAATCAAAGCAATGATCCCCACCACTTTGGCCATTTCGTAATCGGCAAAGTGAATTCCTCCAATCCCGTCAGCACCCGCCAACATGCCGATGGCCAGGAAGAGTACGAGAGAAGGCAGTCCATAGCGGCCAGAAAGCTTACTGGAAAGGACGGAAAAAATCATAAGAATAGAAAGAATGATTAAACTTTTGTTCATCATGAAATTAATGTTAACTATAAAAAAGAAAGAAAATCCTATTAATGCTGGAAACGATCCTGATCGCTCTTCTCGCTTTCCCAGTACCCTTTATTTTTATAGTGCTGATAAAGATCGCTCTCATATTCGCGCGTCAGCAAAGACTCCTCTGTATACTCAGGGGAAATTTTAATGGTGTCGCGGGAAAGACTGACGTAAACTTTATATTCGTTCCAGCTCACCCGATCAATCCACAAAGGAGACACCAACACCTTCTTCCCTGGCCACCAATTGCGAGTGGCCACAATAAGATAACGAATGGCCCACTTTTCATCATCGATGACAAAGTCGTCTACATGTCCAATCCCTCCATCTCTGGCCTCTATATCATGACGGCCTACTTGCTCCATACTACGCAAGTGAGGATCCCATGCCCGTTTATCTTGGGTAAACTCCTTCCACTTTTCGGGATCACGTTCAATGTAGGGAGTATATCCCCACATGTAGGGTCCAAAATAATACATTGGCCAGCCAAAATATTTATAATACTCCTCTTCGAATTGTACAGTGATGGGATTGCCCAATTTTAAAGGAGGACTCTCCTCAATCTGCTGCATTGTTAGATCAATTTCAATATACTCTTCTTCTTTGTGCAAAGAGATTATCGCATAAGGAGAGAGCAATACTTGCCTACTCTCCAACCAGTTTCCTGTATCCACAACCAGATAGCGGATCGTCCAGTGACGGTCATCGAAAAAAAAATCTTTGACCGTACCAATCTCTCCATCGGTTGCATGAAGTTTATAACCATTAATTGTTTTGGCCTTAATGAGCATACTATCCTCCTTTTCATTGAAGAAACCCCTGCTAAAGGTTATTGCAATTGCTGTTCCTAGTTACAGTTATGTAAAAGACAAGAGAGACAAGGTTTTCCGTCAAATTTGTCACGTTTAATTAGAAATAAAGTGTTCCTGCCTGGCCATTGGCCATAGTTTGCCTTTAGGGCATCTGCTCGCTAGGTTTTGAATAAAGATACCCATTGATTTCACCTCCCAAAAGGATGAGCCCGCTACTCACATAGAGCCACACAAGTAAACCAATGATCCCTCCCAAACTTCCGTAGGTGGCGGAGTAGTTGCTAAAATTGTTGATGTAAAATGAAAATGTGGTGGAAATCAACAACCACCCGATGGTTGCAAAGATTGCTCCAGGCAAAACATGGCCAAAAGATAAAAATTTTTTATGAAGGGCGTAGGAGTAGAGCATGGAAAAGGAGATGATCATCGTCGCCACGGGAAAGAGAAAACGGAAAACACTCCAAAGAAAATGAAAAAATTCCGGGTAACCTAATAGAGCAATAACTTTTTGTGCCACCACCTCCCCAAAAACGAGTAGGACAAAGCTGATGGTAAATATCATTGCAAAAATGAAAGTGAAGAAGAGGGAATTCATTCGCACCTTTACAAAGGAGTTTTTATCTTTTTTATTGTAGCTCTTGTGGATGCCTTTTATGAGAGCGCTTAGCCCATTGGAAGCGGCCCAAACGGTTCCAATCATCCCTAAAGATAATGTGTCCGCGCCTCGGGCCTTTAAGATTTCATGGATGGTGTCTTTGATGATTTTGTAGACGTATGCGGGGAAAAAATAGGCCATTTCGTTGATAAAGCGATCTGAGGCCAAGGGGGTATAACTAATTATAGTAATGAGGAAGATCAGGAAGGGGAAAAACGCCAGCAGAAGATAATAGGTGAGCTGGGCCGCCAAAGCAAAAGTTTCATGCTCTTCGCTTCTTTCATAAAGTGCTTTAAGCATCTTAAAAAAAGAATGGTTTCTTAAATAATCTAATAACAATGTCACTCTATTTTCCGATAAAAAATATTTTTTTTAACGTCAAGTGCGGTTTTCCCTCTTCCAAAAACGGTGTTGCATGATCAGTTTTATAAAGTGATGGGCCGAGGAACTCTCCTCACCCTCTTTGATATCCGTATTCATCAAAACTCCCTCCATAAACTCTTTTCTTTTCTCGGGGTCGATCTCTCCCTCTTTCTTGGAATTCAGGAAGTCACCCACACCACTGGTCATCAAAAGTGTCACCCCTTCATTATCAGCAGCAATGGCCTTGCAATGGGTAAAGGCCTCATTGATAAAGAGGATCGCTCGTTCATCCTGGGCCAAACGGTGGGCACTCTGAATGCCTCCTGGGATATAAAGAGCATCGAATAAAACCGAAGAGGTGGTGAGTAAACTAAAATCAGCACGGATCTCTTTATCACCACTCCCTTTGATCTCACCTAATCGAGGGGCCACTATGCTGACCACTGCACCTGCTGCAGACAAATTGCTCTTCATCGCCTCGACAAAACGTTCGTTCACGCCTTCTGCAATTAAAAAGGCCACTCGTCTAGTAGCAATAGTGCTCTTAATAGTGTTGGCCATGCTTAAGGCAGCAGAAGTTTTCAACCGTCCTTCCAAAGCAGGTGGAGTGATTGGTTGATAGGCGTGGGGATCAGCATCGGCAGGAACACTTAAATTCAAGAGCTCTTCTCCCACAGTTAGCTTAGCGCTATCGATCCCTAGCTCACTGGCCACACAAGCGGCAAGACGTTGATCGACTCTCATTAACAGCTTCACCATCCGCTCTCTCACCGAAAGCACATCCACCTTCCCCAACTCAAAACAAAAAGCATTCACCAGATGGTTTTTTTCCGCTTCACTTTGACTTTGATAAAAAAGCGTGGCCTGACTAAAGTGATCGAAGAAACTTTTACTCCTATCGCGTATTTTATCTCCACTTAGCTGTTGCCGAGAAGAGCTAAAAGCGCGCTCACTCCCGACATGCGCCTCACGCGGATAGTTTCCCCGAAGGGTATTTGGCCCATAACTTACCTTTCCTTTATTGATAGTGTGTCTCATCAAACCATCCCGCTGATTATTATAAACCGGTGCCAGTGGACGATTAATGGGCAATTCATGAAAATTGGGACCACCTAAGCGGAGCAACTGGGTGTCCAAATAGGAAAAGAGTCGTCCTTGTAAAAGGGGATCATCGCTAAAGTCGATTCCGGGAACGATATTGCCCACATGAAAGGCCACTTGTTCCACCTCTGCAAAAAAGTTATCCGGGTTGCGATTAAGAGTTAATTTCCCAATGCGCTCCACGGGAACCATCTCTTCCGGAATGATCTTTGTCGGATCAAGAAGATCAAAAGGAAAATTGAATTCATCCTTCTCCTCTACGATTTGTACGCCCAATTCCCATTCT
This sequence comes from Oligoflexia bacterium, assembly GCA_015231955.1. Classification (GTDB taxonomy): domain Bacteria; phylum Bdellovibrionota; class Bacteriovoracia; order Bacteriovoracales; family Bacteriovoracaceae; genus JADGAN01. The sequence continues at coordinate 25,154 of JADGAN010000007.1, read as the reverse complement.
GGGTAGGCACCACTATCGATCGCCTCCCATAAGTCCCGGCGGTGAAAATCGGGGTCTTTACCAGAGATCATCTGCGCCTCCTCCCAAAGAACGGAATGAACTCCTAAGAGAGGCTTCCAATGAAATTTTACAAAGAACGATTTTCCTTCACTATTGATTAACTTAAAGGTGTGAACACCAAAGCCCTCCATCATGCGAAGACTGCGAGGGATTGCACGGTCGGACATTAACCACATAATCGTATGCATCGATTCTGGGCAGATGGAGATAAAATCCCAAAAGGTAGTGTGCGCCGAAGCTGCTTGTGGGATCTCATTATGAGGTTCAGGTTTTACCGCGTGAATGAGATCGGGGAACTTCATCGCATCTTGAATAAAAAACACCGGCATATTATTGCCAACCAGATCGAAATTCCCCTCATCGGTATAAAATTTTACCGCAAACCCTCGCACATCTCTCGCAAGGTCACTGGAGCCGCGGGAACCAGCAACGGTTGAGAAACGTACAAACACAGGAGTTTTGAGAGTGGGATCATTTAAAAATCTCGCCTTCGTGTAGTGAGAGAGCGACTTATAGACTTGAAAATGCCCATGTGCCCCTGATCCACGTGCATGCACCACTCGCTCGGGAATCCTCTCATGATCAAAGTGGGTGATCTTCTCTCGCAGAATAAAATCTTCTAAAAGGGTAGGGCCTCTTGCTCCCACTTTCAGAGAATTTTGATCATCATTAATGCGCACCCCTTGATTGTTGGTTAAAAACTTCTCATCATCCTCAATCATAGTCATTGGCCAAACCTCCTGAAAAAAAATCGAGATCTCAGCAAGAGAACGCTACTATAATGGAATGAATCTTTTTTGTATGCTCACCATCTGGCATAGTTAGACAATACCTATGCATAGGCGAAATGAACTCGGGTTTAAATTAGGAGAGTAGTGCTAGTTTGGGGTAGATGCCAAGGAGGAGAGTGATGAGGGCGCAGAGGATGGCGCTTGCAAGGAGGATAGGAGAGGAGTCGTCGCGGGTGTTGACAGAGGTGGAGGTGGGAGCGGAGGGGATGGGGGTGAAGAGGGTGATGACTATTTTTAGGTAGTAGTAGATGGAGACAACTGCGCCGAGAATGGCAACGATGAGCAGGGAGATGTGCACGCTTTGGAAGGAGGAGAAGAAGAGGTAGAATTTGGCCATAAAGCCGGAGGTGAGGGGGATGCCTGCAAAGGAGAAAAGGAAGAGGGTGAGTAGGGAGGCGCGGAGTGGGTCGCGAAAATAGAGGCCTTGGAGGGAGGCGATGTCGATATCTTTTTTGAGAGGAAGTGAGAGGGGGAGTGGGGCGAGCAGCGTGAAGATCCCAATGGAGGCGAAGGAGTAGGAGAGAAGGTAGAAGAGGGCCACTGGGAGTAGTGCGGGTGAGGCCGCTGCAATTAAGAGGTAACCACTATGAGCGATGGAGGAGTAGGCGAGAAAGCGTTTTAACTCTTTTTGGGTGAGGGCGTAGAGGTTGCCCATGACGATGGTGAGCATGGAGGCGATGGCCACGAGGGAGAAGGGAGAGGAGAAGATCTCCATGGCGTTTGCGAGGCGGATGAGGACAACGAAGGAGGCAAGCTTTACGGCGAAGGCCATGAAGCTGGTGATGGGGAGAGCGGCGCCTTGATAGACGTCTGGAACCCAGGAGTGAAAGGGGGCGGCCCCAACCTTGAAGAGGAGGGCGGTCGTGATCATAATGGCAATGATGGGAGCGTGCGTGGCCGCGGCCGCGCTTAAGCTAAAGCTGCCTCCGCTAAATCCAAAATTTAAGGCGGTTCCATAGAGGAAGGTGGCCGATGCCACACCACCGAGGATTAAATATTTCAGCGCCGCCTCTCCAGAGAAGAGGGAGTGGCGCTTTAAGGCCACCAAGGCGTAGACGGCAAGGGAGGTTAATTCGAGTGAGACAAAGATGGCGATCAAGTGGGTGGTGGAAGCGAGTAAAATCATTCCCAGGGTGGCCAGTAGCAGTAGCGGATAGGCCTCTGCAAGCAGTGCCTCTTCGCTATTAGCATTGGAGCGATAATTTTCAAAAAAGAGGGTGATGATCAGTGCACCGCCGGCGCTAAGCAGGGCGCAGACAAAGTAGGAGTATTGATCAAAGGTGAAGTTCTCGAGAGTGTAGGCGCTTTCGTAGCTTGCAAGTTGGTAGAGTGCGAGAATTAAAACTAAAAGCAAAGAGGAGAGCGAGAGGGCATAGAGTAGCGTTTGCATGCGTTTTAGCGGAGTCAGAAGAAGAGTGATCAAGGAGCTAGCGGCCAAGATCGAGAGAATGGTTATTGCAATCATAGTTTTTTTGAACCTCTGTGCTTTATTGCTATTGCTATTGCTATTGCTTGAAAAAGAGAACTTTAAATTTATAAAGAGTTAGTTCTGGAAAAAATCCTATAGAAAAAATCAGCAACACCAGGAGTGTGAGCAGCGCGATTTGGGTGCGATCAAGATCGACTCCGGCACGCGTGCGTAGGGAGCTTTGGTTGCTGTGAAAAATCAGGCGTTGGTACCACACTAGTGCATAGACAGCACCCACAATGATGGTGGTGCCTGCAAAGAGCGCGTGGGTGGTGGAGTTTTCAAAAATGCCCAGTAAAATGGCGAACTCACCGACAAAAGAGTTGGTTCCCGGGAGCGCTATACTCGAGAGAATGATGAGAAAAAGGTAGGTAGCGGTGAGTGGCATATAGCGGGCCAGGGATGCGTTTCCGCACTGGTAATCGCTTAATTGTTTGGAGTTAAAAACAGTTTGCAAATGGTAAGCGATAAAGAATAGCCCCACCACCAGCACGCCGTGGTTGAACATCTGATAGACAGCACCGCTAATCCCGATAAGGGTGAGGGAGAAGAGGCCTGCTACAATAGCACCACTATGAGAGATGGAGGAGTAGGCGATAAATTTGATGATGTTGTTTGTCCCTAAAGCGGTGATGGCCCCATAGATGATGGAGAAGATGGCGAGCGCCGTAATGTAGGGGGCAAAGTCGCGGACCACGTCAGGAAAGAGTGGGATGGAAAAGCGTAGCAGTCCATACATACCCATTTTGGAGAGCAGCGCCGCCAAGATGACTGCTCCGCGCTTGGGAGTCTCGCTGTAGACGAGAGGTTGCCATCCATGAAAGGGGGCCACAGGAATTTTAATGAGAAAGGCGAGTGTGACTGCAAGAAAGAGGAAGATACGCCCAAAGGAGGCCACGTGTGCTCCACTTTGCGCCAGGATGGTGGCGTAGCTGGTACTCTTGGCCTCGACCGAGAGGGCGATTAGTGCTAAGAGCATAAAGAGGGAACCAATGATGGTATAGAAAAAGAGGGTCATCGCTACCAATTTTCTGCGCTCTCCTCCAAAGATTAAAATCATAAAGAAGATCGGCACCAGTGCTAGCTCCCAGCCCATGTAGAAGAGGAGTAGGTCTGTCGATAAGAAGGTTATGTATAAACAAGTTTGTACCAGGAGGAAGAGTGCGCGGTAGAGGTTGCTTTTTCCCTCGTAATCGTCTCGAAAATAGAGATCAACCACTAAAAAGGTGAGTGTAGAGAGGGTAGTGAGTGCGAGTGAAAGTTGGTCGATACCAAAAGAGAGAGAGGCGCCGATACGGGGAATCCAAGGGAGCGAAAAATTAAATTGCATGCTCTGTAGGGTGTGATCAAATCTCCACCAGAGGCAAAGCAGTGTAGCGAGCGCAAGCGACTCTGCCAGCAGGGAGAGGGTGCGCCCACGGCCTTTGAAGAAAATCAAGAGTAGCGCCGCTAAACTTGGGAGGAGTACGAGTATGGGGAGTAGGTAACTTTCTGTCATCATCGTCATCGTGCCACCACCGTTTATATTTTAAAATTCATGAAAAAGGTTGTTAACAAAATTGTCAAAAAACTGAGGGCAAAAATCAAGAGGTAGCTATTTAAATTTCCAGAGGCGAAGAGGCGTTTGCTTTTGCTACCAAGGGGAAGGGTGTAGATTAGGCGCGATAGTAGAATCAAAAAATCGTAGAAAAGTTTTTGATCCAAAAAGTTTGCAAGAACTTCACTTAAGCGGCGATAAGGGTTCACCATCAATTTGTAATAGCTACGATCGAGGTAGTAGGCGTTTTCGAGAGTTTTGCGAAGGGTGCTTGGAAGTTTGAAGTTAGGCATCACCTTTACACCGATCCAAAAACCGACAAGAGCGATCACTGCTGAGACGATCATCAGCGTGTAGTTTATGGGGGCGGAGTGGTGGGCGAGTGCGCCACCAAAGATGGAGAGGATGCTTAAGGTGACCAGAGGGATCGTCATGATTTTGGGTGATTCGTGCAGTTTGGAAACGATGCGATCATCAAGGCGCATTTTTCCAAGGAAGGCCATGGCGATCAGGCGACCGCTATAGAGCGCAGTTAAGATGGAGGTCAAGATAATCAGAGCAACAAGTAGAGTGGAACTAAGCGGAGAGGTGTAGGCCGCGAGCAAGATCTCATCTTTAGAGAAAAAACCAGAAAGCAGCGGAATACCTGCAAGCGTGAGTGCACCAATGAGCATGGTGATAAAGGTGATGGGAATAATTTTTTTAAGTCCGCCCATCTTGCGCATGTCTTGCTCGCCTAGGCAGGCATGGATCACCGAACCGGCCGCCAGGAAGAGCAGCGCTTTAAAGAAGGCGTGAGTGGTTAAGTGAAAGATGGCGGCGTTAAAGGCACCCACCCCAGAGGCCACAAACATCAGTCCTAGTTGTGAGACTGTAGAGTAGGCCAAAACTTTTTTGATATCGTTTTGAGCAAGCGCGATGGAGGCGGCCCAAAGCGCGGTTACTCCACCTACGATGGCGATCGTCATCATCGCCGTCGGTGATTGCATATAAAGTGGTGAGAGGCGCGCCAGTAAAAAGACTCCGGCGGTGACCATGGTGGCGGCGTGGATGAGTGCAGAGACGGGAGTGGGGCCGCTCATGGCATCGGGAAGCCAGGTGGCAAGAGGGATTTGCGCCGATTTGCCGATGGCGCCTGCAAAGAGTAAAAGTAAAGTCAAGGTGAGTGTCCCTTCAGGCAGTAGCGCAAGCGATTGTGAAAACAGTTGCGTGAGCGCTTTGAATTCGAGTGTACCCAGGTGGCGAAAGAGGAAGAACATTCCTAAGAGAAAACCAAGATCACCAATGCGATTCATGATAAAGGCCTTGGTGCCTGCTAAGGCCTTTTCCTGATCTTCATACCAATAGCCGATGAGGAGATAGGAGCAAAGGCCCACTCCCTCCCAACCAAAAAACATGAGAGGCAGCGAGGAGGACATCACTAGCGCCAGCATAAAGAAGCAGAAGAGGTTTAAGTAAGCAAAGTAACGAGCAGGGGTGCGATCGTCGTGCATGTAACCGATGCTATAGAGGTGAATCAGTCCTCCAATACCGGTGACAATCAAGACGAGAAGTGAACTCAGTTCATCAAAGAGCAGTGAGATTTTTAAGTTTAGTGTACCGAGCGCAAGCCAAAGGTAACTGGGAGTGGCGATATACTCACCGGCCGGCAGTTGTTGCAGTTTAAAGAAGAGGAGGAGTGCTACGAGGAAGGAGAGTCCCATGGTGCTGGAAGCGATCACCCCACTTTGCTTCGGTGTAGGGCGCAGGAGCGCACAGCTTAAAAAACCGCCAAAGGGCAGCAGCAAAACCAATAAGGGCAGTAGACTTAAAATCGGTTGTTGGTTCACGTTTTATCCCTTAGTCATGAAGTGTGGTAGTTTTGGTGGTAAGAATGCCACCAAAGTTCCGATAAAGATGAATTAAGATGGCCAGCCCTAGCGCCGATTCTGCCGCTGCGATCGCTACGATCAAGAGCACGGCCGATTGTGCGGCAAAATTTTCGGGATAGAGTTTACTAAAGGCCACCAGGGAGAGGTTGGCGGCATTTAACATCAGTTCTACTCCCATGAGCATGATGAGAATATTTTTTCTAAAGATGACTAACAAGATGCCAAGGCAAAAGAGAAAGGCGCTTAAAAGTTGCAGTTGTAAGATCATCGCTGGTTTTCTCCTTGCTCTTGCTCTTGCTTTTGTTCTTGTGCTTGTTCTTGTTCTTCTGATGCCGGTAAAGCAATGTATCGCTTGGCCAGCACCACTGCCGCAATCGTCGCCACCAAGAGCACCAGAGAGATCACCTCAAAGAGCAGGTAGTTGTGAGTGAAGAGATAGAGGGCAATAGACTCTGCTGTTGTTGCGGTAATGGTGAGATTGCTGGTGATAGATTGTGAAGTTGTCAGTTGCAAGAGTGCAAGTGAAAAGCTTGCAAAGAGCACTACGCCAAGGAGAGTGGAGAGCAAGAGCATGAGTGGTTTTTGCTTTTGCATCTTCGCCTGCAAATTAAAAAGCATGATGGAGAAAATAAAGAGTACGACGATAGCGCCGGCATAGACGATAAGTTGGATGGCGGCGATAAAAGTTTCGTTTAAGAGGAGGTAGATGCCGGCGGTTGTGAGCAATACTCCGAGAAAAGAGAGTGCTACAAAGAGGGGAGAGCGCAAGTAGAACATGGCAACCCCAAGCACTGCGGCCACCAGCGCATGCAGTGTGATCAGGTATTGTGGATTGAGTTGCAGCTGCTGATAAAGATTATCCACGATTTTTTACCTCCCTCGATAGGTGTTTAAGATCGTACATCGCCATTTCTCGCGTGTGTACCGCCAGCTCATAATTACGCGACATCTTGATTGCATCTTTAGGACAGGCCTCCTCGCACATGCCACAAAAGCAGCAGCGAAGAGCATCGATATCAAACGCTTTTGGTCTTTTTTCTTTGGCCACACCCACGGGGTTCTCTTTGGGATCGCGCTCTTCCGCGGTAATGGTAATACATTTAGCGGGACACACCGTTTGGCAAAGGTAACAAGCGGTGCAGTTTTCGAGCTTGTTCTCATCCAGAGAGATAAAGTGCATTCCACGGAAGCGCTCCGAGTAGTTGCGCCGCTCTTCTGGGTAGGAGATGGTGTTGGATTTACGCAAGAAAAAACCGCGTATGAAATAGCGTAGGGTCACTAAAAACCCTTTGGGAATGGTGAGGAGGTAGAGGCGCTCCTTCCAGGTGTAGGGTCTACTGACGTTTGTGGTTTTAATATTACCTGTACTCATATATAAACTTCCTTCACGTCTTAGTTAACGTAAAAAGTATGCCACCGCTCCCATCAAAAGTAAGTTTGCAAGGGAGAGTGGGAATAAAATATTCCATCCAAGGTGCATCAGTTGATCGAAGCGAAAACGCGGCAGCGACCAGCGCACCCATACGAACAAAAACATAAAAAAGGCCACTTTTAAAAAGAAGGAGAAGAGCTCAAACACTGGTAGTAGAAACGCTTTGCCACTTGCACTCACCACCCAGGACATTCCTGGGAGAAGGGCGTACCCACCAAAGAAGAGCGTCACTAAAAAAGCGGAGACCATAATCATCGCCACATACTCTGACATAAAGAAGATGGCAAATTTCATCGCTCCATACTCGAGGTGGTAACCGGCAACAATTTCGGAGTCGCCCTCTGCTAAATCAAAGGGGAGGCGATTGGTTTCGGCATAGGTGGCAACCCAAAAGATAAGCGCGGCCAGCGGATTTAAGAGGACGCCCCAGTGGTGCTCTTGCTGATAACGAATGATCTCTGTTAAATCGAAGGTGCCGTAGACCAGCAGCATAGAGAGCAGGGCCATACTCATGGAGATCTCGTAGGAGATGAGTTGCGAGGAGGCGCGAAGGGCCCCCAGCATCGAATACTTATTGTTGGAGGCCCACCCCGATAGGATAATGGGATAGATCTCCAGCCCCGTAAAGGCGAGAATCAAGAGCACGCCCACATTTAAATTTACAAGATGAATCTCACTGCAAAAGGGGATGGAGGCGATGGCCGCCATCGGTGGTACCAGGGCAATGGCCGGTGCCAGCAGGTAGAGGAACTTATGAGAGTTTTGTGGGATGAACGACTCTTTAAAGAAAAACTTGATCATATCTGCGACTAACTGGAAGAGGCCAAAGGGGCCTAAGCGATTGGGTCCAAGCCTTCCTTGCATCCAAGCGGATCCACGACGCTCAAACCAGACACAAAAGGGTACGGCGCCAATACAAAGGGCAAAGATGAAAACGACTTTTGCCAATAACACCATCATCTCTGTCACCATCACTTTGCTTCTCCTTCTGCAGTTACTGTGGTTAAAATCTTACTGAGAATGCGCTCGACAGGGACACACAATTTTGGAGGCCTGATGGCCGCAGTAAAAGTTTGCGTAATCCCATCACAGTTGGTGTACGATCCCGATTTTTCGAGGGTGTGTACCCCAGGGAGCACGCCACGAATGTTAGGATTGCTTGCTCTGATATTTTCCAAATCCTCCAGAAGAAAAACGCCCCAAAGATAGAGGTGTTTACTTGAGGAGAAAGCGAGGCGTGGAAGCTTGGAGGTTGAACCTTTAAAGATGATCACCAGGTCGTTAAAGCTTTGAAAATCGGCTTCGCTTATGGGGGATAGCTTAGAGGCAACCCCTTGGCGATTGGGGGTTTTATCTTTTCGCCTGAGCAGCTGGTCTTGGTTTTCATCTTGGTTTTCATTTGGGTTTTCATCTGGGGTGGAGCTTATGTAACGAAAATTGATCGGGCCCCCTTTGTGCAGTTGTGGGAGGAGCGAAGTGAGGGTTGCCACCTCTTCACTAGTGGCATCGGTGGTAAAAACCACGAGCGCACTCTTCGAGGACTTTAGGGACTTGGTAAAATCGGCAAGCAGGGTGTGCCACTCACATTCGTGTCCTTCAAAGTAAGGGGCGACGATGCGATTTTTATCATGGCCACGATGATAACTTAAGCGCCCCTCATCGCACATCCAATGCTTATTGATCTCCTGATTAAAACGAGGAGTGTAGCGATAGACAATATCATCTTCGGAGTGCACCTCGATGTTGCATCCGCGCGAACAACCGTCACAAATCGAGGGGTGCTGCTTAAGGAACCAGACGCGCTTTTTAAAGCGAAAATCGTTGAAGGTGAGCGCGCCAACAGGACACACATCGGCCAGGCAGCCTTGATAGTCGGAGGTGAGTCCTTTCGAGGGATCGGCAAGCGTGAGCTCTTTATGGTGGCCACGATTTACCATTAAAAGCTCATGCGTCTCGGTGATTTCCGCACAAAAGCGCACACAACGTTCACAATGGATACAGCGATTCATGTTGAGGGTGATGAGAGGGGAGAGCTTTAAGGTGGTGGCGTTTTCGAAGACACGCTTTTCTTCACTGTCGCCAAAGCGAGAGGTGGAGGGGCCATACTCGTAGTTGTATTCTTGCAAAGAGCACTCCCCCGCTTGATCGCAGACGGGACAATCAAGTGGGTGGTTAGCGAGTAAAAACTCCATCACTCCATTACGCGAGGCCTTTACTTTTTCAGAGTTGGTGTAGACGACCATGCCGTTAGTTGCAGGCGTTGAACAAGAGGTCATGAGCTTTGCCACCTTCTCCACCTCAACCGCACACATACGACAAGTGCCTGCAATAGAGAGTGAAGGGTGGTAGCAGAAGTGTGCAATGCGCTTGGAGATCCCCGCACGCTCTGCCACTTGCATGATGGTCTCACCAGGGGTGAAGCTTAAGCTTTGGCCATCGATGGTTATTTGCTGGGGTGCTTTGGTTTTGGTTTTGGTTGTATCGGTATTGGATAAATCCATATTACACTCTCTTCGCCTGATGGTTTTTCAAGGGACAAGCGCCGCTTTCGATATGTTGGATAAACTCCTCTTTAAATTTATGAATGGAGGAGAGTGCGGGGCCAGTTACCGCATCGGAAAAGGCACAAATGGTTTGCATGGCCATATTTTTACACAGGTCTTCAATCAGCTCTAAATCGGCCAGCTTTCCTTGACCGTTTTCGATGCGCTGGAAAATACGCGATAGCCAAGGAGAACCCTCTCGGCATTGCGAACATTGGCCGCACGATTCGTGCGCATAAAATTTTAATAAAACCAGTGCCGCTTCGACGATACAAGTGGTCTCATCCATCACAATAATCCCACCCGATCCCGCCATGCTACCGACACTCGCAAGTGAATCAAAATCGATGCAGACATCAATTTCATCTGCTCTTAACATCGGTGCTGAGGCACCACCGGGGATCACCGCCTTTAATTTTTTGCCTCCGCGCACACCACCGGCCTCTTGGATGGCCTCTCTTAAGGTGAGCGTGGGACTGAACTCGTAGATCCCCGGGTGCTGCAAATGTCCGCTCATAGAGTAGAGGCGTGTGCCTCCCGACTTTTCTGTTCCGAGTTTAGCAAAGGCCTCCCCCCCATGGAGCATAATCCAAGGTATATTTGCCAGCGTCTCTACGTTATTGACACAACTTGGTTTAGAAAAGGCCCCTACTTGTGCGGGATAGGGTGGTTTTAAGCGCGGCTCTCCCCGCTTGCCTTCAAGGGAGTTTAAAAGCGCAGTCTCTTCACCACAAATGTAGGCCCCGGCCCCACGATAGAGGAAGAGGTCAAAAGTAAAGTTTTTGCCTAAAATATTTTTTCCTAACCAACCGTCGCTATAGGCCTTATTAATTGCTGTCTGCAGGAACTCGGCCTCTTTTCGAAACTCTCCACGAATATAGATATAACCCACCTTTGCACCAATGGCATAACCACTGATGATCATCCCTTCGATCAGTTTATGTGGCATTTGGTTGATGATAAAACGATCTTTAAAGGTACCTGGTTCTCCCTCGTCAGCATTACAGACCAAATACTTCACAGGGGCGACCTCATTGTTGGGCATAAACGACCACTTCACTCCCGTAGGAAAACCGGCGCCTCCGCGGCCTCGAAGATTGGATTTTTTCACCTCTGTAATCACCGCTTCCGGAGTTTTGTGAGTAAGTACCTCGGTGAGTGCTTGATAATCTTTGCTATTGGCCGCTGCTTCTGTGAAAACCTTCTTCATGCTTTCTCCTCTTCACCACCACCATCACCATCACCATCACAAATGCCACAGCACTCGCTCTTGCTCCACTTATCGATCAAGTCATCCAATTTTGCTTTTGATAAATTTTCCACATAGGTGTCGTTGACTTGCATCGCTGGTGCCGTCCCACAAGCGGCCAGGCACTCGACACGAGAGAGAGAAAACTTCCCATCGGTGGTGGTCTCTCCGGCCTTGATACCGAGGCGTTGTTCCAAGTGTGCAACTAAATCGTTTGCACCATTGAGCCAACAGGCAATGTTGGTACACACTTGCAGGTGTAGCTTTCCTTTGGGTTCTTGGTTGAAAATCGTATAAAATGTGGCAACTTTGAGCACCTTTGCTAGGGGTAATCCTAGGTGTGCAGCGCTCTCACTGATTGCCTCTCTGGAGACATACCCATGCTCATCTTGGATGGCGTGCAAGAGCGGGATGGTGAGCGCCTCCACGGGAAAGTGCTCTCTAAGGTGCGAAATTTTTTCCAAGACCTTGGGGGTTAAAATAGTGTGGTCTCTACTCATCGGTCGAGCTCTCCTGCAACGATATTCACGCTGCCTAAAATAGAGATGGCATCGGGAATGCGTTCGCCGGCCAATGTCTTCTCGGTTAATTGATAGTGCATAAACGAGGGCGATTTTATTCGCAGCCGCCACGCCTTTGGCCCACCTCGCGAAATGATGTAAAAACCTAGCTCGCCATTTGGCCCCTCGACCGCAGTGTAGGCCTCTCCCGGAGGGACATCGATGCCTTCCATAAAGATCTTAAAGTGGTGAATCAGCACCTCCATCTTGGTATAGACATCGATCTTTTCGGGGATGCGGACTTGCGGATTATCCACCCAGATGGGACCAGGTTTGATGCGCGCTTGAAACTGGCGCAACAGGCGCACTGACTGGCGCATCTCTTCGGTGCGCACCAGGTAGCGATCGAAAACGTCACCATTACTTGCAATCACCACATCAAAATCGACATCTTCATAAAAGTAGTAGGGACGATCGCGGCGAAGATCAATATCGACACCACTGGCACGTAGTACAGGGCCAGTGGCCGAGAGTGCAAGCGCCTGCTTCGCGGAGAGTTTGCCCACACCCTTGGTGCGATCGATCCAGATGCGATTACGGGTGAGCATCACCTCCATATCGTCGAGTGCGCGTAGCATGCCGTCGCAAAAGTGTGCAAGGTCTTTGTGAAAACCTTCGTAAAGGTCGTAACTAAGCCCACCAATGCGTGCATAGGTGGTGGTCAGTCGCATCCCACACATCCCCTCGATCATAGTGTAGGCCTCTTCTCGCCAACGGTAGAGGTGCCAAAAGATGGTCATCGCTCCCATATCCAAAGCGTTGATGGCCACACAGATAAGGTGGTCGATAATCCTCGAGAGCTCCATGCACATCATGCGAATCCACACGGCACGCTCTGGTAGAGTAAGGCCTAGAAGATTTTCCACGGCCATGGCGTAGGCGATATTATTATTGAGGGCCGAGCAGTAGTTTAAGCGGTCAGTATACACAAACCATTGGTGGTAGGTATTGGTTTCTCCCAGTTTCTCTATGGCCCGGTGGAGGTAACCAGGCTCACATTTAGCATCCTCGATCGTCTCACCATTAATCCGACACATCACCCGCAAGGTTCCATGCATTGCCGGGTGAGAGGGGCCAAGGTTTAAGAGCACGCTTGGGTTATACACATCAAAGAGCGACTCACGGGGAGCACTATTGCTCTCCTTGTTCTCACAGGGAAGAAACTCCCCCCGCTCATTGGTGGGACAACGATCCATGGAGATCATAATATTATCGGGGAAAGGCATGCGCTGTTTGATGTCGTAATCTTTACGCAGGGGGTGGCCTACAAAGCGCTCATCCATCATGATTCGGCGAAGATCGGGGTGGTTGCCAAAGACGATCCCAAACATGTCGTAAACTTCGCGCTCGTTCCAGTCGGCGGAAGCAAAGAGAGAGGTCACGCTAGGCACTACCTCGCCCTCTCTTATCAAGAGTTTCAGGCGTAGGCGTACGTGAGTGGAGGGAGAGTAGATTTGGTAGACTACCACAAAGGAGTGGTGAACGTCGTGAACATAGGCGGTGAGGTCGGTTAAATAGTCTAGCTTGTAATTGGGATGGCCCCTAAAGCCTTTAAGCAGCGTCATCAGGTCTGCCCCATTGTGACTCCAAAGTATAGGTTCATTTAAAGCATCAAACTCCAGTTGTCGCTTCTCACTGCCACTCTCAATCATCCCTAGAGCATAGTGGCCCTTTAACATCTCATTAAAGGCCTCTTGCTTGCTTAGAAAATTCGCCATAGCACTTGTTCCTTTCCTCTCATCTTAATTTAGCCTAGTCCATTCTAGTCTAGTATATCTTTTTCTTGGCGAAAGCTCATCGCTTGCATCGCCTCTTCGTGGGTGATCCTCCTGCCAATGTTATTACGAGGGATTTTGCCATCGATAATTTTTTGCAAATAGAGGATGGAGTAGATGAGTCCCTCTGGAATTGGAGGACAACCTGGTACATAAACATCTACAGGCATGATCTCATCAATCCCTTGTAAAACGGAGTAGGTATCAAAGATTCCTCCCGAGGAGGAGCAGGCCCCCATGGCGATCACCCACTTCGGTTCCAGCATCTGATCGTAAATTGTCCGTAGTACTGGAGACATCTTGGTGGTGATGGTTCCTGCCACCAGCAAGAGGTCGCATTGGCGAGGAGAGAAGCGCACAACCTCCGCTCCAAAGCGTGCTAAATCGTAGGTGGAGGAGAGTGTGGACATGAGTTCAATACCACAGCAGGAGGTTCCATAAGGCATCGGCCACAGGGAGTTTTTCCTCGCCCACGCTACTGCATCTGCAAGAAGCATGGGATACACCATGGAGCTACCATTTTTGTTATCGCTCATAGTAAAATCCTAAATCCTAAATTCTAATCCCAGTTAAGGGCACCTCGCATGCGTACATAGAGGTAACCCACAAATAATACCAGTGCAAAGATGACCATCTCGATGATAATCATAGGTCCACTCGCCAAAAGTTTTTTGTAAACTAAGGCCCAAGGGAACATCAAGACCACATCCACATCGAAGATGAGAAAGATAATGGCGACGAGGTAGTAGCGCACAGAGAATTGTTGGCGGGCATTGCCTATGGAGGGAACACCACACTCATAATTCTCACCTTTAACTTTAGTCACCTCCTGTGGCCGCTGCCCAAGAAGGTGGTTTAAGATTAAGATTGCTACCGTTATCGTCATCGCCACAACGATTACCATAGCGAGTGAAAGATAGCTTAGAAGATAACTTTCCATGATGATCATCCTATTCTCTATTCTCTATTCAAATGCTCTTTGTAAATTCTCTATCACTGCTCTCTCTTTCTTGGAGATTTTATTGCCGATGCCTGTCCCTAAAATGCCACCAGAGGCGTTGGCCACGTCATGGACGTGTTTTAAAATCTCTGTTTGCATTTCTTGCTTCTCCTCAGGTTTTAGCTCCTCGCACATCCCCTGGATATAGTTGGCCCACGCAGTGAGCAGATGACCATTGGGTTTATGGGCAAGCCAGCGCTCCAGCAACTCAAACTCAATGCTATTTTTTTTAATTCCAAGTTGAGGAGCATTTTCTAAAATCATCTTTTTCTCTTCCTCGTCGACAACTTCATCGGCCCAAGCAACCTCAACCAGAGGTACTACCGCAATACAGGCCACCACATTCACTGGAAGATCGAGTTCCACAAACTTCTTTAATACTTGGGGATTTTGAATGCCTGAAACTTTGGCATACTCATCCATGGTGTGTTTCATCTTCTCCATCTGGCGCAGCTTTTCAATCAAGACCTTGTCTTCCGCTAAGAAGAAAGCGTCTTCCAGTGATACTGTTGCTTTTGAAAGTAGTTGAGAATCCATTAACTTATCCCCCTATGACTGTAATTAATATGCTTAGCTTTTTTACACTCTCACATTCTCATCTTTTCACATTTTAACAAATAAGTATTGCCTATCATTCATGAGACAATAATGATCCCACGGACCGCAAAGGCAGTCCCGATGACTGCCAGGCCTAGTGTCATCCCATAGGCGTAAGATTTAATCCGAGCGTTTTTTACCAATATTCCAAGTGCGCCGATCACTAATGAGATCTGAAAAAAGAGCGATGCCAGATCGAAACGATCGCCCGCAGCACCAAGATTTTCTACGGAGGCCTCTAGCTCTTTTGCTCCCACCACTACGCCCATTTTGCCATCAACATCTTGAACCCAATTGCTTTCACCGACCGCTTTTGAGCCAAGTAAGATCTCTAGCTTCTCTTTTTTGTAGCGTTCGATGTTTTTTAGTAGTGTATTTTTTTGCTCAAGAAAGGCAGGGCGACTCTCACTGCGAATCACCTCTGCTTTTAGGAGTGTTTCAAGGGTATCTGCCTGCCCTTTGACCACATACTCTTTGATGCTCTTTGCTTGATACCACATATAAGCGGCACTCTTTTCATTGGTAAATTTTAATTCATCATCTCCATAGCGACCGGCGACTAAATCGGTAATTGCAAGGAGTGCGGCCAAGATAGCGATGGTCACTGCAAAGATGCTCTCAGAATTTTCTTGCCAGTAAGTCATGTTGGTACCTATGAAAAAATGTGAAAAGAATAAGAGGTTTTAGAACAAAAGTTGCTTACTTTTTGGATGCCATGAATTTAACAAGGTCGATCACACGATTGGAGTATCCCCACTCGTTGTCATACCAAGAGACAATTTTAAAGAAGCGCTTTTCGCCCTTTAAGTTGTTTTCAGTGGTAGCAATGGAATCATAAATAGAAGAGCGCACATCGTGAATAAAATCGGTGGAGACCAACTCTTCATCAGCGTAACCAAGAATGCCTTTTAAGTAAGTTTGCGAAGCTTGCTTCATCAGCTTATCGATCTCTTCAATCGAGGAGTCACGAGTGGTGGTAAAGGTTAGATCGATACATGAGACGTTTGGAGTAGGAACTCTAAAGGCCATCCCTGTCAGTTTGCCTTTGGTTGCAGGCAGTACTTCACCCACAGCTTTAGCAGCGCCTGTACTTGAAGGAATAATATTAACAGCGGCCGCGCGTCCACCTCTCCAATCTTTTTTCGAAGGGCCATCAACAGTTTTTTGAGTAGCAGTGTAGGAGTGGATGGTAGTCATCAACCCCTTCTCAATGCCGATACCCTCTTTAAGGAGTACGTGTACAACTGGGGCCAAGCAGTTGGTGGTACAGGATGCATTCGAGACAATATGGTGTTTGGAGTGATCGTACTCATTCTCATTTACACCCATCACGATCGTTTTCACATCGCCTTTTCCTGGAGCAGAGATAATCACTTTCTTTGCTCCGGCATCAAGGTGGCCTTTGGCCTTTTCTGAATCGGTGAAGAGTCCGGTTGCCTCGATCACATACTCAACTCCAAGTTGTTTCCAAGGAAGTTCAGCAGGACTTTTGGTAGCGGCAACACAAAGAGTTTTGTGGCCATTCACGACGATAGTGTCGTTCTCTTCTTTGGAGGAACTGCTCTTTTCTGTGCGCACATCGTGTTTGAAGTGGCCATGAACAGAGTCATATTTTAATTGATAGGCAAAGTAATCGGCGTCAGTAGAAACGTCAACTGCAGCGACTACTTCAATTTCGCGTCCAAGTAAACCTTGATCAGCGAGAGCTTGATAAACTAAACGGCCGATACGACCAAAACCATTAATTGCAACTTTGATTGCCATAAGAAGTGCTCCTTAATAAAAAATAGTGAAGTATTACCTTGGTATTAATTAACAAAATTAGCATAGCATGGTTAGCTTGCTTTTGTCACAGAAGATTTGCTCGCAGTTTTTGATGAAGAATCCCATTGGTAACCAGAAAACTTTTGCTAAAGATGGTGAGCTCTTCATCTTGGTAGTTGGTGAGTGTCGCTCCTGACTCTTTTGCTATTAGATAACCGGCCGCTACATCCCATGGCGCGAGATTTTTTTCAAAATATCCGTCGTAGCGACCAGCGGCCGTGTAGGCGAGATCGAGGGCAGCACTACCGAAACGGCGAATTGCGCGCACTTGGTTGTGGATACGCTCAAAGCGTGAAATCTCTGGCGAGAGGTCGATATCTCGCATATACGAAAAACCGGTAGCGAGAACGGCGTCGCTTAAGTTTGCCACCTTAGAAACAGAGATGGAGCGATCATTTTGATAGGCCCCACCACTACAAATGGCGTGAAAGTGGATATTCAATATCGGCTGATGAACTATGCCGACCACCACTTTGCCTGCATGCTCGACGGCCAGGGAGATGGAAAACCAAGGGAGGCCTGAGGCAAAATTGACGGTACCATCGAGAGGATCGATGATCCAAGTAAACTCGCTGTCGCGACGTTTGAGTGCAGAGGTTTCATCGATGGATGACTCCTCTTCAGCAATAAAGGAGCTATCGGGATAGGCACGTTTGATCTCTTTCATAAGGTAGTCTTGTGATTCAAAATCTGCCTCGGTGACAATTCCTTGATCGGGTTTTTCACGGATACAAAGGCCACTTTGTTGAAAATGTTTTAATAAAATCTCATTGGCATTTACCACAATTTTTTTTGCAAAAGAGTAGAGTTGCTGGTAGTGGTAGTGTTCGCTTGAGAGGGATGTTGAATTTGACATGGATGAACCCTTTTAATTTTTAAATTTAATCGCTACCATGATAGCATGAATCTTTTTAATTGGAGACACTTAATTTATGAAAGCGTACAGGGCCACTATTATCGATTTTGCTAAGAACCCTCAAAATGACCACTCCACACCTCGCTATTTTGAAGATGGGGTTTTGATTGTGAACCGCAAAGGGTTGATTCACAAACTTGGGGCCTATAAAGATAAAGAGCTACAGCGGGAGTTGCGCTCGCAAAAAATTCCGCTTACAACCTATAAAAATAAGATCATCATGCCCGGGCTTATCGATGTGCACCTGCACTTTCCGCAAACGGAGATCATCGCCTCCTATGGAGAGCAGCTCCTCACTTGGCTTGAGCGCTACACTTTTCCAACAGAAGGAAAATTTAAGAATCGCAAGTATGGCGATGTTATGGCCAAAATTTTCTTCAAAGAACTTTTACGCAACGGCACCACCACTGCGGCCATCTACGGCACTGTTCACCCTGACTCGGTAGAAGCGATGTTTTCAGAGGCGGCAAGACTTAATATGCGTGTGCTTGGTGGAAAGGTGTTGATGGATCGGCACGCACCCGATTTTTTAACCGATACTCCTAAGCGTGCTTATGAGGAGAGCAAGCGTTTAATCAAAAAGTGGCATGGGCATAAACGCCTCTCCTACGCCGTCACTCCTAGGTTTGCTCCCACGTCGACACCGGAGCAACTGGAGATGACCGCAAAACTGATGCAGGAGAATCCCGATGTTTATCTGCAAACGCACCTCTCAGAAAATCTGAGTGAGATCGAGTGGGTAAAAGCACTCTTTCCTTCGCATAAAAACTATTTTGATGTTTATAAAGCGTATGGGCTAGTTGGTCGCAAGTGTCTCTTTGGTCACGCCATCCACCTAAGTGAAGGAGAGTGGCAAGCGATGCGTGCCAGTGATTCGGTGATTGCCTTTTGTCCCACTTCGAACCTCTTTCTAGGGAGCGGTCTCTTTAAGCTGCGAACGGCGCAGGCCCACCAGCTGCGTGTAGGAGTGGCGACTGACGTGGGTGGAGGCACCAGCTTTTCCATGATCAAAACGTTAAGTGATGCCTATAAAGTCATTCAGCTCCAAGGAGAAAACCTCTCGGCGCTCGAGGGATTTTACCTGGCAACGCTAGGGGGCGCGCGTGCACTGGGGCTAGACAACTACATCGGCAATTTTGACGAAGGCCAGGAGGCGGACTTTATCGTCGTCGATCCTAAGGCCACACCAATCCAAAAATTGCGTGACGATCATGCGGACAGCAATATTGCTGAGCGCCTGTTTGCACTGATGATTTTAGGTGACGATCGCAGCATCTATGAGACCTATATCCAAGGGAAACGGGCGCACTCCCGTGACTGAAAAGGCCGTCATTTTTCTCCATGGATTCTTAGGATCAAAAGAGGATTGGGATCCCTTCATCAAGGAGCTTGCACCTCTTTTCCCTGAGCTGCGTTTGCTTGCACTCGACCTTCCCTTAGAGCACGATCTTGCACCAAAGGAGTGGCTGGCGCATATTTGCAAAGAGGAGAGAATTGTTGCCTCCGCCTTTGTTGGTTACTCGATGGGTGCGCGCTTGGCCCTCTACCTTGCGGATGAGCTGGCCGCCACACGGGGACTTTTTTTAGAGTCGCTCACACTGGGTGAGGCCTCAGAGCAGTCACGTCGTGCACGCCGCGAGCATGACTATCACCTCCTCAATAAAGTTTTGGCAAGGGAGGAGAGCTTTGCAGATTTTCTTGAGCGCTGGTACAGGCAAGAGGTTTTTAGCGGCATCAGCGATCACCCCGACTACCAGCGGCTGCTGCTTACACGCAAACTTCGCCTCCACAACCGCAACCTAAGCTCAGCGGCCCTCCCTTACCTCCACGAAAAGCTCTTGAGCTTCTCTAGTCGTGCGAATGGTTCCTCTCTCTTTTACCTAGTCGGTGCCGATGACAACAAATACCGAAAGCTTTGCCCACCCTCCATCACCCCTCATATCATCGCTGGCGCCTCTCACAACATCCACTTCATGCAACCCACCCCCTACCTTGCTCTCCTCGCAAGTGCCATGCACTTGTGGTTTCGTAAGTGCGAATAAATTTGCGTGAAAGCATTGAATTTCTAGAGATTGTGTGAGGCAATATAGGTTAGCTATCATCGGAGGATAATTAATGGAGAGGAGAGTGGCCTGCTGCTTGTTGTTCTTCTTTGTGTTTTGTATGCAATTTTTGATGCAAGGATGCAGCGAAAAGAGGGTGGAGAAGAAGCGAGTGAGTTTTACTCTGATGCGGGAGGGGGTGGCGCCTAAAAGTGGTTATGGGCTCCCTGTGCCGACGGAGGTTGCAGAGGTGAACTGCTTTGGGATCTTTGTTAGTTATCCGGAGAGTGCCGAGTCTATTGATAATCAATGCACCGATTATGAGGGGCAGGTGATCAGTAAACCAACACTGATGCTAGGGAGTGTAGCGCTCAATGAAACTCTCTACGCAGAGATAGTGGTTGGAGAGGATCGTCGCTTTCAGGTGGTGGGTTTTACGTCAGAAGATAGCTCATGTCCCTACCTTGGATGGGAGCTTAGTGGGGAAGAGAAGTCCTTAATATCCAACCCTTTTATCTTTGGTGAGACGACGCAATCGATTAGCGGTGATGGTAGCGAACAAAGTGTGCTTATTGAGGCCCGGCTTAGTGAGAAGCAACTGATCGGCGAGTGCAATGGGGCACTTTTTCATTGGGTGAATCCTCCACTCCCAATCATCTCCTCGGTGGAACCTTCGCTCTATGCACACTATATTGCAGATAATGAGTACATTCTTGACTGGTTAGATCTTGGTAGTGATGGTGATGGTGGTGGTGCAGATTCGAATCATTTTATCTATGAAGCAAAGCTTTGTAGTAGCACTACTTGTTCCCTTGGTTGTGGAGAGATTACCTCTCCAGTGAGAAGTGGCATCACCGTGCTTACGGATATCGCAGAAGATACTGCTTTTTATGTGTGCCTACGTGTTAGTGACCTCAGTCGAACCGAGATTTCCACCTGGGTGGCATCCGACTTTCCCTTCACGGTTGATATCACACTACCGACAGCTCCAAGTGGCGTCTCTCCCGGGAGTGCCGCTTTTGGCAATGGAAGTTATACCCCAAGTTGGAGCAGCGGAAGCGACACCAATTTGGATAGTTACACCATAAAGGCCTGTACTAGTAATGATTGTGAGACTGGTTGTAGCGACGAGGTTGATCATGCAACAAGTGGTGTTACTGCTTTTACCACCGGGTTACTTACAGATGGCGCCATCTACTATGTTTGTGCTCAGTCAGTAGATTTGGCCGGTAACACCTCAGACTTCATTCCTTCGGTGGGGACATTGACGATCGATGATAACGACCCGATTGCCCCGAGTGGGGTCTCTCCGGTAGGTGGCGCCATCTCTATTGCCACCTCCTCCTATACGGTGTCCTGGTCAACTGATGGAATCGATGACAATCTTAGTGCCCATGTGGCCCGTGCTTGTACCTCTTCTGATTGTGAGAGCGACTGTACAGCAGATGTGAATCCAGCAACTAGTGGTGTTAGCTCCTTGAGCGGTTTAAGCAATGAGGCATCCTACTCCATTTGTGTGCGCGCCGTAGATAGTGCTGGTAATCCCTCGGAATGGGCCGTTTCCAATTATACGGTAAGCGTAGACATGGCCGCACCAACAGCACCCAGCGGTGTATCTCCTGGAACTACGATTTACCAAACAGCAACCTCCTTCACTCCTTCATGGACAGATGGAACAGATGACCATCTTGCTTCTCATAGTATCAAGGCGTGTCCTGATAATGGGTGTTCGACGTCATGTATTGGTCTGGTAACGAATGCCACTAGTGGAGTCTCTCCCATCTCTAGTTTGGCGAGTAATATGAGTTACTACATTTGTGTAACAGCAGTGGATGAGGCAAGCAATGCCTCGACCTGGAGCGCCTCTGCAGCACAAGTGGTTGTCGACATCACAAATCCGACTTCGCCTAGCGGTGTCTCTCCCGGAGGCGCTTTGTTGGTTACCAGCTCCTATACGCCAAGTTGGAATAGTGGCACCGATGCTAATTTTTCAACCCATGGAATCAAGGCGTGCAGTGGTAACGACTGTACTAGTGGTTGTGGGAGTGAAGTTACTCCAGCAACGAGCGGCCTTACTGCACTGGCGGGAACTTCGGATGGTGGTATTTACTATGTGTGTGCACGCGCTATCGATTTGGCCGGTAATGGGTCGGCCTTTGTTCCTTCGGCCAACACGATTACTGTTGATGATACTAATCCAACTGCTCCGAGCGGGATTGCTCCTTCGGTTGCGGTTCACACGAATAGCACCAGCTATACTTCGACGTGGGCATCAGGAAGTGATGTTAACTTTGCTGGGCATGCCGCCAAGGCCTGTACCAATGCTGATTGTACTACCGGCTGTACGGCCACTGTCGACCCGGCCACCTCCGGGGTGAGTGCCATTAGTGGGCTTAGTAACGGTGATATCTACTATGTTTGCGTGCAGTCAAAAGATCAGGCGGGCAACACTTCGGCCTGGGTAGGATCGGGAGACACCCTCACCATTGATACGATAAACCCAACTGCTCCAAGTGGCATTTCACCTGGAAGCGCTCTCTCCTATGGGAACACTACCTATACTCCTTCTTGGAGTAATGGAACTGACGCTAGCGCTCCACTCGTCCATGAGATCAAGGCCTGTACGGCAAGCGACTGTGCGACTGGGTGTGTAGGTATTCAGTCACCGGCCAATAGTGGGAGTACAGGCATTCCAGGACTTACGAATGGTATAAGCTACTACATTTGTGTGCGTGTTACCGATCCTGCAGGCAATAGCAGTAGCTGGGTACCCTCGATCAATACTGTTACCATTGATACGACTTTACCACTTGCGGCCAATGCTCTCTCCTGGAATGAATCGCTGGGAGTAGGGGAGCTTTCACTGCTTTCAGGTAATTTTGCACCTCCTTGGTATGCTGTTGCTATGAGTGCTAGTGGACAAATTCAGGCAGCGGTGGCCTGGGGGGAGTACCTCTATGTCTCTAGTGATTTTGGAAATAGTTGGCGTCCGCAAGAAACGGCAAGTGTACGCTACTGGAGGGATATCGCACTTTCGGCGGATGGTGTGACCATGGTGGCGGTGGCGAGTAATGCACAAATTATGGTGTCGAGTAACAGTGGGAATAGTTGGGCCTTTCAAGACTCTTCGCGTGATTGGCGTGGTGTGGCCATCTCTGCTAGTGGAGCAACTCAGGCCGCTGTGGCCCAAGGCGATTGCATTTATCTCTCTACTGATTCTGGAATAACTTGGTTCGCGAGCGAGACTAGTCGCTATTGGACAAGTGTGGCCATTTCTGGCAATGGAACCTATATCTCTGCTGCTACGGGTGGGAGCAACATCTTCTCCTCCTCTGATAGCGGTGTGAGTTGGATGATCACTGCAGCTACCAACTTCTGGGCCGATGTTGCAATGAATGAGTCTGGTCAGCTGCAAGTAGCAATCTCCACAGGCAGTGGTGTTTTCCTTTCTACTGACTATGGGGCGAGCTGGGGTCAGAGTAGCAATGTTACTCCTAACCTACAGTCGTTAGCAATCTCTGAGGATGGTATGAAAATTACGGCGCTTGCGAGTGCTGGGGGCATCATAACAATCTCTACGAACGGAGGTAACGATTGGCAGACAACTAACACAATACGAAGTTGGATCTCCGTGGCCATGAACTCGGATGCTAGCTTGCAGGCCATCACGGCCTTTGATGGGGCCATGCATATTTCAGGCGATGGAGGGCAGCAGTGGCATAGTAAGAGGGATCTAGGGCGTACTTGGCAATCAGTGGCCTTAAGTGCAGATGGGCAACTCAGGGCCTTTGTGGAGTATGGCGGCAAACTTTATCTCTCGAGTGATGCCGGAGGAAATTGGGAGGCCAAGAGCACAGCTGCGTTTGCCTGGGATAGTGTGGCCATGAGTGGAGATGGCCATAGAATCACCGCTGTTGGTGCTAATAGTATCTACCTCTCCACAGACTATGGAAGCAGTTGGCTGCAGACTAATAGCGGTTCTCATTGGATATCTGTTGCAATGAGTAGTGACGGGATGAGGCAGAGTGCGGCGGTGGCCTCCTCTGGGTATATTTATTACAACAGTAGTGGTGGTGTTGGGGACTGGTTACAAAGCACTACTCCTCTGTCGGTCTGGAATAGTGTGAGCATGAGTAGTGATGGGATGGTGCAGGCAGCAGGGCGCAATGGGGGGCCGATTTATATCTCAACCGATGCTGGAGTTGTGTGGAGTGCGCGAGGGGCGAGTATGGACTGGAAGTCGGTTGCAGTAAGTGGTGATGGGAGTAGGATGCTTGCTGCTGCTTATGGCGGATACCTCTACCTTTCTACTGACGCAGGTATTAATTGGAGTAGTGTGCTTACTGATTCTTCGCGTCCTTGGAAAGCAGTGGCCATTAGCAGTAGTGGGAAGCTGGGTGCCGCAGTACCAGCGGATGGATCGCTCTACCTCTCTGGCGATTATGGAGAGAGTTGGAGTGCCAAGGGATCCAATCGCCAATGGTTATCACTTGCCTTTTCTAATGATGAGTCGCTGCTTGCGGCGGGAACAGTGAGAGGGCCGCTTGTGGTGGGGGCCAGCAGCTTTCTCTCCTCAGATCGTGGGGTGGTGGCAAGCTGGGTAAAGTCGGCCTCAGGCGATCTTGATTCGCAAGCACTCCAACTCTATAGCGATAACAGTTGCACGACAACTTCAGGAGGAGAGGTGTCGCTTAATAGCAGTGATCAAAATTATAGCATTGCGGATACGGGTGCAGCAGGTGCCTTTAGTTTTAAAATACGCTCGCTCGATGCGGCCGGAAACTCGCTTGGGTCACGTTGCTCACCAACTCTAGTGGTCGATGAGACATCACCGGCGGCGGCCACAGGCCTTCTTTGGGAGGAAGGGGCCACCACCGTACTACCTTTTATCACTGCTAGTTGGATAGGTTCAAGCGCTGGCGACCTCGCCAATCAAAAAATACTCCTCTACAACGATTCGAACTGCAGCTCGTTAGAGGAAGAGGTGAATCTCTTCTCACTGCTCAACACAACCTACTGGGCATTCCGGCCGGCCCTTGGCGACTATAGCTTCAAAATAAAGAGCATCGACAAGGCCGGCAACGAAACCCTTTCCACCTGCTCTTCTCCCCATATCACCCGCACTCTCTAATGTGAATCTATATCAAAAAAGTGGGTAATAGATCCAAATTTCGTATTTGTCAGTAATACAAAAATGCAAAAAAATTAAACCTGACTCGTTTCGGTCGGCCAAATTTTTTTGCATTTTATTATAATTTTGAAAACCACGCCCTGTGGGCCGGGATCTTTTATTGCCAAGTTTGAACTATGTGGCAATACCATAATCGGGCCGTTATTTGTTTCTTATTCCATAGCATGCAATTTTTGTATCTATTCAGTGTGTTCTGGATAAAAAATGGCATTCAGCTTATCAAATGGAGAGTGTCCTTTCTTTTTCATAGTCATAAGAAAACTTCTAATCCTACAAAAATATTTTGCTCCATTCATGG
>JADGAN010000079.1 GCA_015231955.1 Oligoflexia bacterium | reverse complement strand
AACAAGGGGCAGTTATGTTCTTAAATTTCGACAGAGTAGTTCTTTTTTTATTTCAGGAGGCCGGTCATAGCGTCACTGATTAGTTTTTTCATTTCTAAAATAATTTTATTACCAAATTCTCATTAACATAGGATGCTATCTAAAATCTTGATGCGAAATCTCGGCTAAAGAAACGTGGTCTTGGTGAGGCCTTGGAATTAATCCAAGATAGCGTACGCTTTGTTCCTGACCTTTACTACACAGATGAGAATCAAACTTCAAGAATCCCAAGTTTAGTGGCAAAAATTGTGAATCTGGAAAATGAGATTATTGGCATTCAGAGGATTTACTTGGATCTCGAAGGTAATAAGGCCAATGTTAGTGCCGTAAAGAAAA
The DNA here is from genome assembly GCA_015231955.1 of Oligoflexia bacterium. GTDB lineage: Bacteria > Bdellovibrionota > Bacteriovoracia > Bacteriovoracales > Bacteriovoracaceae > JADGAN01. Next base: position 9,163 of record JADGAN010000079.1, on the reverse strand, counting down.
CACTGGGAACTGTCAAAGGTGGGACAGTACGAATTGGCGAATTAACGGAAGAAGATCTGGTTGTTGGTATCTGTGAAGGGATTGAAACAGGCATAGCTGTTAACCTCGCTACAGATATGCCGATATGGTGTGGGGTTAGCGCCAGTGGCATGGAGTCCAGCGAGATACCTCTTAGGGTTAGGAAGGTTTACATCTGGGGTGATAAAGATCGGAGTATGCGAGGAGAACAAGCCGCAGATAAGCTAGCGGCGCGATTGTCTGCACGGGGTGTGGAGGTGTTTGTTCTGCTACCTCCAAGTGAGATCCCTGCTGGTGCGAAAGGGGTCGACTGGTTGGATGTATTCAACAGCGATCGTGATGCCCTCTATTCTGAAGCGAAGACTGCTAAACAGTGGACAAGTAGTTACAAGCTACTTCCGTTAAATGTGAAAGAAGATCCCCGTGGCCCTGTTAGCAACAGGCCTGAGATTGACGAGCATGCATGGATTGGGCTTGTAGGAAAGTTTGTTGGAATCGTAGGGCCGAATACCGAGGCCGATCTTGTTGCGCTGGCGGTACAGTTTTTAACTGTGTTTGGAAACATTGTTGGCCGGAACTGTTGCCTCCCTATAGAGGGAACGAGACACCACGGGAATCTGTTTACTGTTCTGGTGGGGCCTTCTGCAAACGCAAGGAAGGGAACAGCACTGGGCCATGTTATATCTTTATTTCAAGATATAGATCCTTATTGGTGCAAACATTGCAGAAAAGCTGGACTGACTACTGGTGAAGGGATCGTTCACGCTGTTCGTGACTCTACTGTGGAGGTAAAAAAGGGGAAAGAGGTGGTGGTTCCCGGAGTTGAAGACAAGCGCCTGTGCGTAGTAGAGAGTGAGTTTGCGGCCGTGCTAAGGGCATCCAAGCGGGATTCAAGCATCCTCTCAACGGTTATCCGGCAAGCGTGGGACGGTGACAGCCTGAGCACACTCAGTAAGACTGCACCTGAAACGGCCACAGATCCACATATTTCGATTATTGGCCACATCACCACAAGAGAATTGTCAGGGTTAATCTCTACAGTTGATATTCATAATGGCTTGGCAAATAGGTTCTTATGGGTGTTTGTAGAGCGCTCTAAAATTTTACCTTTCGGTGGTAGTTGCGACGAAGATCGACTGGAGGATCTCAAGCGTGAACTACGGGAAGTTATAGAGTGGTTGCCGTCTGGTGCAAGTGTTACATTGTCTGCAAAGGCAAGAGATAGGTGGGAAAGAGTTTATCCGTCGCTGACAAGTTACCCAGATTTACTGTATTCGAGTGTATTGATGCGAGCGGCACCGCAAGTGCTACGTCTTTCTATGCTGTATGCTCTCTTGGACAAGAGTACCACTATTAAGTTACCACACCTAGAGGCCGGTTTGGCGGTATGGAAGTATGCCGAGGAATCTTGTGGTGTAATCTTTAAGGATTTGGACAGCGGGAGTAACAGCGAAAAATCCAAGGAGAGGGATCGGGCCAACGAGACCAAATTAAAAGTCTTGAGTTTCATTCGTAGTCACTTGGAGGGTGTAACCAGAACAGACATTAGCGAAATGTTTAAACGGAATAAGAAAAAAGAGGAAATTCAGCGAGCGCTAGAAGAACTTATGCAAGAGAAGTTGGTCTACTTTGAAACTGAAAGTAGTGGAGGCAGAGATCGCCAGCGCTGGTTTATTGGAAGCGAAGAAATGAGAGTGGCAGGATAATTCGTTTATTCGTTTATTTCGTACGTTAAGCTTTTAGAAATGGGGGGATGTGAACAACGTCCCCCTTTTTTCGTTATTTCGTTAATTCATTATTTCGTAAGCCCAGCTATTTGAATTTGGAGTGTGCTATCGTTAATTCGTTATTTCGTTATTTCGTAAGCCGGGGAGATCTTAGCTTGTTAGAATATGAGTCTCTTCCCTTCCAGCCGACAAACGGCCGGAAGGAAATAGGGTTTGTTTCCTTTATTCCTTTTAATACTGAAGAAAATTAAAAATGAGCTGTTGGCGTTTGTTCGTTCTTTTGAGTGTAGTAGATTTTGTTTTATATATAAAATATATATAATATATATTTATATATATTTTTATTAATAAAAAATAATAAACTCCTTGTTCATTCTTTCTTTTTTTCAGTAACAAATGAAAAAAAACGAATATACCCTCATCCAGTTCCCCGCCGGCCAAAGGCCGGCGGGATACACCACTTGAAATCCCCCGCTACGAATTAACGAAATAAACAAAATAACGAAAAAAGGGGTATCACTCTCCCAACTTTTATTTTCTAATAGTGGTGGTTACGAAATAAACGAATTAACGAAATAAGCCCTCCCCCCGATAAACAAATTGCCACGTCAAGACGACATCCCTGGAGTCACTCATACCATAAACGCTACCTATCTTTAGGGTGAAATGAATGGTCAAGACAGTGTCGGATTTTAGGTTTTTTTTGAATTTTCTGAATTTTTTGGCGACAAAGTGGCGATGGGATCAAAAACAAGGGATATTTTGGATTTTTTGTATTTTTTGGCAGTGGGGAGTAAGGGGTTGGGATTATTGCTAATTTAGTAAACAGTTATGAAACCTATTTATTGATGAATGATCTGTCTATTTTTATTTTCATAAACATTTCCATATCATCTAAAGCGTCATTTACAACACAGGAAAGTTCAGGATGTTTCTGAACAACTGCTGATAATTTTTCTATAATAAGTTCAGTATCTAATTTTCTAAAGATTCTGGCGATATATCCACATCCTTGAATAGCAGCATGAGCAACTCGTATGTCATCAACATCAATATACTTCAAGCAAAGAGATTGCAACCATTCCTGATCATCAATCCCTTCAATAGCACCAAGTAAAACATCTATTTTTTTGCGAGTAGAGTTAGCTTCTTTTAAAATTCTACTTACTTCTTCTTTTGAATTCATAGGTTTTATTGTTTCATATTTCATAATATTTTTCCCCTGTGATTTACTTGTCCAGACTTAATTAGAGCTGACTTCATGGCTTCGGTCAATTCCTCCCATTTTACTTGATAGCCGTGATAATTACCTTTGCCAACCTCGTGTTGTGCAAAAACAACAAACTCACCTGTTTTAGGGTCTACTGCAACCCGCCTTGTAGAATTAGTAGAAAACTCGACAGACCTATTTAAAGTTTCGACAGGATTGGTTGGTGCTGGGCTAGCATTACCTGATGCAGTTGGTTTGTGCTTTGGGTTTGCTTCATAATTGAGTTTAGGTTTACTACCAGAATATTTTGCCTGACTTTTTTCACTTTCATGATTCAGATAAGCAAGTCTTGCGGCATTGCCATTCTTCTCTTCAAGGGCGCGTTTATAGAGCAACTTACTTTCAGGATCATTTAAATCAGGTTGAGGCAACGGTTTCTGTACGTTATCTTTAGCTGCCTTAATTTCTGCCAACCTATCTTCTAAATACTCGGATGCTGATTTATCATCATCAGCACCCAGTTCAGAAGGTGCTACGGCATCATGAATAATAGAGCCTACCCCGATGATGGGAGCAGCTGCTCCGAGCAGCAGCTTGCCCATGAATGATTCTGCCGCTTGAGGCCCACCGCTTTTGATGAGTTGTAGAAGAACTCTTTTGGTCGCTTCGTCTTTGGCAGCTAGTCCTGCTGGTGTTCGATCATCTTTATTTAATGCATCCACAACAGCTTGAAGGTCTTGGTAGTTGCCAAGACTACCGTTGGCCCTATCCATTTGGCATTGTAAATATTCTTTAAACTCTTTGCTATTACGCTGATCTTTGGAAAGTTTCTCTATTGATTCTACTCCAAATTTCTTTTTAAACTCTTGTTGCGCCTTCTTATCCTGATCCTTGAGAAACTTGTCAAGCGTGGCCTTTTGGTCTTCACTTAGCTTAGGGCCGCTTGTCCGGTCAGCGGATTCACCATCGATGTCATCCTCATTTATGGCCTCGATTCCTTCAAGTAATTCGGGTAAGGCTTCTTTGAATCCTTGGAGAGTCTCGGCCACTTGAGTAGCGAGATCTGGCTTTTCTACTGGTGCATGCAGATTGAGATCAATAATGCCTTTTAGCTTATCAGGAATTGTGGTCTTGACTCCCATTTCCACAGTATTTTCAACGACACTTCTGGAAAAATTTTGCATTGATGCCTCTGCAACATCATCGAGGTCAAGGCGATTTTCATGAACAATTTCTCTAATGGCTTCGGTATTAGCGCCTGTTACGGCAGCGGTTAACGTGGAACTCATGAAACGATCTATTGAACGATTTTTTGCGGTGTCTATCCCTATGTTCGCTGTAATTGCCCCATTGACCCCGCCCGTGAGTACACTGGTCACAAAATCTCTCGGTGTATATTTTGTGTGGTTAACAATTATATTTGCAGCATCTGCACCAAGTTTCCCCGCCACTTGACCTGACATGCTGGTGATGGTACTAGATAATTTGTGAGCAGTACCTAAGTTTGTGACATATTGGGAAGCATACCCTGCTGCCATTCCCGTTGCCATGCTTTTCATTGCTGATTCTAAAGTTACTTTTGTCTTCGCAATATATTTATCGGCAAGGACATTTGCAAATGCGGCACCTGCTGGACCTCCTCCCATAGCAGTGGCAACTGTTACCAATGCTATCCTCGTTATATTTTCAAAACTTGCAGCGGCTTCCGCATAGGAAACACCCTTATCTAGCGATTTATCAATTTTAACTGTCATATTTGCAAGATCTGTTGAAACATTTTTCAGTGCTCGTGCTACAACACTTTTTATTACCTTGGTTTTGATTTTTTGAACATCAGCAATCGAATCAACTAACTCCTGCTTAACTCCATCAAAACATCTTTTATAAGTATCCACTTTATATATTTTTTTAGGATTAATGAGATCTGTAAGAATGTCGGCAGAGTAATTTTGGACTTTATAGATACGATCCATTATTTTGTTTGCTGCTGGAATGTTTTTCGTTATTGGCCTAGTCATCGTTTTTAAAATATTTTGCTCGAGTTTAACTACTTTGCCAGTAATCTTTTTTGCATCATCGGCCATCCTAGATCCTTCATCGATAACTTTTCCTAGTGGTTTAAAGCCGTTTCTCCATGCGGATTTTGTGACAGTATTGACTGAGTTGTGTAGACGTTTGATTGAAATTTCACTGTTATCAGGTCCTATAAGTGCTTTCTTTTCTGAATTAATATCCAAATTGGTTACATCAGCAAGACCATCGGTTTGAATTAGAACACCTCCAGTTGCTTCCATTGTGGTGTTATAGTAAACGGTACTTGTTGTTGTGATGGTTCTCTTTTTAAAGGAACCCTTTTCCACTCGTTGACTTTGAGTAACGTATTCAAGGGGAACAACGACTAAACCACTTTTTGCATACAATACTAACGTTCCACTTGTCTTGGTTTGCGATGCTTGATCGCGATAAGTTCCATCGGTCTCTATTTGCACACCACCACTACCGGCAATGATGCTGGAGAAGACTGGGCTACCATCAACAAGTTTTCCCTCTCGTATGATGTCTCCTCCCTTTGCTCCAATGTAGACGGAATTGGTTCCGGTAATGGTTGATCCGGCCTTTAATGTAAGATCGCCTTCATTAGATTTTAAACTCACATCTGTCCCTGATACTGTTGTGCCAGAAGAGACCTCTAGGCTTTTGGCTTCGATGCCAATGCCTCTTGTGCTTTCAATGTTTCTTTTTATGATGACAGGCTCAGTGGTGATAACCTGAATACCCTGAGAGGAGACGGTTCCATTATTTCCTGTGACTAATTTAAGGACTTCATCGGAATTAATCTTACCATCAAAGGCGACCCAACCTCCAGAATCGATACTACCACGAACTTTTGCAAAATCTCCTTCGGCAAGTTTAATCGTTGTTTTTTTGTTAGAAATAATTTTTCCATTGATTTCAAGATTTTTATCGACATCAAGACTAACATTCTCACCCTTGATATTACTTGCATCTACTGTGGCCAACTCTCCAGCTGTGATGAAGGTGTTTCCATTGCTATCAACCGAACCATTAATCTTTACTTTATCACTGCCGTTTACTGAAACCTGCCCCATTCCGGCCACAAGGCCATCAATTAAAATTTGTTTTGATTTAATAGAAAGTAAATCTGCTGCTTTTAAATTTCCTGCTATTACAGCACTATCTGCGGCATCAACAATCAGATTGCCTTTGCTATCAATATTGCCACTAGTGCTAACTTTAATATTTGTTCCGGTTAATGCCAAATTACTTAGTGCAGAAACAATGCCATTTAGTTTAATTTGATCAGCAGTTATAGTAACATCACCACCTTCTATTCGACTGCCACTGCTAGCGTTCAATTCTTTAGCATTTAAGAGATTAACAATATCAGATTTTACGCTACCATCGATCCCTATAGATTCGGTGCTATCTATAATAACTTTTCCTTTGCTATCAATGCTCCCACTGGCGCTGATATCTATAGTTTGTCCACTAAGTCCTAGTTCTTTTGCTGTTTCAATTTTTCCATTGATTTTAATTCTATCACCATTTAATACGATAGATACACCAGTCATCTTGCTACCATCTTTAGTAACAATGTCTTTCGCTTGCGTAATTTGCACGATATCAGATTTCATCGCTCCATCAATTCCCACATAATCGGTGGTGTCAATGATCGCTTTTTCACTGCTCTCAACATTTGCTGTGCTTCCAATTTTAAGCGTACTTCCTTTAATTCCAAGTGTTGCAAGTGCAGTAAGTGCCCCATCGATTTTAACCTGGTCTGCCTCTAAAAGGACATTGGCACCAGTGATACGACTTCCATCTTCAGTAATGAGATCTTTTGATCGTGTAATATTGATCGTATCCGCATTGACATCAGCTCCTTTTTCAAAGGTAACAGATTTGATGCCGTTAATTTTTAAGTGAAAAGATTTATTGGTTCCTCTAAACTTAATAGCGTCTGTTTTATAATCATCACTGATGACATTGACTATGCCGCCTTCTTCAATTTTCTTACCCTCTACCGTTGCATATAATCCTTGCACATTTCCAAGGCGTGTTACTTTGTCATTACCTTTGAAATCTCCAATGAGATAGCGCAATACAGAATCATTTCCAAAAGTGACATCACCATCTTCAGAGCGTATTGATAAACGATACTTTGATTGTTCTGCTGGACTTAGTTTGCTAAAAGCCTCTGATACTTCTTGCATCGTTTTTTTACCCGCAAATAGATCGGCCCCGATCATTACTTCTCCCAGTATATCGGCATCTTTTTTAGAAGCAATAATGGCCGATGTTTTTGCAATGATCTTACCATCCGCTGAAACTGTTACTTCGTCTGCCTTAGCAAAAAATTTATCAGAGAATATGTTAGCGGCAATATCCAGTTTTCCTTTTGCATCAATATCGACAATGTTTTGATTACTTATATAACCCTTGATCTTTGCTTGTTCAGCTTCAATTAGTATATTTGCATCACGATTAATAATGGTTCCATCAAGATCAAGGTCTTTGCTTTTGATCTTTAATTCTTTGTCGGAATTAATCACAAATGATTTCGCTTTCATTTTACCATAGGTTGAAAGAAATCGTAGACCAGGCGCACTTGGTTTAGTAAGTCCACTATTCCATCCAGATAGTTGAAAAGTAGGTGCCATCGCCCAATCAAAACTTTGTAATGTATATAGGTATTGTTCTGGATCGGAGAGAATTTTTTGTGAGCGAACCTTACCTGAAAAGTCCATTCCAAGCGCAGTATTAGAAATAAATTGTCCGCTGTTGATAAGCTGGAAACTAGATTCAGGTCTTACTACGACATGATCTGACTTGGTAATAAAATCTTTTGTGAGTATGCTATTTCCTGGAAAGAAATCAACTCTATCTTTCACAAAATATAACGCTGCCACTCTTGCTACAGTAGTCGAACTGTCTTCCATGGAAGCAAGATCGGCACGAAATATTCCATTAGAGAATATTTTTGTGGATTTAAAGTTATTAACCTTTCCACCTTGGAAAGTTAAATCTTTATTGCTCCTAATAATACCCTTGTTTGTCACCTCATTAAATCCAATAAACTTTATGTCGCCATTGCTGCTGATTATGGAATCTTCATTATTGGTAATAGTCTCCGATTTAAGCGTAAACTGATTGCTATTGATTTCGACTCTGTTAACTACATTTTTACCCTCTATGGTTAGGTCTCCTGTGCTAATATTACCACTCCTAAATTCTATGATTTTATCTGATTTAATATAAAGACCCCCTGGTGCAGTGAGTGCTCCTTCCAACACTAGTTCGCTTACGTTCACAGATAGCCGCCCAGGAACGGAGACGTTTTCTTTTAAGTTAACTAATCCTCCAACTACAGTAAGGTCTCTATTAAAATCTCCAGATAAAGTGATTGCCGTTCTTGGTGAAAGTGATTTAATTGTATAACCATTTCCCCCACATTGTATTAAAGCAAAGACTTCTTTCTTATCAGTGGAAATTTTAAACCCCTGATTGATTGCATCTTCCGTACAAATAGAATGGGCCATCTCGGCGGTAATAATTCCTTGTTGAGTAGTGGCCGCCGCACAAGTAAGACTATTTGAAATGCCAAGCGATAGGCCCACAAGAGCGATAGCGTATAAAAGAGACTTCATTCTTTAACCCTTATGATTTTATTTTGCTTTATTTATTGCGAATCATTTAATTTATTGCTTCTTTAATTCAATCCACATTAGTCGCGCAGGATTGCCGTTTATGGGTGGTATTTCTCCGGTTTCAGCAATTATGCGTGGAACTCCGCTACTTGCAAGCGCACTAAAATCCATCATATTGGGAGTTTTATAAAATGTCTGAAATCCATAATTATCAAGTGATGGATAGCCATAAATATTACCGATGTAATAAGAGAACATGCTCGGTTTCATTCCAGATGCTCTCAAATCCATGATCGCTTTTGCGAAATATTTACCAAAATATTTCAGAGGATGCTCTGGTGTCGAAATTACTAATCGTCCAATACTATCTTTGGAAAGGGTGAAGGCAATCCCATTGTCATTAAGATATTTCGTATCTATTCAGCATAAATTAAAAAAAAATGAAGCAAGGCCTTGAAATATTTCTGGGCCTCTTGTTTTTTTTATTAGATACTGCTGCCTATGACAGTAGGAAGTATCAATATTGAAGAGACAATCAA
>JADGAN010000078.1 GCA_015231955.1 Oligoflexia bacterium | reverse complement strand
CATAAGTAGCTTGCTGATACCGTTGCTGAAAGTCTATTTTTTCTCTCGTGGTATCGGCCAATTCTTGATTAACTTGAAGAACCTTCTGCTCTAATTGTTTAAGTTGTTGCTCCACGTAGACTACAAATTGCCTTTGCCTCCACATAATATTTTATGTTATGGAGTACAGTACTAAAAAATCAGGAGAAGACTCTAAATGGCCAGACCAGGCGTCACTTATCTTGAAGTATCCAGTGCTGCACAACAACTAACTGCTGCCGGAAGAATTCCCACGATAGATTCCATTAGGATTGCATTGGGAAGCACCGGCAGTAAAAGCACTATCGGAACCCACCTCCGCGCTTGGAAAACGAAGCAAGGGCAAGATCAACAAATTGCCTGTAAAGAAAAACTTCCAGAGGTGTTGATCGCAACCATGAGAGGACTTTGGGAATTGGTCATGAATCAATCTGAGGAACAGGTTCAAGCGATCAGACAAAAATTTCAACATGATTTTATGCAGTTGAAGCACGAGACTGAGCGGCTTCAACATGAAAACACCAAGTGGCAAAGACAGCATCAACAGATTCAAGAAGAGAGAGATGGTTTATCCAATGAGAAGTCATCATTGGAGCAACAGTTGATCTCGGCCAAAATAGAACTGGCCACCGTAACTGAAAAACATACTGGGCTTGACCAGCAGCTTAAAGAGAAACAGGCCCGCATTGATGAACTACGCCGCCAAAACCAGCAAATTCAGGCGAATTTAGAGCACTACAGGGAGTCAGTGGTAGAACAAAGACAGATTGAGCAGCAACGATATGAGCAACAACTTAAACAATTAGAGCAGAAGGTTCTTCAAGTTAATCAAGAATTGGCCGATACCACGAGAGAAAAAATAGACTTTCAGCAACGGTATCAGCAAGCTACTTATGAGAAGGAAAATCTAAAAACACAATTAAATAATCTCGATCAGCAAAACGAAATTATCCGTAAAGAACTAACTGCAACCCTTAGTAGATTGGCCAGTAGTAATCAGTCACAGAAGCATTGGAAAGAGCAATATCATGATTTACTCATGAAATGGGAAGCGCAAAATGAGTTGCTTTCAGAGTGGCAAACCAAATATGCTCTGCTCTTACAACAGCTGGAAGTAGCAAAAATCGAGATAAAAACAGCGTGCGGTCAGAACGAAACATCAAAAACAGAGGAATATTTTACCAAGGATGAACACTCATGTTGGAAAAATTAATAGCAAAAAGAAGGTTATAGCATGAATGATTTTAAAATAGGACGTAATGAACCTTGTCTGTGTGGCAGTGGAGTAAAGTATAAAAAATGTTGTTTGCAAAAAGAGTCAAAGATCTATGAAAAAAAAGGAGGTCTTGCTCCTAATGATACTGAGATAAACGATCAGGATATTCTTGTTAAAACGACCACTGATGAATTATATATGCCTATTCGCCTTTATTATCAGATAATGAAGATCGATGACTTCTTGGCAACTTTAGATCAGCTCCGTTGCATTAATTGGTCCACGGAAAGGCGAGATTTTTTTATTAGTTACGATGATGAGGCCAAGAATATTGGGTTGACCGTTAAATACAACGCTGTCCCCAATGATCTATTTCCTGTCATTTTGGCCGAAGGCCATATTGAAAATATAAATAATCTTCATCTCGACCTTCGCTCTTTTGAACGTGCTATTTGTGTGATTAAATTTATAGATAAACATATTGATCGATCGATATTAAAAGTGACCCATGCAGCAACTTACAATAAAATTCAAAGTGCTAACAAATCTAATTTTAAAAAGGTATGGGATTTAGATTATGATGAACTCTTTTCTGGAGAAAACATGAAGATCATTGATCCTGATGAAGAGATCAGTAGATTAGCGTCTCTTGTTGCTAATGTGAAAAACCCATTAGACAAGTTGGCCTTAATCGAAAATGAATCTAAAAAGAAGAAACTGACTATAATCGAAAAATTTCCTGTTTACTATTACGAAGAGGGTATACAAGGCATTGACACAACTCTAAAATTTAAAATGGCCCTGGCTTATGCAAATTGGAAAGGAGATAAAGAAGTAACACCCCATGAGTTCATAAAAAAAATAGTTAGTGGTACTGATCCAGCCGAACTCTTTAAGTAGATATGATGGGTAGAACTTCGTAAAGAAGTCGATTTTACTAAGGAGAAATAGCGTTGGTGCTTGTTACTGTACTGAAATAATCAACAACGGGACTTTATCGAGGGACTGCTAAAAAACCCCCTTTATTCGTGATGTATTCATTCCCCCCACAACCATGAAGTGTAATTGAGGTTGGGGCAAAAGATTTTAATGAGGGGTTTTTGGTAGTTTGCTACGAAACCCCTAAAGGAAAAAAGTTTTTTTCCGAAAAGATGTCTAGATGGGGTTATATATGCCAATGATACAAAAAACATTTTTTTTGCTCCTTTTAAGTATGTTCTTAATAGATTTAGAGGCGACTTATGCCTGGGATGATTGTGTTCATGAGAATTATCCTGGAATAGATGCTATTTTTGATTCTGCAATTCGCATGCAGTTTGTTAATTATGTAGAGTATGCTAAAAACATTAACACTCGAGAATTTCAGAATAGGTGTAGATCAAAATTTCCTAATCCGCCCTATAAGTGTACCATCATTGATAGTGAATCCGCATTGCTTTCTCCGGCACCATTATTGGATACGAGGTACAAACAAGGAAAATTTGGAGCATGTTATGCGGCCGCTGCTCTCTTTGCTCTACAGGATGCCATCAAACGCGATCGGATAAAAAGAAACGAACCAAGCGATAAAGAGCACGAGGATTATTCGTTAAGCAATGCCATGTGTGTAGGAAACGGAAAACTGCAGCGGTATGAGGAGGGTGGTTTTGGAACATCTTTCCTGCTGAATATTGCAAAACAAGGCGAGCTAGTGTCGTGCCAAGATGAGAAGATTTCTCATGAAGATGTAGTGAAAGAGATTTGTGTTTCAACTACAAATAGCATGGAGAGCAAGCTCCCTATTCTTTCACAAATATGGCAAAAGGTAAACAGTGCTCAGATGGGGTGTAAGCGCATAAAGATTCCAGCATTTTCTATCAATGAGATTGTAGCAGAGGATGGAAAAACCATGGGGGAAGCGATCTTTGATGCTTTAAAAGCGCATGAATCTTTGATCACTCTTTCACTGCCAGGCCATGAAACAAATCTTTACGGCATTAGCACATATCGCTGTAAAAACGATTCAGGTGAGGAGATCAAAGTCAAAATTTATCATTTGATTGATCCTAATGGTTATAAAGCAGAAGTCCTTGCTGATGATATTGATAAAGGGTTAGAAGAATTATCATTTTATATCACTATCAAACATGAAAACGAAAAAAATAAATTAGGCGATATTGTTAAAGGGCCAAACGCTCTTACTATTGCCTTAAGAACAGAAGATAGTTCCATTGTACAAGAGTATTTATCAAAAAAAAATATTGATCAAAAATTTAGGGACGGTTCTACTCTGCTCACTAGAATGGTCAGAGTTGGAAAAACAGAAGTAGTTAAGTTGTTTCTAGAGAATAAAGCAAATATTGATCAAGCAGCGAGCGATGGTGCTACTCCTCTCTATGTAGCGGCCTATTCTGGGCACACAGAAATAGTTAAGTTGTTACTAGAAAAAAAAGCAAATGTTGATCAAGCAGCGAGCAATGGTGCTACTCCTCTCTATAAAGCGGCTGAAAATAATCGGCTTGAAATTGTAAAATTCCTGATAGAGTATGGTGCAAATATAGAGCGAGGAGGTCCACTAGAATGGACACCACTGAATATTGCCGCCAATGATGGTCATCTGGAAATTGTAAAATACCTGATAGAGAAGGGCGCAAGCATAGAGCAAGCCAACAGCGCTGGCTTTACACCTTTAGCACAGGCGGTGTTTAGGGGTCATCTGGATGTAGTCCAATATCTTTTAGAGAAAAAATCCAATGCAAAAGCGGTGGGAAAAGATGGCCGATCTGTATTGGATTTAGCAAGTCATCCCAAACTCTCCCACTCTAATCAGGAAAAAATTCTAAAACTTATTCAAGATGCTGTTGGCAATTGAAAGAGATCCCATTGTGAATTTAATGTGATTAATCCCGTATTCCGGTGCGCTCTGCAAGCGCCAAGACTGCTAGCAGATGGAAGTTCTGCTGAGAAAGTGCTGACCGAGCACATCTCATATTTAGACCTTGGACAATAACTGGTGACAACTATTGTTAAGCGTAGGTCGAAGAAACTATAGGCCGTAGACATAAGTCGAAGCGATTTAGCCCCGTTAACGGGAAATGATGGAGTGGTCGATGGCTTCGGAATACCAGAAGACAAAATTGTAGGGATCGATACTTGGCAGAACCCTATAACACTCTCGGGGTGCGAAAAGCACGGCATGTAAGGAAAGTGGTTTGGTGAACAGAGGAGATCTTAGTTTTCCTCCAGGATGAGAGTATTGGCGGACGAGTGAATAACGAGGATGCCAAAATGATTACTAAGAAGTCAGATGGGGCATACTACCAGTGAAGCGTGTAACGAACGTGGAGGGAAGACCCCTAGGTAAATTCAACCTTTTAAGGGAAACGTTATGAGAACAACAGAATCTCAAGTAACAACGAAAACGAAACTTAAAGGGATAGCTTGGACGTCCAGGAATTATCCCGACCGAAGTTTTTGCAGTCTCATGCATCACTTTAATTCGGTATCATTACTGGAAGGCTTCAAAGTCCTTGATGGAAATAAGGCCGTTGGAGCAGATGGAATATCAAAGGAGGTATTCTCGAACTCATTGAATGAAAATCTTGCTTCTCTATTATTACGAATGAAAAGTATGACCTATCGACCCTCACCCGCGAGGGTGGTTGAAATTCCAAAGGAAGGCAATGTTCATAAGACCAGACCGCTATCCATAAGTAATATCGAGGACAAAATCGTCCAGAAAATATTTCAACATATTCTTGAGGATATTAAAAATTTTTGATCTTTCATGTTGGCCTTGATTGCTATGAAATTTTTTTATTAACGCCTTTGCATCTAATGCAAAGTTTCTGGCCGTTTCGAGAAACAAAAACCCTTTCGCATCTTAAGCATTTTTCTTCTTTTTTTGCTACTAGGAGACCATTTTTTGTCTCTTTCCGCTTTATTAGATCGGCTTTTGCTTTCATGTGTTATTCTTGTTATGACAATATGGATTGAACCATTTTTCTAAGCTCATTGTCTTTATATTTTGGGAGTTCATGCCTAAAAAAAGTGTACTTATCTATCTCAGTTCCTGTCTTTTTGCAATGGGCCTGATGAGCGTAGAAATAAAATTGCTCATCGTCCAATGAGCTTATAACATCATCAATCAATTTCAAGTCGCCCTTAGTCTCAATATATTTTTTTAGGGCCTGACCTTCATTCATTTTTGAAAATACTTTCTTTTTATCTTTAAACCGACATTCCGCAGAACTTTTTATTGACAACGTAGTATAAATTTCAACAACCAAGATCCAGCGCTCATAGGATCACCTCATACGCAAATCCAACAGTTATTCAGAAAGAATAACTTGATTTTCACTTGCCACCAAATTAAAAAACACCAAAACACATCATATCCATAACCACGATGGATCTTGTTGCCAAAAAAGAAAGGACAATATCATTTTTAAGGCAGTTTAATTGAGTAGTAATTTGTGCTCTAATAAACCGCCGTCGAACCTCGGGGCATCATCGAAGCCGTATATGTTCAATCGTCTCCTTTTAGGATATCGAAAGTTTTTTTTGAACTAGCAATAACGTTGAAAGCTTGGCGGTCGTTCTTTCTTGCTCCTTAAGATCTTTCTCCAGTTGCTCTATCTTTAGTTGATCATCAGTTTTCTTATCGGATCTTACCTTCCGTCTTCCTAGGGCCAGAAGTGCTGCTTCTTTGGTTTGATCGCGCCATCTTTGAATGTCGGATTGGTAAATCCCATACGTTCGAAGGAGGCTCGACTTCTCCTCTTCATTGGCCTTCAGATACTCTTCAATTAGATCGTATTTTTCTTCAGCAGTATATCTGCTATACTTTTTTGAGTTACTCTTTGGGGTAACCTTTGGCCCTTTCTTTTCTTTTTTCACAAGACGCCTTTCTGCATATTGATAGTCATAAATCACCCTAGGTGCAACTTCAATTATCTTGCATAATGCAGAAACCGAAACCTCCTGATGACTGTCTAAAAATTTGACAATTTCTTTAATTGGAGCAGGTTTTCTCTTGAAAGTTGCTAGAGTTTCCGGGGACAATAGATTTTTCACGCGACTTTTCCTTCCGTCCCCCCTAGCTTACGATTATATTATATCACTAAAATGCTTTTTGAAAAAAGTTTTTATCTCTGATCGCCTGACTGCAATCGTCCCTGAGACGGGGGGTTCTCTTCAAGCGAGGAGAATTTTTGGAACATTTTGAGAGAAAAAATAGGAATGTCGATTTTCATAAAGGGCTTTTATTTAACTTACTCACAAAGTTTATTTAAGAGTTGATAGAGCTCTTGACTTGTGTATGGTTTTAACAATCGATCGGTAAAACGAAAGTGAGTAGGATTCGCAATGATAGGATCATTGGAGTAACCGCTACTAGCAATTGATTTCACAGAAGGATCAATAAGGAGCATTTGATTTAAAACCTCTTTTCCTCCTATTCCACCAGGAATAGTAAGATCTAAGATGACAACGTCAAACCTATTCCCTCTTTGCAACTCTTGCTTAAAGGTCTTAATGGCCTGTTCTCCATTTACTGTACAGCTGACATCGTATCCCGCCTGTTCCAATCGTATTTTCATAATATTGAGGATAGCGTTTTCATCATCCATCACTAAAATCCTAACATTTTTGTGTCCTTGATTTCTTTTTTCTACTTTGGAATCTATCTCTTTGGACACATCTTGTTTAAGTTTCTCCTCTGATTGAGCGTGAGAGACAACGGGTAAAAAGATACTGAAAGTAGTTCCTATACTTGGCACAGATTCTACTTCTATGTGACCATCATGCTTTTTGATAATGGAATAAACGATAGCAAGGCCTAGGCCGATCCCGTGTGGTTTGCTAGTAAAGTAAGGGTCGAAAATTCGCGAAAGGTCATCAGGTGAAATACCAGCACCCTCATCCTTTATTCGTATTAAAACATAACCTCTATTCTGAAGCAGTTCTGTTGCCGATGAAAACTGTATAATGTCTCCAGAACTGATATTCTGGGCAGTGATAAAGATTTTTCCACCGCTACTCATTGCCTCTCGGGCATTCAGGACAATATTTCCTATCACCTGTCCTAGTTGATGATCATCAACTTCGCATTCAAAGAGATCTTCATCAATCTCAAAAATTGGAGTTACATTGGAGCCACTGAGTACAAAGTTTGTATTTTGTTGTAAAAGCGATTCTATATTCATAACTCGCTTGATTGGCAGACCACCTTTTGCGAAGGTTAAGAGTTGACGCGATAAATCTTTAGCGCGTTCGAAGACATCCATTGTTTTATCCAAATGTTCACGTGCTCTGTTGGTTGTCATATCCATCAAATGCTCTTGAGCAATTTCGATATGCCCATAAATACCACTTAATAAATTGTTAAAATCGTGAGCAATCCCTCCGGCCAATACTCCTAAAGATTCTAGTCTTTGTGAATTACGAAGGCGTTCCTCGATTTGTTGCTTTTGGGTAATATCCCGAAATACCAATACAGCACCTATGATATTCCCATCGCTATATTTTATGGGAGCACTATTACTTGCGATAATCCGTTTTAGGCCTGTTTTTGAAATCATGATAGCTTGGGCCGAAAGATCTATCATTTTACCATTCTTGAGCACATTTTTCAAAAGCGACTCTTGAATCTCCTTATTTTCTTTGCTCTCTTTGTTTTCCTCATTCACAATTTGGTAGATCTCATGGATTGGCCTACCACGGGCAAAATTAAGATCATAACCGGTAAGCTCTTCTGCCACTTGATTCATTAGCATGATGTTTCCATTTTTATCAGTTGTAATGACTCCTTCTCCAATACTTCTAATGGTCACTGACAATCGTTCCATCTCAGTCTCGGCCAGGCATATTGTATTTTGATAGATAACAAGAATAAAGATCGCTATAAGTCCTGTTAATGCCACTACTAAAAGAACGGTGGTCAGAAGGGGAAACCTATCACTAAAGGGTAGATACTTAAATTCAGAGTAGTAGAGTAATTTTGAAAAAAAGTAGACCAGGATCGCTGCCCATGAAAACACTGTAGCAAAAAGTGGGGCAAACTTATTATAACCAATTAAACATGAGTAAAAGATGACGGCCATTAAATTTATTCCGAGTAAGACCAAATCAAGAAAAGAATTTTCTGAATAGCCGTTTAATCCTGGAATACTAACACCTAGAAGGATAAGAGAAATAGAAAGATTACTGGCCGTTTGGTAAAGACCTTTCTTTAAGAAAATAAACGGTATTATTAACAACACGCTTGTAATTATTTCAGTAAGAGCGGAGAATAGCTTAAAGGCGGTTATCAAATTGATAAAGATTCCAGCAAAAAAGAAAGCAAAAACAATGACACAATTGAGCCTCCACAGAATAGAGGCCTTCTTTTTAATCTCTATTGATCTAGAATGAGCATAGGCACTAAGAAAATAACAATCGATTCTCTTAATGTACGTTTGAAAAAAAGTAAGATAACTCATAAATTATTCACTATTTAAGCTCAATTCTTTAATACTTAAGACAGGGAGCTCTCATGCTCCTTCCTGCCTGATGTTCTCTGATTTCTGTCATTTCAACAGAAAGTTCGTCTTTGATACTATTATAATAAAATTATTGAAAGAAAAATTATAATTATCTAATCTTAATCGGTTGAGTCGTTAGTCTTTATAACAAAATAAAAAGCTATACTTTAGATTGTATACAAAGACAAGATTACTCGCAAACACACTCCAGCTATAAATGCGTGCACCAAGTGTTTAACGTATGCTACAGTTGCATGCTCTCGACAACTTGGTTCGTCACCTTCCCAAAGGAGTGCATGAAGTCCACTAAACATTGATCGAGCTGTAAGCTTTCTTTCGGGCCGCTTATGGTTTTTAAGAGTTGATAACTATCGAAGGCCTTCTCGCTAACCGAAAAATTATAGTGTGGATCATTTACATATTTTGCTGGAAAGGAGCGGATCAGCGCTGCATGTGTGGTATTCCCTCTCTCGTGGGCCTCAAGAGAAATCACTTCTCGGGCCAATTCTGCAAAGGAAATATGATTTGGTAACTTAATTGAGTCTTTATCCTCTAGGGTGAGAGCACGGATGAGTGGGTGAGAAAAGTTATGTGTTATCAACTGCTCTTTGATTTTGTAAAATAAATAGTTTTCTACGAAAAGATGGCGGTTGCTAACCAAAGTTACCAGAGCATTAACTTTTTCTTTAGAAGCAAAAATGCTTAAAAGCAAAAGTTTGATAGTGCTTTGACCTGGAAGCATTGAAGAGTGGTAAGGCTGGGTTAAATCTTGTAAATAGTGTAAGGCCCATCCCCAAAAACGCATTCCCCAGTAGAGGTGCTGCTGTTTAAGCGCAAAAGTACCAAGGGTAGAGTAGAGTTTAATCCGGCACTCTACCAAACTAAAAACATTTACTCATACTGATTTTGAAACAAATAATTTCTATTGGCATTTTTATAAATGCTTCAATAATATTTATTTGGCCTGATTTATTTTACCATAAACTCATGAGATAATACTATAGTGGATCGTAAAACAACGGCCACTTATATAAAACGAAAGCCAGAAGATCTAAGCGAGGAC
>JADGAN010000077.1 GCA_015231955.1 Oligoflexia bacterium | reverse complement strand
TAACTATTTCGGCGCTTGTCCCCGTTCACCCGCTATGGGTTCCGGCCTGTCCTGCTTGAATCGTGTAAGCTTTAAAATATTTGTTACCTCTTATTTTATTACCCGTTCTTCCTCCTGAATGACCGTTCCTTTGGAGGGTAGAGTCTTTCACTCTACTGGATATTTTTTTTTGCTACCTTCTCGGCGCACTGTGAGCAGTTACAAAAAAAGATTGCGCTAAAGATTGTTAGAATATCATTTAGTGATCCATAGAGGATTGGGATTAGTAGTGAACCTCATTTTTTAGATCTTTGCCTGCAAAAAAGTCACTGATATTATGTAAGGTGGTTTGAGCGATTTCTCTCATGGCCTCTGTTGTGAAGAATGCCTGATGAGAGGTGATTAAGACGTTGTGAAAGGTAAGCAATCTGGCCAAAATATCATCATCAATTCCACGAGCAGAAAAATCCTCAAAAAAGTATTCACTCTCCTCCTCATAAACATCAAGGGCCGCTCCTGCAATTTTTTTTGATTTTAACCCTGCAATTAATGCTTTGGTATCAATCAACTTTCCTCGGCCCGTATTGATCAGATATACGCCATTTTTCATTTTGCGGATGCTCTCTTCGTTAATCATGTGAAAGGTTTCTGGAGTTAAGGGACAATTGAGTGAGATGATATCTGCTTGAACAAAGAGTTCATCCAAAGAGAGGTATTTTACAGCAAAACGGTCGACAATTTCTTTGTTAAGGACTTTATCATAGGCCACAATATCTGTTCCAAAACCATGCAGGAGCTGAGTTAAAACACTTCCAATTCTGCCAGTGCCAATAACTCCTACTGTTTTTTTGTAAAGATCAAACCCCATTAGCCCATTAATGCTAAAGTTGTTATCCCTCGTGCGGTAATAGGCACGATGAGTTTTTCTATTGAGGGCCAGTAGTAGTGCGATAGTGTATTCAGCAATGGCATGAGGGGAGTATTCAGGCACTCTTACTATGCGGATTTTTTTGTGAGCGGCCTTGATATCGACATTATTATAACCGGCCGTGCGCAGAGCAATCAATTTCACACCATACTCACATAAGGTATCAATCATCTCTTTGTTGACAAAATCGTTGCAGAATAAGCAAATAACATTATGAGAGAAAACGAGTTTGATTGTTTGAATGGTAAAACGTTCCTTAAAGTAGTCAATATGAAAATTGAAATTTAAACGGGTGTTAGCAGCTTTGAAAAAATCTTCTTCGTAAGATTTTGAATCAAAGAATGCAATTTTAATCTTGGGGGCAATCATATGTTCTCCTTGATTTTGCTCGAATTAATCGAGGGTACATCCTCGCTCAGGATGTTCGGGATCATAGGACGCATAAGCGGCAGGGGATTTGGCCACAACAGTAAGATAACTTAAAACAGTTGGTGCAATTTCAAGTCGGTATAACGGGCGAGACTCTCCTCTAGAGTAATTAGAGATTTTTACCATCTTAATGATCTTAGAAATAGCAGGAGGGAAGATGGATCTTTTTTTGCATTCTTGTAACGGTACTCCACTGACTTGATCATGCCCGGTTCGAACTACGACTAAACGATCTTCAGGGGAGACTACAATATATTGCCCAAAAACCCCTATGGCCAAAAAGGTGGAGTCAGGCATACTAGGAAGCAATGGAGTGATTGCAGGCATAGATTTATTGGTCCAGATGCCACCACCATAGACACCATTTTTCCATTCATCCTTTAAAAGCTCGCTATGTCGACTCATTTTCCATACTCCAGGAGAGACATTGGCCATAAAATCGATCCACCAGGCAGGAAAAATTCTTGCTCCTTTCCAGACCCCACGATTTAAGAGCAGTTGTCCAATCTTGATGAGGTCTCTCGTCGTAAGGAAGAGGTGGGAGCCACCAAGATAGGTTCCGCTCTCGTCTTGTTCAAAGGTGACGTTTTTCATCTGCAGACGATCAAACAATAGATCCCAGGGGTAGCGAGGTTGGTCTTTATAAATTGTCTTTAATATGAGAGAGAGGAGAACAAAATCTCCTGTACTATAATTCCAAGATTTTGCTTCTCTTTCTTCATAAAAAGGAGTTGCAAGAACAGAAGATGCCACATCCTGCATGTGACCCATGTAGAGCATTTTTAAGATGGAGGAGTCCCACAATTTGTCACCGACACTTTCATTCCATGCAAATCCAGAGGACATTGTCAGCAAATCGCGTATTGTAAGCTTGGAGTAGTTTAAGGCATAATTTTTTTGATTGGGAGCGATTGTGCGGTTGAATGGAATTATTTGTTCCACTTTTGTATCCAGGGATATTTTTTCCTGTAGGATGGCCACTCCAACCAAAATGGCGGTTACTGTCTTGGTTGCCGACCAGAGGCAATGCTTGCTCTGTTCATTATGGAACTCATCGTACCATTCATAAAGCAGATCATTATCGGTTGCAACAGCAAAGGTGTCGGTACCACCTTTGAAAGTGTCACTGACCTTTAATAGTTGGTCTCCAAAATTTTCACATAAGGTCTCGCTTGCCATGGCCAGTGCCATGGATGTGGATGTCACCGAGAAAATAAACACAAGTGTAAGGAACAATCGTGGCATTTCTTTTAATTTCATATTCCCTCCTATGGTTAAAGAAGCATAGGAAATTTTTTTTAAATCTCTTTTGTTAGAAAAACAACAAGATTTTTTTTTGCGAGAAATTCTTCGGGATTATTGGGAGTGCTCTTGTTTAAAATCTCAAGTGCAAGAGAAGTTTGACCTTGTTCATAGAGTACAATGGCCAGGTCGTGATAGGCATCGAAAAAATGGGGATTGTGTGTTATGGCTTCTTGTAGGCACTTGATTCCTTCTTCTGTTTTTCCAAGTGCGACTAAAGAGAGGCCTTTCCCTTTATAAGCGTAAGCATGGTAAGGATATAAAGAGATGATATAGTCATTTAGAGATAAACATTCTTGAAATTTACCTTGCATGTAAAGGTTAAATGCCTGGAGATTTAATTCATAGAGATCTTTTTCATTGCTCATATCACTCATATCTTCTCGTCTAAATCTAAAACAGTATAGTGATCAAGGCCCTCTGAAGAGTCTTGATGAGAGATGCGGATGATCGTTTTATATTGGAATTCATGATCAATAAGCTCATCTAATTTTTTTCTAGTTTGAACATCGATGTTAGTCATTCCTTCATCTATGATTAGAATAGGTGCCTGCTTGCAGAGCGCTCGGGCCATGGCAATAAGCTGCCTTTCTCCACCAGAAAGATTGCTTCCTCCTTCACGAACAACTACTGCTTGGGTTTGCATCGAGGCTTTTAGAAAGGGAATAGAATCTTTCAAAACGGAAAGGATCGATAGAGATGAGGGAGATGCTGGAGAAGACACTCCAATATTGTTTTCAATGGTATCTCGAAAAAGAAAAGCGTGTTGAGATACGTAAGCAAAATACTCACGATAGCGATTAAGAGGAATTTTGCTTAAGAGATTTCCATCGAGAGTGATGCTGCCTTCATAGTCGGGATAAAGGCCTAGCAAAATTTTAATAAGTGTTGTTTTGCCACTCCCATTTGAACCCTTGATCCAAAGGCGATCGCCTGGATGTAAGGTGAATGAAAGCTGTTTGAAAACCCTCTTTCCTTGCTCATAGGAAAAAGATAGGTTTTTGATGACCAGCTCCTTTTTAAAGGTGATAGGAGACCATAATTTGCTTGTTAAATCTTCCGTATAATCATCTGGCATGATTAAAAGACGATGAATGCGCTCTAGTGCCACCGTTGCTCGTTGTAGTCTGAAATTATTGCTGGCAAAAATTTGAATGGGCCCATACAGTTGCGATAAATACGTTGTTAAGGCCCAAAGTGTTCCAAGGGTAAGGTCCTTTTGGATGACAAGATATCCGCCATAGAACCAAAGTAAAAGATTGGCCATGAGAGATGAGGAATTAATGGCAATCTTTAAAAGATTATTTTGGATCACACTTTTGAGAATAGTTTTATAAAGTGTGAGCATGGTTTGTGCAAAAGGAGTTTGTACTTTTTCTTCAAGGGCATATATTTTGATCTCGACAACTCCCCGAATAGTTTCTTGAAGAGAGGCGGTGATTTGATCATATTGTTTACGAATGACTTGCGTGAAAAAGCGAATGCGTTCGTTGCCAAGGCGAAAAATCAAAGGATAAATTATGATAGGAATGAGAACCAAAAGGGTAAGCTTCCATGAGAGATTTAGCATGACGATTAAAATGGCAATGAAGTATACCGATTGAGTTAGAATGGTAATAAAAAAATCAGCAATAAGTGATTTCATTGATTCAATATCAATTAAAAAGCGATTGACTAACTCTGCCTCAGAGTACTCTTGCAAATAACGAGGGCAAACGGTAAGCAACTTTTTAAAGAGCTTAAGATAAAGGTCAACGGAGATACGTTCTTGGACTTTGTTTTGAAGATACTCCATTAAGAAGTTAATGCCTTCGCCGCAAATAATAACGGCCAAGTATACCCATAAGAGGGAAAAGAGCAGTTCACTATTTCCTTTGCCAATGGCCTCATCTACAAGCTCGCGATTAACCATCGGTATGGCCAAGTTAAACCCGATACTTGCAAAAATAAGCACAACTACAATGGATTCGAGGAAAAAATGTTTTTTGACCTCTTGATAAAGAAATCTCAACAAAAAGCGGAGACTCATTGTTTGTAATTCTTTGAGTGCAAACAGTAGATTTGGTCGTAGCGATCGCCAGTCTCTGCAAAGGCCTGAATGGTGCAGCCACAGCGGCATTTCTCTACAAAGTTACAACCTTGGCAACCACCTTTGATTTTGTCTTCGTGAAAAAAACGGTTGTATGAAAAATTAAGAGGATCGTTCCAGATGCTTATGAGGGAACGTTTTCGAATGTTGTCCTCGATGAATTCACTTGATTGAGTCAGGCACCCTTTAACATTGCCATTGGCCTCGATACCTAAGCAAAGAAGACCAGCAGGACAACCAAAATAATCGTCGCCAATGCTGCGAGTGTTGTATTCGCAAAAAGGAGTGGCATCGCAAGCACCAGTAACGTCCATCAATTTTAAAGCAGGGTTGTTTTTTCTTAACTCTCTTTTTGCATGAATAAATTGATGTAAGCGTAAAACGTCATTGAAATCTAGAATATAATCTCGATCCATTCGCCCAAGAGGAAATACTCTTTGTATTTGCCAGACCATTGTCCCTCTGGCACTTAAAACCTGGTAAAGATCCTCTAATTCATCAATGTTCCACTTGGAGACCGTTGTAATGGCCGATGTAACAATCCGGTCTTGTCCTTTGTTTTTAATCAAATCGAGGGCAGATAAGGCAATATCAAAGGAGTTATGAACTCCGCGAATCTTTTCATGAGTCTTTTTTAATCCATCAACGCTAATAGCGATCTGAGAAATAGGAGATTTGATTAGATCATCAATATGTTTAGAGATAAGCAATCCATTGGAAAGTAGAACAACACGTACCCCGCGATGGTGATAATAGTGAGCAAGTGTTTTCCAGTAAGGACTTAAAAGGGCCTCTCCACCTGACAAAAAAAGATTCTGCAAACCAAGCTTTACTAAATCATCTGCAAGTGTGAGATGTTCGCTAATAGAGAGTTCTTCGCCTCGTTTGTCACCACAAGCTGTTCCACAATGAAGACATCTCATATTACATTGTGATGTAACTTCAAGAACTACCGACTGAGGTTTTAGCTCTGGTGCCAAGGTTCTCTCTTCCTCATTTAGCTCTCTGTCTGCAGGAAGATAAAATTTTGATATAACAGACGACATTTTTTTGCTCCTAAGTATACAAAGAAGGGATTGCTGAAAAAATCATTTTTTCGGCAATCCCTCAATTAATTGTCATTGGTAAGTGATAACAATTAATTGTTTTCGCTATCAAACTCCAGTTCGACATTTTCTGTCTGTAAATTGTCACAAACAATGTCATAAGTGGCATTTTCTACCGGCATTGGTGTGGGACGAATGACTGCATAACGGGTAACAACTTCTGGGCCTGGATAGATGGCATATCTAGGCAGAATCTGAGGTTGTTTTATCAATTTGCAATTAACCAAACGTACTTTTTTCATAAAATCTCCTTTGGGGTGTGTGGATAAACGAGTTCTCAAATCCTTGATCTATGCATACAAAAGGCCAAACTTTGAAAGTGATCCAAAGTGATGTTTTCTATCGCAAAATAAGGAAAAACATAAATAATTAAACGTAATAAGCGCTTATTAAAAATATTTATAAGGATTGAAAACAGTTCAGATAGAGAACCTGCTAAGTAGTGGCAAACTGATACCACGGTTTCTGGTCGCCAATAAAAATTATTGAGGAGCTTAATTGTTGATAATAGGGGAGTGCAATTTTGCCTTTATTAATAATGTTACTATAAGAGAGCTATAGATGTTTGCATAAATAAGGAGGAGAACAAGTGATGAGCAATAACGATAGCAGTAAGCAAATCTCTTTTTTAGCAGCAGTTTTGATGAGTGTGAATATCATCATTGGTGCTGGTATCTATTATGGGCCTAAAGCAATGACGGCAACAGCTTCTGAGTTTAGTTTTTTAGGATGGCCTTTAGTTGCGTTGTTGCTATTGCCGGTAATATATTCTTTGGTGCAAGCAACATCTCTCTTTCCAGGGAAGGGAGGCTTTTATAACTATGGATCACAAGGAGGAAGATACCCTTTTATTGGTTTTATTGCTCTTTGGTCGTATGTCTTGGGATATTCAGCATCAACGGCGACACTTGCAACTGTTTTAAAAGACAACCTTGCTAACAATTTGGCAATTACTTGGATTGCAGAATATCCTACGCTTTTTTACGTCGTAATTATTATGCTTTTTTCACTATTAAACATGGCGAGCATTAGAACGATTAGTAAAATTCAAAGTACGGGAACACTCTTAAAACTCTTTCCACTCCTTTTTGTATCGCTAACACTTTGGATGTATTGGAACGGTCATGAAGGAAGTGATCTCTTCCACGCCAACCTTACGTTTAGTAAAGCGGGTGATAGTTTTAGTAATCTCTTTAACACCATTCCTTTTGCTATTTTTGCCTATGTTGGTTTTGAGTGTTGTTGCTCCCTTGGACACATGTTAAAGGGAGGAACTCGCCAGGTTGGATCCGTATTGATGAGTGCCTTTGTTGTTTCGATGATTCTTTATACCTTATTTCATTTTGGTGTTTTGCAGATTATGGGAGTAGAGAATCTTTCAAATGTTGGAGTGATTGATTTTCCCAAGTATATGGGAATATCAGCAGTGGCCACAACAGCACTTTCTTTTTCAATTGCCGGGGCCATTATTCTAAGCTTTGCCAACAGTCTCTTTGGTCTGTCACTAACCAATATTACCAATTTGCATATCCTGATCCAAGATAAAGTGATCGGTGGAGAAAAATATTTGGGAGTTACCAATCGCTTTGATCGCCCTACAAACATCATCATTTTGCATGCTATTGCGATCTTTGTAGTTTTAATGTTTGTCAGTAATAGTGCTATTTTGACGGCCCTTGGAAATATTGGAACTTGCATTGCCCTTACCATTTCGATTGTGGCCGTTTTTAGAGAGAGTCTGAAAAAAGGTAGTTTACCACAAATAGTTATTGGCATGCTCTCGTTTTGTTCAATGGCGGTGCTCATCTACTTTAGCTGGGTCTCTATTGCTCCTACTTTCTCAGAACGTGTCCTGTACTCACTACCTCTTGTTTTAGGCCTAAGTCTTGGAGTTGGTGCTTACTGCTTGACAAGAGGTTCAGTAGCGATAGAAGCTAAATAGAGGATCTATTCATGACCAAGACCCCGAGTTCGATAGCTGCAACGCCTATTCATCCCTGGAAAGATAAAAACAGTGTTATTCTTTTTCTGGGATCCTGGATAGAATGCTGTATGGATAGCGCTCTCTATTTTGTTCACGTCCAATACAGTGAACGTATGACCTTGCTGCTGACAGATATACTTATTTGTATCAACAACAAGATCGGTGGTGGGTATAACAATTTTCATTTGCTAAGCTCATCCATCGCTTTCTTATGCTTCTTAAAGGCCTTCTTGGTGCTTTTATTCCACGACTCTTTCTTTGCAGCAACAGTAACCGGTTCAAGTTCGATAGAGTTTGGTTCTGAAATGAATTTTTTTACGGCGATATTGACCAACTGGTTGACCTTAAGCCCATTGGATTTTGAGTACCTATCCACCATCACATCAAGTTTGTCATTAAAACGGATTGTTCTGGCCTTTGACATTGGAGCATCCTCGTTTATTTATTTTGCACCATTATGGTGTGCTTATACGTCATTTTAATTTTCTATCTACTAGGAGTAGGTACGGACTTCTTGAGCCAATAGACTATTTTATCCCTATACTCGCTAACCGAATCTGTCGCACCTTTTAAACCCACATTACCTATTAAATTACCCAATTGCCTCGATATTACCTATTTAAGTTTTTTCCAGTAGGCATCTTTCCCGCGGCCTAAGCATTCCAGCTTCCCGGCCTTCTTTAAGTCCTTTAAAACCTTTCTAATCATATCTAAGCTTGAACCAGGACAACTCTTCTGTATCTGTCCAATAGCGAACTTACCGGCCTGTTTGTTTATTGCCGCCATAATCAATTCGGTCTTACCACCCTTAGGGACTTGCATCTCTCCAACCCGACCCTCAAATTCCTTATATGCAGATTTAAAAATGGAAAGCATATAGTTAATATAGGGCCAAGGGTCATGCTTACCTTCGTGCCAACCTTGTGAACTTTGCTCAAGGGTTTCATAGTAGCGCTCTTTATTCTCCTCAATAAGTTTTTCTAAGCTAATGTAGCGACCTACTTCAAACCCCAGATGATAAGATTGTAAGAGCAGCAACAATCTGGAAATTCTTCCATTGCCATCATGGAAAGGATGGATACATAAAAAATCTAAATTAAAAGCGGCCAATAAAACTAATGGTGGTACTTGCTTATCCCTCAGTAATTCATGCCAAAGCTTTAATAGCTCCTCTGTAGCAGAAGCCGTTTGTAGTGCGGGAACAGTTTTAAATCTTACTCGCTCCCTACCATCTGGATACTTCTCGATGATATCGCCATCTTTTTCTTTGTACTTACCTGCATCCCAAATTTCCCCTCTAGACAGAGCATGGATGTTCTTTATTGTTTCGGCATTGAGGAGCATCTCCTGGCCCTCTTCATGAATAAGAGAGAGGGCCTTCCTATACCCTGCAATTTCTTCCTCGTTACGATCCTTGTAGTGATGACCTTTTCCAAAAATAACTGTACCAATTCTTTTGGCTTCAATTTCTACTCCCTCCATACGATTGGAAGATATGGAACTCTCAATAACAGCATGTTCTTTTAGTAGCTTTAACTTTTGGGGAAGTTGATGAGTATATAGCTCTTGCTTCCCCTTATATTCGGCAAGATCAGATAAGTACCAAGAGGTGGTGGTGGAGATTGATTGCAAACCGTTGGAAAAATTTAATAATGTTTTCATCTGCTAATACCTCTCCAGTTTATCTTTCATAAGTTCAAATAGAGTTACCTTGATCCAATAGGGAGCATATTGAAGATTTTTTTCAAAATCCTTTTTATTTAGTCCTTTCCTTAGAAACTCCCTTATAACTGTTAGCACTTCTGCAGTAAGATGTTTTTGCTTAATAAACTTAAGCACCTGAACTGATAGCGTCTCCTTAGTTCCAGCAGCATATATATTCTTAGTGCTGCTTTTGCGAAAACATATTTCAAACCTTTTAATCTTGATCTTTCCAATCGGTCCATCAGTAAGAAAGATCACTTTATCTGGAGTCTGCATAGAGATTCCGATTAAACTGGCAGCATAAGCACCTGCTGCTTGAATTTGGGCCCCATTCTTGGCCGCATAGGCCTTTGCTATCTCTTCTACAGAAGGAGGCAATATCCCCTGCGTTTTGTGGGTCTTGGGATAATCATAGATACCTTGAGCCACTCGACGAATCACTCGCTCCTTTTGCAGGCGAGATAGAGCGGTTCTTACTCCAGTATAACTATCAAGGTCAGCAAAACTATGGGCCGTAAAAACCCAACCCCTACCGTGTTCAAAAATACGATTCTTTATTGCATTTACGATGGAAGTAGACATAGTAAACATCCTATTGTTTGCCACAAGTTTAATATGAATTTGTAGCAAATAACAAGATACTTTGTGGCAACTTTTGGGATTTGACAAAATTATACTGGATGTCCGAGGAAAAGTGGAAAGCATTGGGGTTGTTATACAATATGCTTGGAGAGCGATTGCGCGGAACCACCGTCATAAGTATTGCCCACAGGGCCAGTCTGGCTAATTTTCACAAATTACATTTCGATATGGGCCAGCGAAGTTAGATTGCAACCTCGTAAATACGTTTACCATGAACATGGAATTCTTTTCTGATCCTATTGAATTCATCCATCCGAAGCCTCCCTGGCCTCCCAACTTGATTACGTGGGTTCTGTTGTACGTCCAACAACAATTGGGGGTATTGTTAAGCATATCAAAGAACATTCGAGCGCGCGAAATGGCCGATGGTCTTTTTTCTGGATTATCACACTTCGAAATGAAACTCCTAAGCAAATAGTACAAATGATCGAGGGACAAATTATTGACATGCTTCGACCACCAGGTAATCAACTTCGTTATCGCGTGCGTTTCGTACCAGTTTTTGATAATCATAAGGAAAATGTGATTTAATAAACTTTTTTAGATTAAAGCACACGGCCCTGTGAAGGCCTCACGCTTTAAATCGGATAGAATAATTCGATTCAACAACTCACATTGAATAGTCAATGAGCAGAGT
>JADGAN010000076.1:9751-12559 GCA_015231955.1 Oligoflexia bacterium | reverse complement strand
TTTCCCTTTACATACTTTATTGGGAGAAGGGAACAACCAGATAGATTTATCCTCCTTATTTTTTTTCCAATACTCTCTTAAGCATTCTAGAAGGTGAGGAGACAGTAGTGCCTGACGATCTTTTCCTCCTTTTCCATTTTTAATATTGATAACCATCCTTTTGCTGTCGATATCAGAGAATTTTAGATTTAAAACCTCACTTAGACGAAGCCCCGATGAATACATTGTCATGAGCAATGCTTTATGTTTTATATTTGAGGCTGCATTCAATACTTTTTGTATCTCATCTAACGTGAGTGTGATGGGGATCTTTAGTTGGCATTTCATCCAAGGGATTGAGTTGACTGGCCAAGTTCTATTTAAAACATTTTTATAAAAGAAAACAATGGCCGCTGTCTGCTGATTAACAGACCTCGGACTCCTCTTCTTCGTTTTTATTAGAAAATATTGGTACTTTTTTATATCTGGAAGACCTAGCTTATCTGGTGATGTTTTATGAAATTTTATAAACTCCCTTACTCCATACACATAAGCAATTTTAGTATTTTTGCTAAATCCTCTCAAATCAAGTTCTTCCAATAATCTGTCATGAAAAATACCCATGGACATCTCCTTTGCTAAAAGCAAATCACTATTAATAAAGTGTCTATTTAGGAGACGATGAAGAGACTTGTTAATAGAAATTAGATCAAATTAACAATCGATGATTGGTCTTGGCATTTTAATGGTAATTTTAGAACGAGAAATTGAGTACTTAACAAAACATGACAACACTGCCCGTTAATATCCTACTTTAGTTTTAAACACTAAACTATCGAAGCAAAGAATCCACGCCGAAGGCGTTTAGTTCAAAAGAGATTATGTGAAGTCTTAACTTCCTTATATTGAAAGAGATTGGCCATGCTGATGTTTCGACTACGCAACGCTGCTATGATAGGAGTAAGAGAAAATTGTCGGAGTCACTGCTGCTTAATAATGATATCTACTGAGCAAATTGTTGCTGCTTTCATTTCTGCACTCACAGCATCTTGAGTTTTAGATGGCATTGATTGACATTGCGAGATGGCAATCAATGTATAAAGTTTCTTGATTGTTCCCCTGTCACTCGTGGATGATGCCTGAAATGCCTCTTGTTAAGTACATTGCCAATTATGCTATTCGCTCGATCACTTAGTTCAATATTTGATGGTTTGCAAGAGTTATGCTCAAAATATTATTGTGCAGAAGAAACCTCCTCCTTCTTTCTTGGTAGTTACTAAGAAATATTGTGCATGGTAGATGCAAGATATCTCTCCTATGACGATGGGATTAAAATTTCAATATTCAGATTTGCAGTATGAAAGGAGGCAACCAGAGAAAACTATCCTACATCGGGCCATTCGAGAAAATTTTGTAGGTACTCTTCAGAGTATCGAGTGCGCCCATGCTGAAAGTGGTGGTGGATTTTCCACACCATTTCCTTATTACATTAAAAACGAGTTTCTTAAGTTTTTAGACTGCGGAATTTTGGAGAAAGGTTTTTTGCGTCTTCACTGTCCCTTTTGTAACGCAAGTAAGCTTGTAGGGCATTCCTGCAAATGCAGGGGGATTTGCCCTGTGTGCGGCAATCGAAGAATGGCCAATACTGCGGCCAACTTAGTTGATCAAGTGATTCCTTTCGGACAAGTCAGGCAGTGGGTTCTCTCTTTGCCTTTTCAAATCCGTTACATCTTGGCCTATAACAGTGAGGTGCTGACCTCACTGCTTGGCATATATTTTAGGGTGATCAGCTCTTACTATATTTTAGCGGCCAAGAAGATGGGTTTACCGAATCCGAGAACTGCTGCTGTAACTTTTGTCCAGCGATTTGGGGGCCAGTTGAATCTGAATATTCATTTTCACACCTTGTTCTCTGATGGATTTTTTTATACCAACAAGAAAGGAATTATCCTCTTTAAAAAAATAAAGGCCCCTTCGACAGAAGGTGTAGAAAAGATAAATAAGAAGATCATCAAGCGTTTTGTTCGAGCACTAAGAAAGCGTGGATTTTTAAATGATGGTTACAAAGACGATGTCACCTGTGATTATGGACATGCCCAAAACGAATTTATGACAACAGCAATGGCAGCTTCAATAGGCCGAAAGATCGCTTGGGGATCAAGAAGAGGATGCAAGGTGCAGCGGATTGGACAAACCAATGAAGTGGCATGGAAACCCAAACAAGGATTGCGTTTGTCGTATATTAATGGATTTTCTTTGCATGCAAATGTGATGGTGAAGTCGAGTGATAGAGTTGGACTTGAAGAGTTGTGTCGATATGTTGCCCGGCCAGCGCTGTCCAATTCGCGAATCAGTGAAGATGAACAGGGAAATATCATATATGCTCTAAAAATCCCCTACACCGATGGCACAACTCATCTGAAATTTACCATCGAAGAATTTATAGTGGCCTTAGTGGCATTGATCCCTCCTCCGAGGGTTCATCTGGTGCGATACCATGGACTTTTGGGGCCAAACTGCAAGGATCGAAAAAAAGTGATCCCCATTCAATCAAAAGCAAAGGAACCAAAAAAAGAGAGTGACCATTATCCTCCAAAAGAGTATTGGATTAAGTGGGACAAGTTGTATCAGCGGGTTTTCAAAAAAGACGCATTAATTTGCACCAAGTGCGGTGGTACAATGAAGATCGTTGCAGACATCACTGACCCTGAAGCGATCAAAAAAATACTCAGTGCTCTGGGACTAGAAGATTCCAGCTACACAATAAAAGATGGTGCCCCCAGGATTAATGGCCCAACTTATTATCCCTCGGACTAGGTATCACATGGC
>JADGAN010000076.1:0-9743 GCA_015231955.1 Oligoflexia bacterium | reverse complement strand
ACTGACCCTGAAGCGATCAAAAAAATACTCAGTGCTCTGGGACTAGAAGATTCCAGCTACACAATAAAAGATGGTGCCCCCAGGATTAATGGCCCAACTTATTATCCCTCGGACTAGGTATCACATGGCCCACGCCACCTAATCTGCTTGCCTTAGATGGTAGCTCGTTGCTGCCAATAAGGAAGTCTGTTTGCGTAACTGAAAACAGGTGTTTATATCGGCAATATGAGGAGGTTAAGACTTCACATAATCTCTTTTAGCGGGATAGGTAGGCCCTCGCGGGCTTTCCCTCCCACACCACCTGGCATACGGGTCCGTACCAAGGCGGTTCAACGCGGTTTAAGTTCATCATACAATCTTGGTAGTTTAAATTGATCAAAGTATTTATTCGGAAAGGCCCTCCCCATCACCTGAGAAGTGCTCAATCTCCAAGCTCCTAATCTACTACTGGCCGCCTTGGCCGCAAGTTCGATTGGTATTCCAAATTTTACGAGTTTATCTCGCCTTGCTTTGAATCCAGTCCACTGCTGCCAAATATAGCATCGAATTCTTCGACGAACCCATCCATCGAGATCTTTGAAAATCCCTTTGAACCCAGCAATTCTAAAGTAGCTTCTCCACCCGGTCATGTAAGTTTTCAGCTCGGACATTAATCTCATAAAAGATACTCTACGAATACCTTTAGTAATTTCTCTGATCCGATCCTTAAATTTCTTAATCGCTTCTTTGGAGACTGTTATCCTGGGGATTTCTTCTTTGGTGAAGCTAAATCCTAGGAATTTTCTGTCACTCGGCATTGCCACCGCACTCTTTCCTGTATTAACCTTCAGCTTAAGTTTCTCTTCTATGAATTTAGAGATGCCTTCCATTACTCGCTGTCCGGCCTTTTCGCTCTTAACATAGATATTGCAATCATCCGCATATCTCACAAATTTATGGCCTCGCTTTTCTAATTCGATATCTAATTCGTTTAACACGATATTAGACATCAGGGGACTCATTGGCCCACCTTATGCAAAGCTAACCGTTATGCAAAGTTTTTGGTAAAAACTATTGTTTTTATAGACTTTAGATTTGATTTACTTTGCATAATACTCGAGGCTATTTTAGACCTGAAAGCCAAGAAAGAAGCTCCTTGTCTTTATTCCAGTCAGGCATATCGCTAGGTTCTGTCGCACGATCCTCCATTGATTTTATTTAACATCGATTAATGCCGATGAAGATAAAGCGAAATTGTTTTTGTAATTTCAGGGATGGCTTGATGGCTCATATGAATCGATCACCTTTCTCCAATGATATTATTTTGCTTGCGATACACTGGTATCTTCGATATGCACTCAGCTATCGCGACCTAGAGGAAATTTTAGAAGAGCGCGGAATTGAGGTGGATCACTCCACCATCAATCGGTGGGTAAAAAGATACACTCCTGATATCGAGAAAAATTTCAGAAAAAGAAAAAGACCCACTGGCGGATCATGGCGAATGGATGAAACCTATGTCAAAGTTAAAGGCGTTTGGAAATATCTTTATCGAGCTGTAGACAAGGAAGACAACACCATTGATTTCCTTTTGACAAGCAAGAGAGATACTGCTGCTGCTCATAGATTTTTCAAGAAGGCTATCAATAACAACGGCGTCCCAGATAAAATTAACATTGACAAGAGTGGTGCCAATAAGGCCGGCATACAAACCTATAATGAAAGGAATGGGTTCAATATTGAAATAAGAGAGTGCAAATACCTCAATAACATTGTCGAGCAAGATCATCGATTCATAAAAAAAATTATACGGCCTATGCTTGGTTTCAAAAATTTCAATTATGCACGAATAACCTTGGCCGGAATTGAAATAGTAAGGATGATAAAGAAGGGACAGCTGTGCCTGGAAAACAGTGCAAATCTTACTGTTGCTGAACAATTTTATTCATTGGCTTTTTAACACGGAACTGCCCCTATGGGGGAATCTGATCAAAATTTCAAGGATGCGACAGTACCAAATCATTAATGCTTTTTCTTGCGACTAGCAGAGATAACAGTAGCAGTGTCAACACTAACTTTTAAATAAAGGGGTGACTCGCTAACATAGGCATGCTTAATCTCTTGCAAGCTCTTCCGTGATTGCTCATTGGTAGGGTAAGGCAGGTGATAGATGACAGGATCTTGTTGCAATCTAAGCGAATAAAATTTTCCATCATCTTTAATATAAACAATATGGTCATTTATTATTGTGGTAACTAAAAAAAGCATGATCCCAGAAGCTATTCGATTCATCTTATTCTTCCAATTCATAAGAAACTCCAAAAAAACGGTTAATAATTTACTTCTAACTCAGTTGCTGTCTGCAAAGTTTCTTTGAGCAACATCGTCTCATGAGCATGCTTGATCTGTGATAAATATTGTTCTGGCGTAGTGGCCATATTACCAGGCCAATAGGTATTTCTTGGAGCGAAGTAATAGATCGGGATTTGAGTTAATTGAAGGTGGGAATAAGGGTTTGGCCTTGCTAATCCTGGAGCAGCTCCCATGGCAACTACTGGAGGTAAATGCTTTACCTGTTTACCATACCATTCTTCTGGAGAGATTGCCATTAACGGATTGATGGAAGGATCAATCACTCTTAATTGGAAATTAGGAGCACCAGGATAAGCTGGGGGCATTGCTACTGCGACAACAGGGGCAACATGATACCGCCACGTTACTTCCCCTTTTATATCGTTGCTCGTTTTTGCCTTAAATTGATAGGGAGAACTTCCATCCATGACCTCACTAAAGATCTTCATCGAGCGAATTCCCATCTCGGCCATATCGTCACTCATAATATGTGCCCGAGCATAACATCCATCTGCCGGATGCCTAAAGGGGATATCTTTGCGTTCCTTCATTTTAGTAAAAACGCTCCGTAATTGTTCTGGTGTTAAAACAGTAATTTGAATTTGTTCATTTCCAACTGAATAATTTATTAATGAAACATTGGAGTAGAGAGCATTTAAGTTCACATAGGGATTGGCATGGGTAGCATTCCTTTGTGCCTGCGCATACTCACTTAGGGCCTCTACTGTAATTTCTGAAGAGTATTTTTTTGCATAATAACGTTGCCACTCCTCTGTGGCAGCTGAGATTACGAAGGAGTCATCTTTTGTGAAAAATCCATTATCATTGTACGGTCTTAAGCTATTGCGAAAAATGTTCACTCGTTCACTGTAGGGCAATTTGGAATCAAACGCTTTTTCTAAAAGCGTCTTGATTAAAGGAAGCTTGCTCATAAAGTCGTTATTAAAATTTTTTTGTCCTTGAGTATTCATCATATCCAGCAACTCACCTTTTATGATGAGAGTATCGATTGCTCCATAGAACTTTTTTTCAATATTATAATCAAGGTTTCCTTGAGTTTCTTTAATCAAAGAGGGAATCATTTTCCGAATCTCCTGTAAAAGCTCTCTCTCAGTCATAAATTTGCCTAAAGTAAACAGGGGCTTGGCCTCAAATATTCTTCTGAGGATAGTGCTTTCAATAGGTGAACGACCAGCACTGCTCTTCCGTAATTCATTAAACAAGAGATCTTCAATTATTAACAGATGGACAGCACACTTTAATTGTCCTAACAAATGGGTATTTATTAATTTTTCATCGTTGCTCCAAGCAATTTCCTCTAACACAGATTTTAGTACATCACTCTGTCTTGTTCCAATCTGATTGGATAAGAAGATCTTTTTGATTAAAGCTTGCTGATCTTCAGAAAGCTTTTCACTTCTTGTGCTCTTTTCCGCTGGAGACATCAAAGGAGAACTATTTTCGCTACTAATAATCTCGTTGACCTTGTTAATTAATGATTCGTAAGCACTTGACCAAATGGCCATATCTTTTTTCGGGGTAAGACAACTCATCTCACCTGGATTCAGTTGTTGGCCATAACTTAAAAGAGGTAGTAGATTAAATTTATTGAGATGATCGATCTTAAATACAGAAAGGTCTTTAATTGTTTGAAGATAATTATCAAAGGCCACCCTTTGAGAGTCGGGTATATTCAAGTCGCTAAGCATTCTCACATATAAACTATAATCACTATTCATTATTTGTCGTAATTGAAAAGGCGAAGGCATTATCGAGGTCGACACACCCTGGGGAGACACAAACCACATTGCCAATCTCGCATCGCCACTTTCTCCTTGAGATATAAACCCAAAAGATACTGCGCCTTTATTAAATCGTAAATTATCTAAGAATTTATCGCTGTCGCTGTTTTTAAGGATAGCATCTGTAAGCTGTTTGTCTCTTACAAAGTTCACAGCATAGAGTGTTTTATTTCCACAAAACACCTCAAGAAGCAATAAAACCAGCATCACAGGAATGCGAATGGATTGTGCATAACTCTTCATTTTTTTAAAAACTCCCATCAAAAAAAGATTTGTTTTTAAGCACAAATCATTCCCGCAACTCTTTGGCCATCAGTCGAACTAAAGATTGACAGCTTGAGGAGTAAATTACAATTGAGTATCTCTATTCTGATCGGATCAGGTTGGAAAATGTTTAAATCATATTGGCAGTTTTTTAGAACTATCGCACATTTTAGGTTCTGTCGGCTTAGCAAATTCAACTAAAGTTTTTCTATTTAACTCCGATGAGATTTGAAATAAATTTCAAACCATCTGAGAGTCAAAATGATAATCTTTAAACGAATGAGATTTCCCAAGGAAGTCATTCTCCAATGTGTCTATTGGTATAGCAAATATTCACTGAGCTATAGAGATATTGAAGAGATGATGAAAGAAA
Source organism: Oligoflexia bacterium (assembly GCA_015231955.1). GTDB lineage: Bacteria > Bdellovibrionota > Bacteriovoracia > Bacteriovoracales > Bacteriovoracaceae > JADGAN01. The sequence continues at coordinate 4,973 of JADGAN010000076.1, read as the reverse complement.
GAGGTATTGAGGTCGATCACTCGACCATCAACGATTGGGTCATCAAATATGTTCCTCTTCTGGAAACCGAATTTCAAAAAAAGAAAAAGCCAGTCAGTAAAAGTTGGCGAGCAGATGAAACCTATGTAAAAGTTAACGGTACCTGGAAATACTTCTATCGAGCAGTGGATAAAAAGTGAGTAAGTTAAATAAAAGCCCTTTATGAAAATCGACATTCCTATTCGCTTGAGCTGGCCTCATGAAATCAACATGATGCTCTTGAAAATTTGCATCTAAAAGGAGGTTATATGAAGTCTTAACCTCCTTATATTGGATTCCAAAATACCTTATTCGATGAAATCCTTTTGGGAGAATTTGCTGGGCCAAACGACCAATAAACGTCATGATATCACAGGCGGTAACTTTACGCTGTCGAGTACGATGATCCCTGTATTTGTAAATAACCTTATCCTTTTCAAAATCACATTCAAGTATGGCCGCAACTGAGATCGATGGTTTCGATATGTATTTTGCCAGATACTTCACGAGATAAGTTATCTTCCTTGGCACATCACCCTTCTTAAAATTATTTACAAATCCTTTTGGATACTTCTTCCACAATTTCTTCACCAAGGCCACCATCTCTTCTGATGAATCAAAACATTTTACCATTGTTAATAAGTGATACTGCCCTTTTTTTGGCATTAGATTTTCATATTTAAAATACGGCAGATCAATCCACTTGCCAGTGTTAGGATCAATTCCCCCTGCCATAACAATAATATGTAGGTGGGGATTGTAAGTTCCTGATCGTCCTGCTGTATGAAGTGCTACCACACACCCAGTTTTCAAGTAATCCACACCAGTAACGTGACGAAAAATATCGTCAATATAGGCCTTTCCCGCATTAATAAAACGATCATAAAGTTTTCCACTCTTTCTGTTGTTATAAAAGAGAATTCTCAATTGCTCCGGAATCGTTAAAATAAGATGTCGGTAAACGACGCCTGGATGCAACTTCCCCATTATCTCTTCGATAAAATCATTGGAACTTTTGCGTGCACAATGAATGCAAAATTTTGTTTTACAGGAAAAACCACTGCGATGGTAACCATCACCACAACACATGCAGCGATACTCGACATAACCAAAATGAGGATCCCTACAATGAATCACTTTCTTTACAATGTCATCATAGTATTCTGTTGCATAACTTCGATAAGTGCTCTTAAATTTGGCCCATCCAAATTTTAAAATTTTTACAAATAGATTCTCCTTGTTTATACTCATAGAACCATTGTACCAATGAGGAGAATTGCTATGGCAAAATTTAGCTTGACCAAAGTAGATCCAAATAAATTAAGCAATGAAATAACTGATTTTGGGCCAGAGGCCTGCATGGAATGCGACTTTTCTGGCATTATACCGATTGATTATTTTCAGGTTAAACCGGAAATAAACAACGAGAAGGAGTATAACGAGGTCAAGGCCTTGGTGAAGGAAAAGTTAGGATTTGAAACTTTTAGTGAGATCTCAAGTGATTTAGGTGGATTAATCAGTGTCTGCAAATGCCCAAAGTGTGGTTCCGAAGAGATCTTTCAAGACTTCTAATCGTTGATTAAATTTTTAGGTTATATCAAAACTGGTCAATATCTGAGTGTTTTAAATTTTCCCATCTAATTTTAAAAATTTTAATTATGCCCGTATAACGTTGGCTGGAATCGAAATAGTAAGAATGATAAAGAAGGGACAGCTATATTTAGAAGACAACTTAAATCTCAGCATTGCTGAGCAATTTTATTCCTTGGCTTTTTAACCTCGAAATGGGCCTGATGGGGAGGTTTTACTAATTTTCTAAAGATGCGACAGAACCAAAAAAACTCTTTCCACGTCCAATGCAATTCTTGTTGATGATAGAAGTTCATGTTTTAGCGTTTCGAAAAGAATCATCATGAACTTCATTGCCAATACTTGAAATTTAAACTGTATGATCATACAATATATTTACAATAAGAATATTTTTTTCTACTTTGGCGGCATTCTCATAATGGTTACAGTAAACGCTAAAGCGGGGATGTGGACAATATTGTAAAATTTGTGGAGAAGAGATCGAAGTCCTATCGTAATACAAAAAGGGGTGAGCAGTGAAATTATTTAAATACATATTCTTTTTTTTCGCATTAACATGTTATTGGCAACTGGTTTCTGCTGACGACGAGCATATTAACCCATATGGGCCGCAAGCTTTGCAAAAATTAATAGACGCTTGGGGAGGTAGTATCTCACCTCAAGATGAAAAACTTTTAAAAAATTATCAATATAAGATTGATTTTCTCAAAGCGGTCATCTTAAAGGAGAAGTGGGGCCCATCGTTAACGATTCAAGATCTCTGCCTTCTAAAAGACAAGGTTGTAAATTTGGAGGACGCTGCAGAGTTGAAAGAAGCATGGGGAGATTCATTAACTATTTCGGATCTGCTAACTTTCAATCGATTAGGCTTAATTAACCACTGGCATGCTAAGCTCAAAAAATTTAGTGGAGATCAGTTAACCGTTCCTCTCCTATTGAATTTGAAACAGGCCGGGGTGGAGTTGATGGGTGCCGCAAATTTAAAAGAAGCTTTTAAAGATCAAATAACCTTTGCAGAAATATTAGATCTACATCAAGCAAAGATAAATCTTAATGTAGTTGCAACTTTGAGAAAGCTTTTTGGTGAAAAGCTAACCCTTGCAGATATCATAGATTTGAAAAAAGCCAACATTGACTTAACATATGATGTCGTCTCCATGAAAAAGGCATTTGGAGATGAACTAACTCTTTTAGCGATCAAAACATTGCATAGTGAGGGGGTGAGCTTTAAGGGTGCCGCTAAATTAAAAGAGGCCTTTCAGAATCAATTAAACCTAGAAAAGCTGATGGATGTAAAGCGAGCAGGGATAGATTTTGACCAGGCTGGAAATTTAAAAAGCATATGGGGGGAGAAATTAACAATCGAAGAGCTGATCGAATGGGAACATCCTGATCTAGCGGCCATTCAAAAAAAGATGGATAAGGCACTAAAGGATGAGAAAGATTTTAGAAAATATTTTGACTCCAATTTTAATCTAGCATTCAATAAAATATTTAAATGCGATGAGAAGCAGTTGGCGTTGGATCACTCTCCTGGCGATCTATCTTTGAAAAGAAAAAGTTGTTTAGAGAGAGTTGCTAATGTCCTTGATCGATTAAATGTGAGCACTGATAGTGATGCAGAAAAAGTAACATGCTTAGTGGTGTCCGGCCTTGAGAAAGATAGGAGTGATGCTCTCAAGAGTATTGATGCAGCTTTCGCTCTAGTGAATAAAAATATTGTTCAATACAATGGTCATTATTGTAAAGTTTTTGATAGCTTTGCGGAATTAGACGATTTTACTTCAACTATTTTAAAAGATGGCCATAAAAGAAAAATGATCATTTTTGGAATTGCTCATGGCGAAGAGGATGGAAAATTTATCTGCAGTAGTGAGACTGCGGATTCTGCTGCAAGTGTGCTAAATATTTTGGAAAGGATACAAAGTAGCGGTCATCGTCTGGGTGTAGTTATGGCCAATTGCTTTTCGGCATTTCTCATGAAAGAAAAGTTAAAAAAAGATAGAGATATCTTTAATGCAATAATTAAACAAAACAATACAGATGAAAAAAATAAATTCCTGAATAAGATTAAACATTTTTGTCTTCTGACCTTTGGAGGAATCATGAATTCAGGAGAAAATCAGCCGACCGAAGGGCGTACATTTGGTTTCTTTTTTAACTCTAAAACTGAAGGTAAAAATCTCTGGGAGATTTTTAAAGAGTCCCAGACAGATCCTGAAAATTTTAATTCCCCTTTAATTAGTGCAATACCCTGGAGAAGCTTTGTCGATGCTAGTAATCTTTTAATAGAAGAGCAAGTCTGCAACAACAAAAGTTGTCAAAAGGTTATTCCTCTAGAGAAAAATATTTGTGGAGCATTGCCAACAATGAGTAGTTCCATCAATGAATTACTTTCGAATTTAAAAAAAATTTCTTTGGCGTACGAGGACATTCCGGATGAATTAGATAAAGCACGGTTCGAAGGATGCAATTTGTTTGTACCATAAGCACTTAGAGCCGGCATTCCGGTGCGCTCTGCTAAGCGCCAAAGTTACTAGCAGATGAAAGTTCTGCTGAGAAAGTGCTGACCAGGCATATCTCATATTTAGACCTTGGACAATAACTGGTGACAGTTATGGTTAAGCGTAGGTCGAAGAAATTATAGGCCGTAGACGTTAGTCGAAGCGATTTAGCCTGTGCTACCGCTTTATGCAGCCAAATGAAAACTAGTCATTAATCCATCAACATGCGATCTCTTCTCAAAAAGATCGATGTCCTTTCTCAAAACAGTTGGTGAGTTGGAGTAATATTTTGGTGTTTTTCCATTTATTCCCTGGTGAGGACGAACTTCATTGTAATAACTCTTATATTTTGATAGTTGCGATTGAATATGCTTTAAATCGGAAAGGATAATTCGATTCAACAATTCACATTGAATCGTTTTATTCATTCTCTCGATTCTTCCATTACACCATGGTTGCTGGAATGGGATTTTGATGATCTCTATTCCAAAATATTCTTTAAAAATAGGTGTTAGCCACTGACCATAGATCCCATCATTATCAGTGATGATAATGTCTGGGAATTCAATTTCATCAATTGCCATATTCCTAAATTGCTGAATAATCCACTTCCTGTCAGGAGAAAATGTAGCCATTACGTAACTACTCACCCCATAATTAAACTTTGATCGTAGCCTTCAGCATTCAGTCTTCAACCTTCAGCTCTTGCCCTCAGCTAAACCAGTCTTCAGCACGCCGAAATCCTCTATGAAAAACATTCAAATGTAAGATTTTGTAAGTTGGCCTTTTATCTCTCATGGAGGAAACTGTCTTTTAATGACAGAATTAAAAAAAGAATCATTAAGAAAAAATTTTAATCTT
>JADGAN010000075.1 GCA_015231955.1 Oligoflexia bacterium | reverse complement strand
TTGAAACCGTATACTGTCCCCGCTAGCTTCACACTGGAACTGCTAACAAATACTGCTACCAGCCACCCTGCTACCTGCTTGCTGGATTTGTAAAACTGTTTTACTGGAATCCAGTTTAAACTTACCTCTTTTCAACTGAGTATTTGCTAACCTCCATATTAGAATGTCCCAATGGAATAAAACTCAACAGGGCCAGTGGTAACAGTAGAGGACGCAAGTTCCGCCTCTATCGGCATCCGAAGAAATGCAACTACCACTTTAATAGTTTGCGTGTGCCTGATATAGATAGTGCGGTGATAGCGGCAATTACAAACGTGGTAATGACTCCGCAAGTGCTGGAAGAGCTACTTTAAAAAACTAATGGGGATTTTAAAGATAATTTGCACGATATGAATATGGCGGTTTTTCATAAGAGGAAGCGGATGGATGACATTTTATCCACCGTAGATAAGACCACCGATGCGGTCTTGGCGTGTGATAATGAGGCCCAAAAGCAGATATGGATGATGAAGGCCGAAAAGCTCATGGAGGAACGAAAGAATCTAGAGATTGAGATTACGCAAATGGAAAATGAGCGAGTGGTTAGCAAAGAACAACTGCTGGACGCAAACAGATGCGACAGCGATTGGATCAGTTCTGTAATGGGTTCGAACAACTAGCGTACTCTGCTAGGCGTAATCTAGTGAAGGAGATGATCGAAAAAATCGTTTGTTAAGAAGGACAATTTGGAGATTTACATTAGGAATCAAGGCGGTTTACTGAGGGAAAGAAGGGATCAGGACTGTGGTACTAGTGAACAAACGCACTACCACTGGAAAAAATGGGGTGGATTATTCCATCGTCCCAACTCTTTGTTTTTACCTCGTTTTCTTGAGGTCGTGTAGCAAATTGTAGCAAGGAAATACTTTTTTTAAAGAACATTTCAGTAGTTCTTGCCAACAACAAAGAAATAATGAGGGTCTTATTTGGTGGATAAATATTGCAACGATTCTTCAACATGAACTCACATAATCCCCGAAAAATACATTATTTGCATTGATTCGTTTTGCTAATTGCTTCATAAAGACGTTTGAATACGCTATGAGAACACAAGAAGTGGCCATTTCCAACTATCCAAAGTTTTTTCTTTGCACGTGATAGAGCAACATTCAATAGCCTCGGATCACCAAAAAAACGCATAGACCCATTGTTCCTCGTTACCGAAAAGAAAACAAAGTCTGCATCTTTACCCTGAATCGCATTGATCGTGTTGATCTCTATATTATAACGATGTAAATGCAACTTGTTAATCTTCCGTTCTAAAAGACGACGTTGAGCCTTGTAAGGTGTGATTATGGCAACGTTGGTTCCCTGCTCGGCCCTGTCTTGCATTTCACAAAGAACCTTAATAATCAGATCCACTTCGACAGGATTCTCTAGTAATGGTTCTGACGATCGCGGATCAGGATATAAGTTGTTCGTACTATAATCAAGCCATTTAATACTGTCTGGGTCTGAGCGACCGCTAGCATTCAAAAGTTTCCCTCCATAAAAGCATTCACTTACCACAGTTCCAATCTCATCAGTCATCCGATACTGACGATTGAGAAAGCTCTTACAGCTCTCAGGTATCTCCTCAAAGTAGCGATCAAGAAATCCTGTTCGAATCATATGTTTAAGTCCGAGACCCTCTAATACTTCAATATCTTCTTTGCAAAATGTTGGAGGTAACTGTTGAGGATCGCCGACAATAAGTGCTCGATGTGCTACTATTAGTGGAATAATTATTTCTGGAAACGTGGCCTTACATGATTCATCAATAATAACAAGATCAAATCCTGGCGAATCAGGTCCAAAGTCGTATGCTGCAAGTTGGTTGCATGTCATGGCAAGAACTGGAAATGATCTAAATAGATCCCGCTCAACTCGTCGAGGATGTCTATTAAAGTCGTATTGTATCCCCTCTATCAGAGTTGAATCGATTGTTCCCGAATCCTTAAGTTTTGTGAAATACTCAGAAAGTATTTGAGATGTTAATGCCGACTGCACAGCTTCGTCCGCCGATACTTTGGCCGGGTCGTTTGTTACCCTCATCACTTTGATCCAAGGGGCAAGATCAAGAAGTTGCTCAAGTATGTTATCAACCGCTACATGGGTCTCAGAACAGACGAGAATTCTTGCCTCAGGCATTCTCCGGAGCATCTGAATGCAGACTTCTGTGATGATTGTAGTCTTTCCAGTACCTGGTGGCCCCTGAGTAAGGCTCAATATTGGGGAATGCAGGGCCTTCCTAACAGCACGTTCCTGCTCTGAATCCAGACTTTGCACCCAATCGATCGGCGTATCAACCATGGTTGTTTGATTTAGGATAATATCAGGATCAATAAGAGCTTCTAAGATGTTTTTGTTAATAAAAAGTCCTAGGGAAAGCTCATGCAGTACACGTATCTGTCGCTCAAACTTTATCATGCTCCCTTTACCTTTATCATTCTCCGATTGATAGAATTTTGAGAGATTTTGCAAATAGCGGATCCAATCTTTACGATGTTCATTCCATTGGTCAATGCGACTCTTTTTCATAATGTCACCACAATTAGCTGAACTGCTTTGATAAGTGGACCTGGTTTGGGAATTTCCAATGCATGTACAAAAAGATCCTTGGCCAGTTTATCGTCCAGAATCGATCCAGCAGCAATATCTGGCCATCGTCCAAGATCTAATGGTTTATCAGAGCGAACCCTTTCAATCAGTTGTACAAGAGCGTCTGAAATCCTGAATTCATTTTTAGAAATACTAAGTTTAAGCACATTTAGTTGTAAGAGTTGATGTGCTTGACAAGCTATAATCTTATGCTCAAAGATATAAAAGAGTGTCTTAAGACTCTCAGGTGAACAGTATCCATGTCCAACTGAACGATAGATCGCAGCTTGTAGAGGTGAAATCCTTTGTGAAAATTTAAAATCTATTCGCATGGGTATAATCATTCTATGATCTCCTCCTTGTCGTTGACCGTGTCCCATAATGAATCATGGGTCTGGACAAAGTTTCCATTGTTTGAGGAGGAGGGAGTTCTCTTATCCCAGACTCTTTCGCAGCTTGAAGTATGACATCTTTACGATTCATCCACACTTTTCGTTCATCAAATTTTTTAGTTCTATTTTTTTCTAACTTTTCGATTTTCTTATTTAACGCTTCTTTGGTAGATCCGTAATCATCAAGGCTGGATTGAATCTTCTTGAAATCTTTTTCAAGCTTTATGCGCTCTTTTTTTAGATCATTAAACTCATCATACTCCTTATCCTTATGGCAACGTTTGATCTTGTTTGTGATAGTAGCCATTTCCTCTTTATTATCTCGCAGCTTATCAAACCAAGGTTTGAAAGTTTCATAAAGTTCCTGTCTTTTTACAACAAGGGGGATTTTCTTTTCATCTATAACATAAATCTCATCCTCAATTTTGTTGACAGGTGTTTTCCATGTTACCTGAATTTCATCTTTAGACTTAAGAATCTTTGCATAGGATTTCTTCAATGATTCATTTTTTGCATTGATTTCCTCTTGGGTATCATCTATCTGACGTTTGACCTCTTGTAGATCAACTTGAAGACTTTTTTTACAGAAAATCTTTTGATTAACAAGCCATTTTATACGTCGAATATCTTTTAGATAATCTCCTCCTTCGATATGCAAAATGAGCTTGTCTAATGATCGACGCATAATGGGATCTTCTGAAGAATCTTTAATTTTCTTCACTGTTTTGTATGGGTAATTTATAAAATCAGCAGGCAAACTAATGTCTTGAGATCGAATCATGCGATCGATATTAACAAGATGGTCACGATGAAGTTTTGCCCAAAGCTCTAATGCAGTTTGGAGTTGGTGAATATCTTCGTTGACAATATTGATACGCTCTATTGCAAGCTGCTTAGTTGAATAGAGCTGTTTCCGTTTTAGTTCAATGGCATTTAATCCAATTAACACATCCCTGTATTGGAGTTCAATTTTTAGATGTTTTTTTAGGAGGGGCAGTACCGTTTCATAGTAATCAGAGTCTGATTTCAATTTTGCTTGAAAATTGAAAACTCTTTTTTTAAGAGCATTGCGATCAGCTAATGCCTGCCTTTCCAGATCAAGTTGAATAGCTTCATGGTGCTTTTGTAGACTATGAAGTTCTGCTTTCACCACACAAGATTCTTCCGCAAGTTTTTTCCCAGTGTATTTTTTTAACAGCCAACTTAGAATCATTTCTTAACATCCTCCGCTTGAAATAAATTCTCAACATCTTCGATGGAAATAAAGTTCTCAAGTTCCTGCTTCCCTAAGTTTTCTGCAAACTCCTTAAGAATTAATTCTAAATCCTTACGCGTTTCCTTGCTCACCCCTAGATCAAACACTTCCTCTGCGTCACTTAGAATTTTTGCATTCGCTCTTTGCGATAAAGTCATTTCACCAAGGATTGCTTGTTCGGCCTTCTCAGCAACACATATTTCATTATACTTCCGGCCAAGAGCGCAAAAACCAAGCTGCAAAAATCTCATCTGTTCTTGAAACTCACATCCAAGTTCGCGTACACGTTCTTTAACTGTTTCTTCAATCTGTATGCGAGCATTATGAAATTGGATTTCTAATTCCTGGCAACGCACTTCATGTGCAAGACGCATTTGCTCTTGAGCAATTTTATGTTCTTTGCTAAGCTGATCAAACCTTTTGCTTGTTTCTTTTGAAATCCGTTTCAATATCGATCTTCTCTGCTTGTACTCCTCAAGATCGGAAAACACATTATAGAGAGGGAGAAGGCCTTTAAAACTAAACTCAGTCTCACTCATCAAGCCCATTGTTTCTGCCATTTTCAGTGCGATCATGTTGGGATTGGCAGATGCGTATTCTTGAGCTTCAAAGAGATCCTTTCGAACTCTTGCAAGACCTTCTGCGTTTGCAGAAGCAATCATCTTATTAATGCCTATTCCAACAACAAGTGCTGCCACTGTGCCACCAATGACTACGCCGAGAGGACCTAAAGGCGTTCCGATTGTTGCTCCTGTAGCAATGGACTGTGCAAAAGCTCCTCCGCCTTGAAGGGCAGTTATTGTTGCAGAAGCACCGATTGCTCCACCATAGGATGCCGTTGTAATCGCTGTTGTGGTAAACGCATTCTGAACATTTAGTTGAAGCAATTCATCGGATGTTATTTTATTTTGGGAAAATTTATATAAACTTTTAGCTAAATCGTAAGCAACAGAAGCTGCGGCCGTAACCCCAATAGACCCAACAATAGACCCCTGTACGATTGATTGTGTAGCATGGGTGGCCAGTGTAAGTGTTCCTGCTCTACCAGCTCCATCAGCAGAGGCGAGAAGAATATTCTTTCCAGCCTTTATGAAATCATCTTTTGAAATATCTTTGTTATTACAAAGGTTAACCAGCTCATGAGTAGTCGAGGAAATTAGGGCCGTCACAGCTCCAACTTTCATGGAATTTTTTATGTTATGTGTGAGGAGATCTTTGCGAACTTCATTCTCGTGTGCATACTTGGCCTTACCTCTGCGTGCTTCCTGTTGGAGATCCTTTGATTCAGGATAACCCAAAGGATCTCCTGTAACTTCGACCCCGTTCACCTTTCCTCGCATCGCAGAGTCCACGTTATCTCTCGTATGCTGAATAGCTTTCGCTTTGTTCGGCCCAGTTCCAGCAGGAATTCCGTCCTTACGAATAGAATTCACCTGCTCCCGTGGTGCTATTTTGCCGTTAGGATACTTCATCGAGCCGTCCTCGTTCAGTCGGGAGAGGTCAGCACGTGTTTCTCCTGGAGATTTAAGATACTTCGTTTGGTACTCTTTAACTTTCGCTGCCTTGCCATGAAGTTTTTCCGCATTACTATGAAGAAGAATTCCGTTGTCCACTTGCCCATGCCCTGGTTTCAATATGGAACCGTCAGGCAGTTTATCTCCAGTCTTTAAGGAGCGTGCAGTACTTGGATCAATTCCTTTGGATGCTGCACGCACATCAAAGCTGTAGGTGTGATGTGCTTCGGAAACTAGTCCATGAACATTTTCATTTTTATTTAATACACCAGCTTTTGTATAAGCAGACTTGGTTATCGCTTCTGAGTAAGCGTTAAGAGTGCGATTAAGCTGTGCTGTTTTCTGAGTTGTGTTTGCAGCACTGAGAGCATCGGTAATTGTTGAGGCCACTGATTTTTGTTTTTTAGGACTACTTTTTGTTGAAGTCTTTGATTTCCTTTTCTTTGATTCACTTTTTTTCATAATTTAATTTCTTTTAATTCAAAAGTTTTTGTCTTATTTGGAAATCCCCTTAATCAATGAACAGAGTTTTTGAGCAATTAAATCATTTTTGATATTTTCGAGTATAATCGCAATACAATCAAAAGAGATAACACTGTATTTGTCTTTGCTATTTTGCGCATACTCATCTTCAATTTCTTTATCTGGGTATATATAAACCACATCCATTAAGTATCTCTTCTGATCTGAGATACTTTCAATCTTCTCAATTAATTTTTTATATTTTTCTTTTTGTCGTGTCGTCTTTTTGATTTTCCTAATATTATTTACAATCATGGCCACGTCATTTAAAGAAGCATCTATCATATTCCTAAGCTGAACAGGATCGAAGGACTTTTTGTTGGTTTTTAATTCCAACAAGCATATGTGGGCCCTTTCGAAATCACACAAAAAATAATCAATATTTGATGATCTATTGGAACAATCTTTCTTCAAAGGAAATTCAGGGATTATCAGGTCAGGATGAAATCCTTTCTCTCCATAATGATGATTAATAATTGTTTCAAGATATGGAGTGAAAAAAATATCTATTCTCCTCTCTAGTTGATATTTTGGAATATTGCTCCAATCGGTCAAGTTCTCAAATATCATGTTAATAGTTTTTTCAGTATTCATAGTTGTTCCCATTGCATGAAATCAAGAAACTTAACATTATTGCAAAGGTCAGAAAAACGTTCCTGTTCTAGTGTGTGTATTGGAAAAACAGTTACAGGATTAACCTCATCAACAAGCCTCTTTAAATCCTTTGTATAAGCATGTCCTGGACAATGAATCTGTTCAAATGAAATTTTGTGTTGATCCAAAAACTCTTTTAATCTGGTCATTCTTTTGAAATAATCAAAATACATTGAATATATAAATGAAGCTCCAACAAGCGAATCTGACGGAATATGGTTTTTCCATTTACAATCAAAATCCTGTACCATGCCTTCTCTAAAGCATAAAACGTATTTATCTGGTCTTTTTGCAATTTCTTCTGGATAGATTCTATTGATCTTATAATCACCAACAAGCTCCTCTAAGCGTTGTTCTATCAATGCCTTTCTTTTATAGCTTTTATTCAAATACACTCGCACTTTTTCCCATGTGTCTCTAGGTAAGGTTGGATGATTTATTTTCCTATAAAGAACAGCGGAGTATCCATCCATGATAAAATGTCTATCTGCTTGTATTGCGCTTCTATAGACGGTAACCATTCTATCTATGTTTTGCGAAGAATAATTCACTAGCACTAGTCCAGTTGTTTTTTTGATGGATTGGATGAATTTAGATTCAAGGTCCTCCTCTGTAACATACTCTTCATTAGCTCTGCCAAGCATTGTGCCCTCAACTAGGAAAGCGTGAATTTTCTTGTCCTTGGGTAGTTCTCTAATCAAACGATCAAATAATGATTTTTTTCTTCCATGTGCTCTTATATCACCCGAATAGAACAAAATCCTTTCATCTGCTTCAATTAAAAAAGAATAAGCATCAAAGGCAGAGTGATCTACTAAATACGGAGTAATCCTGAAACCATCGAATTCTAGTATCGCCAAGTCAGATAAGGGACGATAATTTTTTATATCCACTTTCTGAGGAGTGAAATCTCTTGAAACATCGATAATTTTCTTTGCGGCTTCCCCTGCATACACAGGAATAGATTCATGAATATATCCTAAGAAACCAAAATGATCCAAGTGAGGATGAGATAATAAAACAGCACTTACAGATGAGTCATTCCCTTCGTACAAACCCTTAACATCGGGGAGATATTTACTCTTCATAAGTTCTTCATGGCTTCTGTGCGTGATCTTAGCGGAAGAAAATTCTCCTTTTTCAGGAAGATCAATAGGCATACCCATATCGAGATATATTTTTTTTCCTATTTTATTTTCTATTTCAATAACATTTCCACCGATTTTCTTATGTCCAGCTATGATCCGAAATTTCATGATTTTAACCTCCTACTTATTGCTTGGACAAAATCACTCATCTTCCTTTGATAAACATTACCCTTACATACTGAGCGTGTTTGTACTCCGAGGAAAAAGTGAAATTTCTTCCCGGAGATATTCCATTCATATGAAAACATCTCTTGTTCCCATCGTTTTTGTTGCCAGTCTTGCCGTATTTGTTTTTTTGGAGCATTTTCAAGCAAGCTATACAACATCCTGCACACACTTCCAGAGAGAATAACAACTGGTGTTCCTTCATCAATTTCTTTGAACTTTTCTGCTAAGATTTCAAGACAGTTTTCTGCAAACGGTTGCAATACCCCTTCAATTCCTATGTCATTATTTTCTAAAGCAGCTATCCGCTGTTGAGCATCCTCTTTTTGATAGTACTCTTTATAGTATTCCAAAAGTTTTTCTCGAAACCTATGTTTAAAATATTGTCTTTCATTTAAAATATTTTTGTTATATTTTTTCTTTTTATCATGTTCACCATCCCGAAGGCCAAGACAACTAGGTGGCCACACTAATGCCTCGTTGAAAAAATCTGTGATATACAAATTATGATCGTGCCTTAATAAAAGCTCTCTGATTTCACCGGGAACAATCTTTCCACCAGGGGTGTCTTTATCCCAATTCAAGACAACAGACGCACACTTCCCATCGTCTGTAACTGGATCTTGCCCAAGAACAACAATTTTCGCTTTATTTTTTCCATCGACAGGGATAACCTCCTTTGGAGGAATATTATCATTTCTTTCCTGAAAAAATTCTTGAAACGGTTCTATCGAACGAAGTTTAGGTGATGAAATAACATCTTTTTTATATTCATATCTTTTTTTATTCATTTATCTCTTCTAGCTTTTTAATGCTGGAATTTAATCCATCTCGCTGATTTATTAATTCAAATATTAAATCGGCAATTTTTGCTAAATTTATACCAACACATATTATTTCATTCAGTCCAAGCAAAGATTGTTTATTGATTAACCACTTTTCAAAAATTCCATCCCTTGGCCAATCATGATTTGTTATTGGATAAACAAGATAGGCCTGAGGTCTCAAAACACTACTTTTCGGAATAGTTCCTATATAGGTTATAATCTGATGTAAGTCTGCATCGCTTATACGATGAGGCTTTTCTTCCGATACAGTTATTGGTTTGTATTTGAAATCAATAATAATTTTCGTATTATCATTCTCGTAAGTTGCATCGGGCTTGGCCTTACGGAAAGATACTTTCTCCTTATCTAATATCTTTTTATCTGATGAAAGCATTTTATATTTCTGAGGTGCTCTAAAATTATTCCTAGTTAAAACAGGAAGGGAATTAATGATGCGTTCATTTTGATGATCTCTTATTAGTCTAGTCATAGCACTTTCAAAAAGCCCATACAAATTGAACATCACAGCACCATTGTGTGACGAGATGTTCTTGCTGTATATAAATGGAGTCTCCTTCCTACCGCAAATAAGATGAGCTAATCCTATCACAACTGGATACAGTCGATTCCTTCTTGCATATTTCTTCCCATTAGTTCTATTGCTAACATGATCAGCAGAGGAAACAACCTCATTCATCATTGAGTCTATTTTCAAAGCATCAATCTTGATTTTATTGTTTTTTACAAAAAATATAATTTTATTTAAAGCGAATTTTATCAAACGATTTTCTTCAGTATTGAAATCTAGTTCCCAAAACCGACAAGGAGTTGGAACCCATTTACTAACATCTCTTGTATTTAGCTTTTTAAAGTCAATTTGACCTCTGATTAGATACTCATCACTTTCATAACATGAATAGTCCGTAATAAAACCAAATCGCATCATTGCTTGAAGTTGTGTGATATACAATTTTGAAAGGTAGTCAAACCAACAAAGATCGGGAGACAAATCTTCAATCGCCCTACTTATATATTTCGAAGATATGTCCAATCCATTTCCATATATCAGGAGTGTAATAATCCTCTTTTGAATATCGCATTTGCTATCAGTGACTGGATCTCCATAAAGAGTTCGAGGTACAATATTTATAATTACATCATCCAATTTTATTGTACCAATCGCTCCAAATGCTCTAATCTTCCATCCATTTTCAGAAGGAGCTATATTAATCAACGGGAAGTCTCCATCTTTTTTTGATAGATCATCAATTAATTGAAGTGCTTTCTTAGAAAGTTTTTTTGGTAGGTTTTCATACCCATCTTCTAATAATTTCGACTCCCATTCCCTGATCTCAATGGCCTCCATATTAATACTATTCATTTTCGGCCAAAGATTTCATTAGTTTTTCTATCTGCTCCTTTGCCACAAATTCAACATTTATTCCCGGTGCTTCGATGGCCGTGTTTCGTATAAATGGCTGAGCTTCCATGTCAATCCAGCAATTTTTATTTCTTATTATCGTTTTCAAAATTAGTGGGTTTTCCCAGAAAACATCTTGGATTAAAGGTAAAATTTCAGTTGAAATAAGATCGCAAAGCTCTTGATAAGTATCTGGTAACTTTCCATCATTACACATGAAGACACCATGTCCTAATTGTCGTTCATATTGAGATTCCTTTTTAAAATACTTGTTAAATCCATCTAATATTTGTTTGCAGCTTTCTATTATATCTCCATTCTCACCATATTCTTCAAAAACATCAGAATCTGGAAGGAATGGTATAAAAGCAAATCGTCGTCTTATGGCCACATCAAGAGTCATTGTTGATCTGTCAGCAGTATTCATAGTCCCAATAATATGGATATTCTCCGGTATTCCGAATCCATCTAGCCATTCGGGATCAACTTCCGCAGAATAATTTCTGGCCGTTGGTAAGTGCATTCTTATTGCATGCTCGTTTTCATTTCCATTTCTGACGGATATTCTTTTGTCCTTTTCAATCATTGAAATCATGGGGCCTAAAACTCTTGGTGTATGCGCTCGGTTTATTTCATCAATGAGTAAATAGAATTTTTTATTATCTTCTTTTATGGCCCTTTCACACATCCTTTTCAATGGTCCTGCTGTTGGTTTGAAAGTTACACCATTTCCATTTTTTGTTTCTACAGGTCTTAATCCTTCTACAAAATCTTCAAACGTATATGATGGGTGGAATGAAACAAATTCATAGTAATCCCTATCTGAGTTTTCGGTGTTTTGATTAATAAATCCATCTGATACATTACGGCTAAACAAATCAAGGATGTTATCTGGCAAATCAGGATTCCTTTCTACAACAAGTCCTAATATGCAGTTTGCCTGTTCTTCAGTAAGAATAAAATATGTCCCCTGAAGAGTCTTTTTTAGTTCTACGACACCTTCTTCTTCTATTTTCCTTGAAATCTCCTGAAGAGAAACTGGATTTTTCAATATGCATAAAGTTTTTATTTTTGTTTTTCTTTTTCCATTTACAGGAGTACTAAGATTTTCTTTTACCTCTCCAAGAGCAAATATCCCTTCAGCTTTTTTGCCTTTTATATCTTTCGTTCTGTATCCAAAAACCAAACTTCCTGTGACTACCTTTGAAGGATTTCCACATCCTAACCTTCCATCCCAGTCTTCTATGTGTCCTGGATCATATTTCAACCAATCCCATTTTTGATGATTTGCGACTGCGATTATATTGACTTTTTTTATATTGTCACTAGTGTTTTTCCTATCTTGTTTTTTATTATCGTCGTTAGAATCAAAATCAGCAGCAATTCTATTCTTTATGTATTGAAGAGCAATATATGTTTTTCCCGTTCCTGGAGGACCATATAAAATTACTTGACCTCTTCTCGTTAGGGCATTTTCAATTTTCTTAAACAAAATTTCATTTGAATCAGAAACATCCGCATCATCAATATCTATGTCGTCATCAGAATCTACATCTTTTTTTTTCTTTTTTCCTTTTTCCTTGTACCATAATTTTCTGACCTCTTCCTGAAAGAAATCAGTAAATTTCATCCCTTTGTCTTTTTCTAAATATTGTCGAATGAGGAGTAATTTTTCATCAATATCATCTGGTATATTGTCCTGATTAATTTTACTCTGAAACGCTTGCGCAATATTTATTTTATGTCCATGAATTGCAACTCTTTCAAATGTGTCAGGAAATAGCAGATGCAGTGTTATGTTCATCACACCACCAAGTAAGCTCTTGGTATCTTCAGGAGTTTCAGGAGAATCTTGGGTATATCGAAAGTATTTTTTGATATTATCAGCAGTAATCTCACCTTTGTTTTTCTTTAAGTGTAACAGACAAACAATGAGTGGTGTGGTCGCCCAGTATTTTTTTTGTTGAATTAAGAATCCACTTCCGCCAATACCATTTAGTATTTTACAAAAATCATGTTCCTTAGGAATTTTCAAATTCTTTATAGCTGCCGCTTTAGCAAGATTTTCAAGAATAGTTTCTCTTTTTGATTTACTATTGAAGATTGACAAAAATCCATAAAGATCACATAAAGCCATTAAGCATTCTTTCGGTAGATTTTTAAACTGTTCTTCTAATTTTCCAAGAGCACTATCATCACCCCGACCTGGGATTCCATTTTGAACAAATCCATTTTCGAGGCGCTTGAGATTCTCATAGCTAAAAACTTTTTCAACACCCCAAAAAAAAGACTTTTCTTCGATAAGGCATCTTTCCATCCAAATCTTGGCAACTTCGTAATTAATGTCCTTTCCTTGTACTCTGGCCATAATGATCCCTTACTTAATACACCCATGTTAAGCATATCTATAATCGGTTTTTCTTAGATATTGATTAATCAATATTTATTGGATTGTTTGGATGGGATCACTTTTCCATACTATATCGCTCAAGGAATAGAATACATTCTTGTATCTATTCAGCATAAATTAAAAAAAAATGAAGCAAGGCCTTGAAATATTTCTGGGCCTCTTGTTTTTTTTATTAGATACTGCTGCCTATGACAGTAGGAAGTATCAATATTGAAGAGACAAT
>JADGAN010000074.1 GCA_015231955.1 Oligoflexia bacterium | reverse complement strand
AATAAAAAAGATGATTTTCGGTTTTATCAAGCGGCTGAGAGCTGATTTAGCTGAAGGCAAAAGCTGAAGGTTGAAGGCTGAACGCTGAAGGCTACGATCAAAGTTTAATTATGGGGTGAGTAGTTACGTTCGAAATATAATTAAATTTTTTTAACTTAATCATCTCATTCAGAATATAGGTGCGTGCCTGTGTATGCCAGTTAAGTTTTCTTAACCTGACTATAGTTTTCTATATAATATTTAAGAGCAGAACATTTATTCATACTAAAGTTTTGTCAAGAAAATATTTCACCAAATAAAAAAACAAACGAAGATAAAATATTATCTCCTTCCAACTTTGTGGGATCGGAGTCTCACTTTGTTATCTTTCCTATAGTGACGATACTCACTCGTCGTTGTGGCGTCCTCGCTTAGATCTTCTGGCTTTTGTTGTAACTCTCTACTGAGTAGTAGACGCTTTTTCTTTACGATCCACTCAATCATTATCTCTCGTTTTCGTGGTAAAATATATTGCCAAACTAAAATTTAATCAATGAGGAATTAAGCATTTGTAAAAATGCCACTGGAGATTTATTGCCAATGAGTAGATTGTCCTTAGTGAGTCTTAATAGTTGAAGTATATAAGGCGTAGATAGGGCCATACAGATTACAAAAAAATAATATCTCCTGATTCACTATCACTATTGTCATTACTGTTAGCATCTTTGCTATTTTCAAGCTTATTGAGCAAACTACTTTGAGATGCTTCATTCCCATTATCTTCAGCACCCTCTGTACTTGGAGTTTCTTGGTGTAAACTACAACTATCTTCTTTATAGAGTTTTAAAAAATTCTCAATATGCTTTATAATAATGGCAATTCCAGAAGATGTTTTCTTTGATAAAAGATCTCCTTCGAAAACAAAATTTCCACCTTGTTCTACTTGATTAGCATTTTCACTTAGTATTTTTTTTATATCGATTGTGCTTGAAGCCGTCTTTTTTGCCAGGCCTCTTACTTCTAATGCAATAACAGAAAAAGCTCGTCCCATGGGCCCTAATCTAGCAGATTCAATCGAAGCATTAATAGAAAGGATATTGGCCTGTCTTGCTACTTCATCAATAACGCCTGCAGTGATGAAAATCTTATTGCTAGATTTTTTCAACGAGTTGACTGAATTTTTTGTATCGGCAAGGATCGCATGTACTGAGTCGGAGATCTGTTGGAGTTCAATAAGTAGCTTTTTAATCTCTATGGTGAATTTTGAAAAACTTTGCACTTGCTCTTGTAAAGATGCAATTTTGTTCTCGTTTTCATGCAGTTTTAATTTGTTTTTTTCAAAATCTATTATTGAGTTTTGATAGCACTCATCCTCTGGAGAATTTTTTTCTGCTATTTCTATTTTGCTGTTTTCATTATTTTCAGGCTCTTTGTCTATGGAAGAGTATTGACTAATCTTCATTTGTGACTTGTTTTTATTTGTAATTGCCAAGATAAAAAGCAAAGAGATGCAAAATGTTGATGCAGATAAGAGGAAGAGAAGAATGAAATATTTATCACAAATGATTCTCAGAAAATTTTCAAAAGATGTTTGATTTTTTATATAAGAAATTGTTATTTTCCAGTTTTTGTCTATCTCTTTAGAAAACATTGTTCGCTGATTTATTGCTTTTATTTTAAAATCAAGAGTCTCGTAGAGAATAATTTTCCTGTTTTCTTTGTCTTCAAAACCAAAAGAATAATCTCTGTAAAATGTTTTAATAATTCGCTCAAAATATGGTTGTGACAATAATTTAGAAAAAAAATCCGGATAATTTTTATTGACATCACCTGGAAAAGAATTATGGACGTAATCTAATGCCATCTCGAGCAGAGCATGCGCTTTTTTTTCCTGATCATTTTTTATGATAAAAAAAGCTTCTCCAATACCAATCCAAAGGAGAATGATAAAACTTATTGTAAAATAAAAAACAGTAGAATAGGATTGAATGAATTTTCCTATTCGATGAAAGAACATTGATCCCTTGACTTTTTTGCTGACCATAATGAAAGTAAAATTAATTTGTTTGATTAAATTCATTATCAAGGGAATTATTCGGTCTGTAAATCTCTTTAGTAATATTGTCAATAAACACTCTTTCTTATTCATGCTTTTTTTTCGGTTGAAAAAAATAAAAAATGAATTTTTGTACTAATCTATTTTTGTTGACAGGGTGTTCTCAGGGCGTTCAAGATGGACATTTGTCCATACTGAATTTCTGCTAAAAAATATTTCACATGGCGTCCTCGCTTAGATCTTCTGGATTTCGTTTTCTAAGTGGCGCTCATCGCACTCTCTACTTAGTAAAGGTATTATCGAGCGTTCTATCCGCCCCTTTGTAAAATCGCTTTGTACTGGCATCGATCTTAGTGAAGACTACTTGTAGTATTATTGCCAACATTATTTACTAAATAAAATCTATTTTAGATTTGAGATGGAGAGGATTTACTTTGATAAATCGAGGAGTTAAAAAGAGACGCTATTAAGTATTACAAGGGAAGGCCAAGATCACGATCACGATATACTTGTCAATATTAATGCCAGGGATCACTTGTTTGGGAGGTTTTTGATGATGGCGAGATTTGTAATGCTTTGTTTTATAATGTTTCTTCCTTTCGTTCCACAAGCAAAAGCAAAGGATAACTTATTACTTGCCGTTAACTTAGCTCCTGGTGGTACACGTCCGGCACAATCAACGTGTACGCCAGGAAGTTGTGAAGGTGCCAAGGTATGCGCAGTTGCTGTTCCTGCAGAAGCGATTTACACCGAGAGTGCGAGAAATATTTTGAGAGTGGAACCTCCTATGCGGCACCACAGATCGCGGCACTTAGCGCTCTTTTAATGGGTTATGCAAAAGAAAAATATCCCACCGCTGCTATTGTTTCTGATCCAATGAAATCACGAACTGCGCCAAACTAAAAGTTCATCAAGGAGAAATTAAGCATTTATAAGATGCCACTGGAGATTTATTGCCAATGAGTAGACTATCCTTTTTGATCTCTGAAATTGGGATAATGGAGATCTTTGGTTGTTGAAAAGTTAAGACGACAGGGCCGGTTTTATTTACGATTACTGAACTACTGGATGACGAATGTATTCCAATGCCTTTTGCGCATATTTTTTAATAGCACCATTAATCTTCGTGTGCCTATTAGCGAGATTTTTTAAAATGTTAATAACTGGATATGTGGCAAATGGTCCACTTACGTTTGTGATATTGAGATGTCCTTCAGTTATTTCTTGATTTACAATTTCTGCATAAGGTGCCAGTTTTACAGTTATTGGTAATCTCATTCCAGAGGCCAAAACAACAACAAGATTAACAGTTTGTTCAGGAATGGAGATACGGTTTTCAGTTAAAATTTTCTCAAGTGAATTTTCTGTAATATCAACTAGAATGTTGGCCTTAACCTCAAGTCCCTTAACCAACCCATAGGTATCAGCAGGCAATGTTTCATCATAGAAATTTTTTTCTAGGTCACATTTGATTAAATCAAGTTGTAGTATATCTGTATTACTACATAATTTCGTAAGATCCTCTTCTGCAAGAGCAATAGTAGATATCCATAATAAAATCAGGGATAATAATAATTTTTTACAATTCATAAATACTCCAAGGTTTAAATAGTTAAAATTATCAAGATTATGTTCTTGCGAAAGCAAACACATATGAGTGTTATTGCAAGCCGAATGCCAATATGAAGTTCATAGATAGCATTATTGTTTTTTTGATTTGACCTGTCGATTTTTCACGTAACCATTTGTTGCCATGTAAACTCATTGTAACTTTTTGAAAGTTACAATGAGTTGCTACTTATCGGCCTTTTAATTGATTTCAAAATGATTGTATCAAACTATATTTTTTGCATTATTACTTGCTAATTACAACCAAGAATTTGTCCAGCAGGTTTGCTTTGAAGATACTTTGGGAGATTTGCTTTAACATAATCTTCAAGTTTTGGCTTTAAAAAATCAAATAGAACATTAAATGCTGCCTCACCAAGATCGAATAAACCTGTATGAGATATATCGCGCTTGTAAATATTAACCTCAGGAAAAGTACAATTTGCTCCTAATGTTGCAGAAACACCTACTGTTGCAAAATAATTGTATGTATCAACCCATCCAAAAATTGTACGCCATCTTTGTTTAATATGAAATCTAAATGCAAAATCTACACTCACATTTTGGTCAAGGTGTAAGATTGCATGATGAAGATCAGCACTAGAGCTATTTCCGGGTAAATTAGATCGAATTGGACCAAGTAATTGACTAACTTCCGGGCCAATATCTTCATCCAAGGCATTAGCGATATTTACCTGAGTTCCAAATACAATTAATAAAGCAAAAAGTCCGAAATGAATTAATTTTTTCATAATTTCCTCATGTTTTGTTAAAGTTAATAGTTAATAAAATTAGGAACTAAATTTATCATTAATTACAGTTGAAATATGTTCTCACTTTTTCTACTAATAATTTGTTAACTTGTGCTACTACCTTTGCTTTGATGTCAGTATTAGTGTTAACAGCTCTTCTTACTCCATCCAAAATTACATTCAACCCTGGCAGTGTAGGTGCTGTAAGACTCATAACTCCTGGTTCAAAGCCTAAGATTTTAGTTTCACAAATATCCTGACTGCCGTCTTTAATGAATTTAGCAGAAATAGAAATGAGAAGAGGAACAGCTTGACCACTTCGCAAGCCTACAACAACCTCTACATTTTGAGTTGGAATTTTAATTTCTTCAACTTGTATCATTGTTAGAAGTGAGTTTGCATCAATATTGATGTTACTCTTGAATACAACATTTTTTACAAAAGCAATGTTTACTTCTTGTGTGTATTCAATATTGCAAAGCATATTTCCATCTGGAGTGAACAGAGGACTTCCATCTGCAGTATTAGAACATCCAGATCCTGCATGAGCAACACCTAATGATGTAAATGAAAATAAGTACAAACACAATAACCATTTTTTTACCATAAATACTCCTTGCTTAATGGACATGATATTTCAAGAGTTTGATTACTCCTGAATATTTTATTTGCAATTAGAATGCCATTAATAAAGAGAGTCTTTTGATGTCGTAAGGTTAAGATTTTTATTATGAAATTTATTTTTATAAAAAAAAGTATACGGAAAGATGTTTTCTTTTGAAAAACAACTTTGCAAATTGAAAGGTCCGCCTCAAGAGGCGGTTAGATATAATGAATCCCATCATTTGAACCATTGATTAAGACAGGAATTTATAATAATCAATAACTAACAAGGGAATCAATAATGAATGTATACAATGAACGCTCAATAACCGTTGTCCACAGACCGAAGTTTGTTGTGTTGTATGCTAAAAAACAGTAGTGCCTATCTTTTTGTCTGATGACCGGTTAGTCTCCTTCGGCCCCATGCTTTTAGATGAAGGAAGTTATCACAAAATATTTAAAATTTTGGTCTAGACAATGGGGTCCACTATAACGCGTCTGGAAGGTGGGTACTTTTCATTGGCCGCCAACATCGCCAACAGATGCTGAGTTTGTTTTCTCTTTCATAACATTAACATAAGTATTTCTAAAGCGTTTAACTAGATCACTTTCATTGAGTTTAATATATCTTTCTAATTCAGCATCTGAAATCTCTTTATAGACACGACTATACACATTCTTTCTTTCTTCTTTCATTGATATTTGGATTGTTTTTGATAATTCTATCTCTTCCTTCTTATCAAGAGTACCATATTTTTTTACAAAGCTAGATTTTATAGAGTCAAAAATTAGGACACTTTTGATTTCAGAATCATGTAAGACTTCATCTAGTCGAGTTAACAATTCTGTACGCTCTTTTGTTAATTTTTGTTCTATTGCTCTTTCACTGGAGTTATTTGTTTCATCAGTAAAGTCAGGGTTAATTTTAGATATCTTTTCAAAGGAAGGATCTTTGAAAACTTTTTCAAGTTGCATTACTTCATTGTGATTGAAGCTTTTTTCCATGGAGTTATTTATTTCAGATAGTACCTCCTGCGCATTGATTTTGCTTAGAAGATATTCATTGGCTTCCTCGCTGAATTCATCAACATTGCTGCTGTCTTGATTCGTTTGTATTTCATTTAAAATATTTGATTGTTGATTAATCAACTGTTCTTTTATCATTGAAATTTCTAAAATATGTTGTATTTTTTCATCATTGGATGAAATGGAATTACCATTATGAAGTAAAAAGGAATTATTCCCAGTACTATCTTTTTTAATTGCAAGAAAAGAAACATTTTGTAACGAATTCCCATTATGGGAAGGCATGGTATTTATTCCTGCTTTTTTTTCGGATAAGGATTTTTCTGGATTATTATCTCTTTGTTGCATTTCTTGAAAATCATTTGTTGTTTTTAAAGACAATAAAAGATATGAATTCTTATTAAAGTATCTGTTTTTAATAAGAAAATATGATAAAAAGATCATTGCTAAGACAATTGGTATGATTGCTTTTTTCACAAATATTTACCTCGTGCTGATTTATTATATAATTGCATATTTATTAATTTATCTTTTTTAAATTTCAAGATCATAATAACTAATGAATTGAGTGACATAGATTTTATAAACAGGTTACTATTACTAACTCTTTACTTGCAATCACAATGCCATGTTTTGAGCTACTATTTTTATAAATTTTCATGTTAAATTGTAAAATAAATTATTTATTGCTGTTTTCATTTGTTAATAAAATATTTTCATATGAAAATATTTTATTATTTAAAAACCATTTGTGCCAACCTACTATTGGGACTCATCATGTGAACGCGCCAAGTCCCAGAAGTAGGGTGCACTTTCCCCTCTTTCCACTTGAGAAATGGCATAGGTATTGCACAATAAAAGACATGAATAATAGTCACATGTCGTGAATATTTTTTATTAATTATGGGAGTTCATATGAAATGTTGTATTTTATTTTTTTCATTTTTATCTATCTTCTTAACATCAGGAGCAGCACACGCTTTAACATCAGGAGCAACATGCTCACAACTTTGCCATGATGTTAAGGCGGTTAACGATTTCTCTTGTGAATCCTATCCAGAGCAATCGCAAGTTATTGGCAATGTTCTAACTGCTACACCAATACTTGATGCTGACACAGATATTTGTGAAATTACACTTGAAGTTACATACTTAGCACAACATTATTTATGTCCTTTTACATCGCCTGTTAATCCATTCATCCATTGTGGAAAATGTCCGGAGATTGGAAGTAGGATGGGAGGAGAGTTACTATTCAGCAATGACAGGAACATTTCAATATTATATTAATAAAGCAACAATCTTTTTTCTGTCTATGGCGAATTGCTATCTTGACGTAAAATTTCATAGTTGCATCTGGAGTTATGAATTCGCCATAGACAGGTCTTAAGAAATTTTTACGTGGTGGTGACGTTAGGTGAGAATGAAGGGGTGACGGTTACCGGGACGCGATACCTGAGATGATAAATTAATTTAATTGCGGAAGGAAAATAAAATGCCAAAGGGACTAGAACCAGACAACGAAAGCGGCCTTGAGAGCAACTCAGTAAATGAGATAAAATCACTTCGAGAAACAAACGATGCGTATATTCGCCTTTTTTCTCGGGTAAATAAACAGAAAAATTCAATTAAATTTACAGATAACGAACTGCCGGAAATGTACGATCACAACTTTTATCGGGTTCTTAAAATACCAGCGGTGCAAAGTGATTTTGAGGGCCTTATCTATTATTTTATAAAAGAGGGCCACACAAACCTTTCTAAACATCTGCAGCTTATTTTTTCTCCCTCTCTCTCTTTAAACAAAAGCTATTTGAATTTTCTTGAGAAAGAAAAGTTTTCCGTATCAAAAATGCTTTATATGAGTGCGCCCATTGAT
The DNA here is from genome assembly GCA_015231955.1 of Oligoflexia bacterium. Lineage (GTDB taxonomy): Bacteria > Bdellovibrionota > Bacteriovoracia > Bacteriovoracales > Bacteriovoracaceae > JADGAN01. The sequence goes on along the minus strand of JADGAN010000074.1, from coordinate 7,170 downwards.
ATCTGTGAACCGATGAAAAGGAATAACGAGGTAAATATTTATGTTGCACGAACCAAAGCTGATCTGAACAAGTTTTTGGCTTTTGATATCATGATCAACAAATATATCATGGGTGAAGCCTTTGCCTCGGCGCGAGCCGAACGTCGGGCCAAAACATATGAAGATGAATCAAAACCACTCGATGTTTATATCTGCTCTTTAAATGGTATGGTTATTGGTTCCTGTGATTTCTTTTTGCACGAAGAAATACTCAAGCTAGAAGATTTTCAAGTTGCAGATAGCTTTCAAAGAAGAGGATTCGGCACTACAATATTCAAAACCCTAATGGAAATTGCGAGAAAAAAAGGTGCGAAAGCAGTATTTGTAAACACCGAGGCTTCTGACACCTCGCAGGAGATGTATAGAAAAATTGGCCTTTGTGATGTGGGTTTTGAGTATCGGGCGCTTCTTTTACCGTGAGGCCAAAACCATTTGAAACCATTTGTGCCAACCTACTTTTGGGACTCATCATGTGGACGCGCCAAGTCCCAAAAGTGGGGTGGCACTTTCCCCTCTTTCTAGCTCTATTCTCATGTAATGATTGTCGGCAAAAACTTTATCTCCTGATAGCTTTGTTATCTTAGAGAAACCAAGTGAGTACCAAAAATAAAGTGCCCGCCAATTTGTAATATCAACACCTAATCTAATTGCACTAAATCCACTCAACATAATACTCTTGCAAACCTCTTCTACTATCTCTTTGCCCCAACCCTTCTTTTGGTGTTCGCCATCTATATAGAGAGTGGGAATATAATAAATATCCTCTATGGGATGACCATTATAAAAATCCATATATCCAACTAATTCGCCACTATCTTTGCAGTAGATAGATTTATGTTGGTAGCGTTCTTTCACTCCATTAGGAGGCAAATTACCTTCTTTTAGCGATAGCTCTACATCCTCTATTTTCCACTCAGTTATACCATTAAATTTTTCCATATATTTGTTAAACTTCAAAAAGAGTTGTTGCAATTTAACCAAATCTTCAATTTTTGAAGATTTAAGCACTAAATTAGTACTCTGTATTTCTGTTGGTAGATTGGCCAAATAGACCCTCCAGTATTTACTGCAATTCTTTTCCCTTTGTAATAAATTTGATTCAACGAGTTCTCTCCTTATAAAAGCACCATCTCTGGCCAAACATAAATTTGCTAACAGATCATTAACCTCTTTTTCAGCGTAATTTTTATTGAGATCAAATTTTTTTGCGATATATTTTAACACTTCGATTTGCATACTTTTCTTAGCAGGCCAAGTTTTAACTATCCCGTCTTGGTCTATGAAGTTATCTCTAGCGGTTCTCATGAAATTCCTCTTATTTTAATATTTGTAATGAGTATCCACCCAGATGGCAAAAAAATTAAGGGAAGTAAGCTCTTGGCACCCTTTATATTTTTCTTTGTAAGAAACGCTCTCCCGCTTAACATTTACCAACTACTCTATCACCAAAGACTCGAATTATAAACTGATGAGTGTTGTTTATCACAGAATTCCATCCACAAATTCTCACATTGTTTAGCTTAACTTAGAACACCGTCTTATTTGCGACCTCGTCGCCTTGTTAGGTTTTTAAAGCATGGGATCGCTCAAAGATGATGCCGCAAAAGAAAACAAAGCTATTGTTTGGCACGGGTGATAAAATACATGCAATAGAAACCAGAGTTAGAGGAAGTACATAATATGGATCTAAAACATGGAAATGCTCTGCTAAGAAAGCTTAAATTAGAAGATGCAAAATTTGTTACAGAGATGACTCGAGACGCAAACCTTCGGCATTTCACCGGAACAGCAAGAGAGTTTTCGTTAGCAGAAGTGGAATCGCTGTTAGTTAAATTTCTTGAGGATGACTCTCGTTTACCACTAGTAATTGTAGATATCCACAGCGGAAAATTAGTAGGAGATGTTACTTTAAAAGATATAGATGGTGATACAAAATCAGCTCATGTCCGTATAGCTATTGCTAAAGCAGAATTATATGGAAAAGGATACGCACGTAATGCAATGATAGCTCTGCTAGAATATTCTTTTCATGAGCTGGAGCTAAATAGAATTGAACTAGAAGTGTTTTCCTTTAATGAGAGGGCCATTAGATTATACAAATCACTAGGATTTGTCGAAGAAGGACGCAAACGACAGGCCTATCGAGACGAACATGGCTTGCTGCACGACGTTGTCCTTATGAGTATTCTTGCATGTGAATGGCCTTTAAAAATTGCATGACAATGTCACTTAACATATATGTTCAGGCTTGCCCAGGGGCCCATCGACTCTCTCTCTAGCAGGCAGACAACTTAGGTTGGCATATATGTATAGTATTGATCATGATGATTTGTATCTAAGTTATGAATAAGACATTAAAAAAAAATTGATGGCTCCTTTTTATGATCTGGTGATCAACTTGTCATAGAATTAGCATTGAACGAGATCTCATGAACCAAGGATGTAGTGATCATGAAAGTGTTTCTCTTTTTTGCATTTTTCATTTTTTTGTTACCACACGTGGATGCAAAAAGTTTATCCATCTCCAATTTAGGACAACAATTTTCCTCTCTTTATTATTCAGACCCATCTTCGGAAGTTGGAAATTATAGTGTTGATAAAGAGCATATTAAAAAGATCATGCAAAATATGGAAAATCTTTCAAGATCTGCTCATCAGAGAAAAGAGTATTTTGAATTTCTGTGCACTGATGCAATGATGTTGTTAGATAAAATTTTCAATGAAACTGTAACCAATCAATCTTATAAACAACTCATCAACGAATTACAACCTTTGAAAGAAAAAGTGATTCAGGATCTTTATCATTTTATTCTTGATTATTCTTCTGCTTCTGCAACAAGGCGCTTACAAACCAAAGAACAGGCCATCACGGCCCTCCTACACTTTCTTCAAGACCATGGAGACAGCATTGCTAAGGCCGCCAATGAAACGATAACGAAGATTTATCTTTTTGATCCTCGTGATCAAAAACAATTGAACCACTATCTTGCTGCTTTATTATCGTCAGAAGATCTCGAGTTACGTGTATTGGTGAATGAAATTTTAAAGAGACATCGCTCGCCTCTTGCTCGCCCTACGAGCAAGAGCGCTGACTTGGCAGCAGACGTTGCCAACGATTGGCCAACGACTAATCCGCATTTTCATCATTCCGATCACTGGCGATATCTTCTCCATAGTGTTGATTGGCATAGTAAACATTTGGATAACAACTTTACAGACAAAGAGCAAGACGATTCCATTGATGCTTTTATCAAGAGGCCGGCCATTAGTTTGACGTATAATGATCAAGATCATCAAGGCATTTATTCCGATAGTGGTTTTATCATGAGTGTTCCTCGACTGAATATTCTTGTCGCCGACACCAAAGATCTTTTTAGTAATTACTATAAAGTGTTCAGTAAAAATAAACAATATCTCACAAACGGGCAGGAGTTTTTGGAAAAAAGTTATCAAGATGGTTTCTTTAAAGGTCTCTTGAACAGCGTTTGCGCGAATCCATATAACTCAACATGGGGGGAGGTGGTCGTCTACGGAACCCATCCGATCAATCAAGAAAAGATCGCAATCATTGGCGTGTTTGTTACGGTCGATGAGGATGGGAACGCTTATAATGAGGAGAATGCATCTCTAGCAGAACAGTTTGCCTTGAGAAAAAAAGTACCCTTAGTGAAGATCACTACAACATATCCTCCTCCCAATCATGAGTTGGCGCAAAGGATTGGTTCTCTGGTTAAGTTTGTGGGAGATGTTTTTTGATTGTTATCGGCCTTAAATGAGAAGATGAAGATGATTTACTCACAAATAGAAAAAGCGGTCACAGTTTTTGACATTACTTTAGCGTGGCCTCAATTTTGGTATAACAATCATCAACAGAGTTGTTCTTTAAAGATTGCAGGTACTGGACGTTAGCAGCATCACCACACTTATGAATGGCCTCATTGGAGCTGCCGGCATAAACATCCACACCTATCGGCGCAATACTTGAACTAGGGAGACCACCGCTAGTGCAGTAGGTGACAATATAACAAGCATACGCTGGCAAGCCACCTCCATCAAGAATCTTGTCACATAGCTGTGTCTGCTGAGCTTGTAATTGCTCTACCGTGGTTGCACTCTTGTTTCCCCATGAGTTTGCACCGTAGGACTGTGCCCAGGTTGCACACTTAGAATTAAAGTCTAGATTTTTAACTTCAATCCCCTTACAAAAGGTTTCTCCTGCCTTTTTCCCATAACAAAATCCATACCAGGTGACCGCTTGAGCAGTGTTTATGTTTGCCATTGCAACAAATCCGGCCATCACAAAGAAAGAGAGTAGAAGTTTTTTCATAAAGAGAACCTCCAATTTAAATTATTACACTCCAAAGGAGATTTTCTTGCTTTATCTCAGTTTCTTACCTCCTGTAAAGAGAAACAAGGATTAAAAGCTTAGCATTAGCTTATGGTTCGGTCGACTGTTTCTGGGGAGCGTGTAGGCCTCTTCGCATCAAGGCCCCTGGCGCTACTTTGCGGTACTCTTTTCCAAAATGAAGAACAAAATCTTTGCAAGCTTGATGAGCATCTCTATCTTCTGATCGTATAGAGGCCATATACAATTTAGGATCTTGAAACATCACTTGGTAGAGAGAGCGAAAAAGAGCATTAAAGGGGATATTAAATTTAGAGGTCATATTACAAGTACTGCACTCTCCAGTAAGATGACAATTTTCTGGAAATTCTCTTTCAACATGTTTTTTTAAAATTTTTATCTTTTCGACTTGTTCGGCCGTTAACACATGCCACTTCAAAGCATCAATTCCTAACTCGAACGAAGAACTGGATAGATTTGAAGTCTTGTGGGCCAATGTCGAAAAAGGAAGATTGGAACTCATATGCCCAAATTTTGCGAGTTTTAAAATAGATTCTCCATTTGCAAGCTCAAAGAACCTAAAGATAGGTTCATCGCGAAAATCCTTTGCTCTGTACGATGATTCCTCGACAAGGCCAGAAGCAATCATACAAAAGTTATCTTTATTGGTTTTTGATAAAGCCCGGAGAAAGTTACGAAGATGAGTTCCAGAATAGCAAGAATCCTCTATAAAAGAGACTTTATATTTTTTTAACATTAGAGCAAAAGCATTGATCATTGTACTGATTTCAATGAACTTACTATCGCAAGCAACTTCAGAAGCATTCCCATGGGCCTCTTGCAAAATTAAAATTTTTTGCTGATGGTGACCTAGGAGCAACTTTTCCCGTTCTAATTGGTTGATAAAGTCCATCATTTTCCAATAATCAGGAAAAACCATGCACTCTTTTCCATTGGACTTAATGGAATAGGCCGAACCCATGGAATCTTTCCAGAGCAATTTCTCTCTTATTGGTTGAAAAGCATTATGAGGATCATGGCCTACTCCTCGAATAATAATACAAAGGAAATCTTGGTTTACTTTAATTACTTTCCAACGTGCGATGCGGTCTTGTTGCTCGATAAGCTTTGCTTGATTATGCTTGCTATTTTCTAAAGTAAACTTTGATGGGTCTTTTTTATAAAGGTCAATGACATTTTCAATGGTTCTTTTTTTTCCTAAAAAATATTTACCGCGCCAATCGAATTCTGCAAGAAGATTCAGCGCAATTCCATGTTTTTTAAGCTCGATAATATTCTCTAAAGTAAGCTCATTGCCCCAGCTCTTTCTAAACAGGGCCGCACTATAAAGGTCGATATTTTCTCCTATTAATTTCTCAACATCTTCCAGGGTAATCTTATCTCCCCAGGTATTCCTCAATACAGAAACATCATTCAGATTGACGTTTGCTTTTAGTAGCTTCTTAACATCTTCAAAAGAAAGCTTCTCTCCCCAGATTTCTCTAAGTAGGACGACACTATAAATGCCGATCTTTTTGCTTATTAATTGGTCAACATCTTCCAAGCTAATCTTATCTCCCCAAATCTTTTTCATTAAAGAAATATCACTCAGATCTTCATTTGCTTTTAGTAGCTTCTTAACAACTTCAATGGTAAGTGTATCTCCCCATTGAATTCTCAAATTTTGCACTACCTCTTGATCTACTATGTATTTTTCTAACAGGGAAAGTTCTTGCTCCGTAAAGGGAACTGCGTGTGCTTTTGCGATCAATAGGATCAGCAGTAAAAGAAGAGAATATCGAATAAACTCAAAAATTCGACGAAATTGACCAATCATAAAAGCTTGCCCCCTCCCAGATGATTTGAAATACATCTTGATTGTACAGTTTGCACTCTTCTGCTACAAGTTTTTTACTTAAAGAGGTTCTATTATGGTGCTAGCAGACTCAATGTAGAGGGATGAGTCATCGCTAGTATAATTTGTCTTGCCACCTACCTTGGGAGTGCACCGGATGGAGGCGCCTCTCCACTTTTATTGCATAAGTGTAGTGAACAATGCGATTACCCACATCTTTAAAACCGCCATCATCACGTTAGAAGAAGCAATGTTTATTTATCTTGGTTGACCATTGAGGCAGAGCAAGAGTTATAACAAAACAGAACCTTCTCAGAGGAGAAATTGACTTTTTTGAAAGAGTAAATGGAATAGATAAAATATCAGTTTTCGAGATGTGGGTAATAGTATGCCCTAAAGAAACGGGGTAAGTTTAAACTGGATTCCAGTAAAACAGTTTTACAAATCCAGCAAGCAGGTAGCAGGGTGGCTGGTAGCAGTATTTGTTAGCAGTTCCAGTGTGAAGTTAGCTGGGACAGTTGCCAGTTAGCGGCCACCTATTTGGGAAGGGTTATATTGGTACAATTTTTGTACTGTAGTGAATTTTTTTAACCAAATGTTTGAAGAAGTTTATAAACGCAAGCTGAGGCTTGATCTAAAATTATTTCAGCATCACAACCTTCTAAGTTAGCAAGAATAATAACTGCCTGACCCTCTCTGAGGGACGCAAGGGCAATGTTGTAGAATTTTCTTTTATCCTCTATTCCTCTTCTTGCAGAACCTTCGGCCAGATTTAAAGCTGCGCTAGAAGTCGCTCGTAACAATTGATCTTTTAGATGCCTTGGAATCTTCAATTCTAGGCAAGCATGATAAGAGGACTTTACCAAATTGAACGCTTTAAAATTTCTTAGATTATTATTCATACTGCACCTCCTGAATTTATTACAAGTGC